>NZ_JBFAHK010000004.1:0-689156 GCF_040802095.1 Nonomuraea sp. NPDC050783
AGGCAGGGAGCCGTCTCCTTCGACTGTACGGGGACGCATGCACTGGCACGCCTACCTCTGGGCCGGCAACGGCCAGGAGCTCAAGCACGAGGCCGGGCGACGTCCCGCCTCCCCTGGCTTCACCACCTCCCCTCTGCCGCCGATGCGGACCGGAGATTGGCTGATCAAGCCACGGTCGAGGATCGCCGAGACGTTCGAGGACGTGGACAAGGCCGGGGAGTGGATGGCGGGTGCGTACGCGCCGCACCGGCCGGACCGGGACGTGATTCCCCTGCAACACCGGCTGGCCGGAGCCGCCGACCTGTTGCCCCAACCGGCATGTGACCCATCCGTGCCCGGCAGCCTGGAGTTCACGTACCGAATGACTTAGGCCCCATCACCGGACGAGGCTGAGTCGTTGAGAGGCCAAGCCGCAGCCCCAGCGACCGTGACCGGCGTTCCGGCGTCCTTCTTGACCCTGCTGCGCGACCTCGCGAGCCGCGGTGCGCCGTGGGTGCCTCTGGGTGATCATGATCAGGGGATTCTGGACAGGTCGATCACGTATCTGCCGTTCTTGGTGCGGTACGTCATGAACCGGCCGGTGCGGTCGGCGACCGGGACCTCGCCCTGGGCGGCCTCCTCCCCGATGCCCAGGTCCGCCAGGGTGCCGGTCTTCAGGTCGTACAGGCCGAGGCCGGGGCCCTGGCTGTGCAGCGTCCTGACGTAGAAGCGGCTCTGGCCGGGCGGCTCGGGGATCTGGAAGCCGGTCGGCACCTCCTGCTGCTCCGAGCCGTCCCGCTGGCGGGTGAAGGCCCTGGCGCCGCCGGACGTCGTCACCAGGCAGGACCGCACGCCGCAGGCGAGCAGCTGCTCGCCCTCGCGGGCCGGGGCGGCGTCGTCGGCCTGGCCGGTCTCCAGGTTGACCAGGTGGGTGAAGGGCGCGCCGTCCTTCGGCGACCAGCTTCCGGGCGAGCCCGCCCACGGCCAGGTCAGCAGGTGCAGCCCGTCGCCGTGCTCGACCGGCCGCACCTGTCCCCCGGCGACGGGGACGCCGAACACCCCGCCCCCCTGCACGGAGAACACGATCGAGCCCTTCGCCACGGCCAGGCTGTCGATCATGTCGCCGCCGGTCTCGTACGCGGCCACCTGCCTGGCCTGGCCGCCGGTCAGCGGCGCGGTCCAGAGGCGGACGGACTTCTTCGCGGAGGTCCACCACGCCACCACGCCGTCGCCCATGCCGAACCCTTCGGCGGGCCCCTCGCTCTTCCTCTTCGGCCGGGGCAGGTCGGCGACCTCGCGCAGCACCGCCTGGTCGAGGTCGTACCGGTAGAGGACCTCGTCGGCGGAGCCGCCCTCCGCCCTGCCCCGGGCGACCACCAGCAGGGTCCCGTCGCCGTCCAGGGCCACGGGGCGCAGCTCCCGGCCCGCGGAGTCCTCGGCGGGCATCGTCCTGACCGCCCGCGGCCAGACCTTCTCCACGGGCTCGGCCGGGGTGCTGATCATCGCGGACGGCACCGCCGACGGGCCGGTGGCGGGCCCCGGGCCGTCCCCGCCCGGTCCGCGCAGGAGGCCGATCACCCCGCCGATCACCCCGCCGGTCACCACCACGACGGCCGCGGCCGCGACCAGCGCCCGGGAGCGGTGCCTGCGCCGCCGGTAGCCGCTCTCCAGCCGGTCCGCCGCCGAGGCGGCGAGCCTGGGCGCCCCCTCGGCCGCGTTCCCCAGCGTGCTGCGCAGCCGTTCCTCGAAACCGTTCACCGCCGCCTCCCGTGATCCCCCATGACGCCTTCCTCGATGTCCTCGCTCATCGCGGCCCGCAGCTTGCCGAGCGCCCGGGACGCCTGGCTCCGCACGGTGCCGCGCGAGATCCTCAGCGCGGCCGCGATCTCCTCGTCGCTCAGCCCCTCGTAGTAGCGCAGCACCAGCACCACCCGCTGTCTTCGCGGCAGCCCGGCCAGCGCGTCCCACATCGCCCGCTCCTCCTCGCCGGACAGCGCGTCGTGGTGCCCGCGCTCCGGCGGGTCCCAGGTGAGCAGCTCGCGCCGGCGCAACCGCCAGGCGGCGACGTGCAGCCTGGCCATGGTGGTCCGTACGTAGCTCTCGGGGTTGTCCTTGGCGCGCAGCCGGGACCAGGACGCGCGGAGCTTCAGCAGCGCCTCCTGCACCAGGTCGGCGGCGTCGTGCGGGTTCCCGGCCAGGACATAGCCGTAACGCAACAGCGCGTCGCCGCGCTCGGCGACGAACCCGGCGAACCGGGGGTCTGCTTCCAACTGCCTTCGCCTTTCGTCGTCCATGTCATGTCCCAGATGGACTCGCCCGGCGAACTGTTGCATCGACCGGGAAACAGGCGGCGGGCAACCCTTCCTGTCCTGATCGTGACTCCCGTATGTGATCGCGCGCGCTTACCCCTTGCGCCTGTTAGCGTTACCGGCAAGGGGGTGAGCCGCGGTGAAATCCAGGACGGGCAGACCTGCGGTGCTCATGGACGTCGCCGTCCTCGCAGGGGTCTCCACGATGACGGTCTCCAGGGTGCTCAACGCGCCCGAGCGCGTCCGGGCCGAGACCAGGGCGCGGGTGCTGGCCGCCGTCAAGGAGCTCGACTACCGGCCCAACCACGCGGCCCGCCAGCTCGTGACCGGCCGCTCCGGCGTGCTCGGCGTGGTGAGCATCGACACCACGCTCTACGGCCCGGCCTCCACGCTCTACAGCGTCGAGCAGGCCGCCCGGCACGCCGGCTACAACGTCAGCATCGCCAGCCTCAGCTCGCTCGACCGCACCTCCATCCGGGAGGGCGTGGAGCGGCTGCGCGCCCAGGCCGTGGACGGTGTGATCATCGTGGCGCCGCACGAGTCGGCCGCCGACGGGCTGCGCCACCTGCCGCCGGAGATGCCGGTGGTGGCGGTGGACGCCGGTGACGACATCCCCGTGCCGGTGGCCAAGGTCGACCAGCGGGCCGGCGCGGTCCGGGCCACCCGCCACCTGCTCAGCCTCGGCCACGAGACCGTCCGGCACGTGGCCGGCCCGGCCGACTGGCTCGACGCCAACGACCGCATCGCGGGCTGGCGCGAGGTGCTGGAGGCCGCCGGCCGGCCGGTGCCGGAGGTGCTGCGCGGCGACTGGAGCTCGCGCTCCGGCTACCAGCTCGGCCGCCGCCTGGCCGCCGACCCCGAGGTCACCGCGGTGTTCGTGGCCAACGACCAGATGGCGCTCGGGGTGCTGCGGGCGCTGCGCGAGGCGGGGCGCCGGGTGCCCGAGGACGTCAGCGTGGCCGGGTTCGACGACCTTCCCGAGGCCGCGTACTTCTGGCCGCCGCTGACCACCGTCCGGCAGGACTTCGGCGAGGTCGGCCGGCACGCCTTCCACATGTTGCTGGACCGGATGGCCGGCGCCGAGCCCGAGGCCCGGCGCATGGTGGAGCCGGAGCTGGTCGTGCGCGAGAGCACCGGCGCCGCGCCGGGGCTCAGCCGAGCCTGATCACGTTCCAGGAGGCCGGGGGCGGCAGGACTGTCATCGGGTCGTGCCGGATGTCGGGGCCACGCGCAAGGCGGGCCGATCGTGGGTTCGGCCTGGTGCACGAAGGCGGCTCCTGTGGTGTGAGCGTGACGTCGTGAGACTGATTGATAGCGCTATCAGCGGACGCGGTCAAGAGGGACGGGGACGCGGCGGGGAGCGCGGGAAGCGGTTGCTCCCTGGGCCTTGACACGCTCCGTGTTACCGCTAACACTCGGATAACCCGTTCGCCACGCCTCGCCGCGCACCGCGCGCCGGGGCTCCTTCCTTACTGGCTCGATCCCTCCCTCCCACCGCGAGAAATCCGACCGCGAGAATCTGGCCGAACGACAGCTCGGTGAAGGAAGAGGCCACCGTGCAAGGTCCCCCTCACGTCTCCCGCCGGACCCTCCTCGGCGGCAGCCTGGCGCTCGCCGGAGCGGCCGCCGCAGGCTGCGCCCTCCCCGTGGGGCTCGGCTCGTCCCGGACCCACGTCCAGTACTGGCACTTCCTCGGTGCCAGCGACGGCATCATCATGAACCAGATGGTCCAGGCGTTCGCCAGGACCGCCCCGGACATCTACGTCGAGGAGAACGTGCTCGCCTGGGGCGAGCCGTACTACACGAAGATCGCCATGGCCGGCTCCGGCGGGCGCTCCCCCGACCTGGCCACCTTCCACCTGGCCCGGCTGGCCGGCATCGGCGCGGGCGCCATCCTCGACCCGATCGACGTCAAGCTGATGGAGGAGGCGGGGCTGCGCGGCTCCGACTTCTCGCCGCCGATCTGGGAGCGCGCCCACCTCGACGGCGTGCTGTACGCGATCCCGCTCGACGCCCACCCCATGGTCCAGTACTACAACACCGACCTGTGCGCCAAGGCCGGCCTGCTCGGCTCCGACGGCAAGCTGCTGCCCACCAAAGGCGAGGACGAGCTGCTGGCCATGCTGCGCAAGGCCAAGGACGCAATGGGCGGCAAGCCGCCGCTCGCCTTCGACGCGCTCGGCCTCGGCACGGTCGGCCCCTGGCGGGTGTGGTGGTCGCTCTACCCGCAGAGCGGCGGCACCCTGCTGTCGCCGGACGGCACCAGGATCACCATCGACGACGACAAGGCCCTGGCCGCGCTGCGCCTGATGGCCCGCCTCGGCTCGGAGGGGCTGTGCGACTGGCGCACCGACTACGGCGCCTCGGTCGCGAACTTCACCAACGGCGAGGCGGCGTTCCTGTGGAACGGCGACTGGGAGGTCACCGGGCTCAAGGAGCGCAAGACGCCCTTCAGCATGGCCCGCTTCCCCAGCGTCTTCGGCGGCGCCTCGGCGCAGGCCGACTGCCATGCCTTCGTGCTGCCGCACCAGCGCGACCGCGACCCCGAGGTGGAGCGGGCCGTGTACCGCTTCATCGCCTACCTGGTCAAGAACAGCGCCGACTGGGCCGTGGCCGGGCACGTCCCGGCGTACCTGCCGACCCTCGACCAGCCCGACTACCTCGCGCTGCACCCGCAGTCGGAGTACCGCTCGGTCGTCACCGAGGTCGCGCTCGACCCGCAGGTGTGGTTCACCGGCTCGGCCTCGCGGTTGTGGATCGAGTTCGGCGAGGCGTTCTCCCCGGTCATCAGCGGGCAGCGCTCGCCCGAGGACGGCCTGGCCGCGGCCAAGGCGTCGCTGGCCAGGCTGCTGGCCGCCCCGAACCCCTTCCCCAGGCAGGAGCGCTGATGGCGACCACCGTCGCGGCCCCCGCGGCCGCCCCGCCCGCCGCCGAGGTCAAGGTCAGGCGCGCCTGGACGCAGCACGGCCTGCTGTTCGTCGCGCCCTTCCTGGCGGTCTACCTGGCCTTCCTGGTCTGGCCTGTGGTGCTGGGCCTGCGGATGAGCCTGTCCAGCGTCAACATCGCGGGCACCAACGACGCCTTCGTCGGCTTCGCCAACTACGCCGAGGCGTTCGGCGACCCGCGCATGTGGCGCTCGTTGTGGAACACGCTGGTCTTCACCGCGCTCAGCACGGTGCCGCTGGTGCTGCTCGGGCTCGCCTTCGCGCTGCTGGTGCACCACCTGCGGTTCGTGCAGTGGTTGTGGCGGCTGTCGTTCTTCGGGCCGTTCCTGCTGCCGTCGGCCGTGGTGTCGCTGCTGTGGCTCCAGATGATCTACCCGCCGAGCTACGGCCTGATCAACGGCACGCTCGGCATCGACGTGCTGTGGCTGGGCGACCCGTCCACGGCCATGTGGTCGGTGGTGCTGACCACGGTCTGGTGGACGGTCGGCTTCAACTTCCTGCTCTACCTGGCCGCGCTCCAGTCGATCCCGCAGCACCTGTACGAGGCCGCCGCCATCGACGGGGCCAACGCCTGGAACCGGCTGCGCTCGATCACGCTGCCCCTGCTGGGCCGCACCACGGCGCTCATCGTGGTGCTGCAGTTGCTGGCCTCGCTGAAGGTCTTCGACCAGATCTACCTGATGACCGGCGGCGGCCCCCAGGACAGCACCCGGCCCATCATCGAGTACGCCTACGACGTCGGCTTCACCGGCTATCGCGTCGGCTACGCCTCGGCCGTGTCGTACATCCTGTTCGCCATCATCGTCGTCGTCTCCCTGGCACAGCTGCGGCTGTTCCGCAAGCGCGCGGAGGGCTCCTCATGACCAAGCGGTTCCGCCCCGGCCAGCTCGTGCTGCTGCTGGTGGCGCTGGTGCTGGCGGCCATCTGGCTGGCGCCCGTGGCCTGGGCGGTGGCCACCTCGCTCAAGCCCGAGACCGAGACCACCAAGATCCCGCTGGAGTGGTTCGGCAGCACGCTCACGCTCGACGCCTACCGGCTGGTCCTCGGCACCGGCGGCATCGTCAAGTGGGCGATCAACTCGACGGTCACGGCGGTGCTGGTCACTTTCCTGACCGTGCTGCTGTCGGCGATGGCCGCCTACGGGTTCGCCCGCACGCACTTCCGCGGCCGGCGGGCGCTGCTGGCGGTGATCCTGGCCGGGATCATGGTGCCGCCGCAGGTGCTGATGGCGCCGCTGTTCGCCGAGATGGTCGCGCTCGGCCTGGTGGACACCTGGTGGGCGATCATCCTGCCGCAGGTGGCCGCGCCGCTCATCGTGTACGTGCTGTTCAAGTTCTTCCAGGACGTGCCGCCGGAGCTGGAGCAGGCCGCGTTCGTGGACGGGGCGGGGCGCTGGCGGGTGTTCTTCACCATCGTGCTGCCGCTGTCGCGGCCGGTGCTCGCGGCGGTGTCGATCTTCACCTTCATCACCACGTGGAACAACTTCCTGTGGCCGTTCCTGGTCTCCACCGACCCCAACACGATGACGCTGCCGGTGGGCCTGGCCAACGTCGTGCAGGGCACCTTCGGCCTGCGGTACGCGCAGATCATGGCCTCGCTGGTGCTGGCCGGGCTGCCGCTGCTCGTGGTGTTCGTGTTGTTCCAGCGGCAGATCGTGCGCGGCGTCGCGCACACCGGCCTGGCCGGGCAGTGACGGCCGGGCCGGTGGCGCCGCGCCCTAGAAGTTGATCACTTCGGTGGTCTCGCAGCCGACGAAGGTGTCGACCGGCTCCGGCGCGAGCCGGATGTCGGAGGTGCAGTGGTCGGCGTTCGCGCCGCCGTCCAGGGTGCCGCCGCCCCTGGCGGTGAGCCGGTCGTCACCGGCCAGGCCCTTGATCCGGTCGTGGCCGCCGGTGCCGTCGATGACGTTCGGGCCCGCGTTGCCGGTGAGCACGTCGTCGAATCTGGTGCCCACCAGGTTCTCCACGTCGCCGGCGATGGTGTCCCTGGCGCCCGCGGGCCCGTCCTCGGCGCTGCCGTCGTCGCCGGTGGCGCCGTCCAGGTCGGCGGTGACGCCGGTGCCGACCGGCGGGCCCGAGTAGCCGGCGGTGTCGTCGCCCGCGCCGCCCTGCACGAGGTCGGCGCCGGCCCCGCCGATCAGCTCGTCGCCGCCGGTGCCGCCGGTCAGGCGGTCGTCGCCCGGGTCGCCGTTCAGCTCGGCGGGGAAGGAGGTGGCGTTGGTGATGACGTCGTCGCCGTCCAGGCCGCGGATGCGGATCCGCGGGGACGGCCCGATCGGGCAGCGGGCCTGGTGCGGGGTCACCAGGGCGCAGCCGGTGCCCGCGGTGATCGTGGCGGCGGGGTCGGTGAGCACGTAGAACCCGTTGGCGGCGGTGACCGTGATCTGGTCGTCGAGGCCCACCGGGGCGTCGTACCTGAGGTCGCCGGAGCCGCGGACCAGCCCCGGCTGGCAGTCGCCGTAGCAGGGCTTCGCCGCGGCGGGCTGCGTGAACAGCGCGGCCGAGGCCAGGGCCAGCGCCGCGCCGCCGCCGAGCGCCCGGGCCAGACGGTGCTTTCCTTCGATTCCGAACAAGGCGGACTCCTCTTCCTCATCGGCGGGTGCTCCTGCGGCACCCGCCCATGAGGCGTTCCACGGGGTTCCACGCCGGTCCACCGGGGGCGCGGGACGTTGCCAGGGAACTGCCAGGTACGGGCGGTAGCGTGCCGTGGCATGAACCGGCAGGCCGAGGGTCCGTGACGTGAAGATCCGCTATCTCATGCTGCACGCGTACGGCATGGGCGGGACCATCCGCACGGTCGTCAACCAGGCGAACGCGATGGCCGCGGCCGGGCACGAGGTCGAGCTGGTCAGCGTGGTGCGGCGGCGGGACGAGCCGCGGTTCGGGCTGGACCCGCGCGTCACGCTCAGCACGCTGGTGGACCAGCGCGGCGGCCGGCGGCCGGACTCGGTGGCGCGCAGGGCGTGGCGACGGGTGCGCGGCAGGATGGTGCCGCGCGGGGAGTTCGCGGCCGACTACTTCACCGAGCGCGTGGAGTGGGCGGTCATGCGGTACTGCGCCGGGCTGCGCGACGGCGTCCTGGTCACCACGCGGCCCGCGCTGAGCCTGATCTCCGCCCGCCGCACGCCGCCGGGCGTCGTCCGGGTCGCCCAGGAGCACATGAACCTGTCGGCCTACCCCGAGACCATCCGGGGGGAGATCGCCCGGCACTACCCCCGGTTCGACGCGATCACCGTGCCGACCCGCGCCAACCTGCTGGAGTACCGGCGGCTGGTGCCGGGCACGCCCGTGGTGCGGATCCCGAACGCCGTCCACAGGGTGGACCAGGAGCCGTCCCGGCAGGTGAACCCGGTCGTGGTCGCGGCCGGGCGGCTGGTGCCGCAGAAGGGGTTCGACCTGCTGATCGAGGCGTTCGCGCAGGTGGTGACCGAGCACCCGGAGTGGCGGCTGCGCGTCTTCGGCACCGGGCCGCGCCGGGGGCAGCTCACCGGGCTCGTCGAGCGGCTCGGGCTCGGCGGGCACGTGTCGCTGCCGGGGCGTACCGACCGGCTCGAACGGGAGCTGGCCGACGCCTCCGTGTACGCGCTGAGCTCGCGCTTCGAGGGCCTGCCGATGGTGATGATCGAGGCCATGGCGCACGCGCTGCCGGTGGTCGCCTTCGACTGCCCGACCGGCCCGGGGGACGTGCTGACCGACGGCGTGGACGGCCTGCTCGTGCCGCCGCGCGACGTGGACGCGCTGGCGGCCGGGCTCGGGCGGCTGATCGCCGACCGGCGGCTGCGGCAGCGGATGGGGCGCGCGGCGGCCAGGACGGCGCGGGCGTACGCGCCGGAGCTGGTGATGCCGCTGTGGGAGGACCTGTTCTCCCAGCTCCTCCAGGGCGAGCGGGTGGACGACGACTTCTGGACCGGCCGCTGAAAGATCTACCCGCCCGGCATCGCCGACGGTGTCGGCCTTTCCGGGCGACTTGCCGCATTTTTTGGAGAATCCACACCAAAACGGGCGGCAACCTGGGGTAATGCGTAACCGGAAAGCCCGCCTGGCCGCCGTGGCCGGCGCCCTGGCCCTGGCCACGGGGCTCGCGGCGCCCGCGTACGCGGACGCGCCGGCCCCGATCACCGCTCCCGCCGCCGCCCTGGACACCCCCGTGGTGCACGGGCGGGCGGCGTACCTGCTCGACGCCTCCACCGGCAAGGCGCTCCTCGACGACGACGGCGGCGAGCGCATGCCCGTCGCCAGCCTCACCAAGACGATGACCGCGTACGTGGCGCTGAAGCTCGCCAGGCCGACGGACGTGGTCGAGATCTCCGACGCGGACGTGGCGTACGCCGAGGACGGCGGCGGCACCACCGCCGGCCTGCGGTCCGGCGACCGCCTGACCGTGGGCGAGCTGCTCTACGGCCTCATGCTGCCCTCGGGGGCCGACGCCGCGCACGCCCTGGCCCGCACGTACGGGCCCGGCGTGGACGGCTTCGTCGCCAGGATGAACGCCACCGCCCGTGAGCTGGGCATGAACGACACCCTCTACGTCAACGCCGACGGCCTGCCCACCCCGGAGGGCGACGGCTACTCCACGGCCCGCGACCAGGCCGTCCTGGCCGCCGCCGCGCTGCGCGTCCCGCTGATCGCGCAGGCCGCCGGCGCCCGCTCCCACAGCCTGGCCGCCGGCGACGAGCACGGCGCCTACACCTGGCGCAACACCAACCGGCTGCTCGGGACGCCGGGCGCGATCGGGGTGAAGACGGGGTTCACCCGCGCCGCCGGGTACTGCCTCGCCTTCGCCGGCCGGGAGGACGGGCGCGTGCTGGTGGGCGTGATCCTCGGCGAGTCCGTCTCCAGCAGGCGGTTCTCGACGGCGGAGTCCCTGCTGGCGTGGGGGACGGACCGCGCGGCGGCCTGACACGGCCTCCGGCGCCGGCCGGGACCCCGTGGACGGGATGATCCCTTTGGTCTAGTTTGCCCGGCATGAGGCTTCGCATCGTGGTGAGCGTGCTGTCAGCGGCCGCCGTGCTCGCGGCGGCCCCCGTCCCCGCCTCCGCCCGGGCCGGGGACGACGGGCCCCGGCTCGGCTGGGACCTCAAGCAGACCGGGGTGGGCGCGCGCCTGCGCGGGCTCTCCCCCGTCAGCCGGGACGTCGCCTGGGTCTCCGGCTCGGAGGGCACCGTGCTGCGGACGGTGGACGGCGGGCGCACCTGGCAGGACGTCTCCCCGCCCAGCACGGACGCGCTGCAGTTCCGCGACATCGAGGCGTTCGACGCGCGCCGGGCCGTGGCGCTGTCCATCGGCGAGGGCACCGACTCGCGCGTCTACCGGACCGAGGACGGCGGGCGCACCTGGGCCGAGACGTTCAGGAACGACGAGCCGCGGGCCTTCTACGACTGCCTGGCCTTCTTCGACACCCGGCACGGGCTGGCCATGAGCGACCCGGTGGACGGCAGGTTCCGCGTCCTGGCCACCGACGACGGCGGCCGGAGCTGGCGGGTGCTGCCCGCGGACGGGATGCCGGAGGCGCTGCCGGGCGAGGCCGGGTTCGCGGCGAGCGGGCAGTGCCTGGTCACCGCCGGCGGCCGGGACGCGTGGCTGGCCGGCGGCGGGGGCGAGCGGGCCCGGGTGTTCCACTCGCGCGACCGCGGGCGCACCTGGACCGTCGCCGACACGCCCGTCCCTGCCGGGGACCCGGCCCGGGGAGTGTTCGGGCTCGCCTTCCGCGACCGGCACCGGGGCCTGGCGGTCGGCGGCGACTACCGGCCCGGGCAGCCGTCGCCCAGCGCCGCGGCGATCACCGGGGACGGCGGGGCCACCTGGCGGGCCGCCGCCGTGCCGCCGCCGGCGTACCGGTCGGGGGTGGCGTGGCTGCCGTACGCGCCGGCCGCGGCGGTGGCCGTGGGGCCGAGCGGGAGCGACGTGACGTGGACGGGCGGGCGGACGTGGCGGACGTTCGACGCCGGCTCGTTCGACACGGTGGCGTGCGCGCGCGACGGCGCCTGCTGGGCCGCCGGCGAGCAGGGCCGCGTCGCCCGCCTCCGCCTCGCCTGACGACCGGCCGCCGCCCGGGAACCCACGGCGGGCGCCGGGGTGTCAGCAACGGGCGGCGGGGCGTCAGCAGCGGGCGCCGGGGCGTCAGCGGACGTCGCGCGGGCGGAACTGGACGCTGATCCGCGGCCCCGCCGGCCGGGCGCTCTTGGGAACGGCGTGCTCCCAGGTGCGCTGGCAGCTACCGCCCATCACGATGAGGTCGCCGTGCCCCAGCTCCCGCCGGATCGACGGCCCGCCGCCCCGGGGCCGCAGCAGGAGCGGGCGCGGGTCGCCGACCGAGACGATGGCGACCATGGTGTCCTCGGTGCCGCCCCGCCCGGCCGTGTCGCCGTGCCAGGCCACGCTGTCGCGCCCGTCGCGGTAGAAGCACAGGCCCGCGGTGCGGAACGGCTCGCCCAGCTCCTCGCCGTAGTGGGCGTCGAGCGCGCGCCGGGCCTCGTCGAGGATCGGGTGCGGCAGCGGCTCGTCCTCGTCGTAGAACTTCTGCAGCCGGGGGACGTCCACGAGCCGGTCGTACATGCGCCGCCGCCCGGCCTGCCACGGCACCGTGTGGGCCAGGTGCTCGAACAGCGTGTCGGCGCCGGAGAGCCAGCCCGGCCGCAGGTCGATCCAGGCGCCGTGGGCGAGGTGCGTGCGGCGCACGGACGCGCCGAGCGGCCCGAGCCCCAGCTCCTCGCCGAGGCCCAGCAGGGATGCTTGGAAGGCGACCTTCATACTCCGATCCTACGCCGCGCTTCAAACACGTTTTCGATAGTGTTCGGGCACGTCCTGCGTCTCGCGGTGACCCAGGCCGTCCGCCCTCAGCCGGTGAGCGGGCCTTCGTCCCCGAGCCGGCGCTCGCGCGCTATGCGCTGCCCGCCCCGCCAGACGCCGAGGATGTCGAGGGTGTGGTCGATGTCGGCTGTGGGATCGCCGTCGACGAGCACCAGGTCGGCACGGAGTCCGGGCGCGATTCTGCCCCTGTCGGCGAGGCCGAAGCAGCGGGCGGGGGCCGCCGTGGCGGCGGTCAGGGCCTCCCGGGGCGTCAAGCCCGCGGCCACGAGCCGGCGCAGTTCATGGTGCAGGGTCGCGCCGTGGGCGGTTCCGATGTTGGAGGCGTCGGAACCGGCCAGCACGGTGACGCCGGCGTCGCGCAGCTCTGCCAGCGTACGGGGGGCCACGTCGAAGTCGTGGCGTGCGCCTTCGCCGAGCGGCACGGGTCCCATGGTGAGCATGTGCCGCGCCCCTTCGCCCAGGTAGGGCGCGACCCGGGGGTCCGCGGCCAGTCGCCGGCCTTGCGGCCTGCCGAACAGCTCGCCGAGCGCGGCGAGCGTGGGGATGACCACGGTCCCCCTTGCCGCCAGCTCATGAGCCAGCTCCGGGGCCGGCTCGTCGACGAACAGGTGGCCGAGCACGTCGACACCCGCGGCGACCGCCAGCCGGGCGGACTCCGCGGTCAGCGCATGGGCGACCGTCAGCCTGTCCCTGTCATGGGCGGCGGCGACCAGCGCGTGGAGTGTCTCGTCGGGCATCGCCGGGGTCGGCGCGCCTACGGTCGAGCCGTCGTCGAGCAGGATCTTCAGGTAGTCGGACCCTTCGGCCAGCCGCTCGGCCACGAAGGCGTCGGCCTGCTCGGGGGCGGTGAGCGTGGGGAAGGGCGGCAGGAGGCCCATCTCGACGAGGTACCAGCCGTATCCGCCGGGAATCGTGGCAGCGGTGCCCGCGGTACGCAGGTCCGCCAGCGCGGGGGCGGCCGTGGCCGCGACACGGAGCCCGGCGGCCTGGACGGGGTCGGCCATCATGTCGAGCACGGTCGTGACCCCGAATGCCGCGGCCTGTTCCAGATCGCCGGGGAAGGCGTGCGCGTGCGCGTCGATGAGGCCGGGCATCAGGGTGGCCCCGCGCCCTTCGACGACGACCGCTCCGGGCGCCTCCGCCTCTCCGACCGCGGCGATGAGCCCTTCGGCGACGGTGACGTGCGTGGGCGGAAGGGTCCTCTCGCCGTCGAACACCTTGACGTCGCGGAACAGCAGCATGGCGGACTCCCTTACATACATTCACGTACGTATCTTTGGTGAAGCATACATGCCGGCACGTATGTGAGAATGTTCGTCATGCGAAGGACTGCGGAGGAAGCGGCGGCCACCCGCCGTGCCCTGCTGGTCGCGGCACTCGCGGAGTTCGCCGAGCTCGGTTACGCGGCGGCCACCCTCGCCGGGATCGCCGCACGGGCAGGAGTCACCCGCGGCGCGCTCTACCACCACTTCACGGACAAGGCGGCGCTCTGCCTCGCGGCGATCAGCGAGCTGTGGGCCGAGGCCGCGACGCCCGTCTGGAACAAGCTCGAGGGCCCGGAACCACCTCTCCGGCGCCTCACCGACTTCCTCGTCGCGTTCTTCACGGCACTGGAGGAGGATGCGACGTTCCGGGAAGTGTTCGCGCTGTCGATGCGCAGCGCCGAGGGCGTGGCCGAGCTGGAACGCGGCCTGCGCGACAAGCAGGCCGTCATGGAGAGCTGGCGGCGGCAGATGGTGCGGCTGCTGACCGAGGCCGAGCTCCGCCCGGGCGTCACGGCGGACACCGCGGCGCTCGCGATCATCAACGCGGTCAACGGCACCGCCGCCACCTGGCTGGCCTGCCCCGCCCTGTTCTCGCCCGCGCGACAGGCCCGGTCACTCGCCGACGCCGTCCTGCACGGATTCGCCCAGTCCCCGCCCGCCGCCCCATAGACACGCCTCGGCCGATCGTGCGCAGGCGCCGGCGGGCGGGGTCCGGCCTGCGCGGTACGCAGTCCGCACAGGCCGGGCCGCGCCCGTGGTTCGTTCTCCCTTCACGACTTTCCCGCCCTTTATCCCCTTAACACCCGCCCGTGATCCGCTGTAACGTCCCAAATGTGTTATCGCGTTACATGGCGGGGGCGGTCGCCGCCCGGACCGCGAACGAGATGTCCGGGCCCGCGTTGCTGATCGCCGGGCTGGCGGTGACCGGGTCGCCGGTGGTGGCGTCCTGGCTGCTGGCCGGGCTGACGGTCACCGCCGCCGTCGGAGGGCCGCTGCTCGGCGTGCTGCTGGACCGGGCGCGGCGCCCCGGGCTGCTGCTGGGCTGGTGCGTGGCCGGCTACGCGGGCGGGCTGCTGGTCATCGTGTCCGGGCTGGGACGGCTGCCGGACGCCGCCCTGGTCGCGGTGGCGGTGGCCGCCGGCGTGCTCGGCCCGGCGTTCACCGGCGGCTGGACGGCCCAGCTCCCGGCCGTCGCCGGGCCCGCCCGGCTGGAGCGGGCCAACGCGCTCGACGCGATGACGTACAACGTGGCCGGGCTCGCCGGGCCCGCGCTGGCCGGCCTGATCGCCGCCGCCGGCGTCGGCTCCAGGACCGGCGTCCTCGTCTGCGCCGCCCTGCTGGCCGCCGCCCTCCCCGTCGCCTGGACCCTCCCGCCGGCCCGGACGGGGGACGGGCCGCGGCCCGCCGGCGCGGGGATCGGCGCGGAGCTGCGGGCCGGGTTCGCCGTCATCGTCGGCAACCCGGCGCTGCGGCGGGCCACGGCCGGGTCGATGGTGTCGTGCGCGGGGATGGCGATGGTGGTGGTGGCCGCGCCGGTGCTCGGCGTCCGGCTGACCGGCGCGAGCGGGCACGGGGCGCTGCTGCTCGCCGTCGTCGCCGGGGGCGGGCTCGTCGCGAACGTGCTGGCCGCCAGGAGGGAGCGCGCGCCCCGGTGGTGGGACGCGGCGCTGGCGTGGGGGACGGCGGCGATGTGCGCGGGGACGGCGCTGGCGGCCGTGTCCGGGACGTTCTGGCTCGCCGTGGCGGCGGCGGTGCTGGTGGGGCTGGGCGAGGGGCCGCAGCTGACCGCCCTGTTCTCGGTACGGCACCGCGAGGCGCCCGACCGGCTGCGCGCCCAGGTGTTCACGACCGGGGCGAGCCTGAAGATCACCTCGTTCGCCCTCGGCTCGGCCGTGGCCGGCCCGCTGGCGGCGCACTCGGTCACCGTGGCGCTGCTGGCGGGCGCGGCGGCGCAGGCGGTCGCGGTGGCCGTCCTCGCCCTGGGCTCCCGCCGCCCCAGCCCCGCACCGGCCCCCTGACCGGCCCCCTGACCGGCCCCCTGAGCGGCCCCGGCTCGTGGCGGTGTCAGGTGGTCAGGTGGGGACGCCGGAGGCGGCGCGGGAGCGGTGGGCGGCCACGCGCTCGCGGGTGGCGCACCGGGCGCTGCAGTAGCGGCGCGGGCTGCCCCCGCCGAAGTCCAGGTACGGCCGGCGGCAGCTCGGCGACGCGCACAACCCTCCCGGCACCCGCTGGTAGTCGGCCAGCAGCACGGCCAGCGCCATGGCCGACGACGCCAGGTACCACTCGGCCCACGGCGCGTCGTCGGTGCTGTCCACGTGCACGTGCCAGCTCGTCGTGCCGCCGTGGTCGGTCAGCCTGGGCGCCCCGGCGGCGTCGGCGAGGAGCCGGTTGAGCAGCGCGGCCGCCCGGTCGGCGTCGGGGGCGGCCAGCACCTCGCGCAGGCGGGCCGCCGCCGCCCGCATCGCGGCGACGTCCGCCTCGCCGAGGCCGAGGTCCCCGGCCTCGCCGTGGGCGCGCAGGACCCGCGACACCGACTCGATCGACGGCTGCTCGTGCAGCAGCGCCACGCAGAGGTCGACGGCCCGCACGGCCATCGCCTTGGTCGAGTGAGCCTCCACGCTTGCAGGGTAAGCCCGCCCGCCCACACCCGCCCACGCCTCGCCCCGTCCGCGTCCCCCGCCCCCGCGCGCACCGCCGGGACGGCGGGGGGAGTCAGAGGGGGCGGCGGCCGGCGAAGCCGAGCTCGGTGCGGTGGTACCAGGCGAGCTCGCGCTCCCCCTCGATCCAGCACAGCCGCACCGACACCCCGTTCAGCACCGACGGGAAGTCCACCAGGACGGGCGCGACGCCCTTCACCTCCACCCCCCGCTCGGTCCACCCGCTCAGGACCTCCTCGATGCGGGCCTCCAGCCCCTTGATCTCGGGGATGCCGCCGAGCTCGGAGGAGCCGAGGGCCTGCCGGTCGTGGGCGATCTCGGCCAGGTCGGCGCGGGCGGCGATCACCAGCCCCACGTCGTCGATGATCTCAGGCAGCAGGGCGCGAGCCTCGTCGAGGGTGAAGATCCGGTCCATGCGCCCACGTTAGCGGTTCGGCTCGTAGGCGTGGACGAGCAGTTTCTCCGCGTGGTCGAGATAGGCGTCGAGATAGGCGGCGGCCTCGTCAGCACGGCCGGACTCGACGAGCCCGAGCAGCACCCGGTTGCGCTCGACGAACGGCTCGTGGAAGGCACGCGGGTTGTCCATGACGTGGAAGACGAGGCGCAGCTCGGCCAGGAGCTGGCGCATCAGCTCGTCGATCCTCGGGCTGCCGTTGAGCGAGACGAGGGCCTGGTGGAAGCGGATGTTGGCGGTGCCGACGCGCTGCCAGTCGTCCCCGGCGGCGGCCTGCTCGGCCTCGCGCACGGCCTCCCTGATCACCGCGAGGGCGTCCGGCGTCGGCGGCCGGCGCACGGCCGCGCCCTCCAGGACGCGCCGCACGCGGTAGAGGTCGAGGACGTCCTCGGCGGACGGGAGGCGGACGAACACGCCGCGGTTGAGCTGGTGGTCCAGCAGCCGCTCGTGGCCGAGCAGCCGGAACGCCTCGCGCAGCGTGTTGCGCGAGACGGTCAGCGCCTCGGAGATGGCCTCCTCCGACAGCCGCTGACCGGGCCGGAAGAAACCCTCGCTGATGCGCTCGCGCAGGATGTCGGCCACGCGCTCGGCCGTGCTGCTGCGCCCCAGGCGCGGCCGGTCCTGGGAGAGATCGGCGACGAAGTCATCCACATTCGTCAGCGAATCATGGAGCAAAACTCTTGTCGAATTGTTCAACGATCCTTACGTTGATATCACCCCCTCTCCGAGGACAAGGAGCGTCGGATGGCAGGCTCCCCACAGCAGACCCGGCGGGTGATCCTCGCCGGCCTCATCGGTACCTCCCTGGAGTGGTACGACTTCTTCCTCTACACCACGGCCGCGACCCTGGTGTTCCCGAAGCTGTTCTTCCCCTCCCTCGACCCGTTCACCGCGACGCTGGCCTCGCTGACCACCAACGCGGTGGCGTTCGTGGCCCGGCCGCTCGGCGGGGTGGTGTTCGGCCACTTCGGCGACCGGGCCGGACGCAAGACCGTGCTGGTGGTGACGTTGCTGGTGATGGGCGTCTCGACGTTCCTCATCGGCGTGCTGCCCGGGTACGCGAGCGTGGGCGTGGCCGCGCCGGTCCTGCTGGCACTGCTGCGGTTCGTCCAGGGGCTCGGGCTGGGCGGCGAGTGGGGCGGCGCGGTGATCATGTCGCTGGAGCACGGCGACGGGCGGCGGCGCGGCTTCAACGCGAGCTGGCCGCAGGTCGGCGTGCCGGCCGGGTACGTGCTGGCCACCGGCCTGCTGACGCTGCTGTCCTTCGTCCAGTCGGACGCGGCGTTCCTGGCGTGGGGATGGCGGGTGCCGTTCCTGCTGTCGGGGGTGCTGGTGTTCGTGGGCCTGTGGGTGCGGCTGAGGATCAGCGAGTCGCCGCTGTTCGCCGAGGTCGAGCAGCACGGGGCCAAGGCGCGGATGCCGCTGGTGGAGGTGCTGCGCACGCACCCGCGCGCGCTGCTGTCGGCCTTCACCGCGCGCATCGGGGTGGACGTGGCGTTCTACACCTTCACCGCGTACATCATCGTCTACCTCACCGGGCAGCTCGGCCTGCCGCGCTCGTACGCGCTGAACGCCGTGCTCATCGGCTCGGCGCTGCAGCTCGCGCTGATCCCGCTGTTCGGCGCGCTGTCGGACCGGGTGGGGCGGCGGCCGGTGTACGCCGCGGGCGTCGTGGCGGCGGCGGCGTGGGTGTTCGCGTTCTTCCCGCTGCTGGACACGAGGTCGTTCCCGCTGATCGCGCTGGCCGCCGTGGTCGCGCTGGTGACCCACGCCGCCATGTACGGGCCGCAGGCGGCCTTCATCGCCGAGCTGTTCAGCACCCGGCTGCGCTACAGCGGGGCGTCCATGGGTTACCAGGTGGCCGGGATCGTGGGCGGCGCGCTGGCGCCGATCATCGCGTTGCAACTGTTCGAGACGTACCGGAGCACGGTCGCGGTCTCCCTGTACGTGGTCGCCGCCCTGGCGGTCACCGCCGTGGGCCTGGTCATCGCGCCGGAGACCCGCGACCTCGACCTCGCCGCCGAGCCCGAGCCCGCGCCGGGCCCCGGCCACGGGATCCCGGGCCAGGTGGGGCCGTTCGCCTAAGCCGTTCGCATGAGCCGTTCTCGCCGCCGCGAAACCGCGGGCGGCGGCTGCCACCGCCGCCCGCGCACCCAGGAGGGTCATCGACATGAGGATCGTGTATCCGGCGCAGCAGCGCTTCTACACCATCACCGCCGACGCCAGGCGCGCCACGACGCTGGGCGTGGACGTGGTGACCGTGCCCAGCAGCGACGGGGTGAGCCTGGGCATCGAGGGCACCCTGTACTTCACGCTCAACCTCGACCATGACACACTCAAGCGCTTCGACGACAGGTACGGCACCCGCACCTTCCGCGCCCAGGACGACCGCTCGCTCTACCCGTGGGACGGCGAGGAGGGCTGGTCGGCCTTCTTCGGGCAGGCGGTCCGGCCGGTGGTGGACAACGCGCTGCGCGGCCAGATCGGCGCGATGCGCTGCGCCGAGCTGGTGCCGTCCTGCTCGCTGCTGCAGAACGCGGCGCTGAAGGCGGGTGACGGCAACGCCACCATCTCCAGGGTGCAGGACGCGGTCAACGCCTCCCTGGCCCGCGACCTGCCGGCCGCGCTGGGCGGCGAGTTCCTGACCGGGCCGCGGTTCACGCTGGTGAAGGTGACGCTGCCCGCGGAGGTGCAGAAGGCGGTGGACCGCTCGCTGGCCGCCTCGGCCGCCGTGTCGGAGGCCCGGGCCAAGGTGGAGCAGGCCAGGGCGGAGGCGGAGGCGAACCGGGCCCGCCAGGACGGCTACGACAGATGCCCCGCCTGCGCCGAGATCGAGAAGCTGAGGTCGCTGCCGCAGGGCATCACGGTGTACGCCCCCGGCAACCCGCAGTCGGTGGTCGTGCCGGCACGCTGACCCGGCGGTGCCGGACGGATGTCCGGATGATCACGATGTGATCCCGATCACTGCCGGAGTGTTGTGACGCAATCGCCATCTATTCCCAGAACAACGGTCAGGGAATAGGCATAAACTGCGCGCCTGTGAGCCTGCCTGTACGTGAACGTTCCCCCCGGCCGGGCGGCGGCCGCCACCGCCGTCCTGTCCCCACGTCCCTGCCGCCGGACGCCCCCGTACTCGTGCTCGCCACCCCCGGCGAGACCGCCGGCGTGGCGGAGGAGATCGCGGCCGTCGTCCGCGTCGACAACCCGCAGATCGAGGTGCGGCTGACGAGCGTCACCGACCTGGCGGACACGCTGCCCGGCGGCCGCGAGGCCGTCGTGGTGCCCCTGCTCACCTGGGAAGACCCCGTCGTCATGGCCGAGATCGGCAAGGCCGTGGCGGCCACCGGCACCGGCGCCGTGGTGACCGACGCGCTCGGCCCGCACCCGCTGCTGGCCGAGGCCCTGCACATCCGGCTGGCCGAGCGCGGCCTGGCCCGCGCCGACCGGGTGCGCCTGCTCAACGTCTCCAGCCCCGTGGACGCCGTCATCCTCGGCACGGTCGGTGGCGAACGGGCGGTGCGGGCCGTGCAGGCCACCGCGGTGCTGCTCGCCTCCCGGCTCACCCTCCCGGTCGTCGCCGCCTCCCTCGACACCGAGCCGGGCGTCGGCGTGGCCGCCCAGCGCCTGCGGGCGGCCGGCGCCCAGCGGCTGGCGATCGCCCCCTGCATGATCGGCCACGAGGCTCCCGCCGGGATCGTCGAGCGCGCCGCCGCGCAGATCGACGCCGGGTACGCCGAGCCGCTCGGCGCCCACGGCGCGGTCGCGGAACTTGTCGCCCGAGCTTACGGTAGTCAACTCGCCACTTGACAAGGGCTTGTGAAGATCACGGGAATCGCGTTACCGTCTCCGCATGCGTCGCGTGGTGTGCAACGGTGACCGGATCGGCCTCCGCGACGTCACGGAGGCCGACGTGCCCGCCCTGCACGCCGTCTACGGCGACCCGGCGGCGACCCAGCACATGCCCTTCGCCCCGCGCTCCCTCCAGGAGGTCACCGACCTCGTCGAGCAGGCCGTGGCGGCCGCCCGCGCGGAGCCGCGCCTGCTGTACGTCCTGGCCGTGGTGGACGCCGAGCACCGCGAGGTCATCGGCGTGGCCCGCCTGCGCGTCGAGGCCGAACACCCGCACAGCGCCGAGATCGGCTTCGGCCTCCATCCCCACCAGTGGGGCCGCGGCATCGGCACCGACCTGGTGCGGCTGCTGCTGTCGTTCGGGTTCAAGCAGCTCGGCCTGCACCGCATCTGGGGCGCCCGCTCCCCCGCCAACCTGCCCGCCCAGCTCGCGATGCTGACCGCCGGCATGGTCGAGGAGGGCCGCATCCGGCACCACGTGCACACGCCCCACGGCTGGCGGGACTCGGTCGTGCACTCCGTGCTGGAGGACGAGTGGATCGAACGCCGCTAGCCCCGGCCCCACCCTGTCAAGGAACGGTCCCTCATTCCCCCGCCCCCGCCGGGCGCCGGTCAAGCCCGCCGGGCGGCGCGCGTGCCGCGCACGGGAATTGTCGGTGGCGCCTTCTACGATGAGCCTCCTCATGGAGGGAGGGTCCTATGCTCGACTCGCTGATCGTGCCGTTGTTCGTCACGACGGACCTGCCGCCCGGCGCCGACCTGGCCGAGTTCGGGGAGCTGCTCGCCGAGACGATGCGCGAGCTGGGCCCCCGCGACGGCGGCTACCAGGGCTTCCTCGCCGGGCGGGTGTTCTGGCTCGACCAGCCGGCCCCGGCCGGGCCGCGGCCGGGGCCGGGCGGCGAGGGCGAGCTGCGCTACGCGGGCATGCTGGGCTATCTCGCCGCCGCCGGGGCCGGGCACACGGTGCGGCAGGTGGTGGGTGACGTGCGGCGGGCGATCGGCGCGGCCGTCGCCGGGCGTTACGGCGACGTGGGCGTGGCCCCGGCCGTGTTCGCCATCCGCGACCATGACGTACGCGAGCGCACCCCCGACTCCGCCCTGCCCGTCGGCACGCGCGACGGCGCGGCGGACCTGGTGGGAGCCACCAGGTCATACCTGTGACCTCCGGGCGGCCGCCCGTCACTCGGGCAGGCCGACCAGCACGTACGGTGCCCACAGCTCGGGCTCGGCGGGGCCGTACAGCTCGCGCAGCGACAGCACGGCATCGCGCAGCGCCTGGGCCGGGGCGGTGCCCGTACGGACCGCGGTGTGGAAGTCGCGCACGAGCGCCCGGGTGATCTCGGCGGCGGGCGGCCAGAGGGTGAGGAGCGCGGCGCGGGCGCCGGCGTGCAGCAGCGCGTGACCGAGGGCGGCTACGCCGTCACCGGTACGGGGGCCCCGCTCGCACCCGGCGACGACGACGAGGCGGGCCCGCAGGTGCATGCCCATGATCCGCCGCGCGGTCAGCACGCCGTCGGCCAGCCGCACCCCCGCGGCGAACGGATCCCGCCCACCGGACGCCGCGCCGGACACCATGCCGGATGCGGTGCCGGACACCATGCCGGACGCTGCGCCGGGCGCCATGCTGGATGCTGCGCCGGGCACCGTGCCGGATGCGGTGCCGGACGCCGCGCCGGATGCGGTGCCGGATGCGGTGCCGGATGCGGTGCCGGACACCATGCCCGGCACCATGCCCGGCACCATGCCGGACGCCATGCCCGGCACCGCGTCCGGTACCGCGTCGGCGGACAGGTGGACGACGTCCCAGCTTCCGGCCAGGTGGGCCGAGGTGGCGGCGCGGCCGGTGAGCGGAGCGGCGCCGAGCAGGGCCGCCACCTCCGCGACCGCCGCCTCCGCCGCGCCAGAGCCCGTGCCTCCGCCCGTACCGAAGCCCGCGCCCGTACCCGCGCCGAAGCCCGAGCCCGTACCCGCGCCCGCGCCGAAGTCCGAGCCCGTACCCGTGCCGAAGCCTGCGCCCGTGCCGGAGCGCGTGCCCATACCGAAGCCCATCACCAGTGACCGCCCGCCGGCGCGGATCGGGGCGCGCTGGGCCACGCGCGCCAGGGCGGCGGCCGACGGGGCGTAGGTGACCGGGCAGCGCTCGATCAGCGGAGGCCCCCCGCCGGGGGCGAGGGCGTGCAGCGGGAGGCGGTGCAGCTCGCGGTGCGGGAGGAGATGGAGCATCGCCAGGTCGTCGCCCAGCGCCTGGAGCGCGTCGGCCAGCAGCAGGTCGGCCAGGCGGCGCCACAGGTCGAGACGGCGCCTGCGGGCCGCGAGGTCGAGCAGGCCGGGCCGGTCGCCGTCGACGGTCGCGGTGAAGTCCGCCAGCAGGCCGGGATCCGCCGCGGACGGGAAGGCGCGGGGCTCGGACCATCCGGTGCGGTGCGCGAGCACGGTGATGCCGCCCTCCCCCACGTGGAAGCCCAGCAGCCCGGTCGCCTCGCCACGCGTGACCAGGGCGTCCAGCTCGGGCCTGGCGAGCGGCGCGGCGCGGCGGGCGGCCACGTGACCGGGGGCGGCGGGCTCCAGGTGCCGCCACAACGTCTCCAGGCCGTCCCGTACGGCGTGGGCGCGGTGGACGAGCGCGGCCGCCTGGACCGGATCCCGGGTGCGGGCGGCGGCCGAGACGAGGGCGCGGGCGGCGCGGAGGTCGCGTTCCTCGCGTTCCAGCAGCTCCGCGGGGACGTCGGGCGGCGCGGGCCAGCGGCCGCCGCCGAGCTGCGCGGCCAGTGTCCACGCCTTGGCCTGCTCGGCGCGGGCCCAGGCGGCCATGCCGTGCCCCAGGCGTACGGCGAGGGAGACCGCCCGGTCGGCCACGGCCGTGCTCCCGCCGAAGCCGGGGGCCGGCGTGCGGTGAGGGGCGGGGTCGCGAGGATCGAGGACGGCGGCGAGGTCGAGGTCGCAGGCGTGCTCGGCGTCGGCGAGGGCGGCGGCCAGGTCGCCCGTGCGCTCGGCGGCGGCGGCGCGGCGTTCGAGGGCGAACCCCAGCGCCGGCTCGTGCCCCAGAGCCCGCAACAGCTCGACGGCCCGGGACAGCCGGTCACGGGCCTGGGCCGGATCTGCGGCGACGGCGGTGGCGGTGGTCTCGGCGGCAGTAGCGGCGGCGGCGTCGATGGCGGTGGCGGCGAGGTCCAGTGCTCCGAGCCCGGCCAGCGCGAGCGCCTCCCCGGCCTCGAACCCGATCCGCCGCGCCAGGTCCAGCGCCTCCTGCAGGTGGACCGCCGCCGGAGGAGAGGACGTCTCCGGGGCGGGGGCGGGGGGTGCCGGGGTGGAGGAGGAGTTCTCCAGGTCGGCGAGGGCGAGCAGGGTCAGGACGGCCGCCCGGTCGTCGCCGGTCTCGCGGTGGACGGCCAGGGCACGTTCGAGGAGGGGCCGGGCCTCGGCGCTCTCGCCCCGGAGGAGGTGGACGAGGGCGAGGCCGGCGTGGTCGTCGCCCAGGCCGGCTCGTTCCTCCCGCTCCTCGCGCAGCGCGATGGCCTCCCGGTAGCGCGAGGCGGCGGCGTCCAGCTCGCCCAGCTGGAGGTGCAGGGCGGCGCGGCCGGACAGGAGGGGCGGGCGCAGGGCGCGCCACACCGGGGCCGTGGTCAGCGCCAGGCCCTCGTCGTAGGCGCGGGCGGCGTCCGTCCAGCGGGCCTGGCCGGCGAGGGCCGGGGCCAGCGCGGTCAGGGCCCGGACCAGGGACACGGGGAGGGCCGGGCGGCTGTCGTCGCGGGCCAGCTGCACCGCGCGGGTGAGATGGCCGATCGCCTCGTCGGGACGGCCGAGGGCGCGGGCGGCGGCACCCAGGTTGCGCAGGTGCTCGACCACCCTGGCGTCGCGCAGCTCGTACCCTTCGGCGGCGTGGCTGTAGGCGGCGGTGGGGTCGCCCAGGGACAGGCAGTAGGCGGACAGCTTGGCGAGAAGGTGGGAACGGTCCTGCGGGAGGAGCGGGGCGGGGGCACCCGAACCGTCGCGGTCGCCGTCGCCGTGGCGGTCGCCGTCGCCGTGGCGGTCGCCGTCGCCGTGGCGGTCGCCGTCGCCGTCCCGGGCGGGTGGTGAGCCGGTGCCGGCCGCCGGGGGTGGCGCCTGGGCGAGGAGCTGCTCGGCCACGGCCCGGGCCAGGGGGACGTCTCCCGCCGCCTCGGCCTCCTCCAGGCGCAGCCACGTCTCCAGACGCTCGCCCGCCGCCGAGCGGGCGCGGGCGGCGGGGAGGGCGGCGACGGCCTCCGCCAGGGTGGCCCGGCCCCGGGTGAGGTCGCCGAGGGCGAGCTGCATGGCGGCCACCCGCGCCAGGACGCCGGCCTCCAGGTCCCCCGACGGCGCCAGGGCCACGACGATCTCGAACGGCGCCGCCCCCGTGGCATCGGGCCGGATGGCGGCCTGGGAATCGGGCCGGGGATCGGGCCGGGCATCGGGCCAGGCGGTAGGGCGGGCGTCGGACGGGGTGGCGGGGCCGGGGGGTGGCGGTGGGGCGGAGGTGGGGGTGAGGGCGGTCAGGGCGGTCAGGGCGGATTCCAGGGTGGTGCGGGCGCGGCGGTACTCGCCGCGTTCCTCCAGGACGAAGCCGAGCTTGAGCGCGGTGAGCGCGGCCAGCCGGGGCTGGGCGGCGGCGCGGAAGCCGTTGACCGCCTGCTCCAGGGCGTCGATCCTGGCGGGCAGGTCGCCGAGGCGGGCCGACAAAAAGGCCAGCCGGGCGTGGACGACGGCTTCCTTGAGCGGGTCGGCGGCGGCCAGACCGAGGGCGGCGCGCAGGCGCTCGCCGGCGGCGCGCGGGTCGCCCAGGTGGTCGTCCAGGACCGCGCGGTGCAGGGTGGCGAGGAAGAGGGCGTGCGGGTCGCCCTCCCCGGCGGCCAGCTCCAGGGCCCGGTCCAGCTCCGCGACCGCCTCGTCCGGACGGCGCAGGGCGGTCAGGCAGGCCGCGCGCATGGTCAGGGCGGTGGCCTCCCGTACGGCGGCGCGCAGCCGGGCGAAGGTCCCGGCCGCCGCCCCGAACTCCTCCAGCGCCCGCCCGGCGTCCCCTTCCGCGTAGGCGAGGGCGCCCAGGTTGTAGCGGACGGAGGCGGAGCCGTCGGGGTGGCCGATCGCCTGGTACTCGTGCTCGGCCAGCTCGAAGGCGGCCCGCGCGCCCGCCGGGTCGCCGGTGGCGCGGCGGCGCTGCGCGATGCGGTACCACTCGTCGGCGGGCTCGCGCCGCCCGCCCCGGCGCCGTACGACCTCGACCAGGCGGGCCTCGCAGGCGGCGGCCTGCGCACGGTGGCCGCGCCCGGCCAGCAGGACGGCGTGGGCGTCCAGCGCCCGGCAGGCGTCCTCCCAGGCTCCGGCGGCCTCCAGCTCGATGGCGCAGGCGGCGATGCGTTCCACGGCGGCCGTGAGGTCGTCCTGGTCGATGGCGGCGCGGGCGGCCGGGACCAGCACCAGGGCGGCCTCGCGGGGCTCGCCGAGCGCCAGGTACAGCTCGCGGGCGCGGGCCGCGCAGGCCAGCGCGGCGGCGGGGTCGCCGGCGGCCAGGTAGGCGTCGGCGGCGCGTACCTGGTGGGCGGCCTCCTCGGCCGCCAGGCCGGCGCCCGAGCACAGGGCGACCGCCCGCAGGCGCTGCTCGATGGCCCCGGCCGGGTCCCCCGCGCGCAGGAGGACGTCGCCCAGGTGGCCGAGCTGCTCGGCCTCCGCCCGGGTGTCGCCCAGCGCGCGGTGGACGGCCGCCGCGCGCTCGAACGCCTCGGCCGCGGCGGCGGGGTCGTCCAGCCGGTCGTGGTTGAAGCCCTGGAGGGAGAGGGCGCGGGCGGCGCGGATGCGGTCGCCCTCCTCGTCGAAGGCGGTCGCGGCGCGGGCCAGGACGGCGTCGGCGGCGCGGTGGCGGCCGAGGGCGGTGAGCCGGAGGGCGGCGTCGAGCAGGAACGCGCCCCGGCCGGTGGCCGTCGTCGCGTGGTGGCGTTCGGCGTAGTGGAGGAGCTTGAGCGCCAGGTCCTCGTCGGAGGTCTGGAAGGCCAGTTCGGTGGCGGAGCCGGCGAGGTGGTCGTCGATGGGCAGGACGGCGGGGGCGGCGAGGAGGGCGTCCAGCCGGGCCAGCACGTCGGGGTCGTCGTCGCCGGCGAGGGCCAGGCACTCGCCGAGGTCGCGGGGGTCGGCGAGGAGGGAGAAGCGGGCGATCAGGGCGCGGGACAGGAGGCGGTGGGCGGAGGGCTGGTCGCGGGAGCTCTTCGTCGCCAGCTCGACGGCCTGGCGGGCGGCCAGGACGGCGCCGTCGAGGTCCTCCGCGCGGCCGGCGCCGCCGGGCCCGTCCTCGGGGTGGGTGGCGCGCCGGAGCAGCAGCTCGGACAGGAGCGTGTACGCCTCCAGGCGCGAGGCCAGGCGGTCGCCGGCGGCGAGGGCCTCGCGCAGGGCGGTGACGGCTTCGCCGGTGGCGGCGGGGGTGAGGTGGAGGTGGAGGGCGCGGGCGAGGAGGAACAGGGCGCCAGGGCGGGCCGGGTGGCCGTGGGGGTGAGCGGCCAGGGCCGTGCGGGCGGCGGCGACGGGCCCGGCGGGGTCGCCGCCGGTGGCCAGGGTGTGTTCGAGGAGGGCGGTGGCCAGGTCGGCGAGGAGCCGGGGGCGGTCGGGGTGGCCGGGCGGGGCCACCTGGACGGCCTCGCGCAGGGTGGCGACGGCGACGTCCAGGTCGGGCTGCGCGCCGGTCGTCTCGTAGCGGCGCCAGCGGCGCTCGCCGAGCAGCACGAGCCGGGCGAGCGGATCGGCCCCGAGCCGCCGCGCCAGGTCACCGGTGACGCTGGAGGCGGCGGTACGGGGATCGAGCCGGTGGCCGAGGACGCGGACCCGGGCGTGACCGGCGGAGAGGGAGCCGCCGGACGCCGGATCGGCGGGCACGGGGCCACCGGGCCCGGGACCGGCGGGCCCGGGCCCGATGGGGGCGGAGGCGAGGCCGGAAGTGGGAAGGGCGGAAGCGGGAGAGGCGGAAGCGGGAGAGACGGAAGCGGGAGGGGTGGAAGCGGGAGAGGCGGGGATGCCGAGGGCCTGGAGCATTTCGCGGCCGGCCTCCAGCGACCGCTCGTCCCCCGTCACCACGTACCACTCGACGAGCCCCGCCGCGTACGGCGCCAGCACCCCCGGATGCGCCCACTGCTCGTGCCAGAAGTCCAGCGCGCACTGGCCCACCCGGATGAAGGCGAGAAGGTCGTCGTCCAGCCAGGAGCGGACGGCGCGGGCCTGGGTGAGGTCCACGAGGGTGAGCAGCGCCCGGGAGCGGTCGCGGGTGCCCGGCTCGGACTCGGCCGCCGCCAGGTACGCCCGGGTCAGCTCCTCGTCGCCGGGCACGGCCAGGGCGAGCGCCGCGGCCAGCTCCGCCCGCCAGGCGCTCTCGCCCGGAGCGCCCAGCGCGGCCCTGAGCAGGACGTGTACCGCGTCGTCGATGTGCTCCCGCTCCCCCGTCTCGCCGAACAGCCGCACCAGGCCGCCGCCGAGCAGGGCCAGCGCGCCGGGCGCCCAGGACGGGTCGGCCGAGCGCATGGCCTGCTGGAGCAGCAGCTCGCCGAGCCGGCCGGCGGCGTCGGGGGTGAGGTGGGCCACGGCGCGCCGGACGAGGGCGTGCACGAGCAGCCCGGCGTGCCAGTACGCGGCCGGGTCCACGTGCCGGAGCACCTCCTCGACGAGCCCGGTCCAGGTGGCGGCCGTGTCACCGGGCGGTACGCGGGCGCCGCGCAGCTTGGGCGGCAGCCGTCCGGGGTCGAGCACGGCCACGGCGGCGAAGAAGGCGCCCGCGACCGCCGCGTCCTGGGCGGTGCGGGGGTCGAGGCGGTAACGGGCGAGGTGGAGCATGCCGATCAGCCGCCAGGTCGCGGCGTCGGAGCGGTCGCCGGCGCATGCCCGCATCGCCTGCTCGGCCTCGGCCAGCGCCGCGGGATCCCAGATCAGCTCGGGATCCGCGGCCTGCTCGAACCGCTCGATGCGGGCGGCCAGCGCCCCGGCCGGATCGGTCATGGGCTCAGGCTCTCACCGGCGCGCGGCGGCGTACAGCCGGGGCCGGGCGGTGGGGTGATCATGGTGGTGGCCAACTCTTCGTACAGACCCCGCGGGCGGCGATGTAGGCGCGCCCGTGGTGGGTAGGTCGCGGGCATGCTCTATGGCAAGGAACACGTCCAGCGCTATCAGGAGACCGACGGCGCGGAGGGACACGACTGGAACAACACCACCGTCCTGCTGCTGACCACCAAGGGCCGCAGCTCGGGCCGGCCGTACACCACGCCGCTGATCTACCAGCCCTACGGCGACGACTACCTGGTCGTGGCCTCCTACGGGGGCGCGCCCGACGACCCGCAGTGGTACAAGAACCTGAAGGCGGAGCCCGAGGTCGAGGTGCAGGTGAAGGGCGACAAGTTCAAGGCCAGGGCCCGCACGGCCCGCCCGGAGGAGAAGTCGGACATGTGGCGGGTCATGGCCGCGACCTGGCCCCAGTACGACGAGTACCAGCAGAAGACCGACCGGGAGATCCCCGTGGTGGTGCTGGAACGGGCGAGGTGACCCCCGGTCCGGCGGGGCCCGCGCGGCCCCGCCGGCGGCGGCTCACAACCCGGCTCACAACCCGGCTCACAACCCGGCTCACAATCCGGCGCGCGGCTCCAGGGCGGCTCACAGCCCGGCGTACAGCTCCAGGGTGCGGTGGGCGATGCGTTCCCAGGAGAAGTGCTCGACCGCCCGCGCCCGGCCCGCGAGGCCCATCTCCCTGGCCCGTCCCGGGTCGCCCAGCAGGGCGTTGACCCGCTCGGCGAGGTCGGCGGCGAAGCGGTCGGGGTCGTGCGGGGTGCCGTCGCGGTCCTGGGAGATGGGGACGAGCAGGCCGGTCTCGCCGTCGGCCACCACCTCGGGGATGCCGCCGGTGGCGGTGGCCACCACGGCCGTCTCGCAGGCCATCGCCTCCAGGTTGACGATGCCCATCGGCTCGTAGACCGACGGGCACACGAACACCGTGGCGTGCGTCAGGAGCTGGATGACCTCGGGCTTGGGCAGCATCTCCTGGATCCAGAGGACGCCGTCGCGGTCGAGGTCGCGGACCAGCCCGCTCACCTCGGCGGCGATCTCGGGCGTGTCGGGCGCGCCCGCGCAGAGCACGAGCTGGGCGTCCGGGTCGAACGAGCGCGCCGCGTGCAGCAGGTGCACCAGGCCCTTCTGGCGGGTGATGCGGCCGACGAAGATCACGTACGGGCGGCCGGGGTCCACGCCGTGCTTCTCCAGGACGGCGGTGCCGGGGTCGGGGACGTACTCGGCCGTGTCGATGCCGTTGTGGATCACGGTGACCCGGCCGGGGTCGATCTCGGGGTAGGCGGCCAGCACGTCGCGGCGCATGCCCGCCGAGACGGCGATGACGGCGTCGGCGGCGGCCAGGGCGGTGCGCTCGGCCCAGGAGGAGATCGTGTAGCCGCCGCCGAGCTGCTCGGCCTTCCACGGCCGCAGCGGCTCCAGGCTGTGCGTGGTGATCACGTGCGGGACGCCGTGCAGCATCTTGGCGACGTGCCCGGCGAAGTTGGCATACCAGGTGTGGGAGTGGACGACGTCCGCGCCCTCGCAGGCGGCGGCCATCTCCAGGTCCACGCCGAGCACCTGGAGGGCGGCGTTGGCCCGCTCCAGCCCGCCCGGCACCCGGTAGGCGGAGACGCCCGGCTCGTCGCGGTCCGCGCCGAAGCAGCGCACCCGCACCTCGGCCAGCCGGCGCAGCTCCCTGGCCAGGTATTCCATGTGCACGCCGGCGCCGCCGTACACCTCGGGCGGATACTCCCGGCTGAGCAGATCAACACGCATAGAGAAGACCTTACGAGCAACGCGAGCATAGGGAACACAATCGACATGCCCAGGGTCGGTAACCCCGACCCGGCCATCAGCCGCAAATCAGGACACAAAGGAAGTCTCGCGTGCCGGGATTCGTCGATAGAACGGCTATTTGAGGGTAGCGTCTCGGGCATGAGGTCCCGGAGGGTGCTTGCGGTTGTGCTGGCAGGTGGAGAGGGCAAGAGGCTCATGCCGCTCACGGCGGATCGGGCCAAACCGGCGGTGCCGTTCGGGGGGATATATCGGCTCATAGATTTCGTGCTGTCCAACTTGGCCAACGGCGGCTTCCTGAAGATCGTCGTGCTGACCCAGTACAAGAACCACAGCCTCGACCGGCACGTCTCGCGTACCTGGCGGCTGTCGGCGATGCTCGGCAACTACGTCACGCCCGTCCCCGCGCAGCAGCGGCTCGGGCCCCGGTGGTTCTCCGGCTCGGCCGACGCGTTGTTCCAGAACCTGAACCTGATCTACGACGAGATGCCCGAGCACGTCATCGTGTTCGGGGCCGACCACATCTACCGGATGGACCCGCGGCAGATGGTCGAGCAGCACGAGGACTCCGGCGCGGACGTGACCGTGGCCGCCATCAGGCAGCCGCTGTCGCTGGCCGACCAGTTCGGAGTCATCGAGACCGACCCCCAGGGGCGCAGGATCGTCGCGTTCAGGGAGAAGCCGAAGGACGCGGTGGGTCTCGCGGACTCGCCCGACGAGGTGTACGCCTCGATGGGCAACTACGTGTTCAAGACCCAGTCGATGATCGACGCGCTGCGCGAGGACGCGCTGGACCCGTCCAGCAAGCACGACCTGGGCGGGAACATCATCCCGATGCTGGTCAAGTCGGGCGGCGCCGAGGTGTACGACTTCAAGAACAACATCGTGCCCGGCTCCAACGAGCGCGACCGCGGCTACTGGCGTGACGTGGGGACGCTGGACGCCTACTACGAGGCCCACATGGACCTCATCTCGGCGCACCCGGTGTTCAACCTGTACAACGACAAGTGGCCGATCTTCACCGGCCACGACCCGCTGCCGCCGGCCAAGTTCGTCCACAACGACGGCGACCGGGTGGGGCGGGCCCTCGACTCGCTCGTCTCGCCCGGCGTCATCGTCTCCGGCGGCACGGCCGTGCGCTCGATCCTGTCGCCCAAGGTGGTGCTCCACTCGCACTCGCTGGTGGAGGACTCCGTGCTGATGGAGAACGTCAAGGTCGGGCGGGGCGCGATCGTGCGCAAGGCGATCATCGACAAGAACGTCGTGATCCCGGACGGCGCGCGGATCGGGTTCGACCTGGAGTACGACCGCACGCGCTTCGCCCTGACGCGGGGCGGGGTCGTGGTCATCGGCAAGAACGAGATCGTGGACCGCTGAGCGCGGATCGCCGCCACCCGGTCGCCGAGGAGGGCGGCCGGGCCGTCGGCGTGCCCTGGCACGGGGTCCGGGCACGGGACAGGCGCGGGGTCCGGGCACGGGACAGGCGCGCGGGGTCCGGGCACGCAGAAAGGCCCGCACGGTCGCGGGCCGAGGAGGTGGAGGGGGCGTGACGCCCGGGGAGCCGGAGCAGGTCCCGGGGCACTCGCGTGGCCCCGGGACCGGGCCGGTCCAGAAGAGCCTAGAAGCGGCCGATCCGGTTCACCGGGTAACGGGACTCCCGGCCCCAGCCGTGGCCCGAGTCGCTCCAGTCCGAGCCGCCCCAGCCGGGACCGCCCCAGCCGGAGCCGTGCTCGTGGCTACGCCACCTGCCCCAGTCCTCGTCCTTGCCCCAGCCCTCGTCCTTGTTCCAGTCGCGGTGGTCGTGCCAGCTGTACCTGTCCTTGCAGGCCTCGGCGTCGCGGCGGCCGGCGAAGACGCCGTGGGCGTCGATGCCGAGTGTGTGGGTGTCGTCGTTGACGCTGAGGTCGCAGACGGTGTGGGCGTTCGCCGGGCCCGCCAGGCCGACGATCGCGACAGCGGCGCCGAGCAGACCGGCGACGGCTATGAGGTTACCTTTCACAATCCCTCCCCTGTAGTCACGGAGTGACAACACTCATTAACACTACGTAGTCACTCCCGTAACGCCGTGTAACGCCACGCGCGAACCCTCCGATCCTTTCCCCCCGCTTCCGGCCGGTCGATTTGGGCCTTGATGCAGCTCCCGCCCGGGATCACCCTGAACGGCAGGAGGCAGTGCCATGACACACCCGCTCGGAGTCAGCCGCCCGGATCTCCAGGTCACCGACCTGCCCACGCCCGAAGAGGTCTTCAAGGTCTCCAGGATCGGGCCCAAGGAGATCGTCAAGTACGCCGTCGGCCCCAGCCTGATCGCGCTCGGCATCTCGATCGGCAGCGGCGAGTGGCTGCTCGGCCCGCTCAACGTCGGCCAGTACGGCTTCGTCGGCGTCGGCTGGGTGATCGTGGTGTCCGCGCTGCTCCAGACCTTCTACAACGTGGAGTGCTCGCGCTACGTCCTCGCGACCGGCGAGACGCCGGTGGTCGGCTGGGGACGGGTGCCGCCGGGCTGGACGCTGTGGGTGCCGCTGTCGGTGCTCATCGTGATCTTCGCGTTCATCGCGGGCGGCTGGGCCGCCTCGGCGGGGCAGGGCGTCTACGCGCTGGTCCACGGCGTGGCCCCGGCCGCCGCGGACGCCGAGCCGCGCTGGTGGGCCGTCGCCCTGCTCGTGCTGGTCTTCCTCATCACCGCCTTCGCCCGCCGCATCAGCCGCGCGCTGGAGCTGGCCAACTGGGTGATGGTCGGCGCGATCCTGCTCGCGCTGGTGGCGGTCGACCTGCTCGTGGTGCCGTTCGGCCAGTGGTGGGAGGGCATCCGCGGCTTCGTCACCCCGGCCGCGCCGCCCGCCGGGATCACCGCCACGCAGCTCGGCGCGCTGGCCGGGTTCACCGCCCTGGCCTCCGGCCTCAACTGGTACGTCATGGGCCACTACCGCGACAAGGGCTACGGCATGGGCCACCGCGTCGGCTACCTCTCGGGGCTGCGCGGCGACCGGACCCGGGTCCTGGCCAGCGGGGTCACCTTCCCCGACGACGAGCGCAACCGGGGACTGTGGCGCCGCTGGTACCGGCTGCTGATGATCGACATGTGGGGGGTGTTCTTCGTCGGCGCCGTCCTCGGCATGCTGCTGCCGACGATCCTCATGGCGCAGGCGGTCACGCTGTCGGGCGAGAGGCCGACGCGGGCGAACGTCCCGACGTTCGTGGCGGGGGTGCTCGGCGACGAGTACGGGCGGGTGGTGTTCTACCTCGCGCTGGTGATCGGGGTGCTGATCCTGTTCTCCACGCAGCTCGGCATCTTCGAGGCGATGGTGCGGGTGACGACCGACGCCGCCAACGCCACCAGCCCGCGCCTGCGCGCGCTCGTCGAGGGCGATCCGCGCCGGTTCTACTACCCGTTCATGATCGTGCTGCTGGTGGCCATCTCGGTCGTCATCTTCCAGTCGCTGCCGGTGGGGCTGGTGGAATGGTCGGCCAACATGTCCAACCTGGGCGCGCTGATCTACCCGTTCCTGCTCATGTACCTGAACAGCAGGCTGCCCAGGCCCGCCCGGCCCCGGCCGTGGCACTACGTCATCCTCGTGCTGAACTTCCTGTTCTTCGGGTTCTTCTTCGTCAACTTCATCGCCGACTTCGTGGGGGACCCGCTGGTCACGTTCTGAGGGTGAGCTTCACGCGCCCGCCGGACGGCTCGCCGAACACGACGGTCACCGGGCCGAGGGCGTGGGTCAGCAGGCACAGCGGCCGGCCGGGGACGACCCGGCGGTCGAGCTTCCCCGGGGCGCGGGGCGCGGCGAGCGGGCCGGGCGGGCACCCGCCCGCGCGGGCGCGGGTGCCGTCCACGAGGACGCGCGAGCCCGAGACGGCGAAGTCCGCCCGCGCGGCGGCGGCGGGCGACGCGCCGTCGGGGACGACCCGCCACAGGCTCCTCCCCCGCCGCGGGACGCGCAGGACGCGGGTCAGGGCGACGTGCCGCTCGCCCGGCCGGGCGGTCTCGACCGCGGGGGACGGCGGTCTCGCGGCGACGCCCCCGCCCGGTTCGCGCCGCGGGGCGAACACGGTGACGCCCAGGGCGAGCGCCAGGCCGGCCACCGCGACGGGCACCAGGCCCAGCCGCAGGAACGGCAGGAGCCCCCGCCGCGGCGGCGACGGGGCGGGCGGTCCCGGAGGGAGGCCCAGGAGGGACGCCCAGTAGCGCCGCCACAGGCTGCCCCGGCGGTCGAGCGGCGGCACCGGCACGACCGGCCGGGTGTCGATGAGGGCGTGCCAGTAGCGCTCGCCCAGACTCCTCACCGTGCCGCCTCCCGCGACTCACCGGACGCCGCGGGCTCCTCCTGCGGCGTCCCCTGCAACGTGCGCAGGGTGCCGACCTGGCGCAGCAGCGCCGGGGCGGAGGCGCCCACGGCGATCGCCGCCATCGTGCCGGTGATCTGGTCCCTGAACAGCAGGGCCGCGGCCGCCCCCAGCGCCAGCCGGGTGGCGGCGACCAGGGCGTCCGCGACCGGGTCCAGGTACTCGTCCAGGCGCGGCAGCCGCGCCCGCCGCCGCTCCCTGGCCTTCCTGCGGGCCTGCTGCCACGCCGTCAGCGAGCTCCACACGTAGAGGATCTCGACGATCGTTCCCCCCACGGCCCCCAAGCCCGCGGCCGCCATCCATTCCACCACTCCGCCCCCCGGCTCAGGTTGTCCGCCAAGCATGCGCGGGCGGCCGCGGGGCGGGCGAGGACTGCGGCGGTCAGGGGATGCTCACCTCCGGGATCGAGGAATGTGCCGGGTCAGGAGGGCAGGCCCGTGGACGGCGCGACCGTGGCGAGGAAGACGTCCCCGTTGCCCGGGGCCGCGCCGCCCCGCGGGGAGCCGTAGGTGAGGCCGGAGACCGCGACCTGTCCGGACGGGGTCGCGGCGGCGTACAGGTCGGTCTCGGCGAACGGGTCCACGGCGTCGTCCCTGGCGGTGCCGAACTGGGCGGCGGCCCGCTGCTCGCCCCCGCCGCCGAGGCGGGCGGTCAGCACGTCCGCGCCGCCCGCCTGCACGCCCACCCGGCCGCGTGTGTAGCCCACGACCTCGGCCTCGCCGCCGGGCAGCGGGACCACCGCCGCGCCCTCGTCGGCGGCGGGCGTGGCGAGCGTGTGCGTCCAGCGCCGCTTGCCGCGGGCGGTGTAGGCCGCCGTGTGGACGTCACCGGCGACCGCGCCCGTGGCCACGGCCAGGCCGCCGGTGGTGACGGTCACCGCGTTCAGCCGGTCGTCGCCGGCGCCGCCGGCGGACGTGGCCCACGCCCGGCCGCCGTCGGCGGCGGTGAAGGCGGCCAGCCAGCCGTCGAGGCCGCCGAGGGCGGTCGTGCCCGGCAGCGCGGCGGTGGTGCTGCCCGCGACGTAGAGGCTGGTCGCGTCGGCGGCCACGCCGTGGGCCTTGTCCTCGCCGGGGCCGCCGTACTGGCGCAGCCAGGCCAGCTCGCCGGACGGGGTCAGGCGGGCCACCAGGGCGTCCTTGTCACCGGCGTTCGGGCCGTCGAGCGCGCCCTTGGTGTAGCCGGCCACGTACGCGCCGCCGTCGGGCGCGGCGGCCAGGCCGTAGAGGCGGTCGGCGGCGTCCGGCGCGCCGAACTGGGTGATCCAGCGCACCGCGCCGTCCGGGCCGAGCCTGGCCACGAACGCGTCGTCGGCGGCGTTGCCCGGGTGCTCGCCGTCGAGGTCGCCCTTGGTGTAACCGGCGGCCAGCACGCCGCCGTCGGGCAGCGGCGCGACCCCGTACAGGCGCTCGTCGGCGGCGGTGCCGAGCAGGCGGGTCCAGCCGTTCGCGCCGGTACGGGTGAGGACGGCGTCCAGGCGGCCGGCGGGCCGCTGCCCGGCCACCGGCCCGCCGGCCGCGTAGCCGACCGTCAGGGAGCCGTCGGCGTGGGCGGCGACGCCGCCGGCCCAGTCGGTGGCGGAGCTGCCGTGCAGCGGGCCGGGCAGGCCGGCCGGCGGCGTCACGCTGAGACCGGGGCCCAGCTCGGCCAGGGCCTGCTCGAAGGCGGGCGCCCAGACCGCCCAGTCGTGGCCGCCGTCCAGGACGCGGAGCTGGGCCGAGATCGCGGGCGAGCGGCGGGCGGCGTTGTAGAGGGCGGCGGACTCGAAGTCGAGGTCGTGGCGGGCGTCGGCGGGGTCGGGGTTGGCGTACTCGTCGTCGCCGACGGCCACGAACAGCCGTACCGGCAGGTCGGGGTCCAGCTCCGGCAGCAGGGCGGGGTAGTTGAGCTCGCGGTAGACGTCGTCGGAGAACTTCTCCGCGCCCTGGCCGAAGGCGCCGTAGTCGCGGGCGGAGGAGTCGCCGGGCGGCAGCGGGGTGTAGACGGCCGGGCTGAGGACGGCGGCGGCGCTGAAGACGTCCTGGTGGGCGAGGGCGAGGCGGAGCGCGCCCGCGCCGCCCATCGAGTAGCCGCCGACCAGGCGGGCCTCGCGGATCGGGGCGGTGCGGTAGGTGGCGTCCACGTGCGCCACCAGGTCGCGGGCGAGCGCGGTCTCCACCTTGCGGCCGGGCAGGTCGGAGCCGGTGTAGCGGGAGTCGGTGTACCAGCTTCCGCGCCCGCTCCACGGCGCGTCGGGCATGACGGCGATGACCGGCGGGATGCGCCTGGTGCGGATCAGGTCGTCGAGCGTGGTCTTGACGCGGGTCCACGCCTGCATGGTGTCGCCGCGGCCGTGCAGCAGGTAGAGGACGGGGTGGCGGGCGCTGCCCCGGTCGTAGCCGGCGGGGAGGTAGGCGGTGTAGGCGACGGCCTCCCCGCCGAGGGCCGGCGAGGGCGCCGAGCCGGTGGTGAGGGTGCCGCTCGCGCGCGTGCCCGTCTCGCCGGGCGGGGCGAGGAGGGTGAGCGTGGTGAGGACGGCCAGCGCGGCGGCGCCGATCCAGCGGGACAGGGGCATCGACCACTCCGAGGGGAGCTGTAAACGTTTACAGTAGGCGCCTTGCGGCGTTCCGAGAGAGTTTCGTGGGGTGGGGGGTGCCGTGTCAACGGGAGGCGGGCGCTCCGGCGGCACTCGGCGTGCCGTCGGAGCGCCGCCGGGGCGCCGGCCCGTAGGTCGGGCGCCGCCGGCAGCGGGCGGGCGGGCGGCCACGGGATGATCCCGCGACCGCCCGCCGCCGAGTCACCGGCACGCGGTCAACGGCGCACCGTCAACGGCGCACCATCACCGGCGCACCATCACCGGCACGCAGTCACCGGCACGCGGCCACCGCACCGCCGCCGCTCGCCGTCGCCGCTCGGTGTCACCACTCGTCGCCGCCGTCGTCGTCGCCCTCGAAGATCTCCTCGACGATCTCGCCGGCCACCAGGCCGCCCGCCACGCCCATGGCGCCCGCAGCGGCCACCGCGCCGAGGCCCATGCCGCCGCCCCCGTGGTGGCGGCCGTGGTGGTGGTCGTCGTAGTGGTGGCCGTAGGGGTCGCCGTGCAGGACGCCGGGGCCGTGGTGGCCGCCGTACGAGGCCAGGCGCTGGAGCCAGCTCTCGATCTCGCCGGACCAGTTCGTCCGCAGGGCGTCGTCGTGGCTGACGGTGAAGTGGTCGATGGCGTCACCGGAGTAGCGGCCGGCGCGCTTGTCGGCCTCCAGGACGACGGTCAGCCCGTCGGGGGTGGCGACGAAGGTCACCTCGACCTCGTTGACGTGGCCGCGGTGCTGCGGCGGCGGGTAGAACTCGATCTCCTGGTAGAACGGCAGCCGCTGGTCCACGCCGATCAGCCGGCCGGACTCCAGGTCGGCGGACTTGAACTGGAAGCCGAGGTCCAGGAAACCCTCCAGGATGCGCAGCTGCGAGGGCAGCGGCTCGACCGCGAACGGGTCGAGGTCGCCCTTGTCGACCGCCTTGGCGATGGCCAGCTCGGTACGCACGCCGAGCACCATGCCGCGCAGCGGCTGCCCGTCGATCTCGCTGACCGGCGCCTCCCACGGGACCGGCATCGTGAAGGGGAGCACGCGGTCCTCGCCCTTGCGCAGTGTGAACGGCCCGGAGACCTGCGTGCGGGCGAACTCGTTCACCCCGGCGCCCTCCGAGTCGCCGTACTCGATCTCCACGCGGGCCACCAGGCCGAGCGTGACGTGCTCGATCTCGGCGTCGAAGTCGCCGCCCTTGAGCCGGACCTCGCCCCGCAGCGTGCCACCCGGACGGGTGCGCGGCGTGGACAGGACGGTGTCCACCGAAGGCGCGCCGACGCCGAGCGCGCCCAGCATCCGTTTGAAGACCACGGCTCTACTCTCCCTGTTGATGATCGACTGCTTGCGCCGACACAACGAGCGGTCGCCCGGCCGAGTTCCGGCGGGACGCAGCCGAAGGTCTCCCAGCGGTGAGGCTTACGGCACTCCTCCTCCGGGCAGGTGAGGCGCACCCCTGTGTCCTCGAGCAAGTAGGTGCGCGATGAAGACTGCCCTCGAATCCCTCATGCCCCTCGTGCGCAGGTACCGGCTGGACGACAACCCGCTGCGCCGCCGCTCGGACCGCTTGGAGTCCGCCTTCGTGGCGGTGGCGATCCTGCTGGTGGTGCTGAGCGCCTGGCCCGCGGTGCTGGCGGGGCAGGCGGCCTACCGGGCGGGGATGGCCGAGACCCGGGTGGGGCCGGACGGGCGGCAGCAGGTGACGGCGACCCTGCTGGAGGACGCGCCGCCGGCCAGGGCGTCGTTCAGCGAGGTGCCGGCGCAGCCGCCGCGGGCGCGGGCCTGGTGGACGACCCCGGCGGGCGCGGCGCACACGGGCGAGGTGGTGGCCCCGGCGCTGGCCGCGAGCGGCACGCGGGTGCGGATCTGGATCGACGCCGAGGGCAGGCCGGCCACCGCGCCGAAGAAGCCGCTGGAGATCCAGCTCCGCGGGGTGGGGATGATGGTCTTCGTGGTGCTGACGGCGGCGTTGCTGGCCTCCGGCGGCCTGCTGGCCGGGCGGTGGCTGCTCGACCGCCGCCGCTACCGCGAGTGGGACGCGGCCTGGGCCGTCACCGCCGGGCGGTGGCACCGGCGGCAGCGCGGCTGACCCCGCGAGGGGGCCGGGCGGTCAGCGGCCCAGGCGGACCAGCTCGGGCAGGGAGCCGTTCCAGGCGGGGCCGTGCACGAAGGCCAGGTCGGCCTCCATCCGGGCGGCGGCCTCCCGCAGCTCGGGCAGGACGTCGCGTACCAGGCCGGCGGGGGTGGCGCGGCTGGCGTGGGTGGCGACGTTGACGGCGGCCACCACCCGTCCCGAGCCGTCGCGGATGGGCACCGCCAGCGACCGCACCCCCTCCTCCAGCTCCTGGTCCACCAGGGCGTAGCCGTCGGCGGCGGCCCGGCGCACGGCGGCGGCCAGCTCGGCGTTCGTGGTGACGGTGTGGCGGGACAGCGGCTTGACGGCGATCCCGGCCAGCCGCTCCGCCGGCAGGTCGGCGAGCAGCACCCGGCCCATCGAGGTGGCGTAGGCGGGGAAGCGGGTGCCGACCGTGATGTCCACGCTCATGATCCGCCGGGTCGGTACGCGGGCCAGGTAGACGATGTCCTCGCCGGACAGCACGGCGACCGAGGCCGACTCGCGCACCCGGGCCACGAGGTCGGCCAGGTGCGGCTGGACGACGTCGCGGAAGGACAGCCCGGACAGGTGGGCGTACCCCAGCTCCAGGACCTTCGGCAGCAGGACGAAGCGGGTGCCGCCGGCGGGGGCGGCGTAGCCGAGCCGTTCCAGGGTCTGGACGGCGCGGCGGACGGTCGCCCGGGGCTGGCCGGTCGCCCTGGAGGCGTCGGCGAGGGTGGCGCCGCCCGGCCTGCCGAGCGCGGTCATGACGGCCAGGCCGCGCGCCAGCGACTGCAGGTAGCCGGCGCCCAGCTCCTTCTTGGCCGCCAGCGAGGCGTCCTCGGCCGCCGTCGCCCGGGCGCCGGCCGCGCGCGGCGCGGGGGACGGGCGGGCCAGGGCGGCCTCCATCTCCGCCACCGTCTCGCGCAGCCGGGGCAGGGCGTGCTCGCGCAGCCCCTCGGCGGTGTGCCGGCTGGTGTGGCTGACCACGCTGAGCGCGCTCACCGGCGTCCCGCCGGGATCCCGTACCGGCACCGCGACCGCCACCAGCCCCGGCTCGACGAGCTGGTCGTCCACGGCCCACGGCGCGGACGGGTCCAGCAGCGCCAGCCCGGCCGCGCACCGCCGCGCGGGCAGCAGGTCGCCGACGCGGAAGGCCACCGACATGGTGCGCCGCCGGGTGAACTGGGCGATGAAGCGCACCCCTCCCCCGTCCGGCACGGCCAGCGACACCGACTCGTCCAGCTCCTCGGCCAGCCGCCCGGCGAGCGGCGACAGCGCCTCGCGCAGCCCGCAGCCCGACAGGTAGGCCTCGCCCAGCTCCATCAGCCGCGGCGCGAGCAGCACCTCCCGCTCGCCGGTGCGCACGTAGCCGAGGTGGGCGAAGGTGACCAGCACCCGGTCCACCGCGGACCTGGCCAGCCCGGTGGCGCGCACGAGGTCGGTCGCGGCCACGGGCCGGCCCGGCTCGCCCGCCAGCACGCGCAGCACGGCCAGGCCGCGTTCCAGGGTTCCGGCCGCTTCCATCGCGCCTCCTCGGCCGAGGGAGGTCCTTTGACAGGAGCGCTCTCGTTACGGATACTCGACAGCATAATAGTGGACAAAAGTTCACTATGCGAACACTCCCGGTGAATGGAGCGTCGTGCGGAGAGACAAGGTGGTGGCCTCGGCCGAGGAGGCGCTGGCCGGCGTACGGGACGGCGCGTCGTTCGCGGTCGGCGGGTTCGGCCTGAGCGGCATCCCGAACGTGCTGATCCGGGCCCTCTACGACACCGGGGTGACCGGCATCTCCGTGGTGTCGAACAACTGCGGCGTGGACGGCGGCGGCCTCGGCGTGCTGCTGGCCGCCGGGCGCATCGCGCGCGTGACGGCCTCGTACATCGGCGACAACAAGGAGTTCGCCCGCCAGTACCTGGGCGGCGAGCTGGAGGTCGAGCTGACCCCGCAGGGCAGCCTGGCCGAGCGGCTGCGCGCGGGCGGCGCCGGCATCCCGGCCTTCTACACCCCGGCAGGGGTGGGCACGCCGGTGGCCGAGGGCGGCCTGCCGCTGCGCCACAACCCGGACGGCTCGATCGCCGCGGCCTCGCCGCCCAAGGAGGTACGCGAGTTCGACGGCCGCCCGTACGTGCTGGAGCACAGCATCAGGACGGACTTCGCGCTGGTCCGCGCGGCCAAGGGCGACCGGCACGGCAACCTGGTCTTCAACAAGGCCGCGCGCAACTTCAACCCGCTGGCCGCGATGGCCGGGCGCGTCACGGTCGCCGAGGTGGAGGAGCTGACCGAGCTGGACCCCGACGAGGTCCACCTGCCCGGCGTCTTCGTCCAGCGCGTCCTCGTGCTGACCCCGGAGCAGGCGGCGGACAAGGGCATCGAGAAGAGGACGACTCGCTGATGAGCTGGACGCGGGACGAGATGGTGGCCCGCGCGGCGGCCGAGCTGCGCGACGGTGACTACGTCAACCTGGGCATCGGCCTGCCCACCCGCATCCCGTCGTTCCTGCCGGACGACGTGGACGTGATCCTGCACTCGGAGAACGGCGTCCTCGGCGTCGGCCCCTACCCGGCGGCGGACGAGGTCGACCCCGACCTGATCAACGCGGGCAAGGAGACGGTGACCGTGCGGGAGGGGGCGTCGTTCTTCGACTCCTCGCTGTCGTTCGGGATGATCAGGGGCGGGCACATCGACGTGGCGGTGCTGGGCGCGATGCAGGTGTCGGCCGCGGGCGACCTGGCCAACTGGATGGTGCCCGGCAAGCTGGTCAAGGGCATGGGCGGGGCGATGGACCTCGTCCACGGCGCGCGCAAGGTCATCGTGATCATGGATCACACGGCCAAGGACGGCTCGCCGAAGATCGTCAAGGAGTGCTCGCTGCCGCTCACCGGCAGGGCGTGCGTCCACCGCGTCATCACCGACCTCGGCGTGCTCGACGTCACCGGGGACGGGCTGCGGCTGGTGGAGACCGCGCCGGGGGTGAGCGTGGCGGAGCTGCGCGAGCGTACGGAAGCCGAGGTCCTGGCATGAAGACCGTCTACGTCGTGGACGCCGTCCGCACCCCGTTCGGCAGGCACAACGGCGCGCTGGCCGGGGTCCGCCCCGACGACCTGGCCGCGCACGTGGTCAGGGCGGTCGCCGAGCGCAACGGCGTCGAGGCCCCCGACGAGGTGATCCTCGGCAACGCCAACGGCGCCGGCGAGGAGAACCGCAACGTCGCCCGCATGGCCGCGCTGCTGGCCGGCCTGCCGGTGACCACGCCGGGCGCGACCGTGAACCGGCTGTGCGGGTCCGGCATGGAGGCGGTCGTCCAGGCGTACCGGATGATCGCGCTCGGCGACGCCTCCACGGTGATCGCCGGCGGCGTGGAGTCGATGACCCGCGCCCCGTGGGTGCTGCCCAAGCCCGACCGGGCCTTCCCCGCGGGCGGCGCCGAGCTGGTCTCCACCACGCTCGGCTGGCGGCTGGTCAACCCGAGGATGCCCGCCGAGCACACGGTTCCGCTCGGCGAGGGCGCCGAGCTGATCGCCGACAAGCACGGCATCACCCGCGAGCAGCAGGACGCCTACGCCCTGGCCAGCCACCGGAAGGCGGCCGGAGCGTCCTTCGAGCGGGAGATCGTCCCCGTCGGGGACGTGACCCGGGACGAGGGCATCCGCGAGGACACCTCCCTCGACAAGCTCGCCCGGCTCAAGCCGGCCTTCCGCAAGGAGGGCACGGTCACCGCCGGCAACTCCTCCCCGCTCAACGACGGCGCGGCGGCGCTGCTGCTCACCGACGAGGACGGGCTGGGCGGCCGCGAGCCCCTGGCGCGCATCACCGCCGGCGCCGCCAGCGCCCTCGAACCCCGCTACTTCGGCCTCGGCCCGGTCGAGGCCGCCCAGCGCGCCCTCGCCAAGGCCGGCAGGACCTTCGCCGACCTGGCCACGGTCGAGCTGAACGAGGCCTTCGCCGCGCAGACGCTCGGCTGCCTGGCCGAGCTGCCCGACCTGGACCCGGCGCTGGTCAACCCGGAGGGCGGCGCGATCGCGCTCGGCCACCCGCTCGGCGCGTCCGGCGCCCGGATCACCGGCGCGGTGGCGCACCGGCTGGCCGCGGCCGGGTCCGGCACCGGCCTGGCGTGTCTCTGCATCGGCGTCGGCCAGGGCATGGCCGTCGTCCTGGAAAGGTAGCCAGAAAGGTAGCCCGATGACCCCACCCCTCAGCCAAGCCGACATCGATCGCGAGATCGCCGAGCTGCACCAGGCCCACGACGGCGAGGAGGCGAACCAGCCGCTGCGCGACTTCGCCCCCTACCGCAGCAGCGTGCTGCGCCACCCGAAGCTGCCGCTGCTGGCGGTCAAGGACCCGGAGGCGGCCGAGCTGTCCGGGCCGGTCTTCGGCGTCACCGACGTGACCGCGCTCGACAACGACCTCACCAAGCAGCACCCGGGCGAGCCGCTCGGCGAGCGAATCACCGTCCAGGGCCGGGTGCTCGACCGCGACGGGCGGCCGGTGCGCGGCCAGCTCGTCGAGGTGTGGCAGGCCAACGCCGCCGGCCGCTACCCGCACCAGCGCGACGACCACCCGGCCCCGCTCGACCCCAACTTCTCCGGGGTGGGGCGCTGCCTGACCGACGACGAGGGCCGCTACTCCTTCACCACGATCAAGCCGGGGCCGTACCCGTGGCGCAACCACGTCAACGCCTGGCGGCCGGCGCACATCCACTTCTCGGTGTTCGGCACGGCGTTCACGCAGCGGCTGGTCACCCAGATGTACTTCCCGGGCGATCCGCTGTTCCCGTTCGACCCGGTGCTGCAGTCGGTGACCGACGAGCGGGCCCGGCAGCGGCTGGTGTGCGCCTACGACCACGAGCTGTCCGTGCCCGAGTTCTCGCTGGGCTACCGCTGGGACATCGTCCTGGACGGCCCGGCCGCGACCTGGATGGAGGAGGGCCGATGAAGCCGACCCCTTCGCAGACGATCGGCCCGTTCTACGGCTACGCGCTGCCGTTCCCCGGCGGCGGCGACCTGGCCACCGGCGGGATCACCGTCCACGGCTACGTCTACGACGGCGCGGGCGAGCCGGTGCCGGACGCGCTGCTGGAGTTCTGGCAGGCCGACCCGTCGGGCGACCTCAGCGGCAAGCCGGGCACGCTGCGCCGCGACCCGGTGAACGGCGCCGTCATCGGGCGGCACGGGCTGGACTTCACCGGTTTCGGCCGGGTGCCGACCGAGGCCGACGGCCGCTACGGGTTGCGTACGCTCATGCCGGGTAACGGCTACATCAGCGTGTGCGTGTTCGCCCGTGGCCTGCTGCACCACCTGTTCACCCGCGTCTACTTCGACCGGGGCGCGGCCTTCCTGGACACGCTGCCGCCGGAGCGGCGCGAGACGCTGGTCGCCCGGCCGGAGCGCGAGGGCGTCTACCGCTTCGACATCCACCTGCAGGGCGAGAAGGAGACGGTCTTCCTTGACTTCGGCTGACGGGGGGACTCCGGCTGACGGGGGGACTCCGGTTGACCGGGGGGCCGACCTCGGGTTGTTGTCCCCCATGCGGGGCGCGGCCGAGGAGACCGGCGACGCCGCGTTCCTGCGGGCCCTGCTGGACGCCGAGGTCGCGCTGACCCGCGCGCAGGCCGCGCTCGGCCTGGCCCCGGCGGACGCCGCCGAGGCGGTGGCCGCGGCGGCCCGGGTGGCGGCCTTCGACCTGCCGGGGCTCGCCGCGCGGGCCCGCTCGGGAGGCAACCCGGTCATCCCCCTCGTCGAGGACCTGCGCGCGGCGGCCGGGCCGCACGGCGCGTACGTGCACCGGGGCGCGACCAGCCAGGACATCGTGGACACGGCGCTCATGCTGGTGGCGCACCGCACGCTCGGGCCGGTGCTGGCCGACCTCGACCGGGTGGCCGCCGCCCTGGCCGGGCTGGCCGGGGCGCACCGCGACACGGTGATGGCCGCGCGGACGCTCACCCAGCAGGCGGTGCCGACGACGTTCGGGCTGAAGGCGGCGGGCTGGCGCAAGCTGGTCCTCGACGCCCGCGCCCGGCTGCGCGCCGCCAGGGACGCCCTCCCGGTGCAGCTCGGCGGGGCCGCGGGCACCCTGGCCGCCTTCCACCCCGAGGAGCCCCGCCCCGGCACCGGGACCGACACCGGGACCGGCACCGGCACGGACGCCGGGGCCGCCACCGGCGCCGGCACCGGCGCGGACACCGGGGCCGGGGCCGGAGCCGACGCCGGCGCGGACGCCGGGCTGCGGCTGGTGGCGCGGTTCGCCGCCGAGCTGGGGCTGGCCGAGCCGGTGCTGCCGTGGCACGTGCTGCGCACGCCCGTCGCCGACCTGGCCGGGGCGCTGGCGTTCGCGTCCGGGGCGCTCGGCAAGGCGGCGGCCGACGTGCTGGTGCTCTCGCGCACCGAGGTGGGCGAGCTGTCCGAAGGGGTGGGCGGCGGCTCGTCGTCGATGCCGCACAAGCACAACCCCGTCCGCTCCACCATGATCGTCGCCGCCGCCCGGCAGACCCCGGCGCTGGCCGCCGTCCTGTACGGCTCGCTCGCCGCCGAGGACGAGCGCCCCTCCGGCGCCTGGCACGCCGAGTGGCAGCCGCTGCGCGAGTGCCTGCGCCTGGTCGCCGGTGCCGCCCGCGACGCCGCCGAGCTGGTCGCCGGCCTGCGGGTGCACCCCGAGCGCATGCGCGCCAACCTGACCCTGTCCGGCTCGACCGGCTCCGCCCGCGCCCTGGTGGAGCGGGCGCTCAAGGAGGACTGACCCCATGTTGCAGCACCGGCTGGACGGCCCCGAGGGCGGCGAGCCGCTGATCCTCGGGCCGTCGCTCGGGACGTCCCTGCGCCTGTGGGAGCCGCAGCTCGCCGCGCTGGCGCGGACCTTCCGGGTGCTGAGGTTCGACCTGCCCGGCCACGGCGGCGCTCCCCCGGCGGAGGTGGCCACCGTCGAGGACCTGGCCGGCCTGGTGCTGGCGACGGCCGACGCGCTGGGGTTCGACGGCTTCCACTACGCGGGCGTCTCGATCGGCGGCGCGATCGGCGCGACCCTGGCGCTGCGCCACCCCGGCCGGGTGCGGTCGCTGGCGATGGTCTGCTCCTCGGCCCGCTTCGGGGAGCCCGGGGCGTGGCACGAGCGGGCCCGGCTGGTCCGCGCCGAGGGCACCGGCCCGCTGCTGGGTCCCACGGCCGGGCGCTGGTTCGCCGGGCCGCCCCGCCAGGAGCTGCTGGACGACCTGGCCGCCGCCGACCCCGAGGGGTACGCGGCCTGCTGCGACGCCCTGGCCACCTACGACGTACGCGGCGAGCTGCCCGCGATCAAGGCGCCCACCCTGGTCGTGGCCGGGCGGGACGACCCGGCGACGCCGCCCGCGCACGCCCGGCTGCTGGCCGACGGCATCCCGGGCGCGACCCTCGTGGAGCTGGCCGGGGCCGCCCACCTGGCCCCGGCCGACCAGCCCGAGCGCGTGACGGCCGCGCTGCTCGCCCACCTGCCCGCCGTGCCCGGCATGCGGGTACGGCGCGAGGTGCTGGGCGACGCGCACGTGGACCGGGCGGCGGCCCGCACCACCCCGTTCACCCGGGACTTCCAGGACTTCATCACCCGCTACGCCTGGGGCGAGATCTGGACCAGGCCCGGCCTGGACCGGCGTACGCGCAGCTGCGTCACGCTGACCGCGCTCGTGGCCCGCGGCCACCTGGAGGAGCTGGCCATGCACGTGCGCGCGGCGCTGCGCAACGGGCTGACGCCGGACGAGATCGGCGAGGTGCTGCTGCAGAGCGCCGTCTACTGCGGGGTGCCCGCCGCGAACGCCGCCTTCGCCGTCGCCCAGCGCGTCCTGTCGGAGGAGTGACCCACCGGCCCGCGCAGGCCAGACCCGGATATCAACGTAAAGTGAGCGATTGACTACGCTCAAGCGTGTATCCTGCCCCTATGGGGGGTTTGAAACTGCGCTCGCGCTCACCATCCGTGAGCGAGGGGACGGGCTGAGACGGTGCGTGAGGACGCCGCGCCGCGCCTGGACGACCTGCTGATCCAGGCCGTCACCGGCACGGGGGCCCACATCGGTGCCGTCTACCTCCTGGCCGGCGACGGCCGGCTGCTGATGGACGTCCAGCTCGGCATGCCGGCCTCGATCGCCCTGGCGTGGGCCCGGCTCAGGAGCGACGACCCCCTGCCGGTCGCCACGGCCGCGCGCGAGGGGCGCCTGATCTGGGTGTCGGGGCGCGAGGACCTGGCGCGGCAGTTCCCGGCGGTGGCGCTCACGCTGCCGTACCCCTTCGCGATGGCCGCCTGCCCCGTCCGCGCCGGCGCCCGCGTCCGGGGCGTGCTGCTGCTGCTGTGGCCCGCGGGCCGGTCGGACCGGCTGTCGCGGGAGCAGCTCGACGCCATCCACGCGAGCTGCTCGGCCCTCGGCGACCTGCTCAGGCGGGCCGACCAGCGGGGCGAGCCGGTCACGCCGGGGCCCCGGCCGCGCCCGCTCGACCCGGGCCCGGCCCTCGCCACCGCCCCGGACGCCGAGCTCGTGGCGCTGGGCTGCCTGAACCGGCTGCCCGAGGGCTACTGCTCGCTCGACGTCGGGGGCCGCGTCACGCTGGTCACCGCGCCGGCCGCCGACCTGTTGCGCGCCGGCCCGTCCGAGCTTCGCGGCACCCGCCTGGGCGAGGCGCTGCCGTGGCTGGACGGCCCCGTCTACGAGGACCGCTACCGGGCCGCGGTGCTCAGCCGGCGGGCCACCTCGTTCACCATCCGCGGCCCGTCGGGGCGGCCGCTGACCTTCCACCTCTTCCCCGGCCTGACCGGCGTCACCGTGCGGGTCACCGCCGGCGGGCCGGAGCGGGCCGGGCCGGAGCCGGGCACCGGCGGCGAGCGTCCCGACGGGGGCATCGCCCTGCACGAGATGTTGCACCTGGCGACCACGCTCGCCCGGGCCGTCACCGCGCAGCAGGTCATCGACCTCGTCGCCGACCACGTCATGCCCGTCCACGACGTGCAGGCGATGGCCATCCTCACCACGAAGGGCGGGCGGCTGCGGGTGGCCGCCTCGCGCGGCTACAGCCGGCGGGCGGTGGGCGAGTTCGACGGGCGGCCGGTGGGCCCGCCGCCGACGGAGCGGGCGTACGACGCGACCCGGCCGGCCTTCTACGCGGACCTGGACGAGCTGCGCGCGGCGTACCCGGACGCCGTCGCCTCCGACGACATGAAGGCGTGGGCGTTCCTGCCGCTGGTGACCTCGGGGCGGCCCATCGGCACCTGCGTCCTGGCCTACGACCACCCCCACCGCTTCGGCGTGGACGAGCGCGCCACGCTCACCGCGCTGGCCGGCCTGATCACGCAGGCGTTCGAGCGGGCCCGGCTCTACGACGTCAAGCACCAGCTCGCCCAGTGCCTGCAGGCGAGCCTGCTGCCGCGCACGCTGCCCGACATCCCCGGCCTGGACCTGGCCGCCCGGTACGTGCCGGCCACCCCCGGCATGGACATCGGCGGCGACTTCTTCGACCTGATCCGGCTGAGCGGCACCCAGGCCGCCGCCGTCATCGGCGACGTGCAGGGCCACGACGTGACCGCCGCCGCCCTGATGGGCCAGGTCCGCACCGCCATCCGCGCCCACGCCGGCGCCGGGGCCTCCCCCGGCGAGGTGCTCGCGCACACCAACCGGCTGCTCGTCGAGCTGGCCCCCGACCGGTTCACGAGCTGCCTGTACGTCAGCCTCGACCTGGCGCGGCACACCGCCTGCCTGGCCAGCGCCGGCCACCTGCCGCCGCTGCTGGGCCGGCCGGGCGCGCCCACGCGGGTCGTCGAGACGGCCGCCGGGCTGCTGCTGGGCGTCGACCCGCGGGCCGAGTACGCCACCCTGGACGTGGACCTGCCGCCCGGCGGCGTGCTGACCCTCTACACCGACGGCCTCGTCGAGCAGCCCGGCCTGGACCTCGGCGAGGCCATCCAGGGCCTGGCCGAGCGCTTCAACCCCACCCGCGACGGCCCGCTGCGGGACCTGGCGGAGTCGCTGATCGAGCCGGCCGCGCTGGAGCGGCGCGCCGACGACATCGCGGTGCTGCTGCTGCGCTGCGCGGGCGGCGACTCCTGAGCGCCGCCCCGGCCGCCCGCCCGCCGGGTCACCAGCCCAGCTCGTCGCACCCCTGGTGGTCGGCGGGCTCGATCTGGAGCGTGGCGTGCGCGATGTCGTGGCGGTGGCGCAGCACGTCCCTGGCCCGGTCGAGGACGGCGTGGGCGTCGCTGCCGTCGGCGGCGACCAGGTGGGCGGTGGCCACGTTCATGCCGGAGGTGAGCGTCCACAGGTGCAGGTCGTGCACGTCGCGCACGCCCTCGACGGCGGCCAGGTCGGCGGCGACGGCGGACGGGTCCACCCCGGCGGGCACGTGCTGGCCCAGCACCGCGAAGACCTGCCGCCCGAGCGAGACCGCGCGCACCGCCACGAAGACGCCGATGGCCAGCGCGACCGCCGTGTCCCAGAACGGCTGCCCGGTCGCCGCCACCAGCCAGCCCGCCACGATCACACCGGCCGATCCCGCCGTGTCGGCGACGACCTCCATGTAGGCGCCCTTGACGTTGAGGCTCTCGGCCGCGCCGGCACGCAGCAGCAGCAGGGCGGCGACGTTGACGGCCAGGCCGAGCGCGCCCACGACCAGCATCGGCCCCGACGACACCCCGGCCGGGCCGCCGATCCGGCCGACGGCCTCGACGGCCACGTAGACCGCCACGCCCAGCATGAGCACCACGGCCAGCAGCGAGGCGAACACCTCGGCCCGGTAGGAGCCGTAGCTGCGTCGGCCGGTCGGGTCGGGCCGGGCCGCGATCCGGGTGGCGACCAGCGCCGCGCCGAGAGCGACCACGTCGGCGGCCATGTGCCCGGCGTCCGACAGCAGCGCCAGCGACCCGGACGCCAGCCCGAAGGCCAGCTCCACCACGAAGAAGCCGCCGATGAGGACGAAGGCCGTGGCGAGCCGCCCGCGGTGCCGCCCTCCGGCGTGCCCGTGGCCGCCGGTGTGCCCGCCGGCGTGGCCGTGACCGTGGCCGTGACCGTGGCCGTGGCCGTGGCCGTGGCCGGCGCCCACTACCCCTCCCCGCCGCGTTCGGGATGCATGAGGTCGGTGTGCTCGGCGTGGGCGAGCGCCAGGTCGAGCAACATCCGCACGTGCGGGTCGGCCAGCCGGTAGTACGCCATGCGCCCGGCCCGGCGGGCGGTCACCACCCGGTGCGCGCGCAGCAGCCGCAGCGCGTGCGAGGCGGCGGACTCGCTCTGCCCGGTCACCGCCGCCAGGTCGCACACGCACAGCTCGCCGTCCAGCAGCGCGACCAGCAGGCGCAGCCGGTTGGGGTCGGACAGCAGGCCGAAGACCTCGGCCGTGTCGGCCAGGTCGGCGGGGGCGGGCATGCGCTCGCGCACCGCCGCCACCCGCTCGGCGTCCACCACCTTGACCGCGCAGCCGTCCACTGCCACCGGCACAACACTTGAAGATCTATTCATATGTGCAGGATAGCAGCCGGCCGCCGCCGTCGGCATGCCCGCGCCGCGCCGCGGGAATGCCCATCACACCCGTACAATCCGCATGTCGCCGGAGGCTGACTCGTGGCCACGACCCTGACGTCCGCGGAGGAGGCGGGGCGCCTGCTCGCCACGCCCGCCACGTACACCGACGAGCCGCGCCTGCACGAGGCACTGACCCTGTTGCGCCGCGAGTCCCCCGTGCAGCGGGTGGAGGCGCCCGGCTACCGGCCCTTCTGGGCCGTCACCCGGCACGCCGACGTGCTGGAGATCGAGCGGGACAACGCGTTGTGGCTCTCCGCCCCGCGGCCCGTGCTGCGCCGGGCCGAGATCGACGCCGCGCTCGACGCGCAGCGGGCCAGGGGCGGCGGGCTGAGGACCCTCGTCCACACCGACGACCCCGAGCACCGCGCGCTGCGCGCCGTCGGCGCCGACTGGTTCGGCCCGAAGGCGATGCGCGCCCTGGAGCCGCGGGTACGGGAGCTGGCCAGGCGGTACGTGGACCTGATGGCCGGGCACGGCCGGTGCGACTTCGCGGTGGAGGTCGCGGCGCACTACCCGCTGTACGTCATCCTCTCGCTGCTCGGCCTGCCCGAGTCGGACTTCCCGATGATGCTGCGGCTGACCCAGGACCTGTTCGGCCACGACGACGAGAGCCGCCGGCGCGGCGACGAGGCGGAGGCCCACACCTCGGCGCTGAGCGACCTGCTCGCCTACTTCCACGAGCTGACGGCCTCCCGCCGCGCCCGCCCCACCGGCGACCTGGCCTCGGCCATCGCCAACGCCCGCGTGGACGGCCGGCCGCTGAGCGACACCGACGCGGCCTCGTACTACGTCATCATCGCCACGGCCGGGCACGACACCACCAGCTCCACCATCACGGGCGGGCTGGAGGCGCTCCTGCGGCATCCCGGCGAGTTGCGGCGGCTGCGGGAGGATCCCGGGCTGCTGCCCTCGGCGGCCGAGGAGATGATCCGGTGGGTGAGCCCGGTCAAGGCGTTCATGCGTACGGCCGCCGCCGCCACGTCCGTGCGCGGGACGGCGATCGGGGCGGGCGAGTCGGTGCTGCTGTCGTACCCGTCGGCCAACCGGGACGAGCAGGTGTTCGCCGAGCCGTTCCGCTTCGACGCCGGGCGCGCGCCCAACCGGCACCTGGCCTTCGGCGCGGGCGTCCACTACTGCCTGGGGGCGGCGCTGGCGCGCATGGAGATCCAGGCGCTCTTCGCCGAGCTGCTGCCCCGGCTGGACGACGTCGAGCCGGACGGCGAGCCGGTGTGGCTGGCCACGACGTTCGTGGGCGGGCTCAGGCACCTGCCGATCCGCTACCGGTTGCGCTGACGGGCGCGATGCCGCGCTGGTCGCGGCGCAGGGGGTGGCCGGGCGGGACCTCCACCAGGACGAGGCGGTGACCGTCCGGGTCGGCGATCCACAGCTCGATCAGCCCCCACGGCTCCTGGCGGGCCTCGCGCAGCACGGTGACCCCGGCCCGCCGCAGGTGCTCCTCCTCGGCCGCGACGTCGCGTACCTGCAACCAGAGCGACACCGCCGCCGCGCCGCCGTCATGCCCGCCGCCGTGCCTGCCGTCGTGCCTGCCGTCGTGCCCGCCGTCGTCGTGGTGTCCCGACAGCTCCAGGAAGCCCTGGCCGAGGAAGAACACCGTGCCGGGATGCTCCGGCGGGCCGAACTCGCGGTGGACGGCCAGGCCGAGGGTCTCGGCGTAGAAGCGGCGGCTGCGCGCGGGATCCCGCGGGCGCAGCAGCACGCGGCTGCTCAGCACCTCCATGCGGGGCCTTTTCCCCGCCGCCGGGACCCTCACGCGCGCCGGCCCGCATCAGGCCAGGACGGCGACGAAACGCCAGTCCAGCACGTCCCGGGACTCGCCGGACCCGGACCCGGACCCGGGGCCGGGGCCGCCGGGCGCCGTGGCCGCGACCAGCGAGCGCAGGTGCACCAGGCCGCCGCCCCCGGGCAGCGGCTCGCGGCGCTCGACGGTCACCTCGCTGGACAGCGTGTCGCCCTCGTGCACCGGGCCGAGGTGGTCGCAGCCGTGCCAGGCGACCACCGTGACCAGGGCGGGCAGCGCGCGGACGGCCTGCGAGAGGGCGAGGCCGATGGTGTGCCCGCCGTACACCAGCCGCCGGCCGCCCTCCCTGGCGTCGTGGTGCGCCCGCGCGATGTTGAGCGTGAGCCGGGCCAGCTCGGGGGCGGCCGACACCACGTCGCCGCCGCCGACCCGCCACCGCTCCCCCTCCGCCACGCCGTCGAGATGCGGGCCGGGGACGAGGGCGGCGTAGCGGCCGAGCCGCCACCCGGCCACCGCCGCGCCGAGCCCGCCGCCCGGGGCGGCACCGGCGTCCGGGGCGGTACCGGCGTCCGGGGTGAGGGCGCCGATCGTGTCCAGGTCGGCGTCGTGGCCGGTGCGGGCCCGGGGGTCGCGCAGCGGCAGCATCGCGCACCGCCAGAAGTCCAGCACGGGGCGGCCGTCCTGGTCCTCGGTGGTGACGCGCAGCGCCGCCAGGCCGGTCGGGTGGCGGCCGGGGCGGGGCCGGTTCTGGCGCAGCGCCACGACCCGCGTACGGGTGCGCAGCGTGTCGCCGATCACCGGGAAGCGGCGCAGGACCAGCCCCCGGTAGAACAGGTTGGCCTTGACGTGCTGGGTGACCAGCGTGGACTGGCCGATCGCGACGTCCCACACGAGCGCCGGATGGGCCTGCGGCGGCCCGCCGGTGACCTCCCCGCACAGGTGGGCGTCGAGCGGCAGCCGCAGCCGGTCGCCGCAGATCGCCTGGTGGGCGGCGGCGTGCCCGGCCGTGAGCGTGAGCCCGGGCGCGCCGTCGAAGACCTGCCCCGGCTCCAGCTCCTCGAAGAAGGGCCCCTCGGCCACCCTCATCGCGCCGCCTCCTCCGCGCCCAGGGGCGGCCGGGCCCGCAGGATGCGGACGAGCAGCCCGGTGAGCTGCTCCCGCTCGGCCGCGCCGAGCACCGCGAACCACTCGCGCTCGCGTCCGGTCTGCTCGGCGAACGCCTCCCGCACCGCCGCCTCGCCGGCCGGGGTCAGCGCGACCACGACCGCGCGGGCGTCGCCGGGCACCGGGCGGCGCTCGGCCAGGCCGGCGCGGACGAGGGTGTTGACCGCGTTGGTGACCGCCGAGCGGGACATGGCGGAGATCTCCGCCAGCCGGACCGGCTGCGTGGGGCCCAGCAGCCAGAGCTTGAACATCAGCCGGAAGCCGGGCAGCGTCCAGCCGCGCGGCCGGTGGATGCGGGTCTCCAGGTCGGTGACGAGCAGGTAGGCGAGCTGGAGCAGGTGATAGGCCAGCGCGAACGCCTCGGCGTCGGCCGGGGGCGGCATGGCGGCCAGGCGCTCGCGCGCGTACGCGGCGTAGCGCAGGTCGGCGGGCCCGGCACCCGGCGCGTCGGCGGGCCCGGCGCCAGGAACCCCGGCGGCCGGCACCCCTGCGGGTCCCGCGGCCGGCGCGTCGGCGGTCTGTGCGTCACTCACCGGCCAAGTCTTGCGCAGGTGCCGGGTGCCCGGAACTATTGTTTCGGCCATAACAATCCTGGAGGAGGGTTCGTGCGCATCGTCATCGCCGGAGCCGGCATCGGCGGCCTCGCCACCGCGCTCAGCCTGCACGCGGCCGGGTTCGGGGACGTGACCGTGCACGAGGCGGCCCCCGAGCTCCGGCCGCTGGGCGTCGGCATCAACCTGCTCCCCCACGCCGTACGCGAGCTGACCGAGCTGGGCCTGGCCGACCGGCTGGCGCGGATCGGGGTCGCCACCGCCGAGCTGGCCTACTTCAACCGCCACGGCACGCCGATCTGGTCCGAGCCCCGGGGCCTGGCCGCGGGCTACGCCTGGCCGCAGTACTCGGTGCACCGCGGCCGGCTGCAACGGCTGCTGCTGGAGGCGGTCACCGAGCGGCTGGGCCCGGACGCCGTCCGCACCGGCAGCCGCGTCACCGGCCCCGGCGAGGAGGACCTGCTCATCGGCGCCGACGGCATCAACTCCGCCGTCCGCGCCGGCCTCTACCCCGGCGAGGGGCCGCCGCCCTGGAACGGCCTGGTGCTGTGGCGCGGCATGACGTACGGCGAGCCGTTCCTGACCGGCCGGTCCATGATCATGGCCGGGGACGGCACCGCCAAGTTCGTCGCGTACCCGATCGAGACCGGCGGCCGCACGCTGATCAACTGGATCGCCGAGCGCCCCCTGGACGGCGAGCCGCCCGAGCGCGGCAACTGGAACCGGCCCGCCGACCTCGCCGAGATCGGCCGGCACTTCGCGGACTGGCGCTTCGACTGGCTCGACGTGCCGGGGCTCATCACCGGCGCGGAGGCGGCCTACGAGTACCCGATGGTGGACCGCGACCCGCTGCCCCGCTGGACCTTCGACGGGGTCACGCTGCTCGGCGACGCGGCCCACGCCATGTACCCGATCGGCTCCAACGGCGCCTCCCAGGCGATCATCGACGCCCGGGTGCTGGCGTACGCGCTGGCCCGGGGCGACCTGGCCGCGTACGAGGCCGAGCGCCGCCCGGCCACCACCGCGCTCCAGCTCGCCAACCGGCAGATGGGTCCCGAGATCGTCATGAAGCTCGCCCACGAGCGCGCGCCCGGCGGGTTCGACCACGTGGAGCAGGTCATCCCGCGCGCCGAGCTGGCCGAGATCGCCGCCTCCTACAAGCGCACGGCCGGGTTCGACCCGGTCGCGCTGAGCGAGCGCCCCTCCTGGAGCGTGGCCCGGTGAACCTCGAACCGCTCGCCACCTTCCACGTCCTGCTCGACCCCGTCCTCGACCTCGGCGACTCGCAGTGGGGGCAGCGGCGCGTCGTCAACATCACGGGCGGCACGTTCGACGGCCCCCGGCTGTCCGGGGTGGTGCTGCCCGGCGGCGCCGACTGGCAGATCGTCCACGCCGATGGCACGATCAGCATCGACACCCGCTACACGCTGCGCACCCACGACGGCGCCCATCTGTACATCACCACCAGCGGCGTCCGCCACGGCCCGCCCGGGGTGCTCGACCGGCTGGCCCGCGGCGAGGAGGTGGACCCGGCCGACTACTACTTCCGGCTGTTCTGCCGTTTCGAGACCGGCGACGAGCGGTACCGCTGGCTCAACCGCACGCTGGCCGTCGCCTCGGCGGCCCGCGCGGCCTCCGCCGTCCGCTACGACGCCTACCTGCTCACCTGAAAGCCTCCCCGAACGCCGCCCCACCTGAACCGCCCCACCTGAACACCGCCCCACCTGAACGCCGCCCCACCTGAACCGCCCCACCTGAACACCGCCCCACCTGAACGCCGCCTCACCTGAACGCCCCCTTCCGACAGGAGAGCCGCCCATGCCGAAGCTCGACCGCACGTCCCTGGTCGTCTCCACCGAGCACGACGCGCCCATGCCGATGCGCGACGGGACCGTCCTGCGCGGCTCGGTCCACCGGCCGGTCGAGGGCGGGCCGTTCCCCACGCTGCTGGTGCGCACGCCCTACGGGGAGCCGACGTTCCGGTCGGTGCCGGTCGTCCCTGCGTTGCAGGCGGGCTTCGCCGTGGTGTTGCAGCACTGCCGGGGGCGCGGCAGCAGCGACGGCGAGTTCCGGCCGTGGCGGGACGAGGGCGCGGACGGCTCCGACACGATCGACTGGATCACCCGGCAGCCGTGGTCGAACGGTGACGTGGTGATGAGCGGCATGTCGTACCTGGCCGGCTGCGCCCTCCAGGCCGCCGCCACCCGGCCGCCCGGCCTCAGGGCCGTCGTCGCCCAGATGACGCCGCACGACTTCCACGACGGGCTCAAGTACCACGGCGGCGCGTTCGCGCTGGGCTCGGCCCTGGGCTGGGGCGCGATGCAGGCGATGCTGGGGCTGCTGCACGCCGCCGAGGCGGGCGAGGACGCCGGTCCCGGCCTCGGCACGCTGCTGCCCGTGCTCGGCGACCAGCAGGCGGCGGCGCGGACGCTGCCGGTGCGCGACATCCCGGGCATCCCCTGGTGGCACGAGTGGACCGGGCATCCGGAGCGGGACGCGTACTGGGAGGAGCTGGCCGGGACGCTGCGGCACGACCGCATCGAGGTGCCGGTCATGCACGTCGCGGGCTGGTTCGACCTGTTCCTGGCCGGGACGCTGGAGAACCACCGCCGCCTGGGCGGCCCGCTGGTCGTCGGGCCGTGGACGCACCTGGCGCCCGGCGCGTCGGGGGCCGGGCGGCTGGACTTCGGCTTCTTCGCGCAGGCCGCGGCGATCCAGCTCGAACAGCGGCAGCTCGCCTTCCTCAAGGGCGAGGACACCGGGCCCGCCGTGCACCTGTTCGTGATGGGCGACGACGTGTGGCGGGAGGAGGAGTCCTGGCCCCTGGCGCGGGCCGTCGAGACCCGCTACCACCTGCACGCCGACGGCCTGCTGTCGCCCGCCGCTCCCCCGTCCGGCGAGCCGCGCGTGTTCACCTTCGACCCGCGCGACCCGGTGCCGACGACCGGCGGCCCGCTGCTGCTGCCCGACCCGACCAACGTCGGCCCGCAGGACCAGCGGGACGTGGAGCTGCGGCCCGACGTGCTCTGCTACACCACAGAGCCGCTGGCGGCCGACGTCGAGGTGACCGGCCCGGTGTCGGTGACGCTGCGCGCCGCCACCTCGGCGGCGAGCACCGACTGGACGGCGAAGCTGGTGGACGTCCACCCCGACGGGCGGGCGATGAGCGTCATCGACGGCATCACGCGCACCACCACCGCGTCGGGCACCTACCACGTGGACCTGGTGGCCACGAGCCAGGTCTTCAAGGCCGGGCACCGCATCCGGGTGGAGATCTCCAGCTCCAACTTCCCGCGCTTCGACCGCAACCCGGGCACCGGCCGGCCCGCCGCCGAGGCCACCGAGGCCGACCTGGTGGTGCAGCACCAGCGGGTCTACCCGGACTCCTCCATCACCCTGCCGATCGTGCCCCGCTGACGCCCCCGGGCGAGCGGCGGGCACGCAGGGCGAGCACCATCGGGACCGGGCGCTCGCCCGGCTCCTCGGCGTGCTCGACGGCCAGCCCCGCCCCGGCGAAGGCGTTGATCAGCTCGGCCAGCGGGACGTGGCTCATGCCGAGCCGGTCGCGCACGCCGCCCTCGCGCCACCACGGCGCGCGCCGGTGCCAGCCCTGGACGCGGTAGGTGGGATGGATGACGACCGCGCCCTCCCCGCCGGCGCCTCGGGCCTCCAGGTGCGGGCCGGTCTCGATGTGCGGGCCGTTGAAGCACGGGTGCACGCCGTAGAACAGCAGCAGCCCGCCCGGCCGCAACACCCGCGCGGCCTCCCGGAGCACGCCGGGGAAGCCCGGGATGTCGGTGGAGACCCAGATCGCGGTGACGGTGCCGAACGTCGCGTCGGCGAACGGCAGCGCCGCCGCGTCGCCCTGCAGCAGCGGCGCGCCGTCGCGCCGCCGGGCCCGGCCGAGCTGGTCGGCGGAGCGGTCGAGGCCGACCGGGGTGCGGCCGGTGGAGCGGATGGCGTCGAGGTAGAGCCCGGTGCCGCAGCCCAGGTCGAGGCAGGGGCCGTCGCCGGGGCCGAGCAGCCGGGCGACGTCGGCGATGCCGTCGCCGGCGGTGGACCCGATGTACTCGTCGTACCACTCGGCCAGGCCGTCGTATCGCGCGCTCATGGTTCCTTGATAACGCGGGAGGGCAGCGGGAAGCCGTCGAGTTCGCCGACGGCTTCATCGAGGTCGTCGGCCACGCCCTGGCGCAGCAGGCGGGCGTGCAGCGGGTCGCCAGCCGGGCCCAGCCGGCGGATGCGCGCGGCCCGCTCGGTCATGCGGCGGCGGATGTCGGCGATGAGCGTCACCGGGTCGCCCGTCCAGCCGTAGGCGTCGAGGAACGTCAGCAGCCGGGCCGGGCGCGCGGCGAAGTCGGTGAAGCCCTCGGCGGCGGCGACGCGCCGGGCGTGCAGCGGGACCCAGGACAGCGCCACCCAGGCCACGTCGGAGTCCACGGTGGCGGGCCCGGCGAAGTCCCAGTCGAAGAAGCCGGCCAGGCGGCCCTCGTGCCAGGCCGCGTTGAACGGGCTGGCGTCGTTGTGCGCGATGACCAGGCCGGGCGCCCACCGGCCGCCGGTGCGCCAGCGGGCGGACGGGGACGGCACGAAGTCGGCCACTGCCTCGTGGTAGGCGCGCAGCCAGCGGGCCACCTGGCGCAGGGTGTCCTCGGTCCGGGTCCACTGCGGCCAGACGCTGCGCCCGCCGAGCGTGTCGCCGTCCAGGTAGGTGAGGATCTCCCGGCCGTCGGCGTCCACGCCGAGGACGCGCGGCGCGCCCTCGAACCCCTTGGACTCCAGGTGCCGCAGCAGTTCGTGGACGGAGGCCGTCCAAGCCCGCACCGGCCGCCGGACCGTACGGCCGATGCGGATCGCGCCCGAGTCGTTGCCGCCTTCCATCGCCCCACCGCCAGCACGCGTGAACGGACCCGCTACCGGCACTATCGCCTATCGGGGCCGTGTCGCCTATGCCTCTTCCGCGGGGACCTGGCGGGGCACGCCGGCGGCCGCCGTCCGGCCCGGTGAGCCGGCGGCGGCCGCCGGTGAGCGTGTCCGCGCGCGCGCCGCTGGTGCGGCGGGCGTCACGTCTTGGACGTCACTTCTTGAACGTCACTTCTTGAAGGCGTCCTTGACCTTGCGGCCCGCGTCCTTGACCTTCTCGCCGGCCTGCCGGAGGTTGCCCTCGGTCTGGTCGGCGCGGCCCTCGGCCTGGAGCCGCTCGTCGTCGGTGGCGTCCCCCAGGTTCTCCTTGGCGCGGCCCTTGAGCTCCTGAGCCTTGTTAGCGATCTTGTCGTCGGCGCTCATATCCCGTGCCTCCTCGATGTCCTTCAGAAGCACTCCTCTTTCCCGGAGACCGGAAGGGAAACCTGGACGGCCCGTTCCCGGCCGCCACCCCTCCCTCGCCCCGTCAATCGACGTCCACGTCGTCGAGGAGCCGCAGCAGGCGCGACAACACGCGCAGGCAGGCGTCGATCTCGGCGTCGGTCAGGTCGCCGCCGATGCGGCGCAGCACCGCCCGCTCGCGCGCCAGCACGGCGTCGATGGCCGCCCGCCCCTCCTCGGTGAGCCGGACGAGGGAGGACTTCTTGTGCGCCGGGTTGGGGCCGAGCGCCACCAGGCCGCGGGCGGCCGCGTCGTTGGTCATGCGCTGCACGAACTGCCGGCTCAGCGCCTGCTCGCGGCCCATCTGCGGCACGGTCATGGGGCCGTGCGCGCGCAGCAGGTGGAGCACGGCGCGCACCCCCACCGACAGGCCCTCGATGGGCGCGTCCAGCTCGACCTTGCGCTGGGCCCGCCGGTACAGGGGGCCCACCAGGTCGAACACCTCTGTCAGCCGGTCGGTCGGCCGGCCGCGGTCCGTCTCGCTCACCCCTCCATCATGACACCTGGGTTGTCATCTCGCCGCAAAAATGACACCTTAGTTGTCATGAACGACCTCTTCTGGCTCGACACCGGCGGCTCCGGCCGGCCCCTCGTCCTGTTGCACGGCGGTTTCCTGGACCACGGCATGTGGGCCGACCAGCTCCCCTTCTTCGCCGGGCGGCACCGGGTGATCGTCCCCGACGCGCGCGGCCACGGCCACTCCGCCAACGCCACCGGCCCGTACCGGCTCGCCGACGAACTCGCCGCCCTGCTGCGCCACCTGGACACCGGGCCGGCGGTCCTGGCCGGCGTGTCCATGGGCGCGGGCATCGCGGTGGACACCGCGCTGGAGCATCCGGAGCTGGTGAGGGCCGTGGTGGTCAGCGGCGCGGGCACCTCCGAGCCGTCCTTCACCGACCCCTGGACCACCCGCGCCCTGGCCGCCTGGAACGCGTCCATGGCCGCCGGCGACCTGGAGGGCTCGATCGAGGGCTTCATGCTCTTCGCCGCGGGCCCGCACCGCGCCGTGGCCGACCTCGACCCGCGGGTCGAGGGCCGCCTGCGCCGCATGGCCAGGGCCACGATGTCCAAGCACGCCGTGGGCGAGCCGGCCCACCTCGTGCCGGTCCACGACACCTGGAAGCGCCTGCCCGAGATCGAGGTCCCGGTGCTGGCCGTCAACGGCGACCTCGACTCCCCCGACCACCTCGGGATGGCCGAGCGCCTCGTCGCGGCCGTCCCCGACGGGCGGGCCGTCCGCGTCGGCGGGGCCGCCCACTACCCCAACATGGAGCACCCCGGCGAGTTCAACGAGATCGTCGGGGAGTTCCTGAGCGGCGTGTGAGCGGGACGCCCGGCGGAAGGCCGGGTGGCGGCGCCGCCGCCGGGCGTCAGGGGTCCAGGGTGAGCGCGGCGGGCGCCGTGATCGCCACCGCCGCCTCGTTCTCGATCGTGTACGCCTTGCCCGCGCGGGCGTCCCAGCTCAGCGTGTCACCGTCGCGGCGCGGGACGACCTCGTGGCCCTCCTCGTCGTGGACGCGGTAGCGGCCGGCGGCGAACGGCGTGGCGACCCTGACCGGCCCGGTCCTGCCGGGGCGGACCGTGACCGTGTCGGGGGCGCCGTTCCGCCAGGTGGCGTCCACGGTGAGGTCGCCGCGGGCGCGCAGGCCGCGTACCGACCCGTCCCGCCACGCCGGCGGCAGGGCGGGCAGCACGCGCACCACGTCGTGCTGGCTCTGCACCAGCATCTCGGCGATGCCGGCGGTGGCGCCGAAGTTGCCGTCGATCTGGAACGGCGGGTGGGTGTCCCACAGGTTGTCCAGCGTGGCGGACCTGAGCTGCTCGGCGAGCATCCGGTGGGCGCGGTCGCCGTCCAGCAGCCGCGCCCAGAAGTTGATCTTCCAGGCTCTGGACCAGCCGGTGCCGCCGTCGCCGCGCGCGGCCAGCGAGACCTTCGCGGCCTCGGCCTCGGGCGTGCCCGGCCGGATCCGGTCGCCGGGGTGGAGGGCGTACAGGTGGGAGACGTGCCGGTGGGTGTCGGTCCTGGAGTCCCAGTCGCCCTTCCACTCCTGGAGCTGGCCCCAGGAGCCGACGCGCAGGCCCGGGTCGAGCCCGGTCAGCGCGGCTTCCAGCTCCTCCTGGAGAGCCTCGTCCACCTCCAGCGTCCGCGCCGCGGCCAGGGCGTTCGCCAGCACCTCGCCGACAATCTGCTGCGACATCGACGCGCCCGCCGAGAAGTCGCCGTGCTCGGGCGAGTAGCTGGGGCTGGCGACCAGCGTGCCGTCGCGCGGGTCGGTGTGCAGGAAGTCCAGCCAGAACTCGGCCGCGCCCCTGATCACCGGGTACGCGGTGTCGCGCAGGTACGCCTCGTCGCCGGTGAAGCGGTAGGTGTCGTACAGGTGCCGGGCGACCCAGGCGGCGGCCTCGGGGAACCAGAAGGCGGTCGCCCAGTCGTGCACGCCGGTGAAGCCGAACGGGTTGGTCTCGTTGTTGACCACCCAGCCGCGGGCGCCGTACATCTCCCGGGCCGTCCTGCTGCCGGGCGCCACCATCGACGTGACGTAGCGGTCGTACGGCCTGGTGGTCTCGTGCAGGTTGGTCTGCTCGGCGAGCCAGTAGTTCATCTGCAGGTTGATGTTGACGTGGTAGTCGGCCGACCAGGGCGGGCTGGTGGAGTCGTTCCAGACGCCCTGGAGGTTGGCGGGCAGCAGGTCGTTCTCGCGGGAGGAGGAGATGAGCAGGTAGCGGCCGTAGGCGAAGAACAGCGCCTCCAGCGCGCGGTCGCCGGGCGCGGCGCCGCCGGTGTAGTCCCGGCGGAGCCGGTCGGTGGGGATCCCCGGCGCCCGGCCGCCGAGGTCCAGCTCCACCCGGTCGAACAGCTTCCGGTAGTCGGCGACGTGCGCCCGCCTGAGCTGGTCGTAGCTGCTGGCCGCGGCGGCGTCCACGGCGGCGGTGACCCTGGCGTGCGGGTCCTCGCCGCGGTAGGAGGGGTAGGTGTCGGCGTAGTCGGTGCCGGCCGACAGGACGAGCACGGCGCTGTCGGCGCCGGTGACGGTGATCCGGTCGCCCGCGTCGGTACGGGTGCCACCCTGGACGACCACCTGTACCTGGGCCTCGAACACCATCGCGTTGTCGCCGAGCCGCCCGCGGACGGTGAGCCGGCCGCCGGCGGCCGTGACGGTCTTGTCGTCGCGCGGCGAGGCGTGGCGCAGCGTGAACGACACCTCGCCGCCCCGGTCGGCCGAGATCCGGCCGACGATGACGTTGCCGGGGTTGCTGGCGAAGTACTCGCGCTCGTGACGCACACCGGCGACGGTGTAGCCGACCCGGGCGACGGCCTCGCGCAGGCTCAGCTCGCGGCGGTACCCGGCGGCCCCCGCGTGGCCGAGGTCGAGGAACAGCTCGCCGAAGGTCTGGTACGCGCCGAACCCGGTCCTGGGCTGCCCCAGCTTGGCGGCCACCGCCTCCGGGGCCACCCTTCCCTCGCGGTCGATCCGCCGCCGGACCCCGGCGACGGCACCGGGCCTCGGGACCTTCCAGCCGCCGTGGTCGTAGCCGGGAACGCCGGGACCGCCGGTCCACAACGTCTTCTCGTTGAACTGGAGCCGCTCCGTCGCCACGCCGCCGAACACCACGGCACCCAGAGGGCCGTTGCCGATGGGCAGGGCCTGGGTCTCCCAGTCGGTGGCCGGCCGGTCGTACCAGAGGGTGAGGCCATCGGCGGGAACGGGCACGCCGAGGCGTGCTGGCGGGGGGTGGGGCACGATTCCTCCGATCAAAGGGACCCTGAATCTTAGGGGACAGCACCTGATCCTCGCACCAACCAGGAACGACATCCGATGTATCGACCCCAGCACGGGCCGATGAGCGGGTCCCGCCCATCGGCCCGTACTCCTTGCGGGCAGGTGTCACGGGCCGGCCGGGGTCTCTCCGGCCGGGGTTCCTCCGGGGGCGTGGAGCAGGCGCCGGGCCGGGCGGGTGAGGAGTGCGACGGCGAGGGCGGTCGCCACCAGGAGGGCGCTGACCCAAGGGGGTGAGCGGTGGCCGAGGTCCGCGGCGAGGGCGAGGCCGCCGAGGGCCGGGCCGGCCGTCGCGCCCACGTTGAGGGCCGCGGTGGCGAAGGAGCCGCCGAGCGAGGGTGCCGCGGACGCCGCGTACAGCGCCTGGGCGATCAGGGTCGAGCCGACGGCGAACGAGAGCGTCCCCTGCGCCAGGACGAGCAGGACGGCCGCCACCGGGCTGCCGGCCGTGGCGGCGAGCAGCGCCCAGCCGGCCAGCAGCGCGATCCCGCCCGCGACCAGGACGCGCGCCGGCCGGGTGTCCGACAGGCGGCCGGCGATGCTCACCCCGGCGAACGAGCCGATCCCGAACAGCGCCAGCACCACCGGCACCTGGCCCCCGGGCAGCCCGGAGACGCCGGTCACCAGCGGGGCCAGGTAGGTGAAGGTGCAGAAGGTGGCGGCGTTGACCAGGGCCGCCAGCAGCAGCACCACGAGCAGCCGCGTGTCCCGCAGCGCCCGCAGCTCCTCCCGCACCCCCGGCAGCCCCTCGCCGCCCGGGGCGGCCGGGGCGGTGTCGGGGATCGAGCGGAAGATCGCGTAGAGGGCCGGGAGGGAGACGAGGGCGACGGCCCAGAAGGCGGCGCGCCAGCCGAGCGCCTGCCCGAGCACCGCCCCTCCGGGCACGCCGGCGACGCACGCCAGCGTGACGCCGCCGAGCAGGACGGAGGTGGCCCGCCCCTTGGCGCCCGGCGGCACCATCGCGACCGCCGCCGCCAGGCCCACGGCGAGGAACCCGGCGTTGGCCAGCGCGGCGAGCACCCGCGTCAGCAGCAGCACCGCGAAGCTGGTGGTGACCGCGCCCGCGACGTGCACGAGCACGAACACGACCAGGAAGGCCAGCAGCGCCCGCCGGCGCGGCAGGCGCATCCCGGCGATCGCCGTCAGCGGCGCGCCGACGACCATTCCGGCGGCGAACGCGGAGGTCAGCGCGCCGGCGGCGGAGAGGGACACGCCGAGGTCGCGGGCGATGTCCGGGATGAGGCCGGACAGCATGAATTCAGAGGTTCCCTGGGCGAAGACGGCCAGCCCGAGGATGTACAGGGCGAAAGGCATGAGAGGCGACTCCACGGCCACGTCGAGAGGATCAACGGATCGGTCGGAACGACGGGACGGTGATCCGGTGGCGTGGAACGGGCCGCGCGAGCGCGCGAAGGCGCGGGCGAGGCACGCGGCACTAGGCGTGGGGCACTAGGCGTGGGGCGCTAGGCACGGAGAGGCGCCGGTGACGGCGGCACGCGTCACGACTGGGCACGCGTCACGACTGAACGTGTCGTACGTGTCGTACGCGGCGGGCCGCCGGAAAGGCGGGCACGAGGGCTTGAGCGCGCGAACCGGTCAGGGCGCGCGCCGGGTCAGCCCCGGTGCTGCCGGGTCAGGAGGACACCTCGGAGAGCCACCGGATGACCGGTGGCCGGCGTCTTGACGCCTCGGGGCCGGAAGACATGATCACACCCTAGTGAACGCCCGGCCCCGCCGTCCAACCGGTTTCGCCCGGCTCAGGGATAACTCCTGGTGCTGTGCGAGGAGCCGTAGCCGTGGCCGGCGAAGAAGTCGGCGCGCCAGACGCCGCCACTGCGCGGCGTGATGACGGTGAACCGCCCGGAGGGGTTGCCGGTGCTGTGGTCGGTGACCGAGACGCCGCCCTTGGAGACCGTCACCGCGAGATCGTCGAGCTTGGTGTGCCCGTTCCTGGTGCGCAGGATGCCGGAGTGCTTGAGCCGGTCGTCCGGGTAGGGGCTGATCGTGTACTTGTAGATCTCGGTGCCGGTGAGGGCGCGCGCGACGCGCGGCCTGCTCCGCGAGCCGATGAACCTGTCGTCGCCGTCCAGCTCGCCGCGCCACTCGCCGTCCTCCAGCGCCTGTGCGAGGGTGCTGAACGCGCCGTCCTCGCGGGTCAGGACCTGGGTGACGGTGTGCCAGCCGCACTCGTCCGCGCCGCGGAAGGCGATGCGGACGATCACCCCGGCCAGCGGCACCCACCTGTCGCCGCTCTCGACCTCCACCGTGCCCAGGACGGCCAGCCGCTCGCCGGGCGACACCTCGCGCGGCCGCAGCTCGAACGAGGCGAACCGGGTCCGCGGCTTCGACCCCGCCCGCTCGACCCGGAACTCCTCGACCACCGACGCGGCCCCGTCCGTCACCTCGGCCCGCCAGCGCCCGGCCGGCGCGCCCGGCTCGAAGACGTGCTGGGCCCGCCAGTCGCACGGCCCCTGCGCGGCGGCCAGGTCGAGCTCCACCGGCGGCCCGTCCGGCGGGTGCAGCAGCCCCCGGGCCTCCGGCAGCCCGAACGCCACCAGGAACGTCACCTCCACCGGCGCGTCGCCCATGACGACGGGGTCGGGCACGATCTCGATGGATCCACCGGTGACACACGGCATCGTCCTGCTCCTTCGCTCGCGTTCAACAGACCTGGCGGTACGGCGTCCACGGGATCAGCCGGGCCCACGCCTGCGGGGCCAGCGTGGCGCCGGCCCTGGCGCACACCTCCCGGACCAGCAGGCCGGGGTCGAGCGGGTGGACGCCCAGCCGGCCGTCGCCGCCGGCGCTGTACAGCAGGCGGCCGTCCCGGCTGAAGGCGAGCGCCAGCACGGCGCCCTGGTGCTGGGGCACCGGCAGCCCCAGCTGGACGGCGCGGGCCACGTCCCACAGCCACACCTTGCCGTGCGCGCCGGCGGCGGCCAGGGTGCGGCCGTCCGGGGAGAAGGCGAGGGCGTCGATCTGCTCGCCCTCCTCCGCGCCGACCGGCAGCCGCCGCAGCGGCCGGGTGCCCGCCCACAACGTGACGCCCTCCGTGGTGGCGCCGGTGGCGAGCAGCCCGCCGTCCGGGCTGTAGGCGAGCGCCCGGACGCCGTCCGCGGCGGTGAAGGGGGCCTCGGCGGCGCGGCCGGAGCGCAGGTCGAGCAGGGCGTTGTCCCTGCCGTTGACCGCCAGCGCGCCGCCGTCGGGGCGGAAGGCCATCCGGGCGCCGCCCGCGTGCGGCAGGACGGCGGCCCGCCGGCCGGTCGCCACGTCCCAGCGCTCGGCGGGGCCCCGGCCGCGCGCGGCGCTCTGCGGGGAGACCACCAGCGTGCGGCCGTCCGGGCTGAAGGCCAGCCCCTCGATCTCGTCGGCGCCGCGGACGCCGAAGGCACGCGGCCTCCCGCCGGGGGTCAGGGTGTCCCACAGGGTGACGGTGGCCGGGTAGGACGTGCCGATCGCCAGGGTGCGGCCGTCCGGGCTGTAGGCGAGCGTGGCCGGGCCGGCGCCGGCGGACGCGGCGAGGCGGGCGACGCGGCGGCGGGCGGCGACGTCCCACAGCTCGGCCGCGCCGCCGCGCCACAGCGCCAGGGTCCGGGCGCCGGGGGCGATCGTGGCCGCCTCGGGGTCGCGGGCCAGCGGCGGGGGCGCGGCGAGGTCCAGGACGGCGGCCGTCCCGTCCGTCCTGAGGGCGACCAGCGTGCGGGCGCCGGGGCCGAAGGCGAGGGCGGCGGGCGGGCGCGGCATCGGCCACGCCAGGAGCGGGTCGTCGCGGTCCGGCGACCAGAGGGCGACGTCCGTGCCGTCGTAGGTGGCCAGGCGGTGGCCGTCCGGGCTGAAGGCCAGGACGCGGGCGCGGGCGGGGAGCCGCCGCGGCCACGCGGGAGCGGCCGGGGCGGCCGGGGCTCGGCCCGCTGCCAGGGCGGGCGGGCTGCTGACGTGTACGGCGGCGCCGCTGGTCACGGCCAGGGAGCCCCGGGTGAAGGCGACCGCCTGGCCGGGTGCGCGGGCCAGGCGGTGCCGGCGGTCCCACAGCTCGTACCGGCCGGCCGAGACGGGCACGGCCAGGTGCCGTCCGTCCGGCGCGAACGCGACCTCCAGCGCCTCGGGAACGTCCAGCGGGAGCGGCTCGGGGACGGGCGCCGCCAGGTCCCAGGCCCGGGCCCGCCCCTCGGGGGTGACCGCGCCGAGCAGGCGCCCGCCGGGCCCGAAGCCCAGCCACTCCGCGCCGCTCGTCGTGATCGCGCCGGCCGGGCGGGCCGACGGGACGTCCCAGAGGCGGATGGAGCGCCCGTCGCCGACGGCGAGCGTCCTGCCGTCGGCACTCAGGGCCAGGGCGTGCGCCGGCCCGCCGACCCCGGGCAGCGCCACCACCGCCGCCGTCGCCGTCCCGGTCGCTGGCGTCGTCCCGGTCGTGGGTGGGGCGGGCAGGCGCCAGACGGTCGCGGAGTCCCGGTCGGCGACGGCCAGGGTGCGGCCGTCGCCGCTCAGGGCGAAGCGGGCGTTCCCGCTCGCCCGCACCGGCGGCGCGAACGTGCGCAGCTCCCGCTGGGCGAGCGAGCTGTGCAGCGCCGCCACGGCCTGGGGTACGGGGGCCACCCGCCAGGCGGCCACGCTCAGCAGCATCGCGGTGACCGGGTCGTCGGCGCGCGTCGCCGCGGCGAGCTGGGCGATCCTGGCCGCGGCCGCCTCGTCGCGCTGCCGGGAGCCCGTCCGGCCCTGGGCGACGGCGACGGCGGTGGCCGCGAGGGCGAGGGCCAGCAGCGCGGCCATGCCGCCCGCGGTGCGCCGGCGCCGCCTGACCCGGGTACGGCTCCGCGCCGCCGACGCCGCCAGGAACGCGCCCTCCAGCGAGTTCGGCCGCAGCAGGCCGCTGCCGGTGTCGGCCCAGGTCAGGGCTTCGCGCAGGGCCGTGCCCCGGTACAGGTCGTCCGGGTCGCGGCCGTGGTCGTCCCACAGGCGGGCGGCCGCGCCCAGGGGGCCGTGCACGGCCAGGGCCGGCCGTTCGGCCTCGATCCAGCCGCGCAGCCGGGGCCAGGCACGCAGCAGGCCCGCGCCGGCCAGCGTCACCACGTCGTCGCGCCGTACCAGCAGGCCCCCGCCCGCGAAGCCCTGGAGCACCCGCTCCACGGCGCGCGGGTCGGTGGCGGGGTCGGCCAGCTCGTGCACGTACGCGGTGCGCAGCGCGCCGTCGGCGCCCTCGCCCGGCAGCACGAGGCGCAGCAGGACGCGCGGCACGACCTGCCGGTCCTGCGGGGCCAGCTCGGTGTAGACCTGCTCGGCCAGCTCGGCGGGCGAGGGCTCGGCGGGCACCGCGGGCCGGGCCAGGGTGGCGGCGGTCCTGCTGCCCAGGAGGAGCAGCCGGTCGGTGCCGTCCCAGAGGTGGCCGTGGGAGCGGAGGCCGGGGCCGTCGTCCTCGGGCCGGTCGGGATCGTCGCCCACGGGCCGGTCGGGGGCCTCGTCCTGGGGACGGTCGGGGTTCTCTGGCCGGTCGAGGGCGGGGTCGGTGCGGAGGGCGGGGAGGGGCTGCGGGGCGGGTGTGCCCGGTTCGTCCCCGCGGAGGGCGGGCGCGCGCCCCGCCAGGGCCTCGGCCCGCAGGAACGGGAACTCCCGCGTCCCGGACGCGTCGCCGCCGCCGTGTCCGCCGCCGTGTCCGCCGCCGTGTCCGCCGTCGTGTCCGCCGCCGTCGCCGCCGGGCGGCGCGGAGCGCGCGAGGAGTTCGGGTCTGGCCAGCCCGTCCGGCGTGAGCATGGTCTCGGGGAGCAGCCGTTTGGGCGCCCAGCCGCCGGCCAGCCGGAGCAGCAGCGTCACGGCGTCCGGCCGGGCCTCGGCCCGCAGGGACAGCGCGGCCTCCACCAGCTCTCTCAGGGGCTGCCGGCGGACGGCGGAGAAGTCGGGCCGGCGGTTCAGCACCCGGTAGCGCACCAGGGTCACGTCGTTGCCGCTGTCGCCGGCGAAGGGCGAGTGCCCGCTGGCCGCGAACAGCACCACGGCGCCCCATGCCCACACGTCCACGGCCGTCCCGCCGCGCCGGCCGGCCAACCGCTCCGGCGCCATGTACGCGGGCGTCCCGGCGGCGGCGCGGCCCTCGTTCGTCAGGGTCATGTCGCCGGCGCGGGCGATCCCGAAGTCGATCAGCCGCGGCCCGTCCGGGCCGAGCAGCACGTTGTCGGGCTTGAGGTCGCGGTGCACGATGCCGACCCGGTGGATGCCGGCCAGCGCGGTGGCCAGGCCGACCGCCAGCCGGTGCAGCGAGTCGTCGTCGAGCGGGCCGCCGTCGCGCACGGCCCGGCGCAGGTCGGGGCCTTCGACGTACTCGCTGACGATGTACGGCGGCACCGCGTCCAGGTCGGCCTCAAGGATGCGCGCCGTGCAGAACGGCGCCGCCCGCCGCGCCGCCTGGACCTCCTTGGCGAAGCGGGCCCGCATGTCCTCCTGGTCCAGGAACTCGTCCCGCAACGCCTTGATCGCGACGCGCCGCCCCGCGCGGTCGTACCCCTCGTAGACGACCCCCTGCCCGCCCGCTCCGAGACGCCTGGCCAGCCAGTAGTCCCCGAGCTGCCGCGGGTCCCCCGGTAGAAGGAGCCCCATGGCGCCCGCCATCCCCACACCTGTCGAAGCCTCGTCCTGTGCAGAGGGCGGAGGGGGGTCTTCTGATACGGGCCGTCAGGAGGAGAAGTGCATCACGATGCCGAGGCCGACGAAGTGCATGAGCACCACGGCGACGATGAGCGCCACGAAGACGAACTTGGCCGGGCCGTGCTCGAAGTGCTTGCCCTCCTTCAGCGGCGGGAGCTTGGCCTGGCGCTCGGCGATGCGCTCCTCGATCGGCTTGCGGTGAAACACGGCGGTCCTTCCCGGCGGTTCGTTTGCGTACTCATATTTTGCGGGCTAATACTTTGTACACAAACTAATTTACCAGAGAGCACCGGAGGTGCCTCACGATGGAGACTGTGACAGAGGCGACAGATCCCCTCGCGCTGGAGCGGCAGGTGTGCTTCGCCCTCAGCGTCGCCTCGCGCAGCGTGATCGCCCTCTACCGGCCGCTGCTCCAGCCGATGGGGCTGACCCATCCCCAATACCTGGCCATGCTCGCCCTCTGGCAGCACGAGCCGCTGTCGGTCAAGAAGCTGGGGGAGCTGTTGCAGCTCGACCCCGGCACCCTGTCCCCGCTGCTCAAGCGGCTCGAAGCCCTGGGCTACGTGCAGCGCGAGCGCAACAGCAGGGACGAGCGCTCCCTGTCGGTGACCCTCACCCCCGAGGGCAGGCGGCTGCGTTCGGAGGCGGAGAAGATCCCGCCCGCCATCGTGTCCAGGCTCGGGATGAGCCTCGACGAGCTGCAGGAGCTGCACGGGGCGCTGACCCGGGTGATCGCCGCCGCCCAGCGCGGGTGAGCCGCGGCCCCGGACCCGGGGCGCCGTTGTCCTTATCATGTCGGTCTTTACCATGTCGGTGTCGCGATCCGGCTCGATGCCGAACGAGGAGAGGTGTGGACGAGAACGTGCCGCTGGACCAGCTGGCCCGACGGCTGGAGAGGGTGGTGAGCGAGCTGCGCGGCCTCCCCGTGGACGTCGAGCGGCTGGAGGACGGCGCCCTCGTCCAGCAGCGGATCGCGCAGGCCGTCGGCGCGGCCCGCGAGCTGCGCGCCATGCACCCGGTGGGCACGGCCGACCTCGGCCGGCAGGAGCAGCGCTCCCGGCGCGAGGTGCTCGACGCCCTGGAGCGCGGCATGGCGATGCGCACGATCGTGCACGCGAGCATCCTGGACGACCCGCGCAAGGCGGCCCGCATCCGGCAGTTGCACGCCGCCGGCGACCTGCACCGGGTCGTGGACGAGCCGATCCAGCAGTTGCTGATCTTCGACCGGACGGTGGCGTTCCTCCGGCTGACCCCGCTCCCCTACGCGCCCGGCGCGCTGATGATCCGGCACCAGAGCCTCATCGCCACGCTCATCGACCTGTTCGAGCAGACCTGGGCCAGGGCCAGGGAGGTCGGCGAGCCGGCGTACCGGCTGACCGCGCGCGAGCGCGAGGTGCTGGCGCTGATCGCCGAGGGTCGCTCCAACGGCGCGGTCGCCCGGGCGCTGTCGATCACGGAGGCCGCCGTCGGCAAGCACGTGGCCAGTGTGTTCGCCAAGCTGGAGATCCCGGCGGGCCCCGACGACAACCGGCGGGTGCTGGCGGTGCTCGCCTACCTGCGAGGGGCGGCCCGGTGAGCCGCGCCGGGCAGGGCCGGTGAGCCGCGCCGGGTAGGGATGGCCCTACCTCGATCTCGCCCTGTCCCCCGTGCGGCGGGTGCCCGCGGCGCCGTTGAATGGGCGCCATGCAACGCATGACCGGACTCCTCATCGGCGCGATCTTCGGCGCCGTCTTCGTCGTCGTCAACGCGCACGAGCCGCTGAACGGCGTGCTCGCCACCGTCCTGCGGGTGGCGGCCTGCCTGGCGGCCGCGGCCGTCGTCGCCCTGTGGCTCGCCGCCGCCCGCGAGCGACCGGCCGGGGCGGAGGAGGGCGACCAGGCGAGTGGCCAGGAGGGCGGCCGGGCGGACGGCCGGGCGAGCGGCCAGGAGGGCGGCCGGGCGGACGGCCGGGCGAGCGGCCAGGAGGGCGGCCAGGAGGGCGGCCGGGCGGACGGCCGGGCGGGCGGCCGGGCGGGCGGGGCCATGTACGGCCGCGGTTACCTGGCGGTGGTGGCGGCCGAGGCGGTGCTGCTGTTCGGCGGGCTGCGGGCGCTCGCCGCCTGGGGCGCCCCCGAGCAGGCCAACGTGGCCTGGATCGCCCTGGTGGTGGGCGGGCACTTCGTCGTGCTGGCGCCGATCTGGCGGAGCTGGGACATCGCCGTTCCCGGCGCGCTGCTGGCGGCGCTGGGGATCGCCGGCCTCGCGCTGGCCTGGACGCCGATGGCCCCCTGGGTGCCGCTCGTCAGCGGCGTGCTGTCGGGCGTGGTGCTGCTGGCCGGGTCCCTGACGATGGGCCGCCGGACGGTGTCCGCCCGGGCGGCGTGACCGCGGGCTCGCCGGCCATCGGCCGCCGGTACCGCTGAACGTCCTTCTCGCTTGAACGCCTCCGCCCCCGCCGGCGTACCTCCCTATGGGCCGCGCACCCCCGCAGGGAGATCGACGAGGAGGCTTCGTGGTGGCCGTGCCGACAGCGCTCGCGCGAATGGCGGTGGCGGTCGCGCTCGCCGCCGCCGCGGTGGCCGCCCAGCCGGGCGCCGCCCGCGCCGAGCCGACCCCCGCCCAGGCCAGGGCGCGACTGGTGAAGCTGAACGAGCGCGCCGACCAGCTCGTCGAGCAGTACAACCAGGCGACCGAGACCTACCGGAAGGCCAGGGCCAGGTACACCGCCCTCGACGTCGAGATCCGCCGCAAGGACGCCGCGACCGCCGAGCTGCGCCGCCAGGTCATGGCGGCCGTGGTCAGCGACTACCAGACCGGCCCCATCGACGGCTGGGCCAGGCTCGCGGGCCGGGGCAGCCCGGAGACGCTGCTGAGCGGCATGGCCACGCTCGACCAGCTCGCCCTGGCGCGGGCGGCGAGGCTGCGCGCCTACGAGGCCGCCACCGCCGACCTGCGCGAGCGGCACGCCCGGGCCAGGGCCGTCCTGGCCGAGGCGGGGTCGGCCCGCGACCGGGTACGCGACCGGCAGGCGAAGGTGGACAAGATGGTCGCCGAGCAGACGAAGCTCCTGCGCAGGCTGGGCACCTTCCGCACCGGCGACCCGGCCGGCTCGGGCATGACGTACGCGGGGCCGGCCTCCGGCAGCGCCCGCAAGGCGCTCGAGTTCGCCTTCGCCCAGGTCGGCAAGCCCTACCGGTACGGCGGCACCGGGCCGGACGCCTACGACTGCTCCGGCCTCGTCCAGGCCGCCTGGCGCGCCGCCGGCGTCGAGCTGCCCCGCACGACGTACACGCAGTGGAGCTGGGGCGCCGCCCGCCGCGTCCCGCTGGACGCCCTGCAACCCGGCGACCTGCTGTTCAGCAGGGGGCTCGGCCACATGGGCATGTACGCCGGCGACGGCCGGATGGTCCACGCCCCGCAGACCGGCGACGTCGTCAAGGTGGTCGACCTCGACGGCTACTGGCGTGGCCGGCTCGTCGGCGCGATCCGTCCCTGACGGCCCCCGCGCCCGCGACCAGGGGGTCAGGCGCTCAGCGAGCGCCAGATCCGCTCGGGCAGGACGCACGCCGCCTCGGCCAGGTCGATCTCCGGCGCGCCGGCCAGCCACCGCCTGGTCACCTCGGCCACCGGCCCGATCAGCAACATCTCCACCTGTGCCGCGGGCAGCGGCGCGACGCTCCCCGCCTCCATGTGGCGGCGGATCCAGCCGTTCAGCCGTTCCAGCCGCTCCGCCTTGTCCGCCGCGATCCGGCCGGCGTGCGGGCCGAGGTCGACCGCGTACGGGGCCGCGTGGATGAAGCGGGCCTTGTCCGGGTGCCCGGCGGCGAAGCCGAGGTAGGCGAGCACCGCCCGGCGCACGCCGTCGCGGGCGTCGGCGGCGCCCTCCACGGCGGTGACGAGCGTGTCGAGGAGCTCGGCCATGCACCGGCTGTACAGGGCGGCGGCCAGTCCCTCCAGGCTGCCGAAGTGGTGGTACAGGCTGCCCATGCTGACGCCGCTGCGGGCGGTCAGCGCCCTGAGGGTGAAGTCGCCTGGATGGAGCTCCAGGGCCGTGTCGAGGAGCCTGCCGATCGTCTCCGCGCTGCGGCCGTGCCGGGTCACCGGGCCGCCGTCAGGGCCTCGGCCTCGTCCCAGATGCGCGCGGCCAGCTCCCGGTCCCGGGCCGGGCCCTGCAGCGGGACCTCGCGGGCCTGGTCGAAGAAGCGGCCGCTGCCGGTGCCCGCCGCGAGGGCCGCGACGGACGCGGCGCCCTCCTCGGGCGTGGCCCACGTGCGCTTCACGGCCTTGAGCAGCCAGCCGAGCGGGCCGCGCCGGTCGCCCAGGCCGGTGCGGATCACGCCCGGGTGCACGGCGTCGATGGTGATGCCCGCCTCCCGCCAGCGCTCGGCGAACAGCGGGACGGTCAGCAGGTTGCACAGCTTGGTGTCGGCGTAGGTGCGTACGGCGGAGAAGTCCGCGCCCACGGCGGTGCGGCCCGGCTCGGCCCTGCCCTTGACGTAGAGGCCGGCGCTGACCTGCACCACCCGCCCGAGCCGGTCCTCCAGCAGGTGGTTGAGCAGGAACGGCGCCAGGTGGTTGACCGCGAAGGACTCCTCGACCCCGTCACCGGTCAGGACGCGGCGGTTCGGCCACAGCCCGGCGTTGTGGACGAGCACGTCGAGGCGCGGGCACCGGGAGCGCAGCTCCCCGGCCAGCCGCCGGACGGATGCCACGGTGGTGAGGTCACCGGTCACGGGCTCGACGTCCCCGGGCAGCTCGGCGGCGGCCCGCCGCCCGCGCTCCGGGTCGCGGGCGACCAGCAGCACCTTGTATCCGTCGGCGGCCAGGCGCGCGCACACCGCGCGCCCGATGCCGCGGTTGCCGCCGGTCACCACCGCGAGAGAGGCCATGCCAGAGCATTTTTCTGGAGAAATGCTCTAATTTCAAGGGTCGCGCTACGGCCGCGCCCAGTCCTCCACGACGGCGATGACGTCCGTGACGGCGATGGTGCCGCCGCCGGAGGCGTCCATGTGGGCGCGGGAGTCCAGGGCGACGGACCGGTTGTCGCTCATGACCCAGAGGCGGCCCTGGGGCACCTTGACGTCGAACCCCCTGGCGGAGACCGGGCCCGGCGCCAGGAACGTCTCCTTCCGCGGCACGTCGTTCACCTCCAGCAGCGCGCCGGGGTTGTCGCAGCACGCCACCCGGTCCCCCGGCGCGCCGACGACCCGCGAGACCTGCCAGCGGTCCGGGGAGTTGCCCTCCCAGTCCGCGGGCGGCCGGAAGACGACGATGTCGTCGCGGCGCGGGACGTAGTCGCCGTCGACGCGGCGCGTGTCCAGCTCGGCGTTCATCCTGATCGTCGGCTGCATGGACTCGCTCGGCATCGTGTAGGTGCCGTTGACGGCCTGGTCCAGGAGCCCGCAGCCGGTGGCCGGCAGCAGTAACAGGGGCAGGGAGAGCGCGGCGGCGAGGCGGTGACGGATCATCGTGGCATTCTCCATGAAACCGGCTGGAAAGCGCGCGCGGACCGGGGAGGCGATGCGGGATCATGGGGGTGGCCGGAGGCGTCGCCGTCCGGCGTCAGGACGATCCGTTCGCTGGGGGCCGCGACCGTGACGAGAGTTTCCCTGATCGTGCCGTGCTACAACGCCGCCAGGACGCTGCGCCTGTGCCTGGAGTCGGTGCTGGCCCAGACCCGCGTGCCCGACGAGATCGTGGTCGTGGACGACGCCAGCACCGACGGCTCCCCCGCCATCGCCGACGAGCTGGGCTGCCGGGTGGTGCGGCTGCCGAGCAACCGGGGCGTGTCGGCGGCCAGGAACGCCGGCGTCGCGAGCACCGCCGGCGAGGTGGTCTTCTTCCTCGACAGCGACGTGGCGCTGCGCCCCGACGCCGTGGCCGGCGCCCTGGCGATCCTGGAGGCCGATCCGGGCGTGGGCTGCGTCCACGGCGTCTACGACACCGAGCCGCTCATCGACGACGGCCCGGTGGAGTGGTACCGGCTGCTGCACCAGGTCCACTGGCGCAGCAGGCACGTGGGCGAGGTCAACAGCGTGGTGTTCGCGCTGGCGGCCGTCCGCAGGGAGGTGCTGGCCGCGGCGGGCGCGCTGGACGAGAGCCTGCGCGACTGCGAGGACGTCGAGTACAGCAGCCGCCTGGCCGTCCGCACCCGCATCGTGCTGTCCGACGCCGTGGTGGGCCGGCACGACGAGGGCCACCGGCTGCTGCCGGTCCTGGGCGAGCAGTGGCGGCGGGCGCTGCCGCTGATCCCGCTGGCGCTGGCCACCGCCAGGCGCGGCGCGGCCAAGCCGGAGAACGCCAACAGCCGGGCCGGCATCCTCGCCTGCGCGCTCGCCCTGGCCTGCCTGCCGCTGGCGCTGCTGTCCCCGGCGCTGCTGGCCGTGCCCCTCGCGCTGGTCGGGTGGTTCGTGGTGGCGGATCCGGGGTTGCTGCGGTTCGTGCACCGGCAGCGGGGGGCGGCCTTCACCGCCTACTTCATGGCCGTCCACCTGGCCGTGCACGTGGTGCTGGTGGCCGGGCTGGCGGTCGGCTCCCTGCGGGTGCTGCGCCCGGCCCGGGCCTGACCAAAGCCCGCCCGCGACCCGAAGGACCGCCCGGTCAGCGCTTGAGGGCCGCGCGGTAGATCCCGGCGGTCTCGGCCGCGGCGCGTTCCCAGCTCAGGCTCTCCCGGACGAACCGCTCGCCGCGCCGGGCCAGCGCCCGCCGCAGCGCCGCGTCCGTCATCACCTCGATCACCCCGCGCGCGATGTCGGCCGGCTCGCCGGCCCGGACGAAGCGCACCGCGGGCCGGGCCGGGTCCGGCCCGGCGAAGATCCGCGAGAAGCCGTCGCCCAGCACCGTCGCCCGCCCCAGCGCCATCGCCTCGGTCGCCACCAGCCCGAACGGCTCGAACAACGACGGGAACACGCACGCCTCGGCCAGCTCGTAGTACGCCATCAGCTCCCGCCCGGTCACGAACCGCCCCGAGGTCAGCACCCGCCCCCGCAGCCCGGTGGCCGCCACGATGCGCCGCACGCCGGTCTCGTCACCCTCTCCGACGAGCACCAGCCGCACCCCCGGCACCGCGGCCGCCACCTCCCGCATCGCCTCCAGGAGCTGGTAGACGCCCTTCTGCCGCTCGATCCTGCCGACGAACAGCAGCACCCGCTCCCCCTTCGCCAGCCCCAGCGTCCCGCGCAGCGCGGCCGCCTCCGCGCCCAGCGCCTCGCGGTCGAAGGCCGGGTCGGCCAGCACCGGCTCGTACGTCCCGCCGAGCGGCACCACCTCGATCGGGGTGCGCCGCCAGCCCGCCGCGAGAAGCTGCTCGCGCACCTCCGGCGTGGCCACCACGACCCGCCGCGCGACGCGCGCCAGCCAGCGCTCCAGCGCGGCGAACAGGTTGAGCGGGTCGGTGATGCTGCGCTGCGGCGCGACGCCGTACTCGGTGGTGTGGACGTGGAAGACGACCGGCAGCCGCAGCAGGTAGTGGCACAGCAGGCCGGCCAGGAAGTTCGTGGAGTCGTGCACGGCCACCAGGTCCGGCCGGGGGCCGCGGCGCAGCCGCAGCACGTAGCGCGCGTTGCTCGCCACGACCCGCAGCGCGAGCAGCAGGAACTCCACGCGCCTGGTGCGGTTGAGCCGCCGCCGGCGGCCGCCGCCGAGCAGGCGGTTGCGCGGCCGGTGGACGGTGACCCCGTCCACGCGCTCGTCCACCGGCAGGCCGCCGTCGTTGAGCGTGTACACGGTCACGTCGTGGTCGCGCGCCAGGTACGGGGTGATCAGCTCCACGTAGCGGCCCAGGCCGGCGGTGATGTTGGGCGGGAACTGGTTGACGATGCAGGCGATCCTCATGCTGTCCGTCCTCATGAGCGGTATCTCCGGGCGGCGGTCGTCCCCACCACGGCCAGCAGGACCAGGTTGGCCAGCGCGAAGCCCACCAGCCCGCCCGTCAGCCCCTGCCAGCGCACGCACGCCGCCAGCACGGCCAGCGCGGGCGGCGTGCCCGCCAGCAGGCAGCCGGCCAGCACCTTCGCGCCGCGCACGCCGTCCATCGACAGCGCCACCGAGTACAGGTTGAACGCGGTGTGCACGCCGATGCCCAGCGCCGACAGCGCCATCAGCTCCGTCGAGTACGGGTACGCGCCGCGCATCAGCAGGAAGAACACCGTGCTGGCGGCGAAGGAGAACACCGCCGTGACGACGGCGACGACCGGCGCCAGCCGGGCGATCCGCCGCATCAGAAGGGGTTTGTCGGAAGTGGCCATCAGCGGCAGCAGTGCCAGCCCGATCCCGTCGGTGAACACCACGCCCATCAGCCGCTTGGGGAAGCCGTTGTAGACCGAGTAGACGCCGACGTCGGCCGGCGCCGCCCAGTGGTTGAGAAAGATCACGTCCACGCCGAAGAGCACGCCGGTCAGCGCGGCGATCGCGCTCACCCAGCCGCCGTGCCGGTAGAGCGTCCCGGCCAGCCGCGCCGAGAACGCCCGCGGCCGCACCCCGGCCGCCACCACCGCCACCGCCGCGAACAGCAGGTTCGTGACGACCAGCGCGGCCAGGTACGGCCCCGCCTCCCGCACGCCGAGCACCAGCAGGCAGAAGCAGGCGGCGCCCAGGTAGCAGGCGGCGATGGCCAGCTTCAGCCAGGCCACGAGCGCGAAGCGCTTCAGCCCGCGCAGGAAGCTCTCGGCGAGCTGGTTGACCGTCATCGAGAACGCCAGGGCCAGCCCGGCCGCGAGGGTCGCGGTGTCCACGTTGAGCGCCGCGGTGAGCAGCGGCGCGGCCAGCATCCCGAGCCCGGCCAGGGCCGCGCTGACCGCCAGCGTGGCCAGCAGCGCCGTGGCCAGCAGCGCGGGCCGCCGCTCCGGCTCGGCGCGCGGCAGCTCCTGGAGCATGACGTAGTGGAGGCTGAACAACATGCCGACGGTGACGATCAGCGCGACTGTCAGCACCACGGTGAACTGGCCGAACGCTGCCGCTCCCGCGCCACGCGCGATCACCAGCGTGGTCGCCGCGGCGATCGCGCTGGCCAGCGTGCTCACCAGCGTCGGCCCGGCCGCCCACCGGTGCGCCGCCATCCAGCCGCGCGCGCGGCCGGCCGCCCCGCCCGCCGGCCCGCCCCTCAGCCCGTCCCTCAGGCCGCCCCTCAGCCCGCCCCTCAGCCCGCCGGGCCCCCGGGCGCCGGGCCGGGCCCTCAGCCCGGGCACCGCAGGTACGCCCGGCGGGCGAACTCCAGGTCCTCGGCGGTGTTGACGCCGCGTGCCTCGGCCGGGTCGCGCACCGGCACCACGGTCACCGGCCAGCCCTCGGCCTGGGACAGGTGCGCCAGGAACGGCAGGAAGTTCACCTCGCCGGTGGCCGCGCCCCGCCCGGCCGCGGCCGCGTACCGCGCCCAGGCCGCCTCCAGCCCCTCCGTGGCCAGGCAGAACACGCCCACGTCGCTGAGCCCGCCCGGCCGGCACTCCTCGCCCTCCCTGGACTGCCGCACGCGTACGAGCCCGCCCCCGGCCAGCTCGTACTCCACGTACGGATCGGGCATCGGCACCAGCGGCAGGGTCATGCCCTTGCCCGGGTGGGCGGCCAGCACGGCGCGCACGGTCTCCGGCGACAGGTTCGCCTGGTCGCCCCAGACCACCAGGATCGTCCCGTACGCCGACCAGTGCCGGGCCGCCGGGCCGAAGATCGCGTCCCCCATGCCGGTCGGCCGCTCCTGCACGCTCACCGACACCCCGCCGCCGGCCAGGTCCGCCGCGGCCAGCGCCCGGAACGGCCCCTCGCCCTCCGGCGAGACGACCACGTGGACGTGCCCGGCCGCCGGGCTCAGCCGCCGGTGCAGCAGGTGCCAGAGCGTCACGCCGTCCGCGATCTCGATCATGATCTTCGGGACGCCGGAGCCCAGCCGGGTCCCCCGGCCCGCCGCGGGGACGACCGCGCACACCTCCCGCTCACTCACTGCCGATCACCTCATCTCCGAGAAGGGACACCACGTCGTGCAGGCTGCCCGCCGCGATCGCGCCCGGCGCCGGCTCGGCGGTGTGGACGTGCAGCGTGGCCAGCCCCGCGCCGACCGCCGAGGCCACGCCGGGCGCGGAGTCCTCCAGCACGACCGCCTCGGCCGGGTCCACCCGCCACCGCTCGCAGGCGAGGGCGTAGAAGCGCGGGTCGGGCTTGCTGACCGGCACGTCGTCGGCGGTCAGCACGCCGCGGAAGGCGTCCGCCAGCCCGCAGGCCGCCAGCGCCCGCGCCACCGAGGCCCGGCTGCCGCCGGTCACCAGGTATGCCGCCCGCCCGCCGGCCGCCAGCCGGTCGAGCAGCGGGCGCGCGCCGGGGAAGGGCCGCACCAGGCCCGCGCGGACGTGCTCGCGGTAGAGCTCCTGCTTGCGCCGGGCCAGCCGGGCGGCCACGGCGGGGTCCTCGGCCAGCCGGGCGGCGACGGCCGCCGTGCTCGCGCCGGCGTGGTCGGCGTACCGGAAGGTGGCCAGCCGGTCCGGGGCCAGCTCGGCGATCGCCTGGCGGAAGGCGGCCTCGTGCGCCGGGAAGGAGTCCAGGAGCGTGCCGTCGAGATCGCACAACCACACCCGCCACCGCCGCCCGCCCGCGCCCGTCGCACCCGCGCCCGTCGCACCCGCGCTCATCCCACCCGCGCTCATCCGGTCCGCGCCCATCCGGTCCGCGCCCATCCCACCCGCGCCCATCCCACCCGCGCTCATCCCGCTCGGGCCAGCGGGGTCTCGCCGAGCAGGGCGCGCAGGGCGGCGGCGGTGCGGGGGCCGTGGTGGGCGCCGGGCCGGCCGGGGTCCTCCAGGTCGGCGGTGATCCAGCGGGCGCCGGCCCACGCCCCGTGCTCGGCGACGGCCCGCGGCACGGCCGGCCCGCCCGGCGCGCCCCGGTGGCTGAGGACGTGCGTGACCGTCCGGCGCTCGTTGCCCGGATCGCCCAGGTATGCCAGCGTCCGGTCCACCAGGTCCGTCGCGGTCAGCCCCTGGACGTCGTGGTCGCGCCCGACGTTGACCACGAACACCCGGGCCGCCGCCCGCCCGCCGGCGATGGCCGCGGCGACGCCCGGCGTGAGGTAGCTGGGCAGCAGTGAGGAGTGCGGCGTGCCGGGCCCGTACACGACGAGGTCGGCCTCCGCGAGGGCCCGCAGCGCCTCCGGGTCGGGCGCGGCGGGGACCGCGCGGCGCGCCAGCAGCTCGCGCACCCGCTCGGCGGGCAGCCCCGCCAGCCCGGCCAGCTCGTCCCCGGTGAGCGGCCTGGGCAGCAGGAACAGGCCGGTGATGGCGGTGGCGTCCTGCGGCGCGACGATGTCGGCCTCGTCGGCGAGGACCCGGCCGTCCTGCTTGAGCGCGACGAGGTAGGCGTCGGCGCCGTCGGTCACGTTCAGGATCCGGACCGGCGAGCCGAACAGGCGGGCGCACTCGCGCACGGCGGCGTTGAAGTCCCCGCCCAGCCGCAGGTAGGCGCCCGCGAGCACGAGGTTGCCCAGCGCGCAGTCCGCCAGGTCGAACGTGCCGGGCCCGGCGGCCAGCCGCGCGGCGAACGTGCGCAGGTCCCGCACGACCGGCTCGGCCACCGTGCCGGAGGCGGCCAGCCCGGCGATGAGCCGCTCCAGGTCGGCCGGGCTGCTGCCGGGCGGGAGCCGGTGTTCGAGCACCGCTCGCCGGGGGTCGTCGCGGCCGAGGTGCAGCAGGAGGTTCTTGCGGAAGTCGGACGGGCCGAGCATGCCCGGCAGGTAGCGGCGCAGCGCGCCGGTGGACAGGCCGTTGTCGTACCCGTTGACCAGCAGGGACAGCTTCAGACCCGGCACGCGCAGCAGGGCGCGGGCGATGCCGGCCGCGCCCCGCCCGCCGCTGAACATGGCCACCCTCATCGGGCCTCCTGGAGGGACGACGGGGCGTGCTCCGGCACCTCCGGCGTCTCCGGCACCTCCGGCGCGCGCAGCACGCCGCGGCGCAGCAGCCAGTGCCGCAGCCCGAGGTAGCCGACGAACAGCGCGCGGTCGCGGGCGCCGCGCCAGAACCGCCAGCCCCGGCTGCCGCCGCCGCGCTCGCGGTGCTCGATCGGCAGCTCCACCCAGGTGTGGCCCAGCTCGGCGACGCGGGCGGTGATCTCGGTGGAGCAGTTCATGCCGGCCGACTCCAGCGGCAGCGCGCGGAACAGCGGGCCGTGCACGACCTTGAAGATCGAGTTGAAGTCGCGGTAGCGGGTGCGGTGCAGCAGGTTGCTGACCGCGCCGCTGGCCGCCGACCCCCACCGGTACGCCAGGCCGTCGGCCTTCCTGATCCGGGCGCCGGACAGGGCGCGCACGCCGCCGGCCGCGATGCGGTCGAGGAAGCGGTCCAGGTTGGCGATGGGGAACTGGCCGTCGCTGTCGAGCAGCACGACCCATTCCAGGCGGGTGGCCGCGATCGCGGCGGCGATGGCGGCGCCCGCGCCCCGGTTGCGCTCGAACGTGACGACCCTGAGCCGCGGGCAGCCGGCCTGCAGCTCGCGCAGGACCCGGCCGGTGCCGTCGGCGCTGCCGTCGTCGCAGACGACGATCTCCCAGGCGCCGACCTCCGGATGGCGCTCCAGGTAGGCGCGCCACTCCGTCACGGCGGCCTCGATGTTGTCCGCCTCGTTGTAGGCGGGGGCGGCCACCGAGATGTCGATGGGCATCGGTCACCTCCTCGGGCCGGCGCCGGCGCCCGTCAGGCGCTCGATCCAGCGGTCCAGGGGCAGCAGGTTGATCCCGACGATGATCGGGACGTGGACGAGCGTGAACACGATCGCGCCCCCGAACGAGATCGGCCCGCCGGTGAACAGGTTGATGTGCGGGGCGTCGATGGTCTCGGGGATCGCGACCGGGTTGACCACCTGCCACATCACGTCCAGGAAGCCCGAGAACACGATCAGCACCCCGCTGGCCATGATCTTCAGGCAGCGGCCGGGCGAGCCGCCGCCGATGCGGTAGGCGGCGGCGGCCGTGAGCACGATCCCCGGATAGAGCAGCAGGTAGAGGTGGGTGTAGAAGCTGTCGCCCTGGGCGCGGGCGCCGTCGCCGTAGTAGAACCAGCTGATCCTCGGGATGAGGTAGCCGGTCAGGAAGACGAACGGGACGTACAGCAGCCAGTGCAGCCGCGGCGTGACCCAGGGGAAGAACGCGATCGCGCAGCACAGGCAGGCGAAGGCGAGCAGCCTGGCGCCCAGTTGCCAGGCGGCCTCGATGTCGCGGGTGTGCGGGGTGGCCAGCCACACGAAGGCGAAGCCGGCGGCGCCGACGGCCAGGGCGATCCACCAGATGTGCGCGGCCCACGGGCGCCGGGCGTTGAGCAGGGGGTCGGGATGATTCACTACCGGTCCTCGGACGTCGAGACGGGTCGCGGGAGCGCTCCCAGCGCAGTATGTCATCCCTCGGGACGCAGCCGGTCTGAATACTAAATTAGGTGCCCGCCGGAACTTGCACCGTTACTGACTGCCTGTGATGTCCGGGCAAAAGTCCTGCTGGAGGCCGATTTTTACGGCAGTCCGAAAGAATGGAACGATTTACTTAAATCCTGTATCACGTCGCCTGCCTGCGCCGTCGAGATCGCGTTCGGGAAATGGCCCGCAACGCTCTCCCGAGTCGTTTCCCGGGCAGGCGCCGACGCCCTGGAGGGTCGCCGCAGGCAGATGGCCGTTTTTAGCGTTTGGGAGCGCTCCCGAAATCTTCGGCTGATTGGACCCGAAACTCGCGTTTCGGGCTACCGCAATGAGCCGCCGCCGTCGTAACCGGGGAACATCGGCGGCAGCTCCTCCGGGGTGAGGGCCGTCGGCCCGAACAGCCAGTCCACGTAGCGGTAGTCGTGGACGTCGCGCTCGCGCAGCACCGCGTTGCGCCACTCGCGCGCGTGCCCGTCGTGGTGCCACAACCTCCCCCAGGCCCGCGCCGTCGTCTGCACCCGCCGGCAGTGCCGGGCGCGCACGGCGTTGTAGGCCGCCAGCGCGGCGTCCCAATCGATGCCCGAACCGGCGCCCGAACCGGCGCCCGAACCGGCGCCCGAACCGGCGCCCGAACCGGCGCCCCAGCCGGTGCCCGCCCGCGCGCCCACGTGCTCGGCCAGCACCCAGGCGTCCTCGATGGCCATGACCGCGCCCTGCGCCAGGTACTGCAGCGGCGGGTGCGCGGCGTCCCCGGTGAGGGCGATCCGGCCGCGTACCCAGCCGTCGATCGGCTCGCGGTCGTACATCCGCCAGCGGCGGTCGCGCCACAGCAGCGGCAGGCAGGCCCGCACCTGCTCGCCGGTCGCCGCGAACGCCGCGTCCAGCTCGTCCGGGGTGCCCCAGTCCTCCTGCCCGGCCAGCGCCTTCGGCGACTCGAACACCGCGACCTGGTTGAACATCTCGCCGTTGCGCAGCGGGTACTGCACGAAGTGGCAGCGCGGGCCGACGTGGACGACCACGTCCTTGGGCCGCACGTCGAGGCGGGCGACCCGGTCGAAGGGCACCGCGCCCCGGTAGGCGACGTACGCGGAGCCGACCGGCTCGTCGTCGCTGAGCAGGCGGCGGGCCACGGAGCGCAGCCCGTCGGCGGCGAGCACGACCGCGCCGTGCTCGCGCCCTCCCGCGTGCACGGCGACCGCACCCCCCGCGGCCTGCTCGTACCCGGTCACGGTGACGTCGTCGACCAGGTCCACGCCCGCCCTCCGGCACGCGCGCAGCAGGGCGCCGTGCAGGTCGCTGCGATGGATCACCAGGTAGGGGAAGCCGTAACGCCGCTCCACGTCGCGCAGGTCGAGCCTGGTCAGGACACCGCCGTCGAGCGCGTCCCGCATGACGATGCCCTCGGGCCGCGCGCCGAGCGAGGTGACCTCGTCGAGCAGGCCCCAGCGGTCGAGGATGCGCGTGCAGTTGGGCGCGATCTGCAGGCCGGCGCCCACCTCCCCGAACCGGTGGGCCTGCTCCAGCACCCGGACCCGCAGCCCCTTCCTGGCGAGCGCCAGGGCGTTGGCCAGGCCGCCGATGCCGCCGCCCACCACCACGACGTCAGCCATGCTCGGCCCGGTCCAGGCGCAGCGCCTCGAAGATCGGGCTGTCGCTGAACCGGAAGAGGTCCAGCGCCCCCGAGTCGGAGTCGGACGCCGAGGACTCCGAGCGCGCCGAGAACGGCGTCCAGGAGGGCACCACGAACAGGTCGCCACGGCTCACCGACCACGACGCCTCGCCGACCGTGACCCGCCCGCTGCCGTCGAAGACCTGGTACACCGAGGAGCCGGTCTCCCTGCGGGGCGCGGTCTCCGCGCCGCGGCGCACGCGGTGCATCTCCACCCGGATCGTCGGCAGCACGTCGCCGCCGGTGGTGGGGTTGGTGTAGCGGACGGCGGCGTGACCGGGCCCGGCCGTCCCGGCGTGGCCCTCGGCCTCCAGCGCGAGCTGGTCGGCCAGCGCGCGGTCGGTGTCGGCCCACCGGTAGGCCAGCAGCGGGGTGGCGGGCAGGGCCCCCGGCAGGGCGACCGGGCGCAGGCCGGGGTGACCCCACAGGCGCTCCGACCTGGACCACTCGGGGGTGGTGCGCTCGGCCGCGCTGATCCGGTCGCGACCGAACTCGAAGAACGGGGCCTCGGTGAGGTACTGGAACGGGATGTCCAGGCCGTCGATCCACGCCATCGGCCGGTCGGCCGCGTTGTGGTGGGCGTGCCAGTTCCAGCCGGCCTGCGGCAGGAAGTCGCCGCGCCGCATGGGCACCGGGTCGCCGCCGACCACCGTCCACACGCCCTCGCCCTCGACGACGAAGCGGAAGGCGTGCTGGGTGTGGCGGTGCTCCGGGGCGTCCTCGCCCGGCATCAGGTACTGGATCGCCGCCCACAACGTCGGCGTGGCGAACGGCCGGCCGCCGAGCGCCGGGTTCGCCAGCGCGATCGCCCGCCGCTCCCCTCCCCTGCCGACCGGTACGAGCCGCCCGGCGCGGTCCGCCAGGGCCAGCAGGCTCTCCCACCGCCACAGGTACGGCACCGCCTTGGACCGGGGATGCGGCGGCATCAGATCCCCGATCTCCGTCCATAACGGGACCAGCAGCTCCTTCTCGAAGCCCCGGTACAGCTCCTCCAGCGCCGCCGACGGCGCCGGCTGGTCCGGCGAGTCGACCGCGGTGAGGCGGACCGGGGAGTCGGCGGGCTCGGTCATGTCTCCTCCTGGCTCCGGTGCGGGGACGGCCGCCGGTCCGGCGGGGTTCCAGCTTGTAGGGTGGCGCCCAGAAGAGAACAGGAGATTCTGCTGTGAAGAATCCTCCCGGCTATCCCGTCCGCAGCGTCGACCACGCGTTGCAGCTCGCCGTCATGCTCCAGGTCGAGGGCCCTCTCGGCGTGGGCGAGGCGGCGCGGCGGCTCGGCGTGGCGCCCTCCACCGCGCACCGCCTGCTGGCCGTGCTCGTCTACCGGGACTTCGCCGTCCGGCGCGCGGACCACACGTACGCGGCCGGGCCGGTGCTCTCGCTGGGCGCCGGCTCGCCGTCCCACACCGCGCTGCTGCGCGCGGTCGCCATGCCGCACCTGGCCGCCCTCGTCGAGCGGGTCCAGGAGAGCGCGAACCTGCAGATCCTCGCCGGCGACCACGTGCGCTTCCTCGGGTCGGTCGAGTGCGCGCGGGCGCTGCGGGTCGGCGACCGCGAGGGCATGGTCTTCCCCGCGCACCTGGCCTCGGGCGGCAAGGTCCTGCTCGCCGACCTGCCGCCGGAACGGCTCGACGCGCTCTACGGCGCCGACCGGTGGGCCGGCCGCCTGGAGCGGCGGCCCGGCCTCGGGCCGCTCCGCCGCGAGCTGCGCAACGTCCGCGAGCGGGGCTTCGCCATCAACGCCGGCCGCACCGAGCCGGGCGTCACCGCCGTCGGCCGGGCCGTGCGCGACGCGGGCGGCCGCGCCCGGGCCGCCGTGTCGGTGTCGATGCCCACCAGCCGCTTCTCCCGCGACCGGCTGCCGGAGCTGGTCGCCGCCCTGTCCGTGACCGCCCGCGACATTGAGGCGGAGCTGCGCGACTCCCCCGCCGCCACCTGACCTCCTCCCGGGGGCCGGCGGCCGGAGAGCCCTCCCGGCGGACGGTGATAGGGAAGTCCACCCGCCGGTACGGGTTCGGCAGCCCGGCACGCGCCGCGCCCTCCGGATCGTCCACCAGGGCGAACTCGCGGACGAGGCTCGCCTTGACGCCGAACACCGCGCCGGAGTCGAGGTACGGCGACCCCACCACGAACAGGTGAGTGGTGAGCGTGCGCACGTCCGGCGCGGACACCTCGACGTGGAGGTGCGCGGCGCGGTGGGGATGGCGGCGGGTGGCGCGCAGCAGCCGCCCGACCGGGCCGGTCGCCGAGCCGCCTCGGCGGCGAGTCACCAGATGGGAGGGGCCCTCCACGGTCGATTCCGTGCGGGTGCCGCCGGAGCGGTTGTTCAGGGTCCCGACCAGCATCGGCACGCCGAGCACGTCGGCCGGCAGGATGAACTCCTGCCGGGTGGCGTCGCACTTCTGCGCGGTCTCGGTGAGGAAGCGCACGCCCTCGGCCCGCTCCTCCCGCGTGAGCCGCACGTCCTTGACGAAGGCGTGCGCGTGGCGCACCAGCGAGGTGAGGACGGTACGCAGCCGCTCGTCGGGCGTCCCGGCGAAGGAGGCGGCGACGATCCCGGCCGAGCGCTCCTCGTCGAACGGGCCGGGGCGGGCGGGGCCGGGCGCGGGGTGTCGGTCATGGTGTCCGTCCTTCTCGGTGACGCCGACGCCACGGGAGACGGTCGTAGGAGAAGGGTCTCAGGCGCGGGCGCAGCCGGCACGGCCAGGCCGGCCGCCTCGCCCGCCGCGAACAGGAACGCGGGCACGTCCGGCGGGTGCCGTCCAGGCTCGGCGGGACGATCCTGACCTGGCCGTAGGAGGTGACGCCGAGGTCCTGGCGGCGTGCCGTACTCGAAGGCGCGGGCCGGACCGCGGCTCGGTAACTCCCCGGTGCCGCTGGAGACCCGCCCGGTGGCCGAGGTGGCCCACCGGGTCGGGTGCTCCAGCCCGTCGGCGTTCATCACGGCCTTCACCAAGGAGTACGGCTGCACGCCCGGCCGCTACGCCGGGCGTGAGCACGGTACTGAAGGCTGACCGACGATCAGTTCCACCCGCCGGGCCACCACCACGGGTTCCGGTTGTGACCGTAGTCGCGGTCGTAGTCCCGGTCGTAGCCGCCGCGGTCGTACTCGTCCCTGTCGTACTCGTCCTTGTCGTAGTCGTCCTCCACCGGCTCCGGCGTCTTGTCGACGCCGTGGTCGTCCACCTTGTCGTGGTGGTGGCCGTGCCGCTTGCCGTAGTTACGCGACTCGTTGTCGTTACGGATGATGACCTTGATGCGCGGCAGGCGCGGGTTGCGCAGGAGCGGCTTCTCGCCGTGCCGCGGGCCGCCGGCCTGGACGGCGGGGAAGCCCGCGGCCGCGGCCGCCACCCCCGTGCCCAGCGGAAGGAGCATGGCGCCGGCGACAGCGCCGGTCAGAACCGCCGCGGCGAGCCGCCCGCGACGCGTTGCCGAGGTTTGCCGAGTATCGGTGTTCACGTGCTCTCATTTCATGTCGAATGTCGTCGGACGAGAGCAGACGTACCCACGTCGACACTCTCAGTTACCTCTCGAAAACCAAACATCACACCAAACCCACAGATGTCATTCGTCACCGGATGATGGATCAGGAGCGCCGCAGACGCCCACGCGACCGGGTCCCGTGCGAGAGCGGGCGGGAGCCGGTCATGACCCGTCGCATGTCCGAGACGGCGTGGAGGGTGCCGCGCAGGGTGCCGGTCACCTTGCTGACGCCCGCCCGGGGCAGGTAGTCGACCTCTGTCTCGGCGATCCGCCAGCCGGCCGCGGCGGCGCGCAGCACCATCTCCAGGGGGTAGCCGAAGCGGCGGTCGGTCAGCCCGAGGTCCAGCAGCGCCGCGCGGCGGGCCGCGCGCATGGGGCCGAGGTCGTGCAGCGGCGCCCCCGTACGGCGGCGCAGCGTGGCGGCGAGGACGGCGTTGCCCAGCCGGGCATGCCAGGGCCAGGAACCCGCGGCCGTCCGGATGCGGCGTCCCAGGACGAGGTCGCAGCGCCCGTCGAGCACCGCGGCGGTCACCCGGGGCAGCTGGCCGGGTTCGAGCGAGGCGTCGGCGTCCATGAAGCAGACCAGATCGGCGGTGGCGGCGAGCAGGCCGGCGTGGCAGGCGGCGCCGAACCCGCGCACCGGCTCGTGGACCACCTCGGCCCCGAGCTCGCGGGCGATCAGCGCGGAGCGGTCGGTGGAGCCGTTGTCCACCACGATCGCGCGGTAGCCGTCGGGCATGCGCCCGAGCACCCAGCCGAGCGCGGCCTCCTCGTTCAGGCAGGGCAGGATCACATCGACGGTCATGACCCGGCGAACTCCTTCATGCCGGTCCCGAAGTCGATCTCGGCGTGGAAGCCGAGCTCGGCCCCGGCGCGGCCGGGGGCGGCCACGATGTGGCGGACGTCGCCCAGCCGGTAGTCCCCGGTGACGACCGGGCTGGGCCCGCCCCGTTCCGCGGCCAGCGCGCGGGCCATCTCGCCGACGGTGTGCGGGGTGCCGGAGGCGATGTTCCAGGCACGCAGCTCGCCGGGCCGGACGGGTGCCGACACGGCCGCCAGGTTGGCGCGGGCGACGTCGCGCACGTGGACGAAGTCGCGGAGCTGGCGGCCGTCCTCGAACACCTTCGGGGCGCGGCCCGCCTCCAGCTCGGAGCGGAAGACGGCCGCCACTCCGGCGTAGGGGGTGTCGCGCGGCATGTGGGGCCCGTAGACGTTGTGGTAGCGCAGCGCGGCCGCGCTGCCGCCCGTCTCCCTGGCCCAGTTGGCGGCCAGGTGCTCCTGGGCGAGCTTGGTGGTGGCGTAGGCGTTGCGCGGATCGGTGGGGGCGTCCTCGTCGATGGCGGCGCAGGCCAGCGGCTCGCCGCACCGGGGGCAGGGCGGGTCGAACCGGCCGCGCTCCAGGTCCTCCGCGGCGCGCGGGCCCGGCCTGACCGGGCCGTGCGCGGCGCACTCGTAGCGTCCTTCGCCGTAGACCACCATCGAGGACGCCAGGACCAGCCGGCCGATCGTGTGCCTGGCCATGGCGGCCAGCAGGACGGCCGTGCCGTACACGTTGGCCGAGGCGTAGTCGGGCAGGTCGGAGACGTCCACGCCGAGACCGACCTTGGCGGCCTGGTGCACGACGACCTCGACGCCCGGCAGCGCCGCGTCGAGCCGGCCGGGGTCGCGGACGTCCGCGCCGGTCCGCAGGTCGAGACCGACGACGTCGTGGCCCGCGGCTTCCAGCGCCTCGACCACGTGCCTGCCGACGAAACCGGCCGAGCCGGTGACCATCACTCTCACGCCGCCGACCGTAGCCCGGCCGGGTGGTGCCGGACAGCGACGTTCGCGATCCGTAAGGGTTCTTACGGAGCTCGAACGGCGGGCGCCAGGACGGCCGGCGAGCGGGCGCGGGATGCCAGGCTGCGGGCTGTGAGCCGGAACCTGTCAGCGGCCGTGGCGGCGCTCCTCGCGCTGGCGGCCGTCGTGGCCAGGATGGTGGCGGGCCCGCCCGCCCTGGGCTGGTACCTGCTGGGCTGGGCGCTGTTCGCCGCGGCGTTGTGGCTGGTCGGGCGGGTGCCGGAGCGGCAGGCGGCCGTGCTGGTCGTCGCCGGCGGGATCGCGCTGGCCGGGATCGGGCTGACGGCGCCGCCGAGCAGCAGCACCGACTCCTTCCGGTACGCCTGGGACGGCCGCGTGCAGGCCGCCGGCCTCTCGCCCTACGACCGCCCGCCCGCCGACCCGGCGCTCGCCGGGCTGCGCGACGGCTGGCTCTTCCCCGCCGGCTGCGGGGAAGCGCGCCTGTGGCCGTTGCCCGGCGGCGGCTGCACCCGGATCAACCGCCCCACGGTGCCGACGATCTACCCGCCGCTCGCGCAGGGGTACTTCCTGCTGGTCCACTGGCTGTCGCCGGAGGGTTCCCGGCACAAGGCACTGCAGCTCGGCGGCTGGGCGATGGCCGTCCTCGCGTCGCTGGCGCTGTGGCGGGCGGCGGGGGCGCGGCGGGCGGCGTGCTGGGCGTGGTGTCCCGCCGTCCCGGTCGAGGCCGTGAACAACGCGCACGTGGACATGCTCGGGGTGCTGCTGGTGGTGGTGGCCTTCTGCGCCGTCCGCGGGCGGGGCGCGTTCCTGGGCGCGGCCGTGGCGGCCAAGCTGCTGCCCGCGACGGCGCTGCCCGGCGCCCTGGCGGGCGTGCTCGCGAACGCCGCGGGCGGGGTGGCGTGGCGGCGGGCGCTCGGCGTCGTGCTGCCCGCCGCCCTCGTGGTCGTGCTGTCCTATGTCCCGTACGTGCTGCTCTCGGGCACCTCGGTGGCCGGTTACCTGCCCGGCTACCTCCAGGAGGAGCACTACGACGGCGGCGGCAACCGGTACGCGGTCCTGCGGTTGCTCCTGCCGGACTCCTGGGCGCCCGTCGCCGCGGTCCTGCTGCTGGCCCTGGCCGTCCTGGCCGTCCTCCGCCACGGCGACGCGGAGCGGCCGTGGCGGGGCGCGCTGCTGGTCAGCGGGGCGCTCCTGCTGCTGTTCACGCCGGGGTACTCCTGGTACGCGCTGCTGGTCGTCGCGCTGGCCGCGCTGGACGGCCGGTGGGAGTGGCTGGGCACGGCCTTCGCCGGCGCCGTCGCCTACGCCACCGGACCGGCGGCGCCCGGCGGCCCCGCCACCCTCGTCTACGCCGTGGCCGCGCTGGCCGTACTGGCCGGGTGGGCCGCGCGCCGTCCCCGGCGGGCGGAAGCACTCCGATGACCCTCAGAACGATCTCCGACACGTCCACCGGCCGGCGGCGCGCTCCTCGTCATCGCGCCGCCCGCGCCGGTGGAGCACCTGCTGTCCGCACCTCGTAAGGACGGGTAATGCCGCGTCATCACCACCCGCAGTATCTGATCATCGCCAAGGAACCGGTGCCGGGGAAGGTCAAGACCCGGCTGACCCCGCCGTTCAGCCCGGTCCAGGCCGCGGCGCTCGCCGAGGCCGCGCTCCGCGACAGCCTGCGGGCCGTCGCCGCGACGCCCGCCGCCCAGCGGGTGCTCGCCCTGGACGGCCTGCCCGGCGGCTGGCTGCCGCCGGGGATCGTGGTGATCCCGCAACGCGGCGGCGGCCTGGACGAGCGCCTGGCGGCGGCCTTCTCCGACGCCCACCGGCTGCGCCCCGGGCCCGCCGTCCTGATCGGCATGGACACCCCGCAGGTCACCCCCGAGCTGCTGCGCGCCGCCGGCGAGGCGCTGGACAGCCACGACGCGGTGCTCGGCCCGGCCGCCGACGGCGGTTTCTGGCTGCTCGGGCTGCGGCGGCCCGGCCCGGAGCTGGTCCTGGGGGTGCCCATGTCGCATCCGGAGACCGGCAAGCTCCAGCTCGACCGGCTCGAACGCGCCGGGCTGTCCGTCCGGCTGCTGCCTGAGCTGATCGACGTCGACACCGCGGCCGACGCCGCCACGGTGGCCGCCCAGGCGCCCGGGTCGTGTTTCGCCGCCGTGCTGGAAGGGCTGGGCCGGTGATCGGGGAGATCTACGCGGACGCCCTCGCCGGGGAGAGCGCCGAGATCGAGTACGTGGACGGCACCCGCGTCGCGCTGGAGACCGCCCGCTGGTTCGAGCCGATCGACGGCGACGAGGAGCTGCTCAGCCGGTGCGCCGGCCCCACGCTGGACATCGGCTCCGGCCCCGGGCGCCTGACGGCGGCGCTGACCCGTCGCGGGATCCACGCGCTCGGCATCGACGTCACGCCGCGCGCCGTCGCCCTGACCCGCCGCGCCGGCGGCTTCGCCCTGCTGCGTGACGTCTTCGACGACGTCCCCTGGAGCGGGCACTGGGCGACGGCCCTGCTCGCCGACGGCAACATCGGCATCGGCGGCCACCCCGAGGCGCTGCTGCGCCGGGTCAGGCAGCTCATCCGGCCCGGCGGCGCGGTGCTGGCCGAGGTCGCCCCGCCCGGGACGCGCAGCCGGGTCGACCGCGTCCGGCTGCGCCGCGGGCGGCTGACCGGTGAGTGGTTCGGCTGGGCCACCGTGTCGGCGACCGACCTGCGCCGGGTGGCCCTGGCCGGCGGGTTCGGCGACGTCGAGTGCTGGACGGCGCACGGCCGCTGGCTGGCGTGCCTGCGCTGACCGCCCGCGCCGGGGCGGCGCCGGCCGGCCCGCGGCTGCCACCCCGCGCTGACGGGGCGCCGGGTGGCAGCGGGTCGTGCTCCTTCAGCGGGTCAGTTGTAAGGGTTGTCGTAGGTCACCGACTTGGTGCGGCTGTTGTAGGTGTTGCCGGGGTAGAACCAGCCGCCCGTCAGGTACAGGGTGACGTTCTGGAGGGTGGTGGAGTGGGTGTATTCGCCGTCGTACAGGAACAGGTAGAGCTGACATCCGGGGGGAGCGGTCGTCGTGCCTGTCTGTGACGGGTAGAGATAGGTGCTGCCGTTCACCGCGAGGTAGAGGTTCGGCATGGGGTAGGAGCCGCTGCCCCAGCACAGGCGCAGCGCGTACTTGAATTTCGTGTTCCCGTCGTCGAACGCGATCGTGCCGGTGAGCTGGGCGAGCATGATCGAGGGACCGGCGTTCGAGTTCACGGTGAGGTACACGCTCTGGTCCGGGCCGTACGCGGCGTGTGCGGGGGTGACCGGGAGCAGGAGCGCCGCGAGCGCGGCGATGGCGACGGCGACGGAGCTGACCGCGCGGCGTGCTCTGGAACGTGTCAAGTCCAACCTCATCTCTCCTCACGATGTCGGCGGAGTGCGCACGGAGACTATGGGCGGGTACGTGAGGCGTCCAGAGTGGTGGATGAGGGCCGGTGATTCGGCCCGGCGGTAACGTACGCCGTGGTGATGCGCGTACGGGTGAGCGGAGCCGCCACCAGGCCGGGTGATCGTGGCTGGTGAGCCGTAATGGCGGCGTGAAGGATGGAATTTTCATGCCGGTGGTGGCCGGGAGGCGTGGTCCGCCGTCCGGCGGAGGAGCGCTCCGCCGGACGGCGGAGACCGGGGGCGGGCGGCTCCGCGCGGCGGCGGTGGCGGGCGCGTTCCCGGGGTGGCTAGGGTCGGGCCGTGCTCGCGTACCCGGGGGTCCCGTCATGACGATCAGGCTGGTCATCGCCGACGACCACGCCATGATCAGGGCCGGCCTGCGGCTGGTCGCCGAGAACGCGGCCGGCCTGGAGGTGGTCGGCGAGGCGGCCGACGGGAACGAGGCCATCGCCGTGGTCCGGCGCGAGCGCCCCGACGTGCTGCTGCTGGACCTCGCGATGCCGGTCCTCGGCGGGCTGGAGACCGCCCGCGCGCTGCTCCCCGACCCGGCGGCGCCCAGGATCGTGATGCTGACGACGTTCGGCACCGACGAGAACCTGCATCGGGCGCTGCGCACCGGCGTCAACGGGTTCCTGCTGAAGAGCTCGCCGCCCGAGCACCTGGTCGAGGCGATCCGGGTCGCCGCGGCCGGCGACGGCCTCATCGACCCGGCGGTGGCCATGCGGGTGATCGCGTCCTTCGCCGCGCGGCCGGTGCCGGTGCCGCCGCCCGAGCTGGGCACGCTCACCGAGCGCGAGCGCGAGGTGCTGCTGCTGATGGCGCGGGGGCTGGCCAACCGGGAGATCGCCCGCGCGGCGGGCATCGGGGAGGCCACGGTCCGCAGCCGCGTCACCCAGGTCCTGCACAAGCTGGGGCTGCGCAACCGGGTGCAGGCGGTGATCCTGGCCTACGAGTCCGGCCTCGTCCGTCCCGGCGAGAGCTGACGGGCCGGGGGCGGGATGACGGGCCGCGTGCGGGTCCGGCTGCCCGGCGGATGGCGGCCGAGCCGGATGGACGTCCTGCTCGCGCTCGCCGTGGCGGTGGCCGGGCAGGTCGAGTCGTTCGGGCGGCAGGGGCTGGAGGCGGGCCAGATCCGCCATCCGGTGCCGCTCGCCGTGGGCGCCGTCGCCGCCGGGGCGCTGCTGGCGGTGCGCGGCCGGTGGCCGGTGGGCGCGCTGCTGGCGCTGGTGGCCCTCGGCGCGGGCGTCCGGGCGGTGACCGGCGGCCTCTACTATCCGGCCTGGCACTTCTACTCCACGCTGATCCTCGTGCACACCGTGGCCGGTGCGGCGGAGCCGCGCAGCCGCCGTGGCGCGGCCGGGCTGGCCGCGACGCTGCTCGCCTACCTGTCCCTGCAGACCCTCCAGTACAACGACGTGGCCGAGGTGCTGATCAGCGCCATCTTCGTCGGCGTCGCCCACCTCAGCGGCATCCTGCTGCGCCGCCAGATCGACCGGACGTTGCGCCTGGCGAAGGAGACCTCCCGGCTGGAGGCCGAGCGGGAGGAGCGCGCCAGGCACGCCGTGGCCGAGGAGCGGGCCAGGATCGCCCGCGAGCTGCACGACGTGGTCGCGCACAGCGTCAGCCTGATGATCCTGCAGGCGGGCGGGGTGCGCACGATGCTGGACCGGGAGGCGCGGCGCGAGCGCGAGCTGCTGCTCGGCGTCGAGCGGGCGGGCCGCCAGGCCGTGGAGGAGCTGCGGCTCATGCTCGGCATGCTGCGCGACCCCGGCGGGACGGGGGTCCAGGCGGCGCCCGCCGGGCTGGCGCACCTGGCCGCGCTGGTCGGGCAGGTCGAGGAGACGGGCGTGGCGGCCGGCCTGGACGTGCGGGGCCGGCCGGGGCCGCTGCCGCCCGCGCTGGACCTGTCGGCCTACCGGATCGTCCAGGAGGCGCTGACCAACACGCTCAAGCACGCCCGCGCGAGCCGCGTGGACGTCACCGTCACGCACGCGCCCACCGCGCTGACCCTGGAGATCACCGACGACGGCACCGGCCCCGGCCCCGGCGGTGACCTCGACGGGCACGGCGACCCCGACGGGCACGGCGACCCCGGCGGGCACGGCGACCCCGGCGGGCACGGGCTCATCGGGATGCGCGAGCGGGTGGCGATGCACGGCGGCGAGCTGACGGCGGGGCCGCGCCCCGGCGGCCGCGGCTACCGGGTGCGGGCGCGCCTCCCGCTCGGCTGACCCGCTCGGCCGGTCCCCGCCTGGCCGACTCCCGTGTCCGGCCGACTCCCGTGTCCGGCCGACTCCCGTGTCCGGCCGACTCCCGCGTCTGGCCGGTCCCCGCCCGGCCGGGACTCGCATCGGCGCGGGGGCCGGATCGTCCGGCAGGTGGACGACCGCCGCGGGCCGACCGCCTTAGCGTCCTTGCCCGGCAGTCACCCGCCGACGAAGGAGAGTCCCGTGTCGCCGTTGTCCGATCCGATCCGTTTCCGCCGCCTGGCCGCCGGAACGTGCCTCATCGCCGCTCCGCTGCTCTACGTCGCGGGCGTCCTCGCCGACCCCGCGCTGCGGCTGGGCGGCGAGGCCGACACGGTGGGCGTCTACGGGCGGGAGCTGGAGCAGGTGTCGCTGAGCGCCGCGGTCCTGCACTGGAGCTGGGTGCTGCTGGTGCCGGGCGTGATCGGCATGATCCACCTCGTACGGCGGCGCGCGGTGCTGCTCGGCCACCTCGCGGGCGCCCTCGCGCTGCTGGGCGTGGTGAACTTCTCCGCCCTCATGCTGGGCGACTTCTTCTACGCCCGGCTGGAGCGCGAGCTGCCCCCGGCGACCGGCGCCGCGCTCGCCGACCGGGCGCTGGCCGACCCCGGGGCGGTGCTCGGCTTCCAGATCCCGGGGTTCGCCGGGCTGGCCGGGCTGCTCCTGCTGGGCCTGGCGCTGGCCTACGACCGCCGGGTCCCGTGGTGGGCTCCCTTCGCCATGCTGGCCGGCGTCCTCGTCACGCCGATGTTCTGGGTGGGGACGGTGGCCGGCGGGCTGGCGTACCTGGCCGGCTCGGGCGTCATCGGGCTGCGCATGATCCGGATGACCGACGCCGAGTGGGCCGCCCCCGCCGTGCCCGCCGTGCCCGCCGTTCAGGAGAGGAAGGCGCCGTAGGGGCCGTTGAGTATGCCGTTCTTCTGGGTCTGGTCGAAGGTGCAGCTCGGGTAGCCGTAGAAGGAGGCCGACATGCACGTCCCGTCGGTGGAGGCCGCGTCGGGCAGGCCGAACGCGTGCCCCGGCTCGTGCACCATGCCGCCGTACCACCGGTTCATCGGACCGTTGATCCCCGTAGCGCCGTCGGCGTCGTGGCCGCTGAGGATCACCCAGCCGTTGCCGCCCCCGCTCTCGCCCTCGACGCTGACCTCACCGACGTTGACCCAGCGGCTGTCCGGAGCGCCGAGGCCGAACTTAGGTGACCTGGCAGCCGGCCGCGGCGGCGTGCGCGGTGGCCGCGTTCACCATCGCCAGGGCGGCCAGGCAGGCGGCGACGGCCACGCCGGCGACGCCGGTGCGTGAGCGACGTTGCTGCAGGCGCTCCGCCACTCGTCTGTTATCGCTAACATCACCGTCCCTTCCTCCGGGGAGCGGATCGGGTGTCACGGTCTGCGCGCGAGGACGAGCCGGCAGCGCGGGCTGCCGTCCGCGCGCCGGCCCAGCGCCGCCAGCGGCACCGTCGTCACGGTGAACCCGGCCGCGACCAGGTCGGCCCGCACCGCGCCCAGCCAGCCGGTGCCGTAGTACATGACGAACGGCGGGCGCCACAGGGCGTTGCGCACCCGCATGGCCAGGTCGAACCCGAGCAACGCCCAGTACCGGGCGGACCCGATCGGCGGCGGCCCGCCGATCGGGAAGGCGAACAGCCCGCCGGGCCGCAGCGCGCGGCGCACCCCGGCGAACAGCGCCAGGCGCTCGGCGGGCAGGAAGTGCCCGAGCGCCCCGAAGGTGACCGCCAGGTCGAAGGACGCGCCGAAGGGCAACATCCGCGCGTCGGCCCGCACCCATTCGAGCCGCGCTCCCTCGGCCAGCGCCCCCTCGGCCAGGGCCCCCTCGGCCCGCTCTCCCTCGGCCAGGGCCCCCTCGATCCGCGCCCGGCGCGCCTGCTCCAGCATGCCCGCGCTGAAGTCGACGCCCGTGACCCCCTCCCGGCACAGGGGCAGGAGGGCCCGCGTGCCCGCGCCGGTGCCGCAGCACACGTCCAGCCCCCGCTCGAACGGCCCGAGCCGCCGCAGCGCGCCGGCGGTCGCGTCGAGGACGCCGTCGGGGGTGCGGAAAGGGGTGTGGTCGAACTTCGGGGCGAGCAGGTCGTAGCCGCGCTCGACCGAGGAGAGCGCCTGGATCACCAACTCCCGCGACGACGGGCCTGACGGCGAGAACATCCGCCCAGGCTACTGCCCGCCCGCCCCGACGGCCGGAGCAAGAGGAGGAAAAGAGGTGGTGGACCCCGGGCGTGGCTGGCGTGGGCCGGCCCGGGGTGTGGGCGGGGTCCGGCCGGGGGGCGCCAATCCCGTCGGCCAGGCCGTGACCCTCGGCCCTCTTCTTTCAGGGCCGTGCGTGGCAGCTCATGACCACGGTAAAGGGATCATCATCCGGGGTTCCACCCATTTACCCGGTGACCGGGACGTCACCGGCGACCGGGACGCCGGCGCGGCTCTCCGGGGTTTCGACGCGGAAGCGGGGCAGCGCCTCCGGGTAGTTGTCGCGCACGTAGTCCACCAGGAACTCGCGCACGTCGCACTTGAGGTCCCACGCCGACGGCGAGTCGGCCGCGCTCATCAGGCAGCGCAGCTCGACCAGCCCGTTGGGCAGCACGTCGGTCACCTGCAGCGTCCAGTCCTTCTGGTCCCACAGCGGGTTGGCCTGCAGGAACTCGTACAGCGCCTCGCGCAGCCGCTTGACCGGCACCGACCAGTCCACCCGCAGGTACACCACGGCCAGCACCCGGCTGCCGTGCCGGGTCCAGTTCTCGAACGGGTTCTGGGTGAAGTAGTTGACCGGCAGCACGAGCCGCCGCTCGTCCCACAGCCGCAGCACCACGTACGTGAGCGTCAGCTCCTCGATGCGCCCCCACTCCTCCTCGACCACGACCACGTCGTCCAGCCGCAGCGCGTCGCTGAAGGCGAGCTGGAGCCCGGCCAGCACGTTGCCGATCGTGGGCTGGGCGGCGATGCCGACGATGGCGCCGGCGATGCCGGCCGAGGCCAGCAGGCCGGCGCCGAGGGCGCGCACCCCCGGGAAGGAGAAGAGCATCGCGCCGATCGCGATCACCACGATGACCGCGGCGGCGATGCGCCGCACCAGCGCGATCTGCGTCATGATGCGCCGCGCCCGCCGGTTGCGCTCGCCCTCGATCTGCACCAGCCGGTCGAGGACGACGTCCGTCAGCGCGTACGTGGCCTGCACGATCAGCCAGGTCACCGCCGCGATCGTGGCGAGCCCGAGCACCCGGTCCACGCCGCCCGCCAGGGTCTGCTGCCGCGTGGAATCGCCGAGGATGCCCGGCCCGAACACCACGTTGGCGGCGACGACGGCCGCCACCGCGAACGCCGGCCACGTGCAGCGTTCCACGAGGTGCCGGGCGAGCGACCATTTGCGCCCGATCCTGTTCAGCACCCGCCGGGACAGTTCCACCAGGAGGATCGATCCGATCACCGAGATCACGAGAATCGGCCAGTCCGCCGGAGACTGCACGTTCATGCCCCCAAATATCTAGAACGTCTCGTCAAAGCTCACATTGCCCTCAACCGCCACCTGGTAAGCAGAGACACGTCTCTCAAAGAAGTTGGCCAGCTCCTGCACGTCCTGGAGCTCCATGAACGCGAAGGGGTTGGCCGAGCCGTAGCGGCGGGGCAGGCCGAGCCTGGTCAGCCGCTGGTCGGCGACGTACTCCAGGTACTGGCGCATCTGGTCCACGCCCATGCCCGGCATGCCGTCGCCGCACAGGTCCTCGGCGAAGGCCAGCTCGGCCGCGACGGCCTCCTCCATCATGGCCGTCACCTGCTCGCCCAGCTCGTCGTCGAACAGCGACGGCTCCTCGGCGCGCACGGTGTCCACGACGCTGAAGGCGAACTCCATGTGCATGGACTCGTCGCGGAAGACCCAGTTCGTGCCGGTGGCCAGGCCGTTCAGCAGGCCGCGGGAGCGGAACCAGTACACGTACGCGAACGCGCCGTAGAAGAACAGGCCCTCGATGCAGGCGGCGAAGCAGATGAGGTTGAGCAGGAACCGCCGCCGCTGGTCGGCGCTCTCCAGCCGGTGCAGCTCGCCGATCGAGTCGATCCACTTGAAGCAGAACTCGGCCTTGTCCCTGATGGACGGGATGTGCTCGACCGCGGCGAACGCCTTGACCCGCTCGTCCGGATCCGGCAGGTACGTGTCCAGCAGCGTCAGGTAGAACTGCACGTGCACCGCCTCCTCGAAGAGCTGCCGGCTGAGGTACAGCCGTGCCTCGGGGGCGTTGACGTGCTGGTAGAGGTTGAGCACGAGGTTGTTGGCGACGATGGAGTCGCCGGTGGCGAAGAAGGCGACCAGCCGGTTGATCAGGTGCCGCTCCTGCGGCGTCATCCTCGCCAGGTCGGCGAGGTCGGTGTGCAGGTCCACCTCCTCGACCGTCCAGGTGTTGCGGATGGCGGCGCGGAAGCGCTCGTAGAAGCCCGGATAACGCATCGGGCGGAGGGTGAGGTCCATTCCGGGGTCGAGCAGCATGGCAGGGGTCTCCTTACTGGCCGGATTCTTACTGGCAGGCTTCGCAGGTCTCGGGGTTCTCCAGGGAGCAGGCGACGGCGCTCTCCTGGGGGGTCGCCGTCACCGTGGTCTGGGCGATGCGGGTCGCGGGGCGCGAGCGCAGGTAGTAGGTGGTCTTGAGGCCCTTCTTCCAGGCGTAGGCGTACATCGAGGAGAGCTTGCCGATGGTCGGGCTGGCCATGAAGAGGTTGAGCGACTGCGACTGGTCGATGTACGGCTGGCGGGCGGCGGCCAGGTCGATGAGCGCCTTCTGCGGCAGCTCCCAGGCGGTCCGGTAGAGCGTCCTCAGGTCGTCCGGGATGCCGGGGACGTCCTGGATCGAGCCGTCGGCGCGCTTGATCGCGTCGCGCAGCTCCTGCGTCCACAGCCCGCGTGCCTGGAGGTCGGCCACCAGGTAGCGGTTGACCTGGAGGAACTCGCCGGACAGGGTCTCGCGCTTGAAGACGTTGGACACCTGCGGCTCGATGCACTCGTAGCAGCCGGCGATGGAGGCGATGGTCGCGGTCGGCGCGACGGCGATCAGCAGGGAGTTACGCAGCCCGGTCGTCGCGATCTTGTCGCGCAGCGCGTCCCAGCGGGGCGTGGACGGCAGGTAGTGGTCGGGGTGCAGCACGCCCCCGGCGGCGCGGGTGTCGGGGTAGGACGGGTGCCGGCCGCGCTCGGCGGCGAGGTCGGCCGAGGTGTCGTACGCGGCCAGCGCGATCTCCTCGGCGATCCGCGTGGACAGCTCCAGGGCCTCGGCCGAGTCGAACGGCAGCCGCAGCGCGAAGAACACGTCGGCCAGCCCCATGACGCCGAGCCCGACCGGCCGCCACTTCCTGTTGGCCGCCTCCGCCTCGGGCGTCGGGTAGAAGCCGAGGTCGATGGTGCGGTCGAGGAAGCGCACGGCGGTGCGGACGGTGCCGCGCAGCCGCTCCCAGTCCACGCCGTCCCCGCCGTCCCCGCCGAGGTGGGCGGCCAGGTTGACCGAGCCCAGGTTGCAGACGGCGGTCTCGGCGTCGCTGGTGACCTCCAGGATCTCGGTGCACAGGTTCGACAGGTGGATGACGTTCTCGGGGCGGGCGGTCTGGTTGGAGGTGCGGTTGGCGGCGTCCTTGAACGTCATCCAGCCGTTGCCGGTCTGGGCGAGCGTGCGCATCATGCGCCCGTACAGGGTGCGGGCGGGGAGCCGCCGGACCTGGCGCCCGGCGGCCTCGTGGGCCCGGTAGGCGGCCGTGAAGGCGTCCCCGTACAGGTCGGTGAGGTCGGGCGTCTCCTTCGGGTCGAACAGCGACCACATCTCGTCCGCCTCGACCCGGCGCATGAACTCGTCGGGCACCCAGTTGGCCAGGTTGAGGTTGTGGGTGCGGCGGGCGTCCTCGCCGGTGTTGTCGCGCAGCTCCAGGAACTCCTCGATGTCGGCGTGCCAGGTCTCCAGGTAGACGCAGGCCGCGCCCTTGCGCCGGCCGCCCTGGTTGACCGCGGCCACGGAGGCGTCCAGGGTGCGCAGCCACGGGACGATGCCGTTGGAGTGGCCGTTGGTGCCGCGAATGAGGGAGCCGCGCGAGCGGACCCGGGTCCAGGAGATGCCGATGCCGCCGGCGTACTTCGACAGGCGGGCGACCTGGCCGTAGCGCTCGTAGATGCCCTCCAGCTCGTCGCGCGGCGAGTCGAGCAGGAAGCACGAGGAGAGCTGCGGGCGGCGCGCGCCGGAGTTGAACAGCGTGGGCGAGCTGGGCAGGTACGACAGCGTGGACATGAGCCGGTACAGCTCGGCGGCCTCGGCCACGCTCTCGGCCAGGCCGCAGGCCACCCGGAGCAGGAAGTGCTGCGGCCGCTCCAGCACCGCCCGGGTCTCGGGGTGGCGCAGCAGGTAACGATCGTAGACGGTGCGCAGACCGAAATACTCGAAACGGTCATCGGCCGCGTCGTCGATCAGGGCGTCCAGCTCGGCGGCGTGCGCGGCGGCGAAGGCGGCCAGCCGGTCCTGCACCAGCCCGGCCGCGTGGGTGGCGGCCACCGACTCGGAGAACGAGCGCACCCCGTGGCCGGCCGCCTCCTCGGCGATCTCCTCGGCCAGCAGCCGGGCGGCGACCCGGGAGTTGGCCGGATCGACGATCACCCGGGCGGCGGCCTCCTCGATGGCCAGCCGGCGCTCGGCGGCCTTCCCGGCATTACCAGTGTTCCCGGCATTACCAGCGTTCCCGGCGTTCCCGGCGTTCGGGCGCGGGCCAACCTCGGCGATCTGCGTCACGTGCTCTCCTCGCGAGCTCATTCCTCAGGCAGGAGGGCACGCGGAAAGCAGGCGGGCACGCCGCATCGCTCCCCCGGCCCTCCCTCGAGGCCTTGGACAGTCAACGCCGCGGGCAGGTCTTCGGGCTCGCGGGCGCGCCTCGTCGGCTCCTACTGGCCGTCGCTTCCCGGATCGCTCCAGTGCTCATGACGGCGGTCGTTCCCGCTCACCGCTGCGGGGCAGCCCCGGAATCGCACCGGGTTCCCTTTCACTCCGCCCCGAGGGGCGAACCAGCGACGAGCAGGATCCTACATCTAGTGGCCATTCCCGCAACTACCCCAACAGGTTGTGGCTCTAACCGAGTCGAGCAGCCCCAGGTCGCTCAGGACGGCCCGGGTGCGCTCGACCTCCGAGGCCAGCCAGAGCCGGAAGTCGTCGCCGCCGAGCGGGATCGAGACCCATCCGGCGGCCCGGCAGGCGGCCAGCCAGCCGGTCGAGGAGGTCACCTCCTCGCACATCCGCACGGCCGCCTCGCGGCCCTCCTCCGGCATGCCGTCCGGGCCGAAGGCGGCCGCCCAGTCGGCGAAGTCCACCCGCACGCCGGACTCCAGCAGCGTCGGCGCGTCCACCTCGGGCACGCGGTGGGCGCAGGAGACGGCCAGGGCCCGCACCCGGCCCCTGCCGATGCTCTCGCCCCAGTCGGCCAGCACGCCGGCGGCGGCCACGGCCTTGCCGGACAGCAGCGCGGCCACCGCCTCCTGGCCGCTGGGGTAGCCGGTGTAGTCGACCTGCCGGGTGTCGGCGCCGATGCCCTTGGCGATCAGACCGAACAGCAGGTGGTCGGGGGCGCCCTGCGGGCCGCCGGCCAGCAGCGTGCCGTCCGGGCGGGCCAGCAGGTGGGCGGCGAAGTCGCCGAAGTCCTTGAACCGGGAGTCGTCGGGCACCACCACGACCTCGACGTCGCCGGCCAGCCGGGCGAGGGGCGTGGCCACGTCGAGCAGCGTCTGGCCGTGGTTCAGCTCGGCCGCGGACAGCGCGGACAGGCCGCTGACGGTGATCCTGGCACCGGTGCCGGTCTCGTACCCGGCGGCGCGGGCCGCGCCGGCGAACGCCTGCCCGACGGAGCTCCAGCGGGGCCCGGCCGGGTTGATCGAGAAGCGGGTACGCAGCCCCACCGCCCGCCCGGCGACGCGCTGGGCGCCGCAGCCCGCCGCGGCCGTGCCGGCCGCCGCCACGCCGGACGCCGCCAGCAGGCAGGCCAGGAACCGCCGACGGCGCATGTGTCTCCCCCCGAAGCCGCGAACCCCCTCGCTCCAAGTTATTGACACATTACGCAGAGATACACATTTACGCGCTCGGCCCCGCACCCCAAAATTTGGTGATTTGTCGCTTTTATTCGTTCCTATTACCCGGAACTGGGTCGCTCGATTTTCCGCGCCACCCCCGCCATGAGCGACGACGGCAGCGCCCAGTCCCCCACGAGCTTCGGCCGGTCCGGCCGCCAGTCCACGGCCTGCACCAGCCCCGGCGGGTCCAGGGCGAACTCCCCGAAGAACGCCCGGATCTCCGACGGCGCCCGGTCGGCCCCGCCGCCCGACGAGCTCCGGTAGACGCCCCGCGCGCGCTCCTCGTCCTCCAGCCGGCCCATCGTGGTGGCGTGGCTGATCACCAGGTAGCTGCCGGGGACGACCCGCTCGCGCAGCCGGGCCACCGCCCGCCCGGGGCGGGCGGAGTCGGGCAGGAAGTGCAGGATCGACACCAGCAGGACGCCGACCGGCTGGTCGAGGTCGAGGAAGGCGCCGGCCCTGGCCAGCACGTCGTCGGCGTCCAGCAGGTCGGCCTCCACGCAGACGGCCCCGCCCACGTTCGCGAGCAGGGCCTTGGCGTGCGCCGCCACGACCGGGTCGTGGTCCACGTACACGACCCTGGCCCCGGGGTCCACCTCGTGCGCGATCTCGTGCGTGCTGCCCTGGGTGGGCAGGCCGCTGCCCAGGTCGAGGAACTGGCGGACCCCGGCGGCGGCCACGTACCGCACGGCACGCTGCAGGAAGGCCCGGTTCGCGCGGGCCAGCGGGACCGCCTCCGGGACCAGCTCGGCGAGCTGCTCGATGGCCAGGCGGTCGACCGCGAAGTTGTCCGTCCCGCCGAGCATGTAGTCGTACATGCGTGCGAGATTAGGCCGCTGTTGGTCGAACTGCCGCACGTATCGAATTTATGTCGTCCAGAGCCAAATAACACTACCCTGAGCGAATTGTGGCTTAATCGGAGTCCATTACTCGACGGTAACGCTCTTGGCGAGATTGCGCGGCTTGTCCACGTCGCGGCCCAGCGCGACCGCCGCGTGGTAGGCCAGGAGCTGGAGCGGGATCGTGAGCAGGATGGGGTCGAGCTCGACCTCGTTCTTGGGGATCACGATGACGTCGTCGGCCAGCTTGGCCTCCGGCTCGCGGTGGCCGACCATCAGCACCTTGCCGCCCCGGGTGCGGATCTCGCCGAGCGTGGTGAGGTTCTTGTCCAGCAGCTCGTCGTCGGGGACGATCGCGACGGTCGGCATGTCGGGGCCGATCAGCGCGAGCGGGCCGTGCTTGAGCTCGCTGGCCGGGTACGCCTCGGCGTGCACGTACGAGATCTCCTTGAGCTTCTGCGCGCCCTCCCTGGCCACCGGGTAGCCGCGCACCCGGCCCACGAACATCATGCTGGGGTGGTTCGCGTACTTCTGCGCCAGCTCGGCGATCTTGTCGCCCTGGGTGAGGATGTCGGCGATCTGGCCGGGCAGCCGGCGCAGGCCCTCCACGATGCGCCGCCCGTCGGCCGGCGACAGGTCACGCACCCGGCCCAGGTGCAGCGCGAGCAGCGCGAAGGCGATCGCGGTGGAGGTGAACGCCTTGGTCGAGGCCACCGAGACCTCGGGCCCGGCGTGCAGGTAGATGCCGCCGTCCACCTCGCGGGCGATGGCGCTGCCGACCGCGTTGACGATGCCGATCACCCGGCCGCCCTTGCGCTTGAGCTCCTGGACGGCCGCGAGCGTGTCGTAGGTCTCGCCTGACTGGCTGATCGCGACGTAGAGGGTGTCGGGGTCCACCACCGGGTTGCGGTAGCGGAACTCGCTGGCCGGCTCGGCGTCGGCCGGGATGCGCGCCAGCTCCTCGATGAGCTGGGCGCCGATCTGCCCCGAGTAGTACGCGGAACCACAGCCGATGATCTTCACCCGGCGGAACGAGCGGGTCTCGCGGGCGTCCATGTTGAGCCCGCCCAGGTGCGCGACGTGGAAACGCTCGTCGAGGCGGCCGGACATGGTGCGGGTGATCGTCTCGGGCTGCTCGGAGATCTCCTTGAGCAGGTAGTGCTCGTAGCCGCCGGTGTCGTAGTGGCCGGCGTCCCAGTCGACGGTCAGCGGCTCCTTGGCCGTCTCGCGGGCGTCGCTGGAGAAGGTGTGGAAGCCGTCGGCCTTGATCACGGCCAGCTCGCCGTCCTCCAGGTGGACGACCTGGCGGGTGTAGCGGATCAGGGCGGCCACGTCGGAGGCGGCGAACATCTCCTTCTCGCCGATGCCGAGCACGATCGGGCTGCCGTTGCGGGCCACCACCACCTCGCCGGGGCGCTCGGCGTCGATGACCGCGATGCCGTACGTGCCCACGACGCTCTTCAGCGTCTTCCTGACCGCCTCCTCCAGGGAGTCGTTCTCGTCGGCCGCGGCCGCGATCAGGTGGGCCAGGACCTCGGTGTCGGTGTCGGAGGCGAACGTGACACCGTCGGCGACCAGCTTGGCGCGCAGCTCGCCGGCGTTCTCGATGATGCCGTTGTGCACGACCGCGATGCGCTGGTCGGCCGACAGGTGCGGGTGGGCGTTCTCGTCACTCGGGACGCCGTGCGTGGCCCACCGGGTGTGCCCGATGCCGAGCCCGCCCTTGAACCTGGCCGGCACGACCTTGGCCAGGTCGGCCACCCGGCCCTTGACCTTGCGGAGCTTCAGCCCCTTGTTGGACACCACGAGCCCGGCCGAGTCGTAGCCCCGGTACTCCAGCCGCTGCAACCCCTCCAGCAGGATGGGCGCCGCGTCCTTGGGGCCCACGTAGGCCACGATTCCGCACATCGAGGTCTCCTCTTCGTTCCGTTGTCCGTCATCCGTCATCCGTAGACGATCCTGCGGAGCTGCCGCAGCGACAGCTCGGGCGCGGCCACCCTGCGGCCGCGTAACTCGGCGGCGATCCTGGGGAAGATCTCATCGTTGGTGTGGCCCCGCGTCTTCAGCTCGCCGTGGCGGCGGCGGACGTACTGCTCGGTGGACTCCGAGAAGTACGCCAGCACGTCCGCGACCACGCGGGCCGCCTCTCCCGGGCCGAGCGGGCTCGTCCGGGTGAGGTGCGCGATGAGGTCCTCGTAGGGATGCCGTGCCGTGGACACAGAGCAGGACCCTACGCATCGGGAACGAGACACGCCAACATCCTGCCCGAAATCGGGCAGGCTTTAACTCTTTCAGCGCACGCTCCCGCGTCCCCAGCCCCGCGCCGCCCGCCACCAGGCGAGCGCCAGGGTCGCCGCGCCCACGCCGAGCAACACGGCCGCCGGCCCGGCGACGCCCGCCGCGTCCCCGCGGACGCCGGCCTGCATCATGGTGGTCGCCCAGTAGCCGGGCGAGACCGGCGCGATCGAGCGCGCCCAGCCGGGCATCAGCGCGTACGGCACCAGCGCCCCGCCGAGCGCGCTGACCGACAGCGCGGCGAGGTTGCACACCGTGGACAGCTCGCCCTGGCTACGGACCATCCCGGCGATCGCGGTGCCCATCCCGAGCAGTGCGAAACACCAGACCGCCACGGCCAGCACGAGCGGCCACGGCGGCCACGGCGGGCGCAGCCCGAGCACCGCCACCCCGTACGCCAGCAGCACGGCCTGCTGGAGGGCGAGCACGGCGAGGACCGGCAGCGCCTTGCCGGCCATGATCTCGGGGACGCGGGCCCCGGTCGCCCGGAGCCGGTCCCAGGTGTGCCAGACCCGCTCGGCCAGCGTGGCGTTGGCCACGTCGGCCATCGACAGGATCGAGAACATCACCAGCAGCCCCGTCGCCACCTGCGTGGCGTCGCCCACCATGGCCTGGAAGACCGGCATGAGGACCATGGGCATGACCAGGTAGCTGATCAGGTGGGCCGGGTCGCGGCGGCGCAGCAGCGCGTTGTGCCCGGCCAGGACGGCGATCCGGTGCAGCGATTCCTTCAGCTCAGCGCCGGCCACGGGACAGCTCCCGGTAGAGGTCGTCGAGGGACGGCTGCCGGATGTCGATGCCGCGCACGGGACCGTCCAGCTCGCGCAGCAGCCCGGCCAGGGCGGCCGTGGGATCGGTGGTGCTGAGCGCGATCTCGCGCTCGTCGTCGAGGACCACCCGGACCTCGCCGGGCAGGTCCTTGAGCAGGTCGGCGGCGGCACCCCTGGCGATCACCCGGCCGCGCGCCGCCACCGCGACCGTGGCGCCCAGCTCGGCCAGCTCCGGCAGGTAGTGGGTGCAGTAGACGACCGCCGCGCCGGCCTCGGCCCGGCGGCGCACGGCGGCCAGCAACGCGGCGCGGGTCTCGGGGTCGGCCCCGGCCGTGGGCTCGTCGAGCAGGAGCACGGCGGGCTCGCCCATCAGCGCGGTGGCGGCCTGGACGCGGCGCTGCTGGCCACCGGACAGCAGCGCGACCCGCCGGTCGAGCTCCCCGGCCAGCTCCAGCTCCCCGGCCACGGACTCGACGGCGGCGGCCAGGGCGCGGCGGCGCAGGCCCGCCAGGCCGCCGAACAGCCGCAGCGTCTCGCGTACGGTGACGCTCGGGTAGAGGGCCAGGCCCTGCGGGGCCATGCCCACCTCGCCCCGGACCTCGCTCTCGCCCTCGTCGGGCCGCAGGAGCCCGGCGGCGATCTCGAAGAACGTGGTCTTGCCCGCGCCGTTGTGCCCGACCAGCCCGGCGATCTCGCCGGGCGGCACGCGAAGGTCGAACCCGTCCAGGGCGGTGACGGGGCCGTAGCGCTTGACCAGCCCTCTGGCGTGCAGCATGGCATCCCCTTCCAGTCTACGCCGTAGACTGCTCTACACTGTAGACTGAGGCCGTGCGGAAGCTCAAGACCTCCCGGCAGCCGGAGATCCTCGACGCGGCCATGGCCATCGCCGACGAGCGCGGGCTCGATGCCCTGTCCATGCGGGCGGTCGCGGAGCGGGTCGGGGTGACCCCGATGGCCCTGTACGGCTACTTCCGCAACAAGGACGAGCTGCTCGACGCGCTGGTCGGCCGGCTGCTCGGCGAGCTCACCCCCGGCGACCCCGGCCGGACGTGGCAGGAGCGGCTGGAGGCCGTCGCCTGGGGCGCCCGCCGCCTGGCCCACCGGCACCCCGCGCTCGTCCCGCTGCTGCTGAGCCGGCCCTCGGTGACGCCCGACGCGGTGCGCCTGGTCGACCTGCTCTACCAGGCGCTGATCGACGCCGGCGTGCCGGACGCGGACGTGCCGCGCGTCGAGCGGCTGCTGAGCACGTTCGTGCTGGGCTTCGCGGTCTCCGAGGTGAACGGTCGCTTCACCGACGACTCCGGCGCGGCCCGGGCGCGGCGCGGCGCCGACCTGCCCGCCCACCGGCGGCTTGCCGAGCATCTCGCGCCGGACGACTGGGACGCCGAGTTCGCGGCCGATCTCACCGATCTCATGCGTATCATCCGACCCGTCTGACACATCCCTTTCGGGGAACAGTTACGGTGAGTAGTCACATCGTGACGTTCTTCGGGGGAGATGTCATGCACCTCTGGCTGAGCCGGCCGCTCTGGCTGGTCGCCGTCCTCGTCGGAGGCGCACTCGCCGCCCCCGCCGCCGGTTCCGTCCGCGAGGTCCCGGCCGGACGGCAGGGCGACTTCGCCGCCGCCGCCCGGGAGTTCGGGGTGCCGGAGAGCGTGCTGCTGGGGGTGGCCTACCTGGGCTCGCGGTGGGACGCGCACGCCGGGCGGCCCAGCACGGCGGGCGGGTACGGGCCGATGCACCTGGTGGACGTCCTGCCCGCCGCCGCGCTCACGGTGGGCGACGCGCTGGGGGACGCCCGGGGCGACGACGCCCGGCCCATGCCGCCCCGGCCCGCGCTGCTCCCCTCCCCGCTGAGCGCCGCCGCCAGGCCGCCGAGCACGACGCTGCCCGAGGCCGGGCGGCTCATCGGCGCCGGGCCCGCCACGCTGCGCGACGACCCGGTGGCCAACATCCGCGCCGGCGCCGCCCTGCTCGCCTCCTACCGCGGCTCCCCCAGCTCCGACCCGGCCGACTGGTACGGCGCGATCGCCCGCTTCTCCGGCGCGGACGACCCCGCCACGGCCCGGCAGTTCGCCGACGAGGTGTTCGCGGTGATGCGCGAGGGCGTACGGCGGCGTACCGACGACGGCCACGAGATGCGGCTCGACCCCGTGCCCGGCCTGCGCCTCCCGGGGACCAAGTCGGCCGGCGAGCTCGACCCCTCGTCCCCGGAGGAGCCGCTGGAGCCGCTGGCGCCGGACGCCGAGCCCGCCGAACCGGGCGAACCGGGCGAGCCCGTCGAGCCCGCCGCCGCCGCTCCTGGCCGCTCCGCCACCGTGGAGTGCCCCAAGAGCCTGGCCTGCGAGTGGATGCCCGCCGCCTACAAACGCTTCGGCAAGAAGAAGAACCGCGACTACGGCAACCACGACCGCCTGTCCAGGGCCCGGTCCGTCGACTACATCGTCATCCACGACACCGAGGGCGGCTACCAGGGCATCTCCTCGATGATCCGCAACCCGAAGTACGTGAGCTGGCACTACACGATCCGCTCCCGCGACGGGCACGTCGCCCAGCACGTCAAGACCAACGACCTGGCCTGGCACGCGGGCAACTGGGACGTCAACACCCGCTCGATCGGCATCGAGCACGAGGGCTACCTGGCCAAGGGCGGGACCTGGTACACCGAGGCGATGTACCGGGCCTCGGCCAAGCTCGTCCGCTACCTGGCCGGCGAGCACGGCGTCCCGCTCGACCGGGCTCACATCCTGGGGCACGACAACGTCCCCGGCACCACCCCGAAGACCGTCGCCGAGATGCACGAGGACCCCGGCCCCTACTGGGACTGGGCCCACTACTTCGAGCTGATGGACAAGCCGCTGAAAGGCGTCAAGGACGGCGACTCGGTCATGATCCGCCCGTCGTACGACGACAACCGCCCGCGCTTCACCGGCTGCGTCACCACCAAGGCGGGCAAGGACTGCCCGCCGCACGGCGCGGCCACCGTCTGGCTGCACACCGCGCCCGCCGAGAGCGCCGCCCTGGTCACCGACACCGGCAAGCACGGCGACAAGCCCAGCACCTACAGCGTGTACGACCACGCCGCGCGCGCCTCGACCGGCCAGCGCTACGCCGTCGCGCAACGGCAGGGGGACTGGACGGCCATCTGGTACCTGGGCCAGAAGGCGTGGTTCCACAACCCGCCCGGCCGGCCGGTCGCCGTGCCCGCCAAGGGCCCGCTGGTCACGCCGCTGAAGGCGGGCACCAAGGTGTACGGGCGGGCGTACCCGGAGAAGTCGGCCTACACGCGGGCGACGGCGCAGCCGCTGACGCCGTTGCAGTACCGGATCGGGCCCGGGGAGACGTACACGGTGGGCGACACGGTCACCGGCTCCTACTACGCGGCGGGCTCCTTCAGCCCGTCCCGGCACGTCACCACGACCGGCACGACCCGTTACCACCAGATCCAGCTCGGCCACCGGATCGCGTTCGTCATGACGAAGGACGTACGGCTGATCCCGTGAATTTCGCGCTCCGGGCCGCCGAGTGCGCACAGGCACTCCGTGGAGACGATATGGTTTTCCCGTGGCCCGGTGCACGCAGCCCGGGGCGCACGCGGAAGTGGCTCAGTGGTAGAGCATCACCTTGCCAAGGTGAGGGTCGCGGGTTCGAATCCCGTCTTCCGCTCGGAGCGATACTCCTGGTGGAGTGGCCGAGAGGCGAGGCAGCGGCCTGCAAAGCCGTCTACACGGGTTCAAATCCCGTCTCCACCTCGCTGAACAGCGGACCCTTCGGGATCCGTTAACATAAGTGCACATCGCGCGGAAGTGGCTCAGTGGTAGAGCATCACCTTGCCAAGGTGAGGGTCGCGGGTTCGAATCCCGTCTTCCGCTCTGAGTCCCGGCTCCACACGGACGATTAGCTCAGCGGGAGAGCGCTTCCCTGACACGGAAGAGGTCACTGGTTCAATCCCAGTATCGTCCACCACGCTCCACCTCAGACCCGCGGCCACCCGGCCGCGGGTCTTTTGTTCTGGGCGAATTGTCGGGTCGTGCGGAGTTTTGGTGTCCCTCCGTGCATGATCCGTTACAGCCCGGGTAGCGCCGAGGCATTGGCTCCTCGGGGGAGGAAAGCGTGGACATCAACATAGGCCAGGGCATCACCGACGCCTGGCGGTCGATCGCGACGTTCGTTCCGAGACTGGTCGCTTTCCTGGTGATCCTCATCATCGGGTACATCGTGGCCAAGGCACTGGAGAAGGTGGTCGACAAGATCCTGGAGCGGGTCGGGTTCGACCGGGCGGTCGAGCGCAGCGGCGTGCGCCGCTGGCTGGAACGCAGCAAGTACGACGCCAGCAGCCTGCTGGCCAGGATCGTCTTCTACGCGATCGTGCTGGTCACCCTGCAGATAGCGTTCAGCGTCTTCGGGCCGAACCCGATCTCGGCGCTGCTCAACGGCGTGGTCGCCTGGCTGCCCAAGGCACTGGTGGCCATCGTGATCATCGTGGTGGCCGGGGCGCTCGCCAAGGGCGTCCAGGACATCGTCGGCGGCGCGCTCGGCGGGCTGTCGTACGGTCGCTGGCTGGCCACCGCCGCCGCCGTGTTCATCTGGGCGCTGGGCATCATCGCGGCGCTCAACCAGATCGGCGTGGCCACCGCCGTCACCACTCCGGTGCTGGTCACGGTGCTCGCCACCATCGGCGCCATCCTGGCCATCGGCCTCGGGGGCGGCCTGGTCCGGCCGATGCAGCAGCGCTGGGAGCGCTGGCTGAGCCGGATGGAGGCGGAGGCGCCGCAGGCCAGGGCGCACGCCGAGGCGTACCAGCGCGGGCGCCAGGACGCCGCGTCGATGAGCGACGAGCAGACGGCGCCCATCGGCACCGCGCGGGGCACGGCGGCCGGGGGCGGGGCCTCCGGCATGACGGCGGGGGGCGGGGCCTCCGGCATGGCGACGCCTCCGGGAGCGCACCGCTCGGACCTGCCGCCGAACTGACCGCCCGTCTCGGCCGGCCCTTCCGGCGGCCCTTCCGGCGGCCCTTTCGACGGCCCGCCGCCCGGCACGCCCACCCGCCGGGCCGCGGGCCCACCCCGCCGGCCGGCCGCACCCGTCGCGGCCGGCCGGCGTCGGGCGGCCGTGCCACGCGGGCGTGCCACGCGGGCGTGCCACGCGGGCGTGCCACGCGGGCGTGCCACGCGGGCGGCCGGCCGGCGGCGTCAGGCGGGTAGTTCGTCGCTCAGGAAGCCGTGCTCGCGGGCGAGCCAGCACACCGCCGTCAGCCGCAGCGACGGCGCGTCCGGCTCGCCGGTGAAGGTCCAGCCGCGCCGGCGCAGCTCGTCGAGGAAGCCGAGCAGGTAGTCGCCCAGGGTCTCGCGGTCCAGGGGGATGGCGTCCCGCAGGTCGGCCGCGTGCTGGTCCACGGCGGCGACCAGGCCGGGCTCGGCGGCCAGGCGGGCGAGCTGGGCGTGGCCCAGCGTGTTCATCAGCCAGCGAAGGGGCGCGGTAGCCCAACCATCCTCAAAAACCACCAAAACACCTTAAAGCACATCCGACGATGGCCCGCCGGCGAACGGCAGGCCGACGTAGTTCTCGGCGAGCGTCGTGGCGGCGGCCTCGGACGAGGTGACGTAGTCCAGGTAGGACAGCTGCAGCCGCCGCCCGTAGGCGTCCTCGTCCTCGAACGTGTGCAGCAGCGTCGTCATCCACCACGAGAAGTGCTGCGCCCGCCACACCCGCTTCAGGCAGGCCGCCGAGTAGCCGTCGAGCAGCTCGGTCGAGCCGTCGGCAAAGTACGCGGCCAGCGCCTCGGTCAGCACCCGCACGTCGGCCACGGCCAGGTTGAGCCCCTTGGCGCCGGTCGGCGGCACGATGTGGGCGGCGTCCCCGGCCAGGTAGAGGCGGCCGTACTGCATGGGCTCGGTCACGAACGAGCGCATCGGCGTGACGCCCTTCTCGGTGATCCGGCCGGTGGTCAGCGTGAAACCGGGCACGCTCTCCAGCCGCGCCCGCAGCTCGTCCCAGATCCGCTCGTCCGGCCAGTCCTCCACCCGGGTGTCGGCCGGGACCTGGAGGTAGAAGCGGCTGACGGTGGGCGAGCGCATGCTGTGCAGCGCGAAGCCGCGATCGGTCCTGGTGTAGATCAGCTCCTCGGACGAGGGTGCGACGTCGGCCAGGATGCCGAGCCAGGCGAAGGGGTACTCCCGCTCGAAGACGGTCAGGACCCCCTCGGGGATGGACGGCCGCGACACGCCGTGGAAGCCGTCGCAACCGGCGATGACGTCGCAGTCCAGCCGCTCCCCGTCGCCGAAGGTGATGTACGGCTCGGACTCCAGGGAGTGCACCGCCACGTTCTCCACCTCGAAGCGCACGTCTCCCCCGACCGCCAGCCGGGCCGCGATGAGGTCCTTGACGACCTCCTGCTGGCCGTACACGGTGATCGCCCGGCCGGGCACCAGCTTCTCGAAGGCGATGCGGTGGCCCGCGCCGCCGTAACGCAGCTCGATGCCGTGGTGCGGCAGGCCCTCGCGCAGCATCCGCTCGCCGACGCCCGCCTCGATGAGGGTGTCCACGGTGCCCTGCTCCAGGACGCCGGCCCGTACCCGCCGCTCGACGTAGTCGCGGCTGCGCCGCTCCAGCACCACGGAGGAGATGCCCCGCAGGTGGAGCAGATGAGACAGCAGCAGGCCCGCCGGGCCCGCGCCGATGATCCCGACCTGAGTTCGCATGAGGGGAAGCATGCTGCCCCGGACGTGCCGACGCCGAGCCCTCGCTTCCACTCAGTGGAATCCTGGTGCAGGATTGTCCCCGTGGCAGGTGGATCCCGCGAGCCCGGCCGTACCGTGACCTCCAAGGTGCTGGCCCTGCTCGGCGCGTTCGACGCCGAGCATCCGCAGCTCACGCTGACCGAGCTGGCCCGGCGCGGCGGCGTCCCGCTGAGCACCGCGCACCGGCTGGTCGCCGAGCTGGAGGAGTGGCAGGCGCTGGCCCGCGGCCCCGACGGGCGGCTGCGCGTGGGGCTGCGGCTGTGGGAGCTGGGCCAGCTCGCCCCGGGCCGGCTGGTGGGGCTGGCGCACCCGTGGTTGCAGGAGCTGTTCGGCACGACGGGCGAGAACGTGCACCTCGCGATCCGCGACGGCATGGAGGTGCTGTACGTGGACAAGGTCTACGGCCGCCGGGCCGTCCCCATCGTCTCCAGGACCGGCGGCCGGCTGCCGATGCACCCGACCGGCGTGGGGCGGGCGCTGCTGGCGCACGAGCCGGACTGGTTCGTCTCGTCCTACCTGGCCCGCAAGCTCGAACGGCCCACCCCGCACACGATCACCGAGCCCGGCCGGCTGGCCAGGGAGCTGGCGACGGTCCGGGCGCAGGGGTACGCGCTCACCTACGAGGAGATGACGCTCGGCTCCTGCTCGGCCGCCGCGCCCATCCTCGTGGACGGGCGCGCCGTGGCGGCGCTGGGGATCGTGCTGTCCTCGCGCCGCGCCCGCGAGCTGCCCCGCCTGGTCGAGCCGCTGCTGCACGCGGCGGGGCGGATCGCCCGCGCGCTGGGCCAGGTCAGTCCCCCAGCTTCTGGATCCGGTCCTTGAACAGCGTGCTGGCGATGGCCGCGCGGTGCGGCTGGCCCTTGAGGAACGCCTGCGCGAAGTTCTTGGCCTGGTCGTAGGAGACCTTGCCGGGCATGGGCGGCTCGTTGGGGTTGACGTCGATGTCCACCAGTGCCGGGCCATCGTGCGCCAGCGCCTCCCTGATCGCCGGGACCACGTCCACCGCCTTGCCGACCTTCGCCCCGAAGCCGCCGCACGAGCGGGCCCAGGCGGAGAAGTCCGCCTCGGGCGCGGCGTAGCGCACGCCGTGCTCCGGGTAGCCGAGCACCATCTGCTCCCACAGGATCTGGCCCAGGGAGTTGTTGTTGTTGATGATCACCTTGACCGGGAGCCGGTGCTGGACCGCGGTCAGGAACTCGGCCATGAGCATCGAGAAGCCGCCGTCGCCGACGTAGGCGATGACCTGCCGGTCGGGGTAGGCGTGCTGCATGGCGATGGCGTACGGCAGCCCGTTGGCCATCGAGGCGAGCGTTCCCGACAGGTAGAACTCGCGCGCGCCGCGGATCGTCCAGTGGCGGGCCGCCCAGGTGGCGATGGTGCCGCTGTCGCAGGTCAGGATGGCGTCGTCGGTGGCGAGGTCGTCCAGGACGGAGACGGCGTACTGGGGGGCGATGGGGTCGCGGTCGGGGTTCTCCAGCGCCCGCATGTCCGAACCCCACTTCTCCATCATCTGCTGATATTTCGCCAGATGGGCGTTGTCCTGCCGCGGGGTCAGCAACGGCAGCAGCGCGGCCAGCCCCTCCCTGGCGTCGCACACCACCGGCACGTCGGTCGCCACGCGTGCCCCCGCCCTGACCGGATCGGCCTCGAACTGCACCACCCGCGCCTTGCCCGGCTCCGGCAGGTACTTCGAGTACGGGAAGTTCGTGCCCACCATGAACAGGACGTCCGCCTCGTCCATCAGCTCCTCGCTCGGCCGGGTGCCGAGCAACCCGATCCCGCCCGTCGTGAACGGCGAATCGTCCGGGACGACCGCCTTGCCGGGCAGCGTCTTGACCACCGGCGCGCCCAGCGCCTCGGCCACCGCCAGCACCTCCCGCCGGGCGTGCAGCGCGCCCTGCCCGACCAGCATGGCCGGCCGCTCGGCCTGGTTGAGCACCTCGGCGGCCCACTCGATGTCCTCCTGGCGGGGGATGCCGGGCGGCTGCAGGTAGACCGGCGCGGTCTGCGGCGGCCGGGCCAGGCCCACGTGCTGGTAGGGGTCGGCGTCGGCCTCGGCCACCTGCAGGTCGTTGGGCAGGGTGAGGTGGGCGACGCCGCGGCGCGCGTACGCCGTCCTGATCGCCAGGTCCACCAGCGACGGGAGCTGCCCCGGGTTGGTGATCATCATGTTGTACTCGGCCACGTCGGCGAACAGCTTGTCCAGGTGGACCTCCTGCTGGTAACCGGTGCCCAGCACGGACGTCTCCTGCATGCCGGTGATCGCCAGCACGGGCACGTGGTCGAGCTTGGCGTCGTACAGGCCGTTGAGCAGGTGGATGCCGCCCGGCCCCGACGTGGCCAGGCAGACGCCGATCCTGCCGGTGGCCTTGGCGTAGGCGGTGGCCATGAAGGCCGCGGCCTCCTCATGGTGCACGAGGACGAAGCGCACCCGGTCGCGGTGGCGCCGCAGCCCCTCCATGATGCCGTTGATACCGTCGCCCGGCAGGCCGAACACGGTGTCCACGCCCCATTCGGCCAGCCGTTCGATCAGGTCCTCAGATGCGATTCGCGCCATAGGGGCCCGCCCTACCCCGCTCCGCCGCGGTCATGTCAGTCGCGCGGAATCAGGGGTAGGGGGCCGGCATGCGCATTCTGGTCACGGGAGCCACGGGCATGCTGGGCAGGGCGCTGGTGCCCGCGCTGGTGAGGGCGGGGCACCAGGTGCGGGCGCTGAGCCGTACCAGGAGGGAGAGCCGGGGGAACGTCGAGTGGGTCTGGGGCGACCTGTTCTCCGGGCACGGCGTCCCCGAGGCGGTGGCCGGCATGGACGCCGTCGCGCACCTGGCCACCAGCGGCCGCAAGGGGCGCGGCGCCGTGGACGTCCCTGGCACCCGCCTGCTCCTGCTCGCCGCCGGCGAGGCCGGGGTCGGGCACCTGCTGCTCACCTCGATGGTGGGCGCCGACCGCGCTCCCGTCGGCCACCTCAAGGACAAGCTGGAGGCCGAGCGGCTGGTCGCCGGCAGCGGGCTCGGCTGGACGGTGCTTCGCAGCACGCTGTTCCACCAGTGGCTGCACCGGCGGCTGCGCGACCTCGCCGCGTTCCCGGTGCTGCCGGTGGACCCGACCGTGCTCATGCAGCCGGTGCACACGGGCGAGGTGGCCGCGCGGGCGGCCGGGCTGCTCGCCGAGGGGCCGCTGGGCGCGGCGGTGGAGTTCGGCGGGCCGCAGGTGCTCGGCCACGCCGAGCTGGCCCGTACGTGGTGCCGCCTGCGCAGCCCGCACCGCCTCTGCCTGCCGATCCGCTTCCCTGGCCGGCTGTACGCGGCCCAGCGCGACGGCGCCCTCACCACGGACGCGACGCCGGCGGGCACGATCACCTGGCACGACTACCTGGCGCCGCCCGCCGACCCCGCCACCACCGGCCGCACCACCGACCGCACCACTGACCGCAGAACCGACGACCGAGAGGCCATCCACCATATGACCACCGCCGACCGCCGCACCAGCGACCGCGAGACCGACGACCACCGGACCCGGAACAGCACCACCCGGAACAGCACGACCCAGAACGGCACCACCCAGGACGGCACCACCCAGGACGGCACCACCCAGGACCGGGCGGCCGCCGACCGCGCGGCCGCTGACCACGCGGCGGCCGACCGGGCGGCGGGCGACCCCCGGGTGCGCGCCTCCCTGGACTCCGACGACTCGGGCGACTTCGCCACCGAGCACACCGCCTCCCCCACCAGCCCGGCCAACCAGCCGGAACGCGACCCGGACGCCCGCGTGTACGGCGGCGACGACGGCTACGAACACCCGACCCGCGACTGACGACAACCGACGACGCCGACGACGGCCGACGGACGACCGGCGACGGCTGACGGACGGCCGGCGACGCGACCACGACCAGCGCGAAGGGCCGCTCCCGCCCAGGGGCGGCCCTTCGCCGAGGGGCGCCGCGGGACGACCGGCCCACCCGAGGAACCGCCGGTCCCGTCACCAGAGGGCGTAACCGGCCTCAGCCCCGCCGGAGGAGGGCGTAACCGGCGGCCTCAGCCCCGCCGGAGGAGGGCGTAACCGGCGGCCTCAGTCCCGTCTCCAGGGGTCGTAGTCGACCTCCAGAGGCTCCTGCGGCGGCCGCTCCCCCTCGGGCACGTGCTGCAGGTTGACCCGGATCCGGTACCAGACGCTGCTGCGCCCCCGCATGCCGTCCACCAGCACGTCGGCGGGTTCGAGCCGGGCCGCGACCTCCGGGTGCCGGGCCTTCCACCGCTCCAGCCCGGCCAGGGCCTCGTCCTTGTGCTCGGCCCTGGCGATCTCGATGACCGGCATGGTCTGCTGCCTGCGCCCCGCGCCCTTGGGCGGCCTGGGCGCGGGCCCCAGCTCCTCGGCCAGCTCCAGCAGCCCGTCGAGGGAGCCGGCGTGCAGGTCGATGTCCTGCCACGGGTCACCGCGCTCGGCCAGCCGCCGGGGCACGGTCTCGATCGTGAACTCCTCCGGCCGGCAGCCCGGCACCTCGTCCCAGGTCAGCGGCGTGGAGACGCGGGCGTCGGCCACGGCTCGCACCGAGTAGGCGGAGGCCACGGTGCGGTCGTAGGCGTTCTGGTTGAAGTCCACGAACACGCCGTGCCGCTCCTCCTTCCACCAGCGGCTGGTGGCCAGGTCGGGGGCGCGCCGCTCGACCTCGCGCGCCACGGTCTCGGCCGCCTTGCGGACCTCGGCGAACGGCCGGCGCCGCTCGATGCGCGCGTAGACGTGGAACCCGCGCGACCCGGACGTCTTGGGCCAGGCGACGAGCCCGTGGTCGGCCAGCACCTCCCGCGCCACCTGGGCGGTGCGCAGCACGTCGGCCCATTCCACGCCGGGCACGGGGTCGAGGTCGATGCGCAGCTCGTCGGGGCGGGACAGGTCGTCGGCGCGTACCGGATGGGGGTTGAGGTCCACGCAGCCGAGGTTGACCACCCACAGCAGCTGCGCCAGGTCGGTGCAGACGACCTCCTCGGCGCTCAGCCCCGACCGGTACTTCAGCGTGGCGACCTCGATCCAGTCGGGCCGCTTGGCGGGGGCCCGTTTCTGGAAGAACGCCTCCTCCTCGATGCCGTGCACGAACCGCTTGAGCACCATCGGCCGCCCGTGCACGCCCCGCAGCGCGCCCTCGCCCACGGCCTGGTAGTAGCGGATCAGGTCGAGCTTGGTGTGCCCGCTGTCCGGGAAGACCACCTTGTCGGGGCTGGTGATGCGCACCGCGCGGCCGGCGACCTCGATCTCAGGCATGGGATCACGATACGTGCCGCCCCCGACAATCGGCCTCCCCCGCTCAGCCGTTCTGGGGAGCGCCGGTGCCGAAGTCGCCGTGCCGGCCCGCGCCCGCGGCGAAGCGGGCCGCCCCGTCCGCCGCCTCGGGCAGCGACACCAGCCCGTGGCGCAGCTCGTTGCGCAGGGCCGTCTCCTCGCCGAGCCCGTCCTGCTCCAGCACGGACATGCGGTCGCCGCGCAGGCAGGTCTGCGGGAAGCGGGCGATCTCGCGGGCCAGCTCCTCCGCCCGTCGCCGGGCCTCGCCGGTGGGGACGAGCCGGTTGGCCAGCCCCATCTCGTACGCCTCCCGCCCGCCGACGGGCCGGCCGGTGAGGATCATGTCCAGGGCGCGGGACGTCCCGACGAGCCTGGGCAGGCGCACGGTGCCGCCGTCGATGAGCGGCACGCCCCACCTGCGGCAGAAGACCCCGAACACCGCGTCCTCCTCCGCCACCCGCAGGTCGCACCAGAGGGCCAGCTCCAGGCCGCCCGCCACGGCGTGCCCGGCGACGGCGGCCACGACGGGCTTGCTCAGGCGCATCCTGGTGGGCCCCATGGGCCCGTCGCCCTCCTCGCCGACGTGGTTGTCCAGCGCCTTGAGATCGGCGCCCGCGCAGAACGTACCGCCCTCGCCCCACAGGACGGCCACGCGCGCGTCGGACTCCTCGAAGCCGCGGAAGGCGTCGGCGAGCGCGTCGGCGGTCTTGCGATCGACGGCGTTGCGCGCCTCCGGCCGGCAGATCACCACGGTGGTGACGGACCCCTGGCGCTCCACGCGTACGGTCATCCGGCCCTCCTCCAGAAACGCGGTCGGGCAACGTGCCGAGCGTACGTCCCCCACGGCATCCGGGCCATTGATCGATACGCCATCACTCCGCGCGCTCGTCGTGGAACCATCGGTGCATGGCCACGTCCGAGGTCCGACTCCTCCTGGAGGAAATCATGGCGTCCACTTCCTGGCCGGTCTACAGCCCGTTCGCACGAGAGCACTACGGCCGCGGCCGCGAGGAAGGCAAGGCGGAGGGGATCGCCGAGGGGAGGACCGAGGGGAGGACCGAAGGCATCGCTGAGGGTGAGGTGCGGGAGGCGGCGAGGATGGTGTTGCTCGCGCTCGGCGCGCGGGGCCTGAAGGTCACCGACGACCTCCAGGCCCGGATCACCGGCTGTGCCGACGTCCGGCAGCTGGAGACCTGGCTCACCCGCGCCATGACCGCCCGGACCGCCCACGACCTGTTCGCCGAGGGAGTGGACGGCGGCTGAGCGGGGTCACCGGGTGAGGGCTCCGGCGGCGAGGACGTCGAAGGGGTCGTCGGCGGGGGCGTCGATGCCGCGCAAGGGGCCGCGGTCCACCAGGTGGGCCTCGGCGTACAGGCGGGCGACCAGGGCCTTGCGGCCGTCGTCCAGGCCCCAGGTGGCCTGCTCCTCCAGCAGCGCGGCGGCGTACACGTCGGCCATGAACTGGGCGAGCGGGTAGAGCCGGGCCTCCGCCACGGCGGGGTCCAGGGCCGACCAGGCGGTGACGGCCTTGGTCAGGTCGTCGATACGGGCGTGGACGAGGTCGGAGGTGGCGGCGGCGCGCAGGCGGTCGAGGAACGGCTCGTGGGCGTTCTCGCGCAGCATGGCGCGGCGCACGTCCAGGCAGAGGATGTTGTCGCCGCCCTCCCAGATCGGGTTGACCTGGGCGTCGCGCAGGAGGCGGGCGACCGGCCACTGCTCGATGTAGCCGTTGCCGCCGTGTATCTCGACGGCGTCGCTGGCGGCGGTGACGCCGAGCCGGGAGGCGCGCAGCTTGATCAGGGCGGGGGCGAGCCGCAGGCGCGGGCCGAGGTGGCCGTCGAAGACGAGCGCCTGCGCGGCCTCCACCTCGACGATGAGCTCGGCCAGCTTGCGGCGCATCAGCGGCTGCTCGATGAGCGGGCGGCCGAACGCCTCGCGGGCGGCGGCGTAGCAGAGCGACTCCACCAGCGCCCGGCGGGCCACGCCGACGCCCATCATGGAGACGCCGAGCCGGGCGGCGTTGGTGAGCTTCATCATGGTGCCGAGCCCCGAGCCGGAGCCGGAACCCGTGCCCGCGCCCTCCCCCTCCGGCCGGTCCATGAGCAGGAACGCCTCCGCGTCGGCGAACTCGACCTCGCCCGAGGCCACCGAGCGGGTGCCGAGCTTGTCCTTGAGGCGGCGGATGCGCACGCCGTTGCGGCTGCCGTCCCGCCGCTCCCACAGCACGAGGAACGGCGCCACCGCCCCTTCGGGCAGCCGGGCGAGCACCACGAACGCCGACCCGTTCGCGTTGGAGGCGAACCACTTGAACCCGGTCAGCAGCCAGGCGTCCCCGGCGGGCGTGGCGGTGGTCTCCAGGGCCGCCAGGTCGGAGCCGCCCGTCCGCTCGGTGAGCATCTGAGCGGCCTCGCCGGAGTAGTACCCGTTGGCGAAGATCTCCCGCACCCGGTCGCGGACGTCCGGCGGCGCGTGCCGCTCGGCGAGCTGCACCACCATGTCGCCGCCGGTGCCGAGCGCGCAGCCCATCCCGATGTCGGCCTGGTCGAGCAGGTACGTCCACGCGGCGGCGAGCGCGGCAGGGTCGGCGTGGTGGGCGCGGGCCTCGGCGGCGAAGGCCGGCGAGGTGAAGTTGTCGGCCATGAGCGCTTGGCGGGCGGCGTGGAACGACGGCGGCATGACGACCTCACTGACGTCCCTGCCCCATTTGTCGTACTTCTCCAGCCGCGGCGGGTTGCGGTCGGTCTCCTCCGCCCAGGCGGCGACCGGCCCGCCCATGAGCGCGCCGAGCCGGTCGAGGTGCGGCTCGGCCCAGGCGTAGCCGTCACCCAGGTGGCGCCGCATGAGCAGGCGCAGCGTCGGGTCGCAGGACCACCAGTTGCGCCCGGCCGCGCCCTGGTAGCGCTCGGTGGCGTAGCGGTCGCTGCGGTCGCTGCGGTCGAAGGGTTCGATGAGATAGCGCCCCATGACGCGAGTGTTACATATACTCGACACGCGATGGAAGAGCGTAACACCCTGAGTGCCCGTTCGGCCGTGCTCAGCGCGCTGCTGGGCTGCCATCCGCCGCGACTGCCGGCCCGGCAGCTCGTCCGCATCGGCGCGCTGTTCGGCATCGCCGAGGGCACGGTGCGGGTGGCCCTGTCGCGCATGGTGGCGGCGGGCGACCTCGTCCAGGACGACGGCTTCTACACGCTCTCGCGGCGCCTGGTCGAGCGGCAGGCCCGCCAGGACGAGAGCCGCGACCCGCACACCAGGCCGTGGGACGGCACGTGGGAGGTGGCGGTGGTCACCGCCGAGCGGCGCGCGCCGGCCGACCGCGCCGCGCTGCGGCACGCGATGATCGCCCTGCGCCTGGGCGAGCTGCGCGAGGGCACCTGGATGCGGCCCGCCAACCTGGTACGGGCCTGGCCGGAGGTCGTCACCGCGCAGTGCACGCTCATCGACGGCCGCCCGCACGGCGACCCCACTCCCCTGCTGTGGGACCTCGACGGCTGGGCGGCCGAGGCCCGCCGCCTGGAGCGGGCCCTGGAGCGGGCCGAGGCCGACGGGCTGGCGGAGGGCTTCCTGGTGTCGGCCGCGGTGCTGCGCCACCTGCTGGCCGACCCGCTGCTGCCGCCGGAGCTGCTGCCGGAGGGGTGGCCGGGGGCGGAGCTGCGGGCCCGCTACGACGCCTTCGACGCCCGCTACCGCGAGGTCCTGCTCCGCCACCTGGCCGGCTGACGCGCTCCTTCGGAAGGTCCTCCCGTTCCAGAGAACCGGTCCAAGTTATTCGTTGACAGGAATATTCGCTCTGGTGAATACTTCTGCTCGTGGACGTACTCCTCGCCGCGCTGGCCGACCCGGCCCGATGGCGGCTCGTGACCCTGCTGGCCGAGCGGCCCCGCCCGGTCGGCGTCCTCGCCCAGCTCGCCGGTGCCCGCCAGCCGCAGACCACCAAGCACCTGCAGACCCTCGAACGCGCCGGCGTCGTCACCTCACAGCGCTCCGGCCAGCGCCGCGTCTACGCCCTGCGCCCCGGCCCCCTGCGGGACCTGGCGGCCGCGCTCGTCCGGCTCGCCGACACCGCCGACCGGGCCGGCGGCCCGCGCGAGACCTACGACCGCTACGGCGCCGGCCTCGACGCCGAGCGACTGGCCGCGCGGCGGCCGGGATGGGCCGACGGCCGCGTGTTCACGTTCACGCGGTCGCTGGCGGCGCCTCCCGAGCTGGTCTGGCGCCACCTGACCGAGGCCACGCTGCTGGCGGCCTGGTGGGCGCCCGACGACCTGCGCGTCTCGGAGCTCGTGTTCGAGGCGCGGCCGGGCGGGCGGGTCGTCCTGGAGTACCGCGACGCCGAGGACGCCGGGGACGCCGGGGACGTCGGCAAAGCCGGGGAAGCCGGGGACGCCGGGGACGTCGGCAAAGCCGGGGAAGCCGGGGACGCCGGGGACGTCGGCAAAGCCGGGGAAGCCGGGGACGCCGGTAGCACCGAACCGGTCGCCGGGCGCGCGGAGGGCGTCGTCGAGGACGCGCGTCCCGGCGAGCGCCTCGCCTACCGTTCCTCCCCGCTGCTCCCCGGCGGCGCCCCGGCCTTCACCTCCCACGTCGACCTCCGCCTGTGCCCCACCGGTGCCAGCACGCGGCTCGACGTCCACTTCCGGATCACCGACAGCACGATCGACTCCGCGGACTTCGTCGCGGGCGTCGAGATCGGCTTCGGGCAGAGCCTCGACAAGCTGGCGGCCGTCCTCGCCGCCGGCACCGGCGACACCGCCAATACCGGCGACACCACCGACACCGGCGACACCACCGACACCACCGACACCACCGACACCACCGACACCACGGCAAGGAGCACGACATGACCCAGCAGACCGGCGGGCGCAGGATCGTCACCAACATGAGCCTGTCCCTCGACGGCCGCTACGCCCGGCCGGACGACCCCCGCGACATGAGCTGGGTGATGCCCTACGCCGTCACCGACGTCGCCCGCGACCACCTGACCGGCCTGTGGAGCACGGCGAGCACGGCCCTGCTGGGCCGGGTCAACGCCGAGGGCTTCCTCGGCTTCTGGCCCACCGTCATCGGCGCGGAGGGCGCCGACCCGCGCGACGAGGGCTTCGCCAGGTGGCTCGTCGGCGCCGACAAGGTGGTCCTGTCCAGCACGCTCGGCGAGGCCCCGTGGGAGCGGACGACGATCGCCGACAAGCCGGCCGCCGAGGTGGCCGCGGACCTGAAGGCGGCCGAGGGCGGCGACATCCTCGTGCTCTCCAGCGCGAGCGTGATCAAGGCGCTGCTCGCGGCCGACCTGGTGGACCGGCTGGCGCTGACGGTCTTCCCGGTGTTCCTCGGGGGCGGGCCGCGCCTGTTCGACGACGGCCTGCCCGCGGGCCGCTGGACGCTGGCCGCCCAGGCCGCGGGCGAGCACGGCACCCTGTCCCTCGTCTACGACCGGGCCCGCTGAGCGGCCTCTACAGGCTCACCCCGAAGATCACCCGCTTGTTCTTGAACTCGGTCAGGCTCCACAGCTTGCCGTCCTGGACGGTCAGGTCCTCGGGGCCGATGGGGAACGGCCTGGTCTGCACCGCGTCGCCGCGGCGCACCACCAGCTTGCCGTTGCCGGCGGAGCCGGCCGTCTGGCTGAGATACCAGGTGTCCCCCTGGGAGACGGCGCCCTGGATCCTGGGCCGTCCCATCACGTACGCCTCGGCGGGCTCGCCGCCGGCGAAGGGCAGGCTCCAGCGGGCCACCCAGCCGCCGGGGTCGTTGTCGCGGTACTCCCCCGCGATGAGCTTGTCGGTGGCGCCGCTGCGGTCGATCGAGACGAACGAGAAGTGCGGGCCGCTGTGCGCGAGCTGCCACAGGTCGGTCTGGGGGATGATGTAGCGGTAGCCGAAGGCGTGGAACCTGCCGCCCTGCCGCCCGACGCGCTCGGGGTCGCCGAGGTCCTTCTGGGCGGTGCGCAGGTCGAGGATGTGGCGGAGGTCGAAGACGCGCAGGCCCTTGGCCGTGTCGGCCACGTAGAGCAGGTCGCCGTCGATGGCGATGCCGCCGGCGTGGATGTTGATCGGCCGGTACGAGCCGTCCGGCGCGGCCAGCACCAGCAGCGCGTGCTGGTACTTCAGCGTGCGCGGGCTCAGGAACGTCACCCTGATGCCGCGCTCGCCGGTCTTCGGCTTGAAGTACCAGCTCGCCACGAACGCCGGCACGCCCATCCCGCCGGAGTCGCCGCTGCCGGTCAGTCCCTGCGGATACCAGTCGACGGTGTTCTGGTCGCCGGCGTCGAAGGCGTACCACTCGGCGGGCCTGGGCCGCATGGAGCCGAGGGCGGCCGTCGCGCCCTTGCGTACCGCCGCCCGGTTGGCGTGGGCGAGCACCGCGTCCACGGAGACGGCGCCTATCTCCCCGGTCAGTTTGGCCGCTCCGTCAGCCGCGCCCCCCGTGGCCCGGTTCACGGCGTAAATCGATTTCTCGGCCGGTGCCATCCCCGTCGCCGCCATAACTTCCTTCCTTGTCCGTCTTTTTACCAAGTGTGACGGAGCGGGGACGGGGATGGTTGCGACTCAACGCCACAAATGCACCGGCAGCCCGGACAAAGCCAGCTCACGGTAGCGGCGCACCAGCCGCTCCCGGTCGCCGCCGAAACGCTCCAGCGTCTCCCGCTGCCACACCGAGCCCGTGCGGCGCAGCCGGGTGCGCTGCGCCACGACCTCCAGCGCGCGGTCGGCGTCGCTGGGCGCCACGCCCGCGCCCAGCAGGCCCTCGCGCGCCTCGGGCAGCAGCCGGAGCACCAGGTCGGCGGCCTCGTGCTCGCCCTCCCAGCCGGGCCACGACAGCTTGGCGTCCAGCCCGTGCATGGCGGCCCGGTAGAAGTTCTGGTAGACCTCGGCGAAGCGGTAGCCGGTCAGGTCGCGCTCGGCCTGCGAGAGGGTCAGCCCCAGCAGGAACGCCGTGTTCGCGGCCATGTCCGCGCAGGAGGGCCCGGCGGGCAGGGCGCGCATCTCGATGCGCAGGTGGCCGCCATCGGCCGGGTCGTAGACGGGGCGGTTCCACTGCCAGATCGTGCCCTGGTGCAGCCGCAGCTCCGGCACCTCGTGCGGCTCGGCGTCGCGGGACAGGTCGGGCAGGATCGGCTCGTAGTCGTCCACGTACCGCTCGAACAGCTCGATCGCGCCCTCGCGCACCCAGTCGGAGCCGAACGTGACCCGGCCGTCGCGCCGCTCGGGCCGCGCCACGTCCCGGTCGTCCACGGCCTCCTCCATCAGCGCGATGCGGGTCTCCTCCCACTTGCGCGGGCCGAGGAAGATCGGCGAGTTGCCGCACGCCGCCAGCACCGGCCCGATGGCGAGCTGGGCGGCGTTGAACAGCCGGGCGAAGCGCTCCGGCGGCGTGCGGATGTGCACCTGCCAGGAGGTGTTGGCGCTCTCCAGGATGACGTCCTCGACCGCCAGCTCCAGGTCGTCGATCCGCACCAGGAACGGCTCCAGCCGCAGCCGCCGCACGCCCCTGCTCATCGCCCGGTAGCGGTTCTGGTCGCTCATGGCGCCGGCGGTGAAGTCGCCGGCCTCCAGCGTGGGCAGGATGCCGATGGGCACCGCGCCGCCGCCCTCGACGGCGGCGTCCACCTTGGTGACGGTGTCCTGGACCTCGGCGCTCATCAGCTCGAAGGGCTTGCCCTCCAGCGTCGTGGGGGTGAGGTTCACCTCAAGGTTGTAACGGCCCAGCTCCAGCACCACGCGGGGGTCGCCGAGCGCGTCACGCACCTCGCTGTTGCGCGGCAGCGGCCGGCCCCGCTCGTCGACGAGGAACAGCTCCAGCTCCGCGCCGATCGTCACGGGTCCCTGACCGAAGCCGGGGCGCGCGAGCAGCTCGCGAAGGGTGCCGAGCTGCTCGCGGATGCGCTCGCCGAAGAGGCGGAACTCCTCCTCGGTGAAGCGCTCCTTGTCCAAGTCTTGTCCCATCACCCCTAACTGTCCCGGGCGGCGGATTCCACACCTCCACCAGGGCACCGCGCACCACGACGGCCCCCACCAGGTCTTGCGCCGGTCACGGCCGCTCACTCTAAGCTCATGAGATGCGAGCGGTTGCGTTTGACATCTTCGGGGGCGAGCTCGACGTGCGCGAGCTGCCCGATCCGGCCCCCGCCCCGCACGGCGCGGTGATCAGGGTCGAGGCGACGGGGCTGTGCCGGTCCGACTGGCACGGCTGGCAGGGCCACGACCCCGACATCAGGGCCCTGCCGCACGTGCCGGGGCACGAGTTCGCCGGGGTGGTCGAGGCCGTCGGGCCCGACGTGCGCGGCTGGCGGCCGGGGGCGCGGGTGACGGCGCCGTTCGTGTGCGCCTGCGGCACGTGCCCGTCCTGCACGGCGGGCGAGCAGCAGGTGTGCGAGCGGCAGACGCAGCCCGGCTTCACCCACTGGGGCTCCTTCGCCGAGTACGTCGCCATCGACCACGCCGAGGTCAACCTGGTCGCCGTCCCCGAGGACATGGCCTTCGCCACCGCGGCCGGGCTGGGCTGCCGCTTCGCCACCGCCTTCCGCGCCGTCGCGCAGGTGGGCGAGGTGCGGCCGGGCGAGTGGGTGGCGGTGCACGGCTGCGGCGGCGTGGGGCTGTCCGCCGTCATGATCGCCACGGCGGCCGGCGCGCGCGTGGTGGCCGTGGACGTCAGCGCCGACGCGCTGCACCTGGCGGAGCTGGCCGGCGCCACGCACTTCGTCAACGGCGCGGCGGGCGACGCGGCGGCCCAGGTGCGCGAGCTGACCAGGGGCGGCGCGCACGTGTCGCTGGACGCGCTGGGCAGCCCGCGGACCTGCGCGGCCTCGGTCGAGAGCCTGCGGCGGCGGGGCCGGCACGTGCAGGTGGGGCTGCTGCCCGGCGGGCCCACGCCGGTGCCGATGGAGCGCGTGATCGCCCACGAGCTGCGGCTGCTGGGCAGCCACGGCATGGCCGCGCACGCCTACCCGCGGATGCTGGAGCTCATCAGGGCCGGGGTGCTGCACCCCGACCAGCTCGTCACCCGGACCATCGGCCTGGCGGACGCGGGCAAGGCGCTGGCCGCGATCGGCTCGGTGCCGGGCGTCACGATCATCGCTCCTCGATCGCCACTCTGAACGTCCGCAGCACCAGCGCCAGCATCCGGTAGTGGGCGACCAGCACCACCAGCTCCATCCGGCCGGGCTCGTCGTAACGGTCGCACAGCGCCGCCCAGGTGGCGTCGGTCAGGTCGCCGCCGTAGTGCAGGTCGTCGGCCACCTGGAGGACGAGCCGGTCCTCGACCGACCACAACGCGTCGAGGTGGCGCACCGAGTCGATCTCCAGCGCGGTCAGGCCCGCCTCGCGCGCGATGCGGGCGTGATGGGCCCACTCGTAGGCGCTGCGGCTGTGGTAGGCCGTGCGCAGGATGGCCAGCTCCCGGTCGCGGGCCGGCAGCGTGCCGTGGAGCAGCACCCCGCCGAAGCCGAGCCATGCCTGGTAGAGCTTCGGATGGCGGGCCAGGGTGGCGAAGACGTTGTACGGATTGGCCTTCATGAATTCGTCCCGGTCCTCGGGTGGGAGGGGCCGCACGCGGGGTTCCATACTGGAAGCATCTCCCGAATCGCGGGTTACTTGGTAGAACAGAAAGGGCCCCTTAATACGCTTGACGGTTTTATCCTGAACGATTTTCACGATCAGGTCAGCGCGTCAGGATTAAGGGGGCGCAAACGTCGTGTAAGCCCGGCCGACCGCAAGGACGAACGGTGATTCGAACGTTGCTCGCAGAGGACATGAACCTGGTACGAGGGGCCATCGTGGCGCTGCTGGCGTATGAGGAGGACATCGAGGTCGTCGCCGAGGTGGACCGGGGCGACCGCATCCTGGCCGTCGCCCGCGCCTGCAAGCCCGACGTCGCGGTGATCGACATCGCGCTGCCCGGCATGGACGGGCTCGCCGCCGCGGGCGAGCTGCACGAGAAGCTGCCCGAGTGCGGCGTGCTCATCCTCACCGGCGTCGGCACGCCGGGGCTGCTGAAGCGGGCGCTGGACGTGCACGTACGGGGTTTCATGGCCAAGGACGCGCCGCCCGGCCGGCTGGCCGACGGCATCCGCCGGGTGGCCGACGGCGAGCGGGTCATCGACTCGGAGCTGGCCATCGCCGCCATGCGGCCGGCCGCGGCGCCGCTGACGCAGCGGGAGCTGGACGTCATCGGCGCCGCCGCCGACGGCGCGTCGATCGGGGAGATCGCCGCCTCGCTGTTCCTGGCCGAGGGAACGGTCCGCAACTACCTGTCCAAGACGACGGCCAAGCTGGGAGCGCGCAGCAGGATCGACGCCATCCGCATCGCGAGGGAGTCCGGCTGGATCTGACCCGGGGCCGGTCCCGGCTCCCTGGGGCTCAGGGGGCCAGGCCGGTCCGGTCGGCGAGGAAGGCGAGGACGTCGGCGGCCAGCCCGATCGAGCGGCTGACCGCCCGCGCGCCGTGCCCCACGTCCGGCTCGTGCCGCAGCAGCACCGGCCGGTTCCCGCCGGCGGCCCACTGCATCGCGGCGCACATCTTGCGGCCGTGCAGCGGGTTCACGCGGGTGTCGGCCGCCGCGACCGTGAACAGCGTCGCCGGGTAGTCGGTGCCCTTGCGCACGTGGTGGTAGGGCGAGTAACGCAGCAGCCAGGCGAGCTGGTCGGGGTCGTCGGGGTCGCCGTACTCGCCGGTCCAGGTCGGGCCGAGGCCGCTGAGGTGGTAGCGGGCCATGTCGAGCAGGCCCGCCGAGCACACGGCCGCGGCGAACAGGTCCGGCCGCTGGGTGAGGGCGGCGCCGACGAGCAGGCCGCCGTTCGACTCGCCCCAGACGCCGAGCCGGCGGGGCGTGGTCCAGCCGTCGTCGATCAGCTTCTCGGCGGCGGCCACGAAGTCGTCGAACACGTTCTGCTTGCGTTCCAGCATGCCGGCGCGGTGCCAGGACTCGCCCTCCTCGCCGCCGCCGCGCAGGTTCGCGACGGCCAGCACGCCGCCCGCCTCGACCCAGGCCATCGAGTCGGCGGCGTAGCCGGGCGTGAGGGGCAGGCCGAAGCCGCCGTACCCGGTGAGGATGGTGGGGCGCGGCCGGCCCGCCGACGGGCGGGCGACGACGACCATGCGCACGCGGGTGCCGTCGGCGGAGGTGCAGGTGACGTGGTGGCTGCGTACGTCCGGGAGCGTGACCCGGCCGGGCGCGGCCGACCACAGGCCGCTCTCACCGGTGCGGGCGTCGTAGCGCCAGATCTCGGCGGGCGTGACGGCGTCGGTGTAGGAGAACCACACCTCCGAGCCGCCCTCGGGGCGGGAGGTGAGCGAGGCGATCGAGCCGCTGCCGGGCAGCGGCACCTCGCCCAGCCGCTCCCCGGTACGGGCGTGGTGCACGGCGATCTCGCCGACCACGTGCCGGGTGCGGCAGATCACCAGCCGGTCGTCGTCCAGCACGGTGAACGCGCCCAGCACCGCCTCCGGGTCCTCCGGGATCAGCTCCCGCCAGATCGCCGGCTCGGCCGGGTCGGCCACGCACAGCCTGCGCCGGGGCGCGTTGCGGTCGGTGAGCAGGTAGAGCCGGCCGTCGGCGGCCACGGCGCCCGCGGTGCGGGCGTGCGCGGCCTCCTGGATCGGGCGCGGCCGCGGATCGGCCGGGTCGCGGCCGGCCAGGTCGGCCAGCCAGAGCGAGTTGCCGCCCGCGCCGCCCGCCGAGATGATCAGCCAGCGGCCGTCGGGGCTGATCTGCACGCCGTAGGAGACCGGGCCCGCGCGCAGGACCGGCACGTCCTCGGGGACGCCGAGCCGGTGCAGGTGGACGCCCTCGTGGAAGCGCACGTAGTAGAAGGCCCGGCCGCCGGGCAGCCAGGCGACCGGCGAGTAGCGGCAGCCGCCGATCGGGCCGTCCACGACGGCGCCGCTCTCCACGTCGCGGACGTACAGGTCGGCGCGCTCGTCGCCGCTGCGCGAGAGCTGGTACGCCAGCAGCCGCCCCTCCTGGTCGGGCTGCCAGTCGTCGAGCGTGGTCAGCCCGGTGGAGTCGAGCTCCATCGGGTCGATGAGGGGGCGGTCGTCGCAGTAGAGGACGGGGTGCTCCTGCGCGGTGGACTGGCACAGGTGGAAGCGCCGCCGGCCGCGCCACACCGGGGGCGTGACCATGCCGGTGACGCTCATCTCGGTCAGCCGGGCGAGGAAGCGCTCGCGCAGGGGCAGCCGCTGGGCGTAGGCGCGCCAGAGCCGGTCCTGGGCGGCCAGCCAGTCGCGGGTGCGGGGGTCCTCGGGGTCCTCCAGCCAGCGGTAGGGGTCGGCGACCTCGTGGCCGTGGAGGCGGTCGGTGAGGGGGAGGCGTTCGGCGGGCGGGTAGTTGTCGGGAAATCTCATGACACGGGCTCCGGGTGCCAGTGGCCGGCCAAATCCGCGTACAGCGGGGAGGACTCGACCAGCGCGTCGTGGGTGCCGATCAGGGTCTGGCCGCCGTCCATGAGCAGGATGCGGCGGGCGCGCAGCGCTGAGGTGAGCCGGTGCGCGATCACGATGAGCGTGCCGCCGCGCCGGGCGAAGGCGAGCTCCGCCCGCGCCTCGGCGGCGGGGTCCAGGTGACACGTGGCCTCGTCCAGGATGACGAGGGGGGCGGGGCTGAGGTGGGCGCGGACGAGCGCGAGAAGCTGGCGCTGCCCGGCCGACAGCGCGGCCGGGTCGAGCTCGGCCGCGTAACCGCCGAGCGCGTCCACCAGCTCGCGGGCGCCGATCGCCGCCACGGAGGCGTCGATCTCGGCGGGCTCGGCCGACGGGCGCAGGTAGGTGAGATTCTCCAGGACGGTGCCGCGGAAGACGTACGCCTCCTGCGGGATCAGGGCGCGGGCGGCGTGCTCGGCCCGCTCGGCGGGGACGCCGCCGATCAGGACCTCGCCCGCGCCCGGGCGCAGCAGGCCGGCGATCAGGAGGGCGAGCGTGGACTTGCCGGCGCCGCTGGGGCCGACGACCGCCAGGTGGTCGCCCTCGGGGACGGTCAGGTCGAGCCCGTCGAGGACGGGGGCCGAGCCCGGGCCGTAGGAGAAGGCGACCCCGCGCAGGCGCAGCTCGCCGGTGGGCGGCCGCACCCGGGCCGGCTCGGGGCCGGACGGCGGCGTGGCGGCGGCGATGCGGCGCAGCGCGGCGGCCAGCCGGACACCGCTGACGCCGATCCCCTGCACGAGACCGCTGAGCGCGGGCGCGAGCGACTGCGTCACGTACGCCAGCGCCCCCACCACCACGCCGGCCCCCGCGCCCGACGACAGCAGCCAGGGCGTGCCGGCGAGCAGCAGCAGCACCGGCAGCCAGGAGCCGACGGCGAGCGCCGCGGTGCGGACGCCGGTCACCCGGGCCAGGGCACGGGCGGCGGCGGCCTGCTCGGCGGTCCGGCCGGCCAGGCGGGCCGCCACGCGGTCCCGCAGGCCGCACGCCTCGATGTCGCGCAGGCCGCCCGCCGTGGCGGTCATCTCCTCGGCCAGCCGCTCGTCGGCCAGCAGGAACGCCCGCTGCCGCCGGGCCAGCGCGGGCAGCGACACCAGGAACAGGCCCAGCCCGGCCACGAACGGCGGCAGCACCAGCACCAGCGTCCGCGGCGCCAGGGTGGACAACCCGAGCACCACGCTGACCACGGTGAACGCGAACCCGCGCACCGTGGTGACCACGGCGGCGAAGGCGTCCCTGGCCAGCTCCACCTGCAGCCCGGCGCGAGCCACGGCGGCGCTGCCGTCCGCCGCGCCGCCGTCCGCCGCGCCGTCCACCGCGCTGCCGTCCACCGCGCTGCCGTCCGCGAACGGGCCGCGCCGCAGGACGCCGCGGACGACGTACGCCAGCAGGTCGTCGCGGAACGGCTCGGCCACCGCCGCGACGGCCAGCACCACCTGCCGGGCGGCCACGGCGGCGACCAGCCACGTCAGGCCGAGCCCGGCCAGCCAGGCCAGGCCGGTGGCGGGGGCGCCCGCGGCGAAGCCGTCCTCGATGGCGCGGGCCACGGCGTGGCCGATGAGGAACGCGGGCCCGGCCTCCAGCACCGACCACAGGCCGATGCGGGCCAGGGCGCGCGGGTCGCGCCGTAACGCCCGCCAGAAGCCGGGGGGCGCCGCCGGGTCCGTCTGGTTCGTCTGGTTCGTCACGTCCGTCCGGTCCTCGCGCGCGGCGCTCATCGGGACCTCCCGGGCATCGCGTCCGAAGCGCCCTCCGGCCGGAGCGAGCTTTCATCCGGGGAAGCGGCTTCCTGGAACTCCTGGAAGACGGCGCGGTAGGACGGGTCGCGCCACAGCGTGTGGTGGGTGCCCACGGCGCGTACCCGGCCGCCGTCGAGCCAGACCACCTGGTCGGCGCGGGCCGCGGTGGCGGGGCGGTGGGCGGCGATGAGGCGGGTGCGGCCGAGCGGGTCGGTGGTGAGGGCGCGGGAGACCTGGCGCTCGGTGACGGTGTCCAGGCTGGAGGTGGCGTCGTCGAGGACCAGCAGCCGCTCCCCCTGGGCGAAGGCGCGGGCCAGGCCGAGCCGCTGCCGCTCGCCGCCCGACATCGGGGCCTCGCGCAGCGGGGTCGCGTAGCCGTGGGGCAGCCGCTCGACGAACGTCCGCGCGCACGCCGCCTCGGCCGCCCGCGCCGCCTGCTCAGGGGGCGCGCCGAGGGCGTCGGCGATGGTCTCGCCGACCAGGACCGGGCGCTCGAAGGCGTAGCCGATGGCGCGGCGCAGCTCGGCGCGGGACAGCTCGGGCAGCGGGACCCCGTCGAGCAGGACGGTGCCGCGCCCGGGGTCGGCCAGCCGCCCGGCGAGCGCGGCCAGCAGCGACTTGCCCGACCCGGAGCGTCCCACGACGGCGGTCACGGACCCGCCGGGCAGGGTGAGGTCGCCGACGGTCAGGCCGTCCGCGGCGACGTCCCGGAACTCGACGGTGCCGGGGCCCGCCGGGCGCGGCAGCGCGCGCTCGCCGTGGGCGACCGGGGTCAGGGACAGGACCTCGGCGACGCGCTCGGCGGCGGCCCGCGCCCTGGCCAGGCCGCCGACGTGGCCGAGCGCGGTGCTGAGCGCCGCGCCGAGCACGGCGTAGCGGGCGGCGGCGTACAGCTCGCCGACGGTGAGCCGCCCGGCGGCCAGCATGAGCCCGCCGGCGGCCAGCACGGCGATCTCCAGCAGCGGCACGACCAGCCCGGCCCGGACGGCGGCGGAGGCGTTGGCCCGCCACAGCTCCATGCCGTGGGCGCGCAGCCGGGCGAGCGGCACGAGCACCCGCCGCGTCTCCTGCCCGGAGGTGCCGGCGGCGGCGATGGTGCGGGCGCCGTCCAGCGCGGACACCAGCCGGGCGGCGATCTCGCCCTGGACCTCCTGGTAGCCGCCGGAGATCGAGGTCGTGGCCCGCAGGAAGGCGCGCAGGACGAAGAGGATGGCCACGACGCCCAGCCCGAGCGTCAGCGTCAGGATCGGGTCGATGAGGGTGAGCGCGACCAGGGCGCCCGCCGTGGGCACGAGGAGGGCGAGCGCGCTGGTCAGGGTCTCGGGGGCGCGGCCGGTCTCCTCGGCGTTGAGTCCCGCGCGGGTGACGAGCTCGCCGGCCGGGAAGCGGCGGGTGGCCGCGGGCCCGGTGCCGAGGACGTGGTTCAGGACGCCGAGCCGGAGCGTGGCGGCGGCCTGGGCGCAGCTCGCGCCGCGGGCCCAGACGCCGAGGCTCTCGCAGAGCAGGACGGCGGCCACGACGCCGGCGCAGAGGACGAGCCAGGAACGGCCGTCCGGCCCGCCGGTGACGAGGACGTCCACGGTGCGGCCGATGACGTACGGTACCGCCAGCTCGGCCGCCGCTCCGGCGACCGCGAGCGCCGTGAGCACGACCGGCCAGGGCCCGCCGCGCCGCAGCGTGCCGAGGACGAGCCGGTCTCCTGCCCGCACCGGGGCCTCCTTCGTCGGTACCGTAGACGGAGTCCCCGCGCCTCCACGAACGGCGCGGGGACCCTATGTCGTTCCGAATGTCATTCTGCTCAGTGGCAGAGCGCGACACTCAGGTTGCTCGGCGTGTGGCTGCCACACGTCGCGACGGTCAGGCTGCTGCCGCCGCTGGCCACGTCGGTCGCCGACGGAGCCTCCAGACCCTGCAGGTCAAGAAGAACCATGGTGTACACCTCCTTCCTCGGTATCGTCGGGAGCAGGCCGCTCGGGGGATGCGGCCTCCAGGAACGGCAGGTGGGCCCGCTGGTCACCCAGTGCTGCGCAGAGGGCGAAGAGCACCCCCGCCGTTCCGGTCGCGAAATCCATGGACAGGCGCAGCATCTGGTCGCCGGGGAAGGCGAGCCCGTCCCCGTACGGCAGCGCGTGCCACCTGAGCCCCTTGACGAGGTGATCCGCCGAGGGGTCGCGGGCGAGCGCGGCGATGATGCCCGCGCGCCCGGTGAACAGCCCGGACTGGACGAAGAACCGGGAGCGCCCGACCAGCTTCAGCTTGGTCAGCGCGTCGGCCAGCTCCTCGTCGGTCCGGTGGGCGAGGTAGCGCTCCAGCACCGTGGCGATGCCGACGGAGCCCTCGTCGAGGTACGGCAGCAACCGCCAGCCCTGGTTGACCTGGAGCGAGCCGTCGTCGGCGGCCTTGCAGCGGCGCAGGTCCTGCCGCAGCGCGGTGGCCGCGAGGTCGAGCAGCGCGCTGTCGCCGGTGTGCTCGTAGGCCCGCAGGAACAGCAGCGCCGGGCCGGACGAGCCGTACAGGAGCCCGGCTCGCGGGTTGGTGCCGCCGCTGATCTCGGGGACGGGCGTGGCCAGCCGCTCGGCGCACAGCTCCACGGCGCGCAGGGCCTGCTCGGGGTGGCCGAAGCGCAGCAGGTTCAGCCCGATGCCGGCCAGGCCGGAGTAGAGGGCGGACTCACTGCGTTCCCAGTCCTCGCGCAGGCAGATGTCGATGAGGTCGTGCGCGTCCTGGTGGTGGCCGAGCAGGTCCAGCACGTACGCGATGCCGTGCATGCCGTCGTAGAGGCCGAGCCCGGTGCCGGGAGCGGGGTTCAACGCCCGCTCGCGCAGCCATTGCTCGTACTCGGGGAAGGGGCCGAGCCCGGCGGTGTGCAGGGCGAACAGCACGCCGGCGGCGCCGTTGGCGAGGTTGAGCCCGCCGCCGGGGCGGAACTGGTCCACGTCCCCGGGGAAGAGCCGGTCGTCGCGGTGGGGCGTGGCGCTGGCCGTGATGGCGCGGCCCATCGCCTCCCGCAGCTCGGGCCAGGGGGCCTCGCCCGGCATGGGGAGCGGGGCCTCCTCGATGGGGCCGCCCGCGATGGTGGCCACGGCGTCGTCGATCAGCTCGGCGGGCACCGGGAACGTCTCCTTGACGATCTTCCCCAGGTGCGCGACCTTGCCGCGGTGCAGCGGCACCATGACCGTGCACTGCGGGGCGAACAGGCCGAGGCGCAGGCAGGCCATCGCGTACCGGTCCACCTCCACGCCCGTCCGGTCGGCGGGGGCGACGAAGGCGGGGTGCGCGAGGGTGGCCCTGGCGTTGTCCTCGGCGAGCGTGGCGACCTCGTAGTCGATGAGCACCACCCGGCCGCCCTCGGCGAGCAGCACGTTGTCGGGGTGCAGGTCGCCGAAGACGACGCCGCGCTCGTGCAGGGAGGCGATCGCCGCGGTGACGGCTTCCAGGGTCTCGACCGCCCAGCCGGTGTACTCGGCGAGGTCGGCGTCGGTGCAGGTGGCGCGGGTCAGCGGGAAGCGGTGCACGAGGCGCCGCTGCAGGGCCGTGGCGTCGATGAACTCCTGGACGAGGAAGTGGTGCTCGCCGAGGGTGAAGTAGCCGCGCAGCTCGGGGGCGGCGGGCAGGCCCGCCAGCCGGTCCAGGATGTCGCGCTCGTGCTTCAGGCGGGTGACGGCGTCGCGGCCGGCCGTGTCGAGCCCGGCGTGCGGCCTGGCCTCCTTGAGCACGACCCGCTCGCCGGTGACCTTGTCACGGCCGAGGTAGACGCCGCCGCCGTTGGAGAAGTGCAGCACGCTCTCGATCTCGTACGGCAGCCCGAGCGTGGTCACGGCGTTGCGCGCGGCCAGGTGGGGCTCCAGGAAGGCGGGTAACGTGGTCCACGGCGGCACCGAGAACGTGGCGCCGCGCACGTCGGGCACCAGCCGCCCGTCGCCGTCCTCGACGGCCAGCACGCGCTCGCCGGCCTCCGACAGGCAGTGCCGCTCGGCGAAGCCGCCGTACCTGACGAACAGGGGGCCGTCGCCGTAGCGCAGGTCGCTCAGGATGTACGGGCCGCGCACGTCGTGCAGCAGCTCGTCGAGGTCCTTCAGCACGATTTCGAGCTGGGCCTCGTCCCGCGGGTAGACGGTGATGAGCTTGCCGCTGGAGGCGCGGGAGGCGGCCTTGGAGTTCACCATGACGTGCACCGCGGGGCCGCGCAGGAACTTGAACGCGATCCCGCGCGGTACGCAGTAGTCCCAGACGGCGGCGATGGCCTTCTCGGCCTCGTCCACGCGGGCCGAGACGTGGATCTTCCAACCCTGCGCCGGCAGCGGGAGCTCGCCGGTCGGTGCGTAATAGGACCAATGGTCGCCAAGCTCGTGAACCCAATTGTCGGGAAGCGAGCGGCGCACGAAGGAGAAGTCGGCGTCGTCGGCCGTGGTGTGCTCGATCGTGTCGTAGAAACACGGATCTACCAGGCAGTAGAGCTCGTACTTGTCCATCGGGCGGGACCTCCAAGGCGTTGTGCTTACGAGATTGCCGCCCGGGAGGCTTGAGGTCTAGTTACACGCTACACGCGCTCAATATGCCTATTTAAAGTTAATTTGTGAATCCATCACAATACATCGGGAATGGATTATTTCTTTCGTGGGACGTACACGCTGAAGGTGAACTGGCCGGCCCGCGACGACGTCGTCTCCAGCCATCCGCCCAGGCCGGCCATCCGTTCGGCCAGGTTGAGCAGGCCCTGCCCGGCGCCGTCGGGGCGGCGCGAGGTGCGCACGCCGTCGTTACGGAGTGTCAGGCGGATGAGCCGTTCACGCTCCAGGAGATGAATCGAGCACTGGCGGGCCTCGGCGTGCCGCAGGACGTTCGTGACACCTTCACGCAGCGCGTGCGTGAGCGCCTCCTCGGCCTCCTCCGGCAGGTCGCGGCAGGAGACCTTGATCTGGCAGCGCACCCGTGCCGACTCCAGCAGCGCCCGCGCCGAGCTCAGCTCGGCGGCCAGCGCCGAGCTGCGCAGGCCGTGCGCGACCGCCCGGACGTCGGTGGACAGGCTGCGCAGCAGCTCGATGGTCTGCTCCATCTCGGCCCGCGCCTTGTCGTCGTCCCCCTCGTCCACCAGCCGCTGCACGAGCTGCGCCTTCAGCACCAGCACGGTGAGGCGGTGGCCGACCAGGTCGTGCAGGTCGCGGGTGAAGCGGCGGCGCTCCAGCGCCACGGCCCTGCGCATGACGTCGGTACGGGCCTCGGCCAGCCGCTCGGTCCGGTTGGCCAGCGTCACCAGCGCGAACTCCACCAGCCCGGCCAGCGGCCCCACGATCGCCCAGGTCACGTCCACGGCCGAGAGCTGGGGCGCGGCCAGCAGCACCAGCCCGCTGGCGGGCGCGAGCAGCGCCAGCACCGCCGACCTGATCCGGGCCGCCATCACCAGCAGCGCCCCGGCCAGCAGCCCGCTGACCGGCGTCCAGGCCGCGCCGAACACCGGAAGCGGCAGGTACGTCAGCCACGCCTGCACGGCCACGATCCACCACGAGCCGGCGAGCCGCCCGCCCGGGGTCTGCAGGATGAACCAGGCGTGCAGCCCGAGCAGCACGAGCAGCGTGACCGACCCCGGCACGAGCAGCCCGGCCTGCGCCAGCCCGCCCATGACCGGCACCGCCAACGCGGTGCCGCCCGCGACCAGCCCCAGATCGCCCACCCGCCTGGGGGAGGACAAGGCGTCCCCCTTGGAACGTGCCCAAGCGAGGACCCTACGGTGCGCTCTTTCCACCTCACCCCCGCTCCGCGGCCCCACCGTCCCTCGCGCCGCCCGGCCTGCCCACGGGCCGGGCGCGTCGCGAGCACCCCGCTTCCAGTCCCTCTAATCGACCCGATCGCCACCACCGCTGTAAAGGTCATTTCCGCTTTTGGACAAGCCTGACTTTCCGTTCGACACATCGGTTAACCAGTACGTTCACCCATAAGGTGGAGCGTATGGATTACACGCGACTCGGTGACACGGGGTTGAAGGTCTCGCGGCTGTGCCTGGGCATGATGAGCTACGGCGATCCGGCCCGGCAGGAGTGGGCGCTGCCGCAGGAGCAGGCCGAGCCCATCGTCCGGCGGGCGGCCGAGGCGGGCGTGACGTTCTTCGACACCGCCGACGTCTACAGCCGGGGCGAGAGCGAGGTCGTGACCGGGAACGTCCTGCGCTCGATCTTCCCGCGCCGCGAGGACTACGTGCTGGCGACGAAGGTCTACTTCCCGATGAGCCGCCGGCCCAACGACGGGGGCCTGTCGCGCAAGCACATCCTGGCCGGCATCGACGCCTCCCTGCGCCGGCTGGGCACCGACTACGTGGACCTCTACCAGATCCACCGGTGGGACGACGAGACGCCCATCGAGGAGACCATGGAGGCGCTGCACGACGTGGTACGGGCGGGCAAGGCCCGCTACATCGGCGCGTCCAGCATGTGGGCCTGGCAGTTCGCCAAGGCGCAGCACGTGGCCGACCTGAACGGCTGGACGAGGTTCGTGTCCATGCAGCCCCACTACAACCTGCTCTACCGGGAGGAGGAGCGCGAGATGCTCCCCCTCTGCCTGGACCAGGGCGTGGGCGTGATCCCGTGGAGCCCGCTGGCGCGCGGCGTGCTCGCCAGGGCCGGCTCCGGCACCGGCACGACCGCCAGGACCGGCTCGGACGCGCGCATCGAGGCCCTGTACGACCCCGAGAACGACAAGACCATCCTGGACCGGGTGGCGCACGTGGCCGCCGAGCGCGGCCTGCCCGCCGCGCAGGTCGCCCTGGCCTGGGTGCTGCACCAGCCGGCCGTCACCGCCCCCATCGTCGGCGCCACCAAGGACCGGCACGTGGACGACGCGGTGGCGGCGGTCGGGGTGACGCTGTCGGAGGAGGAACTGGCGTCCCTGACCCAGCCGTACCGCCCGCGCGAGGTCCGCTTCTGACCCTTCCGGACCATCCGGGCGGCAAAACGGCCGTCCGGACGCCGGATCGCGGCCCGGGGCCGATCCCTGCGTGAGCACCAACTCCGCCCATAGCTGGACATACAGGGCGGGAGCACCCTTCTTCGGATCAGCCGGCCTGCTACGGAAGTGAGCACGAAAGCACCAGATCCGCCGGTCTCGGAGCTGGGCTCAGGCCCGGGAGCGGCAGCAGCGGGGCCGCGTCGCGTCTCCGGCTTTTTTGACGGAGCCGCAAAGGGAACACCCTTGTCGCCATCAGCGCACGCGAAGAGGCGTACTAATCGCTCCGGGTTCTGCCGGGGAGCTGGACCAGATCGCCCCAATGGAACGTCCAGCGTCGTATCCCGTTCGGCAGATCATGCTCTGGTCCGTCGAGCTTGACGACAGCGAGACGGCCGTCACGCATTACGGCGAGCACCAGGCCGGTGTGACCGACCATCAGCGGTCCGAACACGCGCGTCGTCATCGGGCTGTGCTCCATGCTGAAGACCCGCACGTGACATCCCGACATCCGCCACAGGCTCCGAGCCTTCACGCGGCCCTCGGACCCTGGGTGAGCCCGAGTTCGACGTGCGCCTCGCGCATGAGCTCGCGCAACTCCCCGACGCCGTCGGCGTCCAGGACGAGCGGATGCGGGGAGGACCAGGCGGCTATGGCGTAGAAGCGCCGCGTGTACGGTCCGTAGAACACGACCCAGCCGGGTTCGGAGCAGTCCAGCTCCCGAGCAGCGCGCCTCTGGTCGGGATCCCAGTTCCGGGATCGCGCCGACGGCGGGTGATCGTGTGTGCTCGTATCGCCGGTTGACGTCGTACCCCGTCCCATCCGTCCTCCAAGGTCACCAGCGCTCTCTCACCGGGACCGTAGAGACGGGAAAGGGGACTGATGTGCACGCTCTGTGCACATCAGCCCCCTTGACAGACTGTCGTCTACATGCCCATGCGCTCGGTCAGCAGACGCAACGACTCCGGAGGATGCCGGTAGCCACGCTGAAGCTGGCGCACGGTCTCCCTGGCGGAGGGATGGAAACGGGTCATCTGCGGAGCGACACGTTCGGCGTGCAGCACTCGCTTGAGCGACCTGTCGTGATCGCCGGCGCACAGGTGGGCACGAGACATGTCGAGGTCGTGATGCGCCCGCCGTTCGCCGCCGACGCTCTGTTGTCCTGGATCCAGTTCGCGGTCCAGCCTGATCGCCTCGTCGATGTCGCCCAGCTCGACGGCGACCGCGCAGCCGTGGATGGCGGCGTTCTGCGGGTTCATCTGGAGCCCGTACGGGTCGCGTCGGTCTCGGGGGCTGATCCGAGCCGCAGCCTCTGCGGCTATGCCGTGATGCTCCCAGGCTTCCGGTTCCCTACCGGCTCGCGCAGCGGCGATGGCGGCGCTGAGGTGAAGGGAGCCGAAGACCTCGGTGGAGACCGGGTTGTTCTGGTCGATCTTGGCGGCGGCCTTTCCGATCACCTTGAGGGACACATCCCATGCGCCGAGCGTCATCAGCAACCGCGCCCTGCCGAGCGAGACCAGACAGGGAAGGTGCTCGTCCTCGGCACGCTGCGCGGAGACGGAGGTCCGCTCGACGATGACCTGAGCGAGGTCGTTGTAGCCCAACCGGCGTGCCAGTGAACCGGCCAAAGCTTGGGCCCGGTTGAGCATGCGCCATGCCCGTGTGGCATCCGTCTCCATGACGTGGACGGTCAGTTCCTCCAGGACGGCGGGCAGACGAGCACCGAGACGGACATGGGACGCGGCTTCCTGGAGCTTGCGCAACTCGGCTATTTCGCTGCGCAACTCGTCCAGCGTCCGGGGAGGCGTGTCGAGTTCGGGCGCGATATCCACGTACGCCAAGGCCATCCGGATCGGCGGAATCGTCGCGTGTACAGCGTCGCTGTCTTTGTCCTTACCCCGGTACGGCTGGCCGTTGATCTCCGCTGGATCCACGGCGCACGCTCTCGCGACCGCGGCGACCAGCGACGGAGTGGCGGGTTTCGCTCCTGTCTCGACTTTGGCGAGCAGGCTGCGTGACACGTTCGCCCGCATGGCCAGGCCCTCTTGGGTGAATCCTCGAAGGTGTCGCACTCTCGCTATCCGGATACCCGTGTGTTCACTGTGAGGAGTGGTCGCCGGTTCGGGATTCCAGTCAAATCCGGCCATATGCCTTCCCCTTTTCCGGTTACGCGACTTCTCCACGATAAAGCGTTCACGCAGCTCAGAGAGGTGAGTTCTTGGGACCGTCCACCTGGCCCTCGCCCGAGCGTGATCGTCCGATGCCCGCTCGTGTCCCGGTGGAGCCCCTGGCCTCTGATACTCCGCGCGCCTCGCGATCACGGCTCTGACCCGCGCGGGCGACGGCGCTGCCCGGCAGCGGCCCGGCGCCGGCGGGCCGGGGCGAGTGCGGCCAGGGTTACTTGTCGGTGCGAACCCCTAGGGTATGGGCATGCGGGCGAATGAGGAGGCGGCGTCGGCGCTGCAGGAGTACGCGGAGCTGTTCGCGCTCTGCGGCGGCGACGCCTTCCGGGTGCGGAGCTACCAGAAGGCGGCCAAGGCCATCGCCGGGTTCCCCGAGGACATCTCGGTGGTCGACGTGCGCTCCGTCCCCGGTGTCGGCGAGGCGATCGCCAAGAAGATGGAGGAGTTCCTCCAGCGGGGGAGCTTCCGGCAGCTCGACGAGCTGCGGGGGCGGGTGCCCGAGGGCGTGCGCAGGCTGACGCGGGTGCCGAGCCTGGGGCCGAAGACGGCGATCATGTTGTTCGAGGAATACGGCATCGACTCCCCCGACGCGCTGCGCGAGGCCATCGCGGGAGGCCGGCTGGAGGGCGTCAAGGGCCTCGGCCCGAAGACGCTGGCCAACCTGCTCAAGGGCGTGGAGCAACTGGAGCAGTCCGGCCGGCGGGTGCACATCGGGGTGGCCATGTCGCTGGCCGAGCAGGTGATGGCGTCGCTGACGGCCGAGCGCATCGCGTACGCGGGGTCGCTGCGGCGGATGAAGGACACGATCGGCGACATCGACATCCTGGCGGTCGCGCCCGAGTCGATCATGGAGGAGTTCCGCGCGCGGCCGTACGTCGCGGAGGTGATCGCCGCCGGCGACAAGAAGACCTCGGTACGCACCACGTCCGGCCTCCAGGTCGATCTGCGGCGCATCCCCGCGGAGTCGTGGGGCGCGGCCATGCAGTACTTCACCGGCTCCAAGGAGCACAACGTGGCCGTCAGGGAGATGGCGGTGAAGAAGGGGTGGAAGCTGTCGGAGTACGGCCTGTTCGAGGGCGAGCGGGTGATCGCGGCCGAGTCGGAGGAGGCCATCTACGACGCGCTCGGCATGCAGTACGTCCCGCCGCCGATGCGGGAGGACGGCGGCGAGGTCGGGGCGGCGCTGCGGGGCGAGCTGCCGGCGCTGGTGGAGCTGGCCGACCTCAAGGGCGACCTGCACACGCACACCGACCTGACCGACGGCATCGCCTCGCTCGACGACATGGTGGCCGCCGCGCGCGCCCGCGGTTACGCCTACTACGCGGTGACCGATCACGCGCCCGACCTGACGATGCAGCGGATGACGCTGGACAAGGCGCTGGAGCAGCGGGAGCAGCTCGCCCGCCTCCAGGAGAAATATCCGGACATGCGGCTGCTGCACGGCTCCGAGCTCAACATCGCCCCCGACGGGTCGGTCGACTGGCCCGGGGAGGTGCTGCGGGAGTTCGACGTGTGCGTGGCCTCGGTCCACTCGCACTTCACGATGTCGCGGGAGGAGATGACCCGCCGTTTCATCACCGCCTGCGAGAACCCGTACGTCAACGTCATCGGCCACCCCACCACCCGCAAGATCGGCAAGCGGGAGCCGGTGGACGCCGACTGGGACGCCGTCTTCCGCGCCGCCGCGCGCACGGGCACCGCGATGGAGATCGACTCCTACCCCGACCGCTCCGACCTGCCCTCCGACCTGGTGCGGCTGGCCAAGCACCACGGGGTGAAGTTTTCCATCGACAGCGACTCGCACGCGATCCCGCACCTGGCGCACCAGCGCTTCGGCGTGGGTATCGCGCAGCGGGCGTGGCTGACCCCCGACGACGTCATCAACACCTGGCCCCTGGAGCGCCTGCTGGGCTTCCTGGGCCGTTCCCGGTGACCCGGGCCGGGGCGGGTTCCGCGGGGCCGCCCGCCCCGCTCCGGCCGTGACCCTCAGGCCGCTTCGGGCCAGTCCCACCCGAGCTGGAAGAACAACCCCAGCCGGTCGCTGACCGCCCGGATCTCGCTGATCCTGCCGTTCCTCACCGTGAGGACGAAGATCGCCTCGATCGCGAAGCCCTTCCCGGCCGGCTCGGGCTCATCGACCGCGTCCTGTCCCGGGCCCAGGTGCATCCGGAGGGCCCGTGGCCGGCGTGGGCACGCGACTTCGCCGTCTCGTTCCGCTCGGCCCTCCTCGCCCACCCCGCCCTGCTCCCGCTCCTGGCCACCCGCCCGGTCACCACCCCCGGCGGCCTGCGGACGGTGGAACGCGCCGCCAGGGCGCTCACCGACGAGGGCTTCACCCCCACCGAAGCCCTGCACGTGATCACGACGATCGGCACCTTCGCGATCGGGCAGGTCCTGGCCGAGGCAGGCAGCACCCCCGGCCACAGCGCCCCCGCCGGACCGGCCGGTGAGACCCGCGTGGCGGGCCGGGGTCAGCAGGCGCCGTGCGCGGCGGCGAAGGCCGGGTAGCACGGCAGCTCGGGGACGTCCCATTCCGCGGTGGTCTCCAGGCACGCCCGCACGACCTGGCGCACGGCGGCGAGCCCGTCGCCCGCGCCGTCGAGGTCCTCCAGCAGCCGCGTCCACCGGTGACGCAGCAACTGCCGCTCGGTCGGCACCGGCGTCCGGACGGAGTGCATGGGCCCGTCCTTCTCGCGTGCCCGCGGCAGGAGCACCAGCGTCATGAAGATCGTCCAGGTCGCCGCGGCGCGGCGTACCCCGTCTTCCCAGACGCGGTCGTCCCCCAGCTCGGGGTGCACGGCGACGACCTCCTCGCGGTAGGCGCGCTCGACCTCGGCCCGCACCCCGGACGGCAGCCGGAACACGCACCAGCAGGTCGAGAACGGCATCCGCACGTAGGCCGCGTCGAGGAAGGCCGAATGGTAGCCGGCGCCCTCGAAGTCGAGCACCCGCAGCCCGTCCGCCGTCAGCAGGTTGTTGTCCGGGCAGATGTCCCCGGGGGAGAACACCGCGTACCGGTCGCCGTCGGCCTCCAGCTCCGCCAGCTCGCCGGCCAGCCCGGCCGGCACGACGGGCAGCACCTCCAGCGCGTTGCCGGCGTGCCGGAGGGGCCGCCACCGCGCGCCGCCCGCGGCGTGGACGGCATGGGCCCGCTCCCACTCCCGCCGCCGCCCCGCCCCGGCCACCGCGATGCGCCCGTAGGTGCGCGCCCACGCGAGCAGCCCCTCCCTCGCCGCCCGCGCCGACTCCCCCAGCAGCACGTCGGCCAGGCTGGGACCGCTGCCGAGATCGGACATGACGACCAGCGGGAACGACGGGTCCACGGCCAGCAGCCGCGGCCCGTACCCGCCGCCGAACGGCAACCCGGCCGCCTCCGCCGCGAACCCCACGGCGTCCCGGTACGCCTTGACGACGACCGTGCCGCCGTCCTCGCCTGCCCTGCACCGCAGGACGCTGCTCCGCGCGCTCCCGCCCAGATCGACCGGCCGGTCGAGACTCCGCCCCAGGACCGCGGAGGCCGCCGCCAGGATGTTCTCCACGCCCCGACACCCTAGCCCGAGCCGGCGGTGCCTCTCACCCGGGTTTCCGATCAACCCGTGGGTTGACAGACCTCGGGCGGATGTGTCCCTCCGCGAAATGCGGAAGAGTGTCCCCGCCGGCTCCCCGCCGCACCACCTGCTCATCCCGGAGGCCCCCGTGCGCAAGAGATCCCGTCGGCTGTGGGCGCGCCTCGCCGCGGCTGTGGCGGTGCTGCTCGTGGCCGCCGTGGCCGGGGTCGCCCTGGCCTTCCCGTCCGTGGCCGCCACCACCTGTCCCGGCTGTTACGGCCTGACCGAGCTGGAGGAGGGCGTCTACACCGAGCCCGGTCTCACCGGCGCTCAGCGCGCCCAGGTGACCGAGGCGGTCGCCCAGGCCCGCCGGCTGGTCACCGGCTTCTACGGCGCCCGCCGCACCAGCCCCGACCTCCTCGTGTGCCTGACCGACGCCTGCTACCGGCGCATCGGCGGCGGCGGGGAGCGCGGCATCGCCATCCTCAACCGGGCGGTGATGTTGTCCCCGCGCGGCGCCAACCCGGTGATCGCCGCGCACGAGATGTCCCACGTCGAGCTGCACGCCCGCCTCCCCGACGCCGATGCGGTCCCGCACTGGTTCGACGAGGGCCTGGCCGTCGTGGTCTCCAACGACTCCCGCTACCTGGCCGCCCCCTCGGCCCCCGACCGCTGCCTGGTCGAGCCGACGGGTCCGCTCCCGGCCACGCTCGACGAGTGGTTAGCCGCGGGCGCCGCCGACCCGCACCTCTACGCCAAGTCCGCCTGCCGGGCCAGCCGCTGGCTGCGTGCCCACGGCGACCGCGCCGGCCTGCTCGCCCAGCTCGAACGCCTCCACGCGGGCGAACGTCTCCCCGATTCGTAGGGGCCGCTCCCGGGCTCGGGCACGGCTCACTCCGAGGGCCTGACCACCGCCGGGGGCCGGGGCGGGCGGGCGGTGGCCCGGCGGCCGGCCTGATAGCGGCCCGGGGTCGTCCCGATGATGCCGGTGAACGCCGCGATGAAGCTGCTGGGGTTGGCCCATCCGCAGGCGTAGGCGGTGCGGGTGGCGTCATGGCCGTCGGCGAGGAGCACGAGCGCGTGGTAGATGCGTAGCTGCGTGCGCCACTCGTAGAAGGTCATGCCGAGTTCGTGGCGGAAGAGCCGGCTGAGGGTGCGGGTGCTGGCTCCGATCGTCCTGCCGAGCTCGGCCAGCGTGGTGTTGTCCGCCGGGTTCTCGTACAACATCCGGGCGACGGCCTGCAGCCGGTCGTCCTGCGGCTCCGGCAGGTGCAGGGGCTGTTCGGGTGTTTCGCGAAGCTCGTCGACGAGGACTCGAAGAATGCGGGAGCGCGCGGAGCGGCTGTAGCCGGGCGCGGCGACGTCGTAGGTGCGGGGGCCGGTCAGAGCGAGCAGGGCCTCACGGGCGAGGCCGGAGGCCAGGAACACCACGGGGTGGTCCGGGACGCGCCGGGCGAGGGAGGGCGGGAGGAAGACGATCCGCATGTCGGTGTCGCCGTGGGCGCGGTGGTAGTGCGTGAACCCGGCGGGGGTCCAGGCGACCCGGTCGGCGGGGACGATCGACGTGCCGCGCTCGGTGTGAACCGTCAGGACGCCGCCGGCCGCGTACACCAGATGCCCTCGCGCGTGTGACTGCACAGGGCTTGTCTCGCCGGAGGGCCACAGGTGGCGCCCGCCGGACGGCCATGTGTGCGACGTCACGCCGGGGGCCGGAGGAGCTTGGCGGCGAACGGGCATCGCTTGGCATCTTATCGGTGGTCGGCCACGCCTGGAGGCGGCGAGACTGACTGACGCCAAGTGGTCCCCGGTCGCGCGGAGCGCCCGGCCTGACCGCAGGTCGTGGAGGCGGCACGCCTCGACGACGGGATCGATCGGAGAGATCGATCGGAGAGAAGGAGAAAGCGTATGGCGACGTTCGTCCTCGTGCCCGGTGGCTGGCACGGCTCCTGGGCGTTCGACGCGGTGGTTCCGTTGCTGGAGCGTGCCGGTCATGCCGTTCACGCCCTGACGCTGACCGGTCTGCGGCCGTACGACGACGAGGCGACGGTCGCGACCGCCAACCTCGACACACACGCCGGCGACGTGTTGCGGCTCCTCGATCGTGCCCACGTCACCCGCGCGACGCTGGTCGGCCACAGCTACGGCGGGATGGTGATCGCCGCGGCCGCCGACCGCGCCGGCGGCCGGGTCGCACGGCTGGTGCACCTCGACGCCTACGTGCCGCGCGACGGCGAGTCGTGCTGGTCGTCGACCACCGAGCGTTACCGGGAGGCGTTCGCCGCCGGCGCCGCGAGCACCGGCTACGCCGTCCGCCCGCCGGACGGCGGCGATCCCCGCCGCCGCCCCCATCCCCTCGCCTCGTTCCTGCAGGCGATCCGGCTCACCGGGGCGTTCGCCCGGGTCCCCCGCCGGGAGTTCGTCTACTGCTCGGGATGGGAGGACCGGACGCCGTTCGCGGAGCTGCGCACCCGGCTCCAGGCCGATCCCCAGTGGCAGGTGCACGACCTCCCGACCGGCCACAACGCCATGCGCGAGGCCCCGGAGGCGGTCGCCGCGCTGCTGCTCGGCGACCGCCTCTCCGAGGCGCCGGCGCACAACCGGCGGGCATGCCGTTAGGACCGGCGGGCATGCCGTTAGAGCCGGCGGGCACGCCGTTAGGACCGGCGGGCATGCCGTTAGGACCGGCGACCGGCCCGGTTCGCCCCGGCGACCGGCTCGATCTGACCGGATCGGCCAATCGGCCAGGTTCACCCGGCTCGATGCGCGCCCGGTGGTCCCGAAGTCATCGGGCAGCGGCCGGGCCCGGATCGTGCGAGGCCGCCGCCGTTGCCGCCGCGATCTGGGGGTATGGGGACCGTTGCACCGTCTCGGCCTGGAACGCGAGCACCGGCCGCCGTTCCGGAACGGCCCGCGCCCCGCGGGTCGCGGCCCCGCAGGACGGCCACGGCTCTCCGCGACGAGGCCGGACCGCCTCGCGACGCCGGCCCGCGTGATGGCCCACGCGCCGGCCTGAGCCCGTACGGCGCCGAGCCTTCGGGCCCTCCGGCGGGGCGGCTCAGGGGCTGGGTTCGGCAAAGAAGCTGGCCAGAGAGTGGCGGAAGGAGATTAAATGGTTTACAGGTAGGGAATACCGAGTAATGAGGTGAGGGCCATGCAGAACGCCACGGCGACCATCCTGAAGCCCCTGCCCGACGACCTCTTCAAGCTGCACGGCGACAACGCCGAGATGCGCTGGGAGGCCATGTCGGGGCAGGGATACCACACCCCGACCGACCGGTTCTTCGTCCGCAACCACACCCACACGCCGCTCATCGACACCACCACCTGGCGCCTGCGCCTCCACGGCCCCGGAATCCGATGTCCGCGCGAGCTGAGCTACGACGAGCTGCGCGCCATGCCCTCACGGACGTACGACGTGGCGATCGAGTGCGCGGGCAACGGGCGCCGGTTCTACGACCGCCAGCAGCACGCCGCCGCGCCGGGGACGCAGTGGGGGCTGGGCGCGATCGGGGTGGCCCGCTGGCGCGGCGTGCCGCTGAAGCACCTCCTCAAGGAGGCGGGGCTGCGGCCCGACGCCGTGGACGTGGTGCCATCCGGCCTGGACGCGCCGTTCGAGGGCTACGGCCACGTACGCCGCCCGCTGCCGGTCCGCAAGGCGATGGACGACGTGCTCGTGGCGTACGAGATGAACGGCGAGCGGCTGCCTCCGGACCACGGATTCCCGGCACGGCTGGTGGTCCCGGGATGGGTGGGAATAGCGTCGATCAAATGGCTCGGCGACATAGAGGTCTCGACGAGCAAAATCCTGACCCCCTGGAACACCGTCTTTTACCCGGAGGTCACCACGCAACCGGTGAAGAGCGCGTTCGAGCTCGCCTGGAATGCGTTGCTGCGGATCGCCGGCAATCCCCTGGTCCTGCACGGGCGGTCCTGGTCGGGGCGGGGCAGGATCGTCCGGGTCGAGGTCAGCTTCGACGGCGGGCTCACCTGGCGCGAGGCCGAGCACCACGGACACCGCCTGGTCAGCGCCTGGTTGCCGTGGCACATCACCTGGGCTCCCCGGCGGCCGGGCAGCTACGTCCTCATGGCCAGGGCGACCGACGAGACGGGCGCCACGCAGCCGCTGGTGATCCCCCGGCATCCCCTCGGCTACAACTTCGACGCCGTGGTAAGGCATCCGGTCCAGGTCGTCATCGGTTAGGAAATTGTCACGGACCAAAGCTGAGCTGGTGATTCGCCATAAGCGTCCGGGGAGCCGGTGAATTCATCTGGAAGACTCTGCCGGAAACCTTCCGGAAACCCCCTCGTGTGACGCTTCCCGCAGGACGGAAAAGGGAGAGCAGATGCGCCAGCTCACCGCGCTCGACGCCCAGTTCCTCAATGTCGAGACCGCGAGCACCGCCGCGCACGTGGCCGGGCTGGCGATCCTGGACTCGGGAGAGGGCTCGGTCAACCGGGCCGCGCTGGCCGAGCTCCTGCTCGACCGGGTGCACCTCTCCCCCGCTCTGAGCCTTCGCCTGGTCGAGGTCCCCCTGGGGCTCGACCACCCCTATTGGGGGCACGATCCCGAGTTCGACATCGACAATCACCTGTTCGAGGTGACGCTGCCCCAGCCCGGCAGCGACTGGCAACTCGCCGAGGCGGTGGCCGAGCTCCACGCCCGCCGCCTGGACCGGTCGCACCCGCTGTGGGAGATGCACCTCATCCACGGCCTGACCGGGGGGCGGGTGGCCGTGTACACGAAGGTGCACCACGCCGCCATCGACGGCGTCTCCGGCGCCGAAACCCTGGCCACCCTCCTCGACCTCACCCCCGACGCCCACCTGACCCGCCCCCACCATCACCCCTCCCAACCCTCACCGCCCCCTAGGACTGTGGACGCGACCACAGACAGGACCCCAGACGGGGCCACAGACAGGACCCCAGACGGGACCGCAGACAGGACCCCAGACAGGACCCCAGACAGGACCACGGACGGCACCGCAGACGGCACCGCAGACGGCACCGCAGACGGCACCCCGCCCGGGGTCGCGCCCGGCCTCACGCCAGGGGTCGTGCCCGGCACCACACCCAGGGCCGTGTCCGACCTCACGCCCGGGATCGCGCCCGACACCACACCCAGGGTCGCGCCCGACACCACGCCCGCGACTGTCCTCAGCACCACGCCCGGCACCACGCCGGGGGCCGTACCCGACAGCACACCCGGGGTCGCGCCCACCGCCACGCCCGGAGCCGTGGACGTGCGAGGGGTGTTTCAGGTGGACGAGGGGGTGGGTGGCGGGAGGGAGGCCCGGCCGGCGGGTCGTGCGCCGGCCGCCGAATCCGGCCCGGGCGGCGTCGAGCGTGGGGGCGGCGGGCCCGGGTTGGTCGGGATGCTGGCGGGGGCCGCCGTGCGGTCGGCCACGCAGCCGGTGCGGGCCGTGCGGTCCGTGGTCAGGATGGTCGGCGACCTGGACGCCATCCCGCTGGCGTCACGGCTGCCCGGCGCGCGGACGGTCGCGAGGGCCGCGCGGCTGGCGACCGGGAGGCGGCCGGACCCACCGGAGCTGCCGAGCCTGTCGGCTCCGCGCACGCCGTTCAACGGGCCGATCAGCGGGCGGCGGCACGTCTCGTTCGGCTCGCTGTCGCTCAAGGACGTCAAGAACGTCGCCAGGGCCGGCGGTCTCAGCGTCAACGACGTCGTCATGGCCCTGTGCACGTCGGCCCTGCGCGGCTGGCTGGCCGAGCGGGACGCGCTGCCGCGGGAGCCGCTGGTGGTCGCCGTTCCCGTCGCGGTCCGTACGCGCCGGGCCAGGGACGCGGCGGGCAACCAGATCTCCGCGATGGTCGTCCCCGTTCCCACGAACGTCAGCGACCCGCACGAGCGCCTGCGGAGGGTGGGCGCGACGATGAGGCAGGCCAAGCGGCGTTTCGCCGTGGCGCCGGCCACCTGGCTGCGGGAGCTGTGCACGCTGATGCCCGCCCCGGTGACGGCGCTGGCCACGCCGGCGGTCTTCCGGCTGGCGGGCCTGGCGTTCCCGCCGATCAACCTGATCATCAGCAACGTGCCCGGCCCGCAGTTCCCGCTGTACCTGTGCGGTGGCAGGGTCCTGTCGTACTACCCGATATCCGTTCTGACCGACATGAGCGGCGGGCTCACCATCACCTGCTTCTCCTACGACGGCATGCTCGACTTCGGCCTCGTCGCCTGCCCCGAGCGCGTGGACGACGTCTGGGGGCTGCTGCGGCATCTGCGCGAGGCGCTGGACGAGCTGCTAGACGAGCGAGTGGGCGATGAGTTCCGCGACGGCGTCGGGGTCGAGCTGGTGCCCGGTCAGCTGCCAGAGGTTCTCCTGGTAGAGCAGGACGGCGGCGAACATGGCCGCCGCGACCTCCAGCCGCGCCGCGTCGCCCCGCGCGCCGGGTAGCGCCAGCTCCAGCGCGAAGCGGGCACGGCGTACCAGCTCGCCGTTGAGGCGGCCGAGTCGTTCCTTGACCGAGCCGTGCGTGTCGGCCTCGCGGAACAGGATGCGCCGCATCGCCGGCGAGGCGCGCAGCGGCAGCGCGCGGGCGAGCCGGGCGAGCGTGCCCGCCGGGTCGCCGGGCACCGCGTCGATGTCGCGCCCCTCCTCGATGTGGGTGCGTTCGTTGACGAGGGCCACCAGTACGTCGATCTTGCGAGGGAAGTAGTCGGCGACCAGCCCTCTGGGGACTTTCGCGAATTTGGCGATGACAGCCGTCGGTGTGGCCTCGTAGCCGGAGCCCGCGAACAGCTCCTCCGCCGCGTCCAGGATGCGCGTGCGCATGTCACCCGTCACCACAGCACGAACCATAGCGCCGCCCCGGCCCGGTCGCCACGCCGGGGAGCGGGCGACCGGCGGGGTGGAGGCGGCCCGGCCGGGGCGGGTCAGCGGGCGCCGATGGCGGCGGTGAGCATGGGGTAGGCGCGGTGGAGCTCGCGCTGCCAGTACGTGTGGTTGTGGCCGCCACGGTAGAAATGGGTGCGTACCGGGATGTGAAGGTCGTGGAGGCGGCCGGCGAAGGAGCGGGCGGCGCGGTTGGCCAGGTCCTCCACCACGTCGCCCTCGCCGGCGGCCACGTACAGCTCGACGCCCTTCAGCTTTCCGGCCTGGTCGTAGGGGTTGTGCGCGCGCCAGATCGAGCGCTGGGCCTCCGGATCCCCCCAGATGCGCTTCCAGTCGGTGCCGAAGCAGCCCACCGCCGTGCCGGCCATCACCGCCTGCGGGACGCCGGGGCCGAGGATGTCCACCGCGCCGCTGAACGAGGCGGCCGCCTTGAAGGAGCCCTTGGCCGCGTACAGCATGGCGCCCTGGCCGCCCATCGAGTAGCCGGCGATCGCGCGGTTCGGGCCCGCCCGGTAACGGGATTCGAGGAGGGGGAGCAGCTCGCGCAGGTGGTAGGTCTCCCAGCGGGGCGGGCCGCCGTCGCCGCCGTTCCACCAGTCGGAGTAGCTGCCGCACTTGCCGCCGTCCGGCATCACGACCATGACGCCGGTGTCGCGGGTGAGCGCGGCGACGTCGGTCTTGGCCGTCCAGGAGGTGTGGTCGTCGAGCCCGCCGTGCAGCAGCCACAGCACCGGCCAGTCGCGGCGGGACTCCCAGCCGCGCGGGAGCAGCAGGCGGACCTTGGTGGTCTCGTCCCCGAGCGCGGGGGATCTGATGGTGAGCTCCATCCTGCGCTCGTCGAGCCGCCTCTCGTCGAGCACCTCGGCGGACGCGGTCGCGGACGGAGTCGCGGGCTCCGAGGTTCCGGTCGCGGAAGAGGTGGGTTCCGGGCCGGCCCGTTGCTCCCCGCGAGGCAGCAGCAGCGCCAGCCCCAGCAGGAACAAGCCGCCGGCGACCACCGCGCCGATCAGGCATCCACGTAATCGGGGCGCCATCGAGGCCTCCTTATTGGATGCGCGGATAATAGCGGGATGAGATCAATAGGCAACACGGATCTGTCCGTATTTCCCATAGCGCTGGGCACCAACGTCTTCGGCTGGACGGCCGACAAGGAGACCTCGCACGCCGTTCTGAACGCGTACGTCGAGGGTGGCGGCAACTTCATCGACACCGCTGACGTGTATCCCTCCTGGGCGACCGGCGACTCCACGTCCGAGACGATCATCGGCGAGTGGCTCGCCGAGCGCCGCATCCGCGACTCGATCGTCCTGGCCACCAAGGTCGGCATGCTGGAGGGGCTGCGCGGGCTGGCCCCGGCGACCATCCGCACGGCGGTGGAGGACTCGCTGCGGCGGCTGCGCACCGACTACATCGACCTCTACTGGGCGCACGTGGACGACCACGACACGCCGATGGTGGAGACGCTGGGCACGTTCGACGAGCTGGTGCGCGAGGGCAAGGTCCGGTACGTCGGCGCGTCCAACCACGGCGCCCAGCGGCTCGCGGAGGCGCTCAAGATCTCGGACAACGAGGGGTTCGTCCGGTACGTGGCGTTGCAGCAGGAGTACAACCTGGTGGAGCGCGGGTACGAGGGCGAGCTGCGGGACGTCGTGGCGGAGGCCGGGCTGGCAAGCACGCCGTACTTCGGGCTGGCGCGCGGGTTCCTGACCGGCAAGTACGCGCCGGGCACGACGGTGGACAGCCCGCGGGCCGGGCAGGCGTCGAAGTACCTGGCCACCGAGCACGGGCGGCGCGCCCTGGAGGCGGTGCTGCGGGTGGCGGGCGATCGCGGGGTGGAGCCCGCGTCGGTGGCACTGGCGTGGCTCGCCGCGCAGCCCACGGTCGCGGCTCCGATCTCCAGCGCGCGTGACGTCGGGCAACTGCGGGCGCTCATGACGGCGGCGGCACTGGAGTTGAGCGAGGAGGAGCTGTCCCTCCTGGACACCGCCTCCCGCCCCAGCGACTGACCCGGGCAACCGGCCCCGGCAACTGATCGAGGAAACCGACCCCGACGTCGATCCGGACGGCCAATGCGAGCGGCCGATCCCGGCGGCCAACGCGGCCGGCCAACGCGGCCGGCCGGCCCCGACCGCCAACGCGAGCGGCCAACGCGGCCGGCCGGTCCCGACCGTCAACGCGAGCGGCCCGTCCCGGCGGCCGATGCAGGCAGCCGATGCGGGCGACCGGTCCTGCGGCTGATCCAGTAAGCCGATCCCGGCGTCGAGCCAAGGGACCGATCCGGGCCACGCGTCCGGCCCTCGGGGAGGACGACTGCCCTGAGGGCCGGGGACGGGGCAGAGCGGGACCGGAGGTGGGGCCCGGAACTGGCGCCCGAGCCGAGGCCGGAGCCGGAGCTGGGGCCGAGCCCCGCGTCGGGTTCAGGGCGGGTACGCGCGGTCCTGAATGGGTGGGCGGGCGGATGGGTGTCAGTGGGTGCGGTGGGTCAGGGATTTGCACAGGGTGCGTAGTTCCGTCGCTCCCGGGAGGTGGGTGTCCAGGGTGTGGAGGGCCGCCGAGAGGTGGCGTTCGGCCAGGGCGTGGGCGGCGGCGCGGCCGCCGGCTTCCTCGACCAGCCGCGCCGCCGTCCGGACCGTCTCCTCGTCCGCCAGGCCCGCCGACAGGACGGCGGACAGCTCGCGCCCGGCCGCACCGTCCCCGGCGAGGGCGCACAGGACGGGGAGCGTCTTCTTCTCGCGCCGCAGATCGTTGTGCACGGGTTTCCCGGTGACGGCGGGGTCGCCCCAGATGCCGAGCACGTCGTCGGCGATCTGGAAGGCCACTCCCAGGTCGCGTCCCATCCGCCGCATCGACTCCCCCAGCTCCGGCGGCGCTCCGCCGAGCGTGACGCCGAGCGCGGCCGCCGCGCCCAGCAGGCTTCCGGTCTTGCCCGCCGCCATCTCGGTGTACTCGCCGATGGTGACCGCGTGCGGCCCGTGCCAGGGACGGTTCTCGAAGGCCATGTCGGCGCTCTGCCCGTGGACGAGGTCGGTGAGGGCCGCCGACAGCAGCGGCATCGCCGTCGGGGTGGCGGCGAGCTGGGCGACCGCCAGGGCGAGGAGGGCGTCGCCGGTCAGCAGGGCGGGCCCCACACCGTACGCCTTCCACAGGGTCTCGCGGTGCCGGCGCCGTTCGTCGTGGTCGATGATGTCGTCGTGCGCCAGCGAGAAGGCGTGCACCAGCTCCACCGCCACGGCCCCCGGCACGGCGGCCCCGGCGTCGGCGCCTACGGCCTCGGCGGCGAGCAGGGCGAGGGCCGGGCGCACGCCCTTGCCGCCGTCCCCGGCCCGCGGGCGGCCGTCGGCGTCCGACCAGCCCAGGGCGAAGCCGGCCATCCGCGCGTTCCACGGGTGCAGGCCGGCGATCGCCTCGCGGAGGGCGGGTTCGAGCAGGCGGCGGCAGCGTTCCACGGCTCCGCCGTCCGGTGGCCGGCTGAGACTCACTCGACGTTCCTCCCCCGCTGCGATCTTGATCCGCATGCAGGCGCATGCGATGATCCGTTCCGCGTCCGCCGTTCGTCAGGAAAGGTCGGCAACAGGAGTGCCGACCATTTGGTTGATCGATACACTTTCCCCGTGTGACAATACGCGAAATATGGTAAACGGCGCGTAGCTGACCTTATGGCTACATGCCGCCATAAAGCTGCATACAGTACGGGCTGCAGCGCGCCGACGGCGAGCACCCCCGTCGGCCGTGGCCTCCGGGCCGCCGAGCCTGGCCGAGGGCGTCTCCGGTCACGTCGCCCCTGCTCAGGAACCACGATCCGAGGTGGACATGCGTCACGTGAAGGTGCACAGGGCGGTGCTCGATGATCTTCGCTCACTCTGAGCGCTCGCGCCTGCCGACGGCGCTCAAGATCCTCGTCGCCGGAGGCTTCGGCGCGGGCAAGACGACGATGGTCGGCGCGGTCTCCGAGACCCGGACGCTGCGCACCGAGGAGATCCTCACCGACCGCGGCATCGGCGTGGACGACCCCACCCAGGTCGAGGCCAAGCGCACCACCACCGTGGCCATGGACTTCGGCCGGATCACCCTGAGCAACGACTACGTCCTGTACCTGTTCGGCACGCCCGGGCAGGAGCGGTTCTGGTTCGTCTGGGACGAGCTGGCGGAGGGCGCGCTGGGGGCCGTCGTCCTGGCGGACACCCGCCGGCTGGCCGACTGCTTCCCGTCCGTGGACTACTTCGAGCGGCGCGGCACGCCGTTCGTGGTGGCGGTCAACTGCTTCGACGGGGCGCCGAGGTACGAGCTGGACGACGTACGCGTGGCGCTGCAGCTCGATCCGTCGATCCCCATCCTGCTGTGCGACGCCCGCAAGCGGGAGTCGAGCAGGGAGGTCCTGATCACCCTGGTCGGGCACTCGGCCCGGATGCGCGCGGAGCCGGTCGGCGGCTGATCCCTTGGCGCAGGCCCAGCCCCCTGGTGCCGGCTGGGCCCGGCGGACGTGCGGTCCTGGCTCTGACTCTGGCTCTGGCCTGGCCCTGGCCCTGGCTCTGGCCCTGGCCGGGCCCTGACCCTGGCCCTGGCTCTGGCCCTCGGGCCGGGGGGTCAGGCGGGCGTGGCCAGGTACGCCTCCAGCTCGGCGGCGGCCGCGAGCATCGCGCGGCCCCGGGCCGTCAGGCGGTCGCGCCAGCCGTTCATGGTGGCGGCCAGGGGCTCCACGCCGCCGGCGGCGCGTACCTGCTCGATGAGCGGAGCGATCTGCTCCAGCAGATAGCCGCCGCGCCTGAGCTGATGGGTGAGCCGGGCGTCGCGCACGTCGGCGGCGGTGTAGACGCGATAGCCGGTACGCGGGTCGCGGCGCGGGCGGACCAGCCCGGCCCGCTCCCACTTGCGCAGCGTGGCGGGCCGGAGCCCGAGCCGCCGCGCCAGCGGCCCGATGAACGCGCCCCCGTCCGCGCCGCCGTAGCCGTCCCCGGGAGCGCTGGAGCCGTCGGGCGGCGGGCTCAGGTCGGTGAGGGCCCGTTCCACCGCCTCCAGCGTCCGGCGGTCGTCCAGGAGCTGGGCGTGGCTCTCGTCGATGAGCCGCAGCGCGTCCTCGACCGCGCCCGCGTTCACCGACCGCATGATCGCCGTCGCGGTCGGATGGCCGTGGGCGGGCACCAGTGCGAGGAACGTCCGCAGCGCCTGCGCGTGGCGCGGCGTGTACGCCCGGTACCCGGCCGGCGTGCGGCCCGCGGGCGGCAGGATGCCCGCCTCCTCGTAGTTCCGTACCGCCTGGGTGGACAGGCCGTGCGGGCGGGCCAGGTCCACCGGACGCAGCCGCTCGCCGTGTTGAAGGTCGTTCCTCATGGATGGCGGTTTCTCCGGGCAGAAGTCTCAACAGAAGCCGCAAGGATATCGTTGACCACCGAGGGCCGCGCCTAGGCCGGTTGCGCGTCCCCGCTCAGCTTCCGCCCGCCCGGCTCGCGCTCAAGGAGGGCCCGCGGGCGGGCGTCCCGCGACGCGGCCAGCACCTGCTCGCAGGCCAGCAGCAGCACCCCGGCGCTCCAGGCGTGCGACAGCGTCAGGTACATGCCCTTCGGCTGGAAGCAGTCGGTCTGGTAGTAGCGCTCGGTGATCATGCCCCGGTAGCCGTTGACGTCGCCGTCGGCGGCCGGCAGGAGCTGGCGGAAGCACGCCAGGGACTCCCGCGCCCGCTCGGCGTAGTAGGGGTCGCCGAGCGCCCGCGACAGCTCGATCAGCTCGGCGGTGCAGACCAGCCCGTACGCGTGCACGTGCTGGTTGGACGGCGACGCCTGGTCGGCGCCGCGGGTGGCGAAGCCGTACGCGCCGAGCGGGGTGCGCGGCCCGAAGCGCACGTTGTAGGTGTAGCGGAAGGTGAGCGTCCAGTCGGCGGCGCGGCGGGCCAGGTCGAGCCAGCGCCGCTCGCCGGTGCGGCGGTGCAGCGCCAGGTAGGCGAGCACGGCGGCGTAGCCGTCCTCGGAGGTGGGGGCCAGATCGACGTCCTCGGGCGCGCCGTGGATGAACTCCTCGCGTACGAAGCGGGTGTAGTACTCCCCCGCCCGGACAGCGGCCGCCAGGTAGCGCTCCGGCCCGGCTTCGGCCAGGGCGGCCACCCAGGTCAGGCCGGACGCGCCGGACCAGGACAGGACCTCGCCGGTGACGGCGTGGTGCAGCGCGCCGAGGTTGCCGTCGGGACGCTGGCGGGCGGTCACCGCGTCGAGGTTGGAGCGGGCGGCGGCCGCCCACTCGGGGTCGGGACGCAGCCGCAGCGCCCGCAGCAGGAAGAGGGTGGCCTCGCCGAGCGTGCGGGCGTGCAGCGCGTCCTTGACCGGGGTCCAGCTCTGGGCCCAGCCCGCGTGCCGGTACCAGGTGCCCCAGAACGTGCCGGACGGCGACAGGTTGGCGCAGACGAAGCCGATCACCCGCTCGGCGGCGGCCACGTGCTCGGCCCGCCCGGTGCGCAGCCCGTGCTCCAGCAGCGCCGCCGCCCACGGGATGCCGCTCACCCAGCCGACGTGCATGGCCTGCCGGTCCACCCGCTCGCCGTTGGTGCCGCTGACCTCGCGGTCGAAGCCGACGGTCTCCAGCAGCACGCCGGGGTCGGGGTCGTAGTGCCAGCGGTAGAGCCCGTCGGCGGCGATGTCGGCCGCCGACTCGACGCTCTCCCAGGGGCGGACGGGCGCGCCGGGCAGCCGCAGCTCGCGGTCCTCGCGCAGCAGCGGCGCGTACGCGTGCCGGTCGGCGGGCAACCCGCAGGTGGCCGCCGTCAGGACGCGGGTCTCGCCCGGCTGCCAGACGTGCTCGGCGGCCCGGGCGGGCAGCGGCGGCGCCGACCCGTAGTAGGTCACCGGGTACTCTCGGTACGGGAAGAGCAGCGCGATCGTGGCCCGTTCCCCGTCGTGCTCGAACGCCAGCCCGGTCGGCCCCAGCGGCGACTCCTCGTCGGCCAGCAGCGCGGCCCCGCCGTCGTCCCCCCACGCCAGCACGGCGGGCGTGGCCGCCCGGTCCGCGCGGAACCCCCACCGGGCCGAGACCATCTCCTCCGGCCGGTCGGCGCCCGCCTCGAAGCGGGGGAAGATCCGCTCGCAGGCGGCGGGCCGGTTCTCGCCGTAGAACAGGCCGGGGATCAGCCACCACGGGTCGGCGGCGGGCAGCGACCTGCTGACCCGGACGGTGCCGACCGCGGGCACCGGGCCGTCGTGGCGGACGGTGAGCCGCAGCTCGCGCCGCCCGGTGGGCAGCGGCCGGCCCCACCGCCCCTCGACGGTGAACGGCCCCTCCCCCAGCACCTCGACGGCCACCTCGCCGCCGCCGGGGTCGCGGAAGGTCACCATGCTTCCACCGTGAACGCCCCCTTGCGGGTGGTCAGCTCGACCAGGTCGCTCTCCGTCGCCGCGAACGGGTCGTCCAGCGGGATGCGGAAGGTCCGGATCTGGCTCGGCCCGAAGTCGGCGGTCAGCCGGATCCCGGCGAGCGGCACGTCCAGGGTGGCCACGGCGGGGCGGCCGGTGGTCTCGACGGCCCGCACGACGAGGTCGCCAGGGGTGTCCTCGTGCAGCTTGACCGCGGTCACCATGACCTGGCCGCCGCCGTCGTCGAGGTAGCCGAGCGCGGCGGGCAGCGGCCCGTCGTGGAAGCTCTCCAGCATGGCCCGCACCGGCGAGCCGAGCAGCGCGGCCCGCCGCGCGGGACCGGCCGCCCGCCAGTCGCCGGCGTGCGGCACCAGCAGGTACGTGAACCGCTGCGCCCCCTGGTCCTGATAGGAGTAGACGCCTTCGGGGTCGAGCAGGCGGGGGTCGTGCCAGGCGTGGACGGGGCTGCGCACGGCGGTGATGCCGATGCTGGGGCTGCGTCCCGGCGACCGCGGGGCGACGTCGTAGCCGTGCTTGGCGTTGTTGATCACGATCAGCCCGGCGCCGGTGCCCGACAGGTCCACCCACGACTGCGCCGGCTCCTCGGCGCCGTCGAGCGGCCGGCCGAGGTGCCCGAACGGGATCTCGTACGTGGCCCGCGGGCTCTCCAGCGCGACCGGGAAGCGCAGCTTCATCAGGTGGGCCCGCTCGCGCCAGTCGAGCGTCACCCGTACCTCGACCGCGTCGTCGTCGCCCGCGCCGAGGATGAACTCCTCGCTCATCGTGGAGCGGCCCCACTCCCGCTCGACGCGCACGCGGGCGCGCAGCGGGCCGGCCTCGCGCAGCGTGATCGAGGTGACCCTCATGGCCTCGCCCGGCCAGTCGTAGGAGACCACCCGGTGGCCCCACGTGTCGGTGGGATCCTCGCAGATCACGGTGTGCTCGCCGGCCGCGCCGGCCACCAGGTCGACGCCGGTGCGCTTGTCGAGCAGGCTGCGCAGCCAGCCGGTGTCGGGGTCGAGCTCCAGGCTCAGGACGTCGTTCTCCAGGTGGCAGGGGGAGACCGCCAGGCCCGCCGCCGGCGCCGGGGCGCCCTGGCGCAGGCGGTAGAGGCGGTAGCCGAGCGGGGGCAGCTCGGCGCGGAACACGGTCGCGCCGCGGCCTCTGTCGTCGGTGGTGGCCACCGGCTGGCTGCGCTGGCAGAGCACGCCGGCGCCGTCGGCGTCCACGACGTGCACGCCGCCGGGGGCCAGGCCGTACTGCATCTCGACGCGGGTGGTGACCGGCCACGGGTGCGGATTGAAGACGACGACCGGCTGGGTGCCGTCCTCGTACGGGACGTCGATGTCGCGGGCGATGACGTTGTGGGCCCGGGTGATGATCCGCTTGGAGATCGCGACGGCCTCGCCGAGCTGGTCGCGGGCGTCGTCGTAGGCGGGCTCGACGGCCGAGCCGGGCAGCACGTCGTGGAACTGGTTGAACAGCACCTGCTTCCAGGCCCGTTCGAGGTCGGCGCGGGCGTCGTGCCCGGCGACGGCGGCCCAGCGCTCGGCCGACAGCACCGCCGCCTGCGCCCGCCGCTGCCACTGCTTGACGCCGGAGTGCGCGGAGTAGCAGCCGGCCGCGTGGTGCTGCAGGTCGTCCTTCCACACCGGCAGCTCGGCCAGGCCCTGCTCGCCGAGGCGCTTGGCGATCTCGTCGAAGTAGCGGCGCGGCGAGGACATCGTCAGCTCGCCGAAGGTGCCCATGCGGTCGTAGCGGTGGATGGACTCGATGTTGGCCCTGGTGGGGCCGCCGCCGTGGTTGCCGACGCCGTAGAAGACCATGAGGTCGCCGAGCGAGCGGTCGAGCTGGCCGAGCGCCTTCTCGGCCTGGCCGGCGACCTCGCCGGGCGGGCTGCAGTACTCGAACGGGATGCGGTAGGCCAGCACCCGGCTGCCGTCGGCGGCCTCCCACCAGAACAGCGTGCCGGGCAGCTCGCTCTCGTGCGGGCCGGGGCGCAGGAAGCAGTAGGAGTCCATGCCCTGGCCGCGCAGGATCGCCGGGAGCATGGCGTGGTGGCCGAACGGGTCGACGTTCATGCCGACGGTGGCGGTGACGCCGAACTTCTCCTTGAGGTAGCGCTGGCCGTACAGGCCCTGGCGGACGAACGACTCGCCGGAGGGCATGTTGCAGTCGGGCTCCACCCACCAGCCTCCGGTCATGACCCAGCGGCCCTCCGCGACCCGCTCGCGGATGCGGGCGAACAGCTCCGGGTCGGACTCCTCCACCCACGACAGGAGCACCACCTGGTCGCAGGTGAAGACGAAGTCGGGGTATTCGTCCATGCGGTGGACGGCCGACCAGAACGTGGCGCGGGCCTCCTGGTAGCCCTCCTGCCAGGGCCAGAGCCAGACCGGGTCGAGGTGCGCGTTGCCGATCATGTGGAGGGTGCGGTCGGGGGCGGCCGCCGGGCGGGGGGCTCTGGAGAGGTCGCCGGGCTGGGGGCCGGAGGGGGCGTTCGACATGGGGGCCCTGCTCACGCGGCCGCCCATGCGTCGACCTTCTCGCTGATCATGTGCAGCATCAGTGTGTGGATCTCCTGGATGCGCGGTGTTTCCGAGCTGGGGGCGAGGAGGAGGTGGTCGGCGTGCGCGGCGGCCTTTCCGCCGTCGCCTCCGCCGAACAGTAGCGTCACCGCGCCGTTGGCCCGGGCGGTTTCGAGGGCGGCGACCACGTTGGGTGAGTCGCCGCTGGTGGTGAAGGCGGCCACGGCGTCGCCGGGGCGGGCCAGGGCGCGCACCTGGCGGGCGAAGACGTCCTCGTAGGAGTAGTCGTTGGCGATGCAGGTCATGACGGTGGCGTCGGTGGTGAGCGTCACCGTGGGGAGGGGGCGGCGCTCGCGTTTGTAGCGGCCGATCAGCTCGCCGGTGAGGTGCTGGGCGTCGGCGGCGCTGCCGCCGTTGCCCAGGGTGTAGAGGGTGCCGCCGCGGGTGAAGGTCTCGATGAGCAGGTCGGCGGCGGCCTCGACGGCCGGCACCAGCGCCGCCATGGCCCGCGCGGCGGCCAGGTGCCCGGCCAGCGCGGCGGCCAGGTGCCCGGCGAGCGCGGCGGCCGGGGACGGGTCGGGTGTCATCGTGCGTTCCCCCCGGTGAGCAGGTCGTGGGCGACGGCGCCGGCGCCGACCACGCAGACGCCCGCGCCGAGCCGGGACAGCTCGACGCGAACGGCGCGGGCCGCCGGCGGCATGGCGTCACGGGCGACGGCGGCGGCGACGGGCTCCAGCAGCCGCTCTCCCGAGCGGGTGACGCCGCCGCCCAGGACCACCAGCTCGGGCTCGAAGGCGTTGACCAGGTCGGTGAGCGCGCTGCCCAGCGCCCAGGTGGCCTCGTCCCAGATCTCCGTGGCGAGCGGGTCGCCGGCCGCCGCCGCGAGGGACACCTCCTCGGCGGTGAGCCGCCCGGCGGCCGCCAGCGCCGAGGGCCGGCCGGCGGCCAGCGCCTCGCGGGCGCGCTCGGCGATGGCCGTCCCCGAGGCGTACGCCTCCAGGCAGCCGAGCCGCCCGCAGGAGCAGCGGCGCCCGCCCGGCCGCACCATGACGTGCCCGAGCTCGCCGCCGTTGCCGGCCGCGCCCCGGTGCAGGCGCCCGCCGACGATCGAGCCGCCGCCGACGCCGGTCGAGACGGTGAGGTAGAGCATCGTGCTGGTGCCGCGGCCCGCGCCGTAGCGGTGTTCGCCCAGCGCGGCGGCCGTGGCATCGTTCTCAAGCGCGGCCGGCACGCCGAACGCCTCGGCCGCCATCGTGCCCACCGGGACGCCGATCCAGCCGGGCAGGTGCGGCGGGCACTCCAGCACGCCGGTCGCCGCGTCGAGCGGGCCGCCGCACGAGATGCCGACGGCGGCCACCTCCTCGGGCAGCCCGGCCTCGGCCACCGCCTTCCTGCCCAGGTCGAACAGCCTGGTCAGGACCGCTTCCGGCCCCTCCTCCCTGCGGGTGGGGGCGAGCTGCCAGCCGTGGACCGCGCCGTCGCCGGTGACCACGCCCACGGCGAGCTTGGTGCCGCCGATGTCGAGCGCCAGGACCGGGGGGAGCCTTGGGGGACGTGTGTGCTGCATGGGGCCTCCGAGCGGGAACGAGCACCGCGTGCGTGCTGTGACATCGTTCCCACAGGGGATCCTAGGCCGCGCCTTCCCCGCGGGTCAACGCGCGCGAGGAAGGGAAAGGTCAGAGCGCGGGCGGGGGCGCGGTGGACTCGCGGGTCACCAGACGCACGTTGAGCACGGTCGTGACGGAGTCGGCCTCGGGCATCTCGATGCGCTCGTCCAGCCGGCGCACGGCGGCCGCCCCGAGGTTGAAGGTGTCCTGGGAGACGGCGGTGACCGTGGGCGAGACCATGCTCATCCAGGGCGCGTCGTCGAAGGCCACCAGGCTGATGTCGGCGGGCACCCGCAGCCCCAGCTCGCCGATGGCCCGCCAGACGCCCTCGGCCAGGACGTTGTTGGCGGCGAAGACGGCGGTCGGCCGGTCGGGGCCGCGCAGCATGTCGACCGCGCGCCGCCGGGAGTCGGCGACGTCCCAGCCGGAGGAGACCACCAGGCCGGGATCGACCTTGATGTCACCGGCCGACAGCGCCTCCAGGTAGCCCTGGTAGCGCTCGTAACCGGTGGTCCAGTCGGTCTCGTCGATGAACAGGGCGATCCTGCGGTGCCCCAGCCCGACCAGGTGGGCGGTGGCCGTGCGGGCGCCGACGCGGTTGCCGACCACCACGCCGTCGGTGGAGCCCGGCGCGAACTGCCGGTCGACCTCGACCACCGGGATGTGGTGCGAGGCGAGGTAGGTGGAGACGGCCGGGGAGTTGGGCGTGACGATGACGCCGGCCACGCGCAGCGCGACCAGCGCCTCGGCGGCCTCGCTCTCGGCCTCGGCCGACAGGCTCGTGTCGGCCAGCACCAGCGTGTAGCCGCGCTCGCGGGCCTCCCTGCTCGCCCCGGCGGCCAGCTCGGCGTAGAAGGGGTTGCGCAGGTCGCTGACCAGCACGCCGACCGAGCGGCTGACCTGCTGCTTGAGCGTGCGGGCCATCACGTCGGGGACGTATCCCAGCTCGGCGGCGGCCCGCAGCACGCGCTCGCGCACGTCGCTGGCCGCGTACCCGCGCCCGGTGAGCGCCCGGGAGACGGTGGAGCGCGAGACGCCGGCGGCCTCCGCGACGTCCTTGATGGTGGGCCGCCGGGAACGGCTGAGAGGGGTACGCCGCTCTATGGTCATCGATTCCCTTCCGCGACCACGTCGGCCAGCGCCTCGGCGTGCTGACCGAGACGCAGATCGCCGATGGTCAAGTCGACTGCGAGGCGAACGCGGCGTCGCGGCACGGCGTCGGCGCCGAGACGGAGATGCACCTGCTCCATACCCCCTTCGGGGATCCTTAGCGTCAACGGCCCTGGCTCGCGCTCCCAGCCAGGAGGGACGACGGGCTCGACGGTGGCGGTGACCTTCTCGGGGAAGGGGTTGCGCACGGTGGCGGTGAGCACCAGCTCGCCCCCCGCGGGGACGCTGGCATAGTACGGCGTCAGCCGGCACAACACGCCATCCGCCCCCAGATCGAGGCGTTCCAGCGGCAGCAGCTCGCGGTGCAGCTCGGCCAGCTCCTCGCCGCGCTCGGCGAGCATGCGCAGGTAGGCGTCGTCGACCCAGCGGGGCCGCCAGTGGCCGCTGACCATCAGGTCGGGGCGCAGCCGCCGGTAGAGGGCCGCGCTCCTGCGGTAGTCGTCGATCCTGAAGCGGTTCTTGTACTGGAAGTTGAGGATCTCCTGGCGCTCGCCGGGGATGCCCATGCCGTCCTGCTGGTCGCCGGTGACCAGGACCTTGTGGCCGTCGACGGTGAACTCGTAGGCCGCCGCGAACAGCGTGTGGCCCGGCAGGTCGTGCACCGTGATGTCGTACTCCCGCCAGCGCACGGTCCGCCCCAGCTCCAGCACGCGGTCGGCGGGGATGGGGTCGAACCACTGGCAGGGCAGGTCGTGGTGGCGCGGCGCGGCCAGGACGGGCGCGATGTGGGAAGGTACCCAGATCCGGGTGCCCTCGACGTCGCGCAGCAGCGGCATGCCGGCCACGTGGTCGTCGTGGTAGTGGGTGGGCACGGCGACCTCGATCTCGGTGACGCCGTAGCGCTCGCGCAGCGCGGGCAGCGAGGCCAGCCAGGGGCGGCGGGCGGCGCGGGAGGTATCGCCGACCAGGCCGGTGGACATGTCGTAGCCGAAGTCGAAGACCATCGCCGCGCCCGACTCCGACAGCAGCACGTAGCTGTAGGACTGGGCGCTGCGGTTCATCAGCAGGTGCGTGGTGACCTGGACGAACGGGTCGGCCAGCAGCCCCTTGACGTCCCACGGGTAGGGGCGGCGGAAGTCCACGTAACGCTGCATCGACCCGGAGAGCCGCTCCAGGGCGTCGCCGGGGTCGGTCATGGGCTCGCCGTGCGAGGGCAGCAGCACGTCGAGGTCCTCGCGGCGCAGCAGCTCGCAGCTCAGGACGACCATGGCCGGGCCCTCGTTCTCGGTGTAGGACCACTGGGTGGCGGCCAGCGACCACACCTTGCCGGGGGCGTAGATGAGGTCGCCGGTGAACGCCGTGCGGCCCACGACGTAGGTGACCGAGCCGGGGGTGTGCCCGGGGGTGGGCAGCACGCGCACCTCCACGCCGCCGTAGACGGCCGTGCGGTATTCGGGGACCACGCCGGCCACCGGCACCGGCTCCAGCAGGGAGAAACGGTCGTCGCGCAGGTCGTAGTCGTTGCCGAGCCGGCGCCCCTCCCACATCTCGTCGACCTTCTCGAACAGCTCCCGCTCGACCGGCGGCACGTGCACGGCGACGCCCGCGGCGGCCGCCCTGGCCAGGCCCTGCGCCTGGTCGCGGTGGTGGTGCGTCATCAGCACGTCGGTGAGGCGGTCGACGCCGATCTCGCCGAGGAGGTCGAGGACGCGCCCGGAGCCGAAGTCGATCGCGATCGCGGTGCGCTCCTCCCCCTCCCGCGCGGGGGCCGTCACGACGTAGACGTGGCAGGTGTCGGCCACGCGGAAGACACCGGGCACAACTTCGGCCACTTCCTCACTCACGAGGCTCTACTCTATCCGGTATCGTTCCCACAATGGATGTCCTCCAGTGGATCGTTCCCTGTCCCAAGAAGGCCGCCCTCGGGTCTTCGCACCTCGACCTGGGTGCCTGCCGGATCCACGGTGACGATGCCACCGGCACGGCGGTCGACGCGCTCACCTCCTCCCTCGCCCTCGCGGAGCCCTCCACCGACGCCCCGGACACCCGCGTGGAGGTCCGCGTGGAGGTCCGCGTGGACGCGGCGGCGGGCCTGCCGCCCGAGGGCTACACCCTGGTCGCCGGCGACGGCCGGGTGGCCGTCGTCGGGGCCGACGCGGCGGGCGCGTTCTACGGGGCGCAGACGCTGCTCGCGCTGGCCGCCGTCCCCTGCCCCGAGCACGCCAGGTGCGTGCCGGAGTGCGAGGTGCGCGACTGGCCCGACCTGCCGCTGCGGGGCACCATCGAGGGCTTCTACGGCACCCCGTGGAGCCACGCCGCCCGCCTCGACCACCTGCGCTTCTCGGCCCGCCACAAGCTCAACGCCTACGTGTACGCCCCCAAGGACGACCCCTTCCACCGCGAACGCTGGCGGGAGCCCTACCCTCCGGAGGAGCTGGCGCGGCTGGCGGAGCTGGTGGCCGAGGCGGGCCGGCAGCACGTGCGGCTGGTCTTCGCGCTGAGCCCCGGCCTGTCGATGGTCTGCAGCGACCCGGCCGAGCGGGCGGCGCTGCGGGCCAAGGCCGAGCAGGTGTGGGAGATCGGCGTGCGCGAGTTCGCGCTGCTGTTCGACGACATCCCGCCGGAGCTGCGGCACGAGGCCGACCGGGCGGCGTACGGCACGGAGGAGGGCGCGAGCGCGAGCGCCCACGCGGCCGTCTGCCGCGACTTCGCCACTGAGTTCCTGGCCAGGCACGGCGCCGAGCGCCCGCTGACCATGGTGCCCACCGACTACGCCGGCACCGCCCGCGGCGCCTACCGCGACCGGCTGGCCGCGGAGCTGCCGCCCGGCGTGCTCGTCTGGTGGACCGGCCCCGACATCGTGGTGGGCACGATCCCGGCCTACGACATGACGGCCGCCGCGGCCTCCTACGGCCACCGCCTGGCCCTGTGGGACAACTTCCCGGTCAACGACTTCGACTTCTCCCGGGTCTTCCTCGGCCCGCTGGTCGGGCGGGCGACCGACCTCGGCCACGCGCCGCTGGAGGGCGTCACCGCCAACCCGATGGTCCAGGCGACCGCCTCCCGGCTGGCGCTGACGACGGTGGCCGACTACGCCTGGCACCTGGCGGCCTACGACCCCGGGCGCTCGCACCGGGCGGCCGTCCGGCTGCTGCCGGGGGCGGCGGAGCTGCTGCCGCTGGTGGAGGCGTGCTCGGCCTGGCCGCCCGGCGCCGACCAGAGCCCCGCGCTGACCGCCCTGTGCGCCTCGGCCCTGCTGGGCGAGGGCGCCGGGCGGCTCAGGGCCGAGCTGGAGCGGCTGGCCGGGCTGCCGGTGGACGTGCCGGGCGCGTTCGCCGCCGAGCTGGCCCGCTGGGTGGCCGCCGCCCGGGACATGGGCGCCGCGGGTCTGGCGGCGCTCGACCTGCTGGCGGGGGGCGAGCCCGGGCCGGCGCGGCGGGCGCTGGAACGTGCCGAGGCGCACGAGGCCAACGTCCTGCGCGGGGTGATCCCGCCGTTCGTGCGCGCGGCCCTGGAGCGAGCGCCCGGGAGCGCCCCGGCCTGACGGCGGGCCGGCCCCTGCCGACCGGGCCGCGCTCCTGCACGGGGCCGCGCTCCCGCACCGGGCCGCGCCCCTGCACCGGGCCGCGCTCCCGCACCGGGCCGCGCTCCCGCACCGGGCCGGCCCCCTGCACCGGGTCGGCCCCCTGCACGGGGCCGGGCCGCCGGGGGCCGGCTGCCGTCAGAGGGACAGCACCTGGCCGGCGGCGGCCAGCTCCTCCTGGAGGGCGGCCACGTCCACGTCCTGCACGTCCGCGCCGGTGGCGGCCGCCCGGGCGGCGGCGAGCCCGGCGGCGTGGCCCAGCATCTGGTACTGGACCTCCATCCGGATCGACGAGAACGCCACGTGCGAGGCCGACACGCACACCGGCACCAGCAGGTTCGCGCACTCCTCGCGCCGCGGCACGATCGCCCGGTACGGGATCGGGTACGGCGGCACCCGTACCGACAGGTAGCCCTCGTTGACCACCATCGGCACCGGGTCCGGGTGCTCGTACACCCATCGCCAGGTGCGCTGCACCTCCCGGATGTCCAGGTGGTAGGAGCCCATGGCGACGGCGTCCGGCCACGGGCGGGCCCGGCGCAGGTCGTGCTCGGTGAGGTGCGCCTCCCCCAGCATGCGGCGCGCCTCGCGCACGTAGAGCTGGTGCGGCAGGTGCCCGGTGTCGGCGAACTCGTCGGCGGGCAGCCCCCACCGGCCCAGCTCGGCCCGCACGGGCGCGGGCACCTCGGGGTCGGTGGCGAGGAAGTACAGCAGGTCCTGGGCGTGGTGGAGGTGGTGCAGCCGGATGCGCTCGCGCTCGGCCGGGCCGGCCTCCGGGTAGGCCCAGGCGGAGCGGTCGAGCACGCTGAGCGAGAACGGGCCGAGCGAGTTGCCGTCGCACTTGCCGTTCGGCAGGTTGGGCTCCAGGCCGACGAGCCGCCCGGCGGGCACCTCGACGCCGCGCTCGCGCCAGTGCCGGAACAACCGCCGCCCCAGCTCCCAGTGCTCCTCGTCGTAGCCGGGCCGCCGCTCGAACGGGATCCGGCCGGGGGCGGTGGTCATGCAGACGCGGTAGCCGTAGGACATGACGCCGCCGTCGCCCGCGCCGACCTCGGCCATCGGGCCGTCGGCCACCTGCGGGAGCAGGTCGCCGCCGGCGCGGAACGGGGAGACCCACGACGGGAAGCCGTGCCTGCCGGGCATCACCTCGCGCCGGCCGGCGAAGGTCTCCCCGTGCAGCGCGCGGTCCTCCCTGCCGACCCGGTAGCCCACCCCGGCGGCGGCCATGAGGTCGCCCTCGTAGCCGGCGTCCACGAAGACCCCGGCGGTGTGGCCGGAGGCGGAGACGATCCGGCCGCCGGCGGTGACCACGTCGCGCAGCGGGGCGTCGAACACCACCTCCACCCCGGCGCGCTCCAGCCACTCCAGGAAGATCCGCTCGGCGACGTGCGGCTCGGGGCCGGCGTAGTGGCCGGGGGCGACGCCGTAGGCGCCGGCGACCGCCCGGCGGAACTCGGCGGCCATGCCGCCCAGCACGCGGGCGTCGCCGAGGTCGGTGTAGCCGAGCCCGCCGGAGGTCATGCCGCCGACGTGCCGGCCGGGCTCCAGCAGCACGGTGTCGAGGCCGCGGCGGGCGGCGGCGACGGCGGCGCAGACCCCGGCCGACGTGGCGCCGAGGACGACGACCTCCGCCTGCCTCAACGCCGCCACCAGGCGGCCACGCGGCGCAGGTCGTCGCCGGTGATCTCCTCCAGCGAGCCGTCCACGCGCTCGGCGTAGTAGAGGGCGGGCACGCCGAGCGCGGGCTGGGCCTCGGCGTAGGCGAGCCAGTCGGCGCGGCTCGGCATCGGCCACTGGTCGGTGTCGATCAGGTGCCGGGGCATGGCGTGCGTGGCCACGGCGTGCCGGTAGCGGAGCTGGTCGGCGGCCGGGACGCGGGCGCCGCGCGGGTCGTACTCCAGCACGTCGTTGAGCCGGATCATGTCGGTGACGTCGCCGAAGGCCGGGTGCGGGGTGTGGGTGATCATGAGGGCGTCGGGCTTGACGCGCTTGGCGGCCCCGTACATGGTGGCCAGCAGCTCGTGCAGCAGCGCCAGGCCCCACGTGGAGCCGTACGCCTTGAGGTGCGTGCCGCTGGGGAACCACTGCGTGAAGTCGATCTTGAAGCCGTCCGCGGCCAGGTCGCCGAGCAGCCGCTCCATGATCTCCCCGACGCGCCGCCGGTAGGCGGGGTTGGAGGGGTCGGCGGCCACGGGGCGGCCGGCCGCGTCCAGCACGCACTCCTCGGGCGGCAGCCCGTCGGCCGACCAGGCCCGCCACCACAGCAGCACCCGCTGGCCGCGCGCGTGCCGGCCGGCGATCCAGCCGCGCAGGTCGGGCCACTTGTCCGGGTCCGGACGCGGGTCGCCGTAGGCGAGCTGCCAGCGGTCGTCCACGACGACGGTGCCGGGCACGACGCCGTGCGCCTCCAGCCGGGCCAGCCACCCGTCGTAGAGGTCCTGGCGGGACAGCTCGACGGGCGAGCGGGCGCCGTTCGCGCGGGCGCACTGGGCGCCCCAGCCGCAGAAGATCGGCTCGCTCCACCAGGCGTGCCGCTCGCGGGCCGGCCCGGCGGGGGCGAGGCGGTGGGCGAGCAGGTCCTGGCGGTGCTGGGTGATGGCCTCCCAGGGCGAGCCGGCCAGCCACAGCACCACGGCCGGGGACGTCCACGAGCCGCGTACCTCGGTGTGGCACTCGTAGTCGAAGCGCAGCAGCGCGCCGCCGTCCACCGGCTCGTACGCCAGCTCGGTGAAGGTGAGCCCGGCGATCCCGGCCCGCACGGCCGCCGCCAGCCAGGTGCCCTCGGGCACGTCGGTGGGCCCGGCCGGCTCCTCCTTGGTGAAGGCCAGCACCAGCGGCGGCGGCGAGAAGACCGCGTGCAGCCGGCCCGGCGAGGCGTCGCCGATCACGGTCAGCGCGACGCCGGCCGACACCGGCCGGACGACCTGCACGGGGTGGGCGGGCGTGGGGCTGAAGACGCCGCGGGCGTGCAGGCCGCTGCGGAACGTTCCCGCGGCGCGCGAGTTGAGCACGGCCCGGCCGCCGAGCAGCGTCACGTCGGACAGCACGCCGTCGCCCTCGACCCGCACCTCGACGGCCAGGGTCTCGGGGGTGCAGGTGAGGCGGACGGTCTTGGCCTCCCACCCGGTGCTGCGCTGCGGGAAGTCGAAGACCACCTCGCCCTCGCGCTCGGCGAGCACGGGCGGCAGCGTCTCGTAGGTCTCGTCCCGCCCGGCGGCGGTGCCGACCGAGGACAGGAGGCTGAGCGTCGCCCAGCCCTCCAGCTCGGCGCTGGGGTCGGTACGCGAGACGGTCAGCCGGTAGTGGCCGGTGTCCAGGTAGTACGCCTGGTCGGTGGTGGTGACGCGCATGGTCTGGAGGACCCTCATCTGCCGCCGGTCGTGGCGATGCCCCTGACGAAGTGCTTCTGGCCGAGGAAGAACAGGATGATCATCGGGATCGTGGTGATCACGCTGGCCGTCATGACGATCTCCCAGTGCCACTCGCCGCCGAAGCCGAACTGGTCGAGCAGCGCCTTCAGGCCGCGCGGCACGGTGAAGGTGCCGGAGTCGCGCAGGTAGATCAGCGGCCGCATGAGGTCGGTCCAGGCGGCCTGGAACTCGAACAGCAGCGTCACCACGACGGCCGGCCTGCACAGCGGCAGCGCGATCCTGGTGAAGATCCGCCAGTTGTCGGCGCCGTCGATCTTGGCCGCCTCGAACGGCTCGCGCGGCAGGCCGAGGAAGAACTGCCGCAGCAGGAAGATGTAGAAGGCGCTGCCGAACAGGTTCTGCGCCCACAGCGGCGTCAGCGTGCCCACCATGCCGAGGTCGTTCCAGATGAGGAAGACCGGGATCATGGTGACCGCGCCCGGCAGCATCATCGTGGCCAGCACGATCCCGAACAGGAAGCCGCGGCCGGGGAAGCGGAAGTAGGCGAAGCCCCAGGCCACCATCGCGCTGGTGATCGTCACCGCCACCGCGGCCAGCACGGTGACCAGCAGCGTGTTGGCCATCCACAACGCCAGCGGCGCCTCCTGCCAGACCCTGAGGTAGTTGTCGAAGGTGAAGGTCTCGGGGATGAGCCGGTGGTCGAACACCTCGCTGCGCGGCTTGAACGACGCGCTGAGCAGCCAGATGAACGGGTAGACGAACAGGAGCGCGAAGCCGCTGAGCGCCGTCCACGTCGCGGCCAGCCTGATCCGCCGTCTCACGGCCGACCCCCTTCGTAGTGCACGAACCGCCTGGTGACGAGCATCTGCACGGCGGTGATCACCATGATCACGACGAACAGCAGCCAGGCCATGGCGGAGGCATACCCCATGTGCAGGAACTCGAAGGCCTGCTGGAACAGGTAGATCGCGTAGAACAGGGCGGCGTCGTTGCTGTAGGTGGTGTTGCCGGAGCCGAAGAAGGCGGTGTACGCCTCGGTGAACGACTGCAGCGCGTTGATGCTGTCCACGATGAACAGGAAGAACAACGTCGGGCTGATCATCGGGACGGTGATGCGCAGCGTGCGCCGCCACCAGCCGGCGCCGTCCACCAGCGCGGAGTCGTACAGCTCCTGCGGGACGGCGCGCAGCGCGGCCAGGATGATGACGATCGAGGAGCCGACCGTCCACAGGTTCATCAGGACCAGGCCCGGCTTGACCCAGTCGGGGTCGGTGGTCCAGGCGGGCCCGTCGATGCCGAAGATGCCGAGGAAGCCGTTGATGAGGCCGCTCTGGCCGTTGAACAACATCAGCAGCAGGATGCCGACGGCGACCGGCGGGGTCATCTTCGGCAGGAAGAACGCGGTGCGGAAGAACCCGGTCGCCCGGGTGGCGCCGTTGAGCAGCAGCGCCAGCCCGAGCGCGACCACGAGGTGGGTCGGCACCGACAGCACCAGGTAGACGAAGGTGTTGCGCAGGGCCAGCCCGACCTTGGGGTCCTGGAAGAGCTGCACGTAGTTGTCGAAGCCGACGAAGTTCGGGTCGTTGATGACGTCGTAGTCGGTGAGCGACAGGTACGCGCTGTTGATGACGGGCCACAGGGTGAAGATCAGGAACCCGAGGATCCAGGGGCTGATGAACAGCAGGGCGGCCCGGGTCTCGATCCACTGCATGGACCGCCGGCGCGGGACCTTGGCACGGGTGGGCGGCATGTCAGTTGGTGCGCTTCGTCCAGCCGGCCCACGCCTTGTCCAGCGCCTCCTGGGCCTCCTTCTGCGCCCGGTCGAGCGAGGACTGCGGCTTGTCCTGGCCGTTGAGCACCCGGTTCACCCCGTCCTGCCACGCCTTCTTGAACTCCGCGTCGGCGGGGTTGGCCGGCAGGCTGAAGGTGTGGTCGTTGGCCTCGTAGAAGGCCTTGACGCCGGAGTCCCAGGGCTCGCCGCCGGAGGTCAGCATGCCCTTGATCTCCGCGTCGGCCTTGACGTTGCCGGTGAGGATGCCGGTGAACGGCTTCTTCTCCTGGTTGCGCTTGTCCAGGCGGGCCTGGGCGGCGGCCTTCCAGGTCTCGACGAGCGTCATGGTCTTGGCGAAGCGGCAGGCGGCGCCGGCGTTCTTGGAGCCCTTCGGGATGGCCCAGGCCGAGCCGGAGGAGTAGGCCAGCGACTCGCCCTGCGGGGTGCGGAAGGTGTCGAAGGCGAGCGGCGCCTTGGGCGAGACGTCGTTGAGCACGTTGACGTACCACTGCTCCATGGGCATGGCGCCCAGCGCGCCGGTGGCGAACTGGTTGCCCTTGCCGAAGAAGTCGGCCGCGTCGCGCACGGCCTTGACCTTGGCGAAGCCGCCCTGCGCGTCGTAGACGCCGACCGCGAACTCCAGGGCCTTGACCACGGCCGGGCTGTTGAGCTGGGCGGTCCTGCCGTCGGCCGACAGCAGGTCGGCGCCGTTGGCCTTGGCCCACAGGGGCAGGAACTCCGGCAGCTTGCTGTCGTAGCCGATGACCTTGAGCTTGCCGCCGGGCGCGCTGTAGAGCTTCTTGGTCGCGGCGGTGACCTTGTCCCAGCTGGAGCCGTTGACGTCCTCGACGGTCAGGCCGGCCTTCTTGAGCAGGTCGGCGTTGGCCATCGTGATCTGGACCTGGTTGAACTCGGGGATGCCCCAGACCTCGCCGCCGAAGGTCACCTGGGCCAGGGCGTTCTTGTTGTACATCGAGGTGTCGATCTGCTCGCCCTGGACGCACGCGGTCAGCGGCACGATGGCGCCGCGCGAGGCGAAGGTGCCGATCTGGTCGCGGTTGGCGTAGATGATGTCCGGCGGGTCGCCGGCCGCCACCGCCGACAGGAACTGCTGGATGTCGAGGTCACCCTCGATCAGCTTCACGTCCGCGCCGCCGAGGGCCGCCTTGGCCTTGGCCACCCGGGTGGAGCCGATCTCGTCGGTCGCGCCGAAGCCCATCACGGAGATCGTGCCCTGGTAGGTGGCAGCCGGGTTGAACTGGCCGGGGGACTGCGACGGGGCCGCCGTGCCGCCGCCGGTGCCCTTGGCGCACGAGGTGAGCGCGAGGGCCAGCGACACCGTGACGACGGACCAACGGGCGAGGGGGGAGCTCATGAGATATTTCGCCTCCACACTGATCAAGCGGGGCTCAGGCATGCCGATGACGGCCACGTGGCGGCGTGCCAGTGTGGCAACGTTCACATATCTGAGAACGTACCCATACCGCTGAAATCCCGTCAACCACTCACTTCACTGCGTTTCATGGTTGTTAAGATCGCCGCCGGTGCGGGATGCCGATTCTCTTCCCGCCGAGGCACTTCCAAACCTGAAGACCGCTTCAAAAACCGGGGCCCGGTTCAGGACGTGACGGCGACGCCCTGGCGGAGGTAGGCGCCGTCCTCCAGCTCGGACACCATGAACGCGGCGAGGTCCGCGCGGGACACCTTGGACGTGAAGGTCAGCCGGAGATCCGGGCCGGCGCGGTAGCGGCCGGTCCGCGGCCCGTCGGTCAGGACGGGCGCCCGGACCAGCGTCCACGCGGTCTCGCTGGATCGCACCAGGGCTTCCATGTGCTCCTTGTCGCGGAGCACCGGCCGTTGCAGGAGCCAGGAGACGGCGACGTAGAGGCCGCGGTGACGGCTTTCGGCGACGCCGTAGTTGCTGAGGACGAGGAGCCGGCGCGGCCGGCCGTCGGCCATCGCCGACAGGATCGTCCGGATCCCCTCGGTGCAGATCGCCGGCCCGCGTCGCCGCCGACCCAGGGTGCTGACCACGGCGTGCGCATCCTCGACGGCCCGCGCGACGGGCACGGGGTCGCGCACGTCGCCGGTCACCACGCGAAGGCGCTCGTGCCGCGGGATCGCCCCCGGGTCCCTGCTCAGCGCGGTGACCTGGTGCCCGCGTTCGAGAGCCTGGTCGAGGAGGACGCGGCCGGCGCGACCGGTCGCGCCGAAGAGGGCCAGACGCATGATGCCGCCTCTCTGAGGGGGTACGGCCACAATTATGCGGGACGTGTGTCCCGGTTAAGTGTTATCGTGCCGTACGACACCACGCAAACGGAGGTCGAACATGGTGATCGTCGCGGGCAGGGGCTACGTCGATCCGCGGCAGCGCGAGGCGTTGCTCACGAGCCTGGAGGCGTCCCTGCGGCGGACGCGGACCGAGCCGGGATGCCTGGACTACGTCGTGGCCGCCGATCCGGTCGAGCCCGGCCGCGTCAACGTGTACGAGCGGTGGGAGTCCGAGGAACACCTCGCGGCCCACCTGGCGGCGATGACCCCGCCGGAGGGGCCCGCCCCGGCCGTGCTCGACATGGAGATCACGCGGTACGAGATCGCCGCTTCCTCGCCCTTCCGGGCCTAGCGCGGTGTCTATGATCGGCAGGGATGGCACAGGAACGATTCCCGGGCGAGGCGGAGCCGAGTGAGGCGGAGCCGGGTGAGGCGGGCGAGCAGGCCACGGCGCGCCCGCTCAGGCGCCGGCGCGCCGACGGCCGTCGCAACCAGGCACGGCTCCTGGAGGCCGCCTTCGCCGCCTTCGCCGAGCACGGCGCCTCCGTCTCCGTACGGGAGATCGCCCGGCGGGCGGGCGTCAGCACCGGCACCTTCAGCAGGCACTTCCCGACCAAGGACGCGCTGTTCAGGGCCGTCGTGCTCCACCGCGTCGGGCAGCTCGTCCAGCGCGCCGACGAGCTGGCCGCCGACGACGACCCGGCCACGGCGTTCTTCGCCTTCCTCACGCTCCTGGTGGAGGAGGGCGCGGCCGACCACGCGGTCGGCGCCGCGCTCGGCAGCACGGGTTTCGACGTGCAGGCCGCCGCGTCGGCAGCGGGACTCGACTTCGGGAGCGCCCTGCGCGGCCTGCTCGCCAGGGCGCAGGAGGCCGGCGCGGTACGCGGGGACGTCGACGCCGCCGACGTCAAGGCGCTGGTCGTCGGCTGCCTGGCCCGGGAACGCGACGGCATCGACGACAGCGCGCGGCGGCGCATGATCTCGATCATCCGCGAGGGGCTCCGCGCCCGCCCGCGGCCCTGAGGGAACCCCTCACGGGGCAGAGCCCTGCGCGGAAGACGCCCGGGCGGGGGTGGGCGCCTTCCGCGGGAGGCGCCCTCAGGGCAGGTGGCGCCTCGCTGTTCGGGCCGTGCGGGCCCGGGTCGGTGCCGGCCGGGTCGAGGCCGGCCGGATCGGTGCGGGTCGGGTCAGTGCGGCCGGGTCAGTGCGGGGTCGCCTTCTCCGCGCCGACGCCGGTGAGCGAGCGGACCTCGATCTCGGCGTACTTGGCCTCGTTGTGCTCCTTGCTCAGGATCGTGCCGAGCCAGCCGCACAGGAAGCCGATCGGGATCGACACGATGCCCGGGTTGCTGAGCGGGAACCAGTGGAAGTCCGCCGTCTTGAACAGGGCCGTCGCCGATCCGGAGACCACCGGCGAGAAGATCACGAGCACGAGGGCGGAGACCAGGCCGCCGTAGATGGCCGCGACCGCGCCCGCCGTGTTGAAGCGCTTCCAGAACAGGCTGTAGAGGATGGCGGGCAGGTTGCCCGAGGCCGCGACGGCGAAGGCCAGCGCCACCAGGAACGCCACGTTCTGGCCCTGGGCGAGGATGCCGAGGCCGATCGCGATGGCGCCGATGATCAGGGCCGAGATCCTGGCCACCACGACCTCCTGCCGCTCGCTGGCCTGGCCGCGCTTGAAGACGTGCGCGTACAGGTCGTGCGAGAAGCTGGAGGAGGAGGCCAGCGTGAGACCGGCGACCACGGCCAGGATCGTGGCGAAGGCCACCGCGCCGATGAGCGCGAGCAGGATCGTGCCGCCGACCGGGCCGAAGATCTCCTCGCCGATGCGCTGGGCCAGCATCGGCGCGGCGGTGTTGCCCGCCGCGTCGCCCTTGGTGATGGCCGCCTTGCCGACCAGGGCCGCCGCGCCGAAGCCGAGGACCAGGGTGAGCAGGTAGAACACGCCGATGATGCCGATGCCCCACAGGACCGACTTGCGGGCGTCCTTGGCGGTGGGGACGGTGTAGAAGCGGATGAGGATGTGCGGCAGGCCGGCCGTGCCCAGCACCAGGGCGAGGCCCAGGCTGACGAGGTCGATCTTGCCGGCCAGGCCCTGCGCCTCGGTGCCGTACTTCAGGCCGGGGCTGAGGAAGCTCTCCGGGTTGGCCTTGGGCCCGCTGACCGTGGCGGCCTGGCCGAGCAGCGACGACAGGTTGAAGCCGAACTTGCCCAGCACCAGCACCGTCACCAGCGCCGCGCCGCTCATCAGCAGCACGGCCTTGACGATCTGCACCCAGGTGGTGCCCTTCATGCCGCCGAACACCACGTACACGATCATCAACGCGCCCACGCCGACGATCGTCCACGCCTTGCCGGCCGGGCTGGTGATGCCGAGCAGCAGGCCGACCAGCGCGCCCGCGCCGACCATCTGGGCCAGCAGGTAGAAGATGCTGACGACGATCGTGGAGACGCCGGCGGCGGTGCGGACCGGGCGCGGGCTCATCCGGAAGGCCAGCACGTCGGCCATGGTGAACTTGCCGGAGTTGCGCATCAGCTCGGCCACCAGCAGCAGCGCCACCAGCCAGGCCACCAGGAACCCGATCGAGTACAGGAACCCGTCGTAGCCGGACAGCGCGATGATGCCCGCGATGCCGAGGAAGGAGGCGGCCGACATGTAGTCGCCGCCGATGGCCAGGCCGTTCTGCACGCCGCTGAACGAGCGGCCGCCCGCGTAGTAGTCGGCCGCCGTCCTGGTCTGGCGGCTGGCCCAGAAAGTGATCCCCAGCGTGGCGGCGACGAAGGTGAGGAAGAGGATCATCCCCAGGGTGGTCGAGCTCACGGAGTCTTCTCCTCAACCTCGTGGCGCAGCTTGTCGGCGATGGGGTCCAGCTTCCGCTCGGCGTGCCTGGCGTAGGCCCAGGCGATCAGGAACGTGGACACGAACTGCAGCAATCCGAAGATCAGCCCGACGTTGATGTCCCCGAGCACCTTGATGGCCATGAACCCGCGTGCCCAGCCCGACAGCACGACGTAGAGCAGGTACCACACGAGGAACGCCACGGTCATGGGGAACGTCCAGGCCCGGAAGCGGCGTTTCAGCTCCTGGAACTCGCTGCTCGCCCGGACCTGCTCGTAGACCGAGGCATCATGTTCTTGAGTCGTCACGAGACCTCCACTGTGATGCGGATCACGCCCAACGTAGGAGCGCAACCTATCCCGCGTGGAGGCCCCCGGGAGGGTTGTTCGCCGAGCCGCCGCCGGGCCGCGATTAGTTGGGGTGGGTCTGCGGTGAAAGGTCTTTTACACGCGACGAGCGGTAGGTCATCCCTTTCACCCCCTTACCGCCGTGCTGGAGACAGCGCTGTCAGCCGGGCCGGGCGGTCAGGCGGCCAGCCCCTCCAGCGCCAGGTCGAGGTCCTTGACCAAGGCGTCCGCCGGCTCCAGGCCGACCGACAGGCGGACCAGGCCGATCGGGATGCCCATCGTGGCGCGCACGCTCTCCTCGGTGGACAGGGCCGGCGCGTTGACCAGGCTCTCGAAGCCTCCCCAGGACACCCCGATCCTGAAATATCGCAGCTTGTCGAGAAATCTCGCCACCTTGTGGCGATCGTCCGTCGCCAGCTCGATGCTGAACAGGCTGGAGAAGCCGGACATCTGCCGCAGCGCGATCGTGTGTCCCGGATGCGACGGCAACCCCGGATGGTTGACCGCCCGCACCGCCGGATGATCGGCCAGGAACCGCGCCACCGCCAGCCCCCGCTCCTGGTGGGCGGCCATCCGCACGGGCAGCGTCCGCAGGCCCTTGATCACCTTCGCCGCGTCGTGCGGCGACATGGCGGCGCCGTAGAGCTGGTACTCGGTGAGGGCGAGCGGCCTGACGAGCCGGGACGGGCCGACGACCACCCCGCCGACCAGGTCGCTGTGGCCGCCGACGTACTTCGACAGCGAGTGCACGACGAGGTCCACGCCGAGCGTCAGCGGCTTCTGGAACAGCGGCGTGGACCAGGTGTTGTCCATCACCGTCACCAGCCCCCGCCCGCGCGCCCAGGCCGCGACCCCGGCGATGTCCACCACCGCGTACGCCATGTAGGAGGGCGACTCGAAGTAGAGCAGCCGCGTCCGCTCCTTGATAGCGCTGTCAGCCTGCCCGAGATCGCCCACGTGCGTGTGCGTGACCCCGAACTTCTCCAGGTAGCGCAGGAACTGCGTGGTTGGCCCGTACACCGCGCCCAGCACCAGCACGTGGTCGCCGGCCGACACCAGCGACGAGATCGTCGCCGCGATGGCCCCCATGCCGGAGCCGAAACACTTGGCCCGCTCTCCCCGCTCCAGCGCCGCCAGCTTACGCTGGGCGAGGTCGACCGTCGGGTTGGTCCCCCGCCAGTAGACGTAGCGCTCGTCCTCGTTCCTGACCGCCTCGCCCAGCTCCTCGGCGGTCGCGAACGCGAAAAGCGAGTTCTCGAACACCGGCGGGTTGACCGCGCCCAGCATCCACGGCTCGTCCTCGCCCAGCCGGCCGCAGATCCATTCATCATCCATGGGGGCAGAGTATGACAACGCGCAAGCCGACCATGGCGGACGTGGCCCGGCAGGCGGGGGTCAGCCTGAAGACCGTCTCCCGGGTGGTCAACCAGGAGCCGCACGTGCGGGCGTCGCTGCAACGCCGGGTCCAGGAGGCCATCAGCACGCTCGGCTACCGGCGCAACGAGGCCGCCGCCCGCCTGGCCAGGGGCGCCACCATGCTGACGCTGGGCCTGGTCATGGAGAACATCTCCAACGAGTTCTACGCGCGCCTCGCGGCGGCGGTGGAGGCGGCCGCGGCCGCGCACGAGGCCCTGGTGGTCTTCGGCTCCTACGAGGAGAGCCCCGACAAGGAGCGCATGCTCATCGAGTCCATGTCGGCGCGGGGCGTGGACTCCCTGATCGTGGTCCCGTCGGCGGCCGACCACGGCTGGCTGGCCGAGCACCCGGGCCTGCGGATGGTGTTCGTGGACCGGGTGCCGCGCGGCCTGGCCGCGGCCGACGTGGTGGTCCTGGACGACGAGCGGGGCGGCCGGGCCGCCACCGAGCACCTGCTCGCCCACGGGCACCGGCGGATCGCGCTGATCTCCGACGACGACGGGCTGAGCTCCGTCCACGACCGCGCCGCGGGGCACCGGGCGGCGCTGCGCGCGGCGGGGCTGCCGGTGGACGGCGCGCTGGCGGTGCACGGGATCTTCGACCCGCGCCGGGTGGCGGGCGAGGTGTCCCGCCTGCTGGACCTGGCCGATCCGCCGACCGCGTTCTTCGCCACCAACAACCGGGCCGCGAGCGGCATCCTGCAGGCGCTGCGGGAGCGGCCGGAGCGGCCCGCGTACGTCGGGTTCGACGACTTCGCCCTCGCGGACGTCTTCACCCCCGGGGTGACGGTCGTCCGCTACGACGTCGCCCGGCTGGCCCGCAGCGCCGTGGAGCTGCTGCTGCGGCCGGCGGAGGGCACGCGGCGGGTACGGATCCCGGTGGAGCTGGTCCCGCGCGGCTCCGGCGAGCTGCCTCCCCCGACCTGACCCCGCCCGACCTGACCCCGCCCGCCCGGCCCCTGCCCGCACCGGCTCCTGCCCGCGCCGGCCTCCGCGCCCCTGCCGCCCCGCCGGTCCCCGCCGCTCCGGGTCCGGGGCGGCGCCGCCGGTGCCGGTCCGGCGGTGTGATCTGTCGGGGTGGGTCGCTAGGCTCGTCGTCGTGCGCCGCACCACGACCGCCGAGCTGACCGAGCTCCTGGGCCACCGCCCCGAGCTGGCCGTGGCCCCCTCCATCGAGGTGGTCGAGCGCCTGCTGGCCAGGCCCGAGCTGGCCATCCCCGTGCTGCTCGACCTCGACGCCGACTGCCACGTGGTCAGCCAGGCCGTGCAGGCGGCCGGCGGGTCCACCACCCGCGCGGCCCTGGCCGCCGGCCTCCACGACCCGCACGGCCGGCTCGACGAGGTCCTCGCGACGCTCGCCGCCCGCGGCCTGCTCACCCTCGACGGCGGGTCCGTGCACTCCCCGCACCGCCCCGGCCTGTGGGAGCACCCGTTCGAGCTGGGCCGGCCGCTGCGGGAGCTGGCCGAGGGCCTGACCACCGACGCGCTGAAGACGCTGGTGTCGGCCCACGGCGGCCGCCCGCGGGGCCGGAAGGCCGAGCTGACGGCCCAGGCCGCCGAGCTGCTGCGCGACGGCGCCGCCGTGCGGGCCCGCGCCGCCCGCCTGCCCCGCCAGGCCGCCGACCTGGTGCGCGTCATGGCCACCGCCCGGCCGGTGCTGGAGAGCGACCAGGTCCACTACGTCTCCGGGTCCCGTACGCATCCGGTGCCGCGCCTGGTCGAGGGCGGGTTCGTGGTGCGCGACGGGTGGACGTACGAGATGCCGCGCGAGGTGGCTCTGGCCCTGCGCGGCGACGGCTGGAAGCCGGTGCTGACCGGCCGGCCCGACGTCCCCGTCCGGATCGCGCACGACGGGCGGGCCGGCGGGGCCTGCGCCGCGCTGGCCGCGCTCGACCGGGTCGATGCGCTGGTCGAGCTGGCCACGGCGGCCCCGGTCAGCGAGCTGAAGGCGGGCGGCGTGGGCACGCGCGAGCTGCGCCGCGTGGCCAAGGCGCTGGGGGTGCCGGAGCAGGAGGCGACGCTGTGGCTCGACGTCGCCCACGCGGCCGGCCTGCTCGCCTCCGACTCCGGCGAGCGCCTGACCGGCACCACCGTGGCCGACGACTGGGCGACCCGCTCCCCCGCCGCCCGCTGGCGGGCGCTGGCCACCGCCTGGCACCGCCTGCCGCAGGCGCCCACCCACCGGGTGGTGGGGTGCTGCGAGGGGCACCTCGACCCGCTCGCGCCGCCCTATCCGTTCGACAGCGGCGCGGGCTCGATCCGCCGCGCCGTCCTCGACCTGCTCCGCACCCTGCCCCCGGGCGCGGGCTCGGACGCGGCCGGCCTGATGCCGGCCGTCCACTGGCGCACCCGGGCCGCCGCCGAGTCGCCCCCGGCCGCCGAGTCCTTCGTGGCGGCCGCCCTGCGCGAGGCCGACCTGCTCGGGTTCACCGCCGGCGGCGCCCTGACCCTGCTGGGCCGCGCCTGCCTGGCCGCCTTCGACGACCCGGCAGACGACGGTGACGCCGCCCTGGCCGGGCTGTTCCCCGAGCCCGTCCGCACCGTCACCCTGCAGAACGACCTGACGGCCATCGTGACCGGCCTGCCCTCCCCCGAGCTGGCCGCCTTCCTCAACTCGTGCGCCGACCTGGAGTCCCGCGACCGCGCGAGCGTGTGGCGCTTCTCCGAGGGCAGCGTCCGCCGGGCCCTCGACGCGGGCGCCGGCGCCGACGACCTGCTGTCCGGCCTGGCCCGCCACAGCGCCAAGCACGTCCCCCAGCCGCTGCGCTACCTCGTCACCGACACCGCCCGCAAGCACGGCAGCCTCAAGGTCACCGGCGCCCCCTCGGTGGTGGTCGCCGCCGACCCGGCCACGCTCACCGAGCTGTGCCACGCGCGGGCCCTGCGCAAGCTGGCCCTGCACGCGGTCGCCCCCACGGTCGCGCTGTCCGCGCTGCCGCCGGAGGAGACCCTGCGCCTGCTGCGCGAGGCGGGCCACGCCCCGGTCGCCACGGCGCCCGACGGCACGATCAGGGCCGAGCCCGCCCGCCGCGCCCGCCTCCAGGTGGAGCTCGCCCCGCCGCCCGACCCGGCCGCGACGGCCGCCGCCATCCTCGGCGGCGGCGCCGGCGCGCCGAGCGGCACGGCCGAGGCCCTGGCCCTGGCGGCGCTGACCGGCGAGCTGGTCGTGGTCGTGTGGCAGCGCCGCGAGCACTACATGGACAGCCTCGCCATCGCGGGCGACGCGGTCACCGGCTACTGCCACGACTGCGACCGCGGCCACACCCTCGACCGCACCCGCGTCAAGAAGGCATACCTGCCCTAGGAGGAGCGGGGGCGCCAGTCGCCGCGGTCCAGGTCCAGGTTCTCGGGGGTGTGCAGGCGGACCATCACGCGGGCGACGCCCGCCGGGACGCGGTGCGGGGTCAGGAACGACACCGACACCATCACCACGAACGCGATCGGCACCGTCCACGCCGCGGGCTGGGCCAGCAGCGCCGCCGTGAAGCCGTCGTTCGGCGCCCCGCCGATCGTGGCCAGTACGGCGCCGCAGGCCAGGCCGCCGCCCACGAGCAGCCCCGCCAGCGCCCCCGTGGTCGTGAGGCGGCGCCACCAGATGCCCAGCACCAGCAGCGGGCAGAACGACGAGGCGGCCACCGCGAAGGCCAGCCCCACCACGTCCGCCACCGGCAGCTCGCGCGCCTGCAACGCCAGACACAGCGGCACCGCCACGGCCATCAGCGTGGCGATCCTGAACGAGCGCACCCCGCCCTTGAGCAGGTCCTGGGCGATCACCCCGGCCACGGAGACGGTCAGCCCGGAGGAGGTGGACAGGAACGCGGCGAACGCCCCGGCCGTCAGCAGCGCCGTCAGCAGGTCGCCGAGGGTGCCGCCGATCATGCGGGCGGGCAGCGTCAGCACGACCGTGTCGGTGCGGGTCAGGTCGGGGGCGTAGAGGCGGCCGAGCCAGCCGTACGCGGCGGGCATCAGGTAGAAGGCGCCGAGCAGGGAGAGCACGACGAGCGTGGTGCGGCGGGCGGCCCGGCCGTCGGGGTTGGTGTAGAAGCGCACGAGCACGTGCGGCAGCCCCATCGTGCCCAGGAAGGTGGCCAGGATCAGCGAGTACGTCGAGTACAGCCCGTACTCCTTGCCGCCGGCCAGCGGCACCTGCCAGGTGGCGGCGTCGGCCGGGCTCACCCCGGGCGCGCCGCCGGCCCGCCAGGCCATGAGCAGGAACACCAGCGGCACGGCCAGCGCCGTCAGCTTGAGCCAGTACTGGAACGCCTGCACGAACGTGATCGACCGCATGCCGCCCGACAGCACGTTGACCGCCACGACGAGCGCCACCAGCAGGCCGCCCATCCAGCCGGGCGCGCCGGTGATCTCCCGCAGCACCAGCGAGGCGCTCTGGAACTGCGGCATCAGGTAGAGCCAGCCGATCAGCACGACCAGCACGCTCGCCGTGCGGCGCACGGTCATGGACTCCAGCCGGGCCTCGGCGAAGTCGGGCAGCGTGTACGCCCCGGAGCGCCGCAGCGGCGCGGACACCAGCACCAGCAGCACCAGGTAGCCGCCGGTCCAGCCGACGGGCAGCCACAACATGTCCACGCCGAAGGACAGGATGAGCCCGGCGATGCCCAGGAACGAGGCGGCCGACAGGTACTCGCCGCCGATGGCGGAGGCGTTCCAGAGCGGGCTGACCGTGCGGGAGGCGACGTAGAAGTCGGAGGTGGTGCGCGAGACACGGATGCCGAACGCCCCGATGAGCACGGCCGCCACCACCACGACCAGCACGGCGGTCAGGCTCATCGGCGCTCGACCAGCTCGGCGAAGTGGCGCTCGTTGCGCTCGGCCTGGCGGACGTACAGCCAGGCGCCCAGGACGAACGCGGGGTAGATGAGCCCGGCGAGCACCGCCCACGGCAGGGGCACGCCGAGCAGGTCCACCTCGCGCAGCGCGGGGATGAGCAGGAACAGCAGCGGCAGGCCGCCCACCACGCAGGCCAGCACCGTGCAGACGAACAGCGCCAGCCTGAACTGGGTGCGCAGCAGCGAGCGCATGTACACCTCGCCGAGGCCGGTCTGCTCGTCGATCTCGCGGGTGGCCGGATAGCGGGGGCGGCGGGCGGCGGCGGTGCGCGGGCTGGTCACCGCCACCCGGCGCGGCGACTCCCGCGGCGGGCGCCACTCGCGCGGGATCCGCCCTTCCTTGGTCATTCCGGCCGTCCTTTCCGCGCGCGCCGCACCAGCAGGTCGCGCAGCTCGCGCGTGTGCCTGCGGCTGACCGGGATCTCGGTGCCGCCCACCCGCACCGTGCACCGGCCGGAGTCGATGTGCAGCTCGTCGATGTGCTTGACGGCCACCAGGTGGCTGCGGTGCACCCGGACGAACCCGGCCGGGGCCCACCGCTCCTCCAGCGTGGCCAGCGGGATGCGGACGAGGTGGCTGCCGGCCGCGGTGTGCAGCCGGGCGTAGTCGCCGTGCGCCTCGACGTAGATGACGTCGGCGCTGGAGACGAAGCGCGTCACGCCGCCCAGCTCGACCGGGATCGTGTCGCTCCCGCCGCCCTCGGCCGGCACGTCCGCCGAGACCGCGACCCGCCGGATGGCCTCGGCCAGCCGCTCCGGCCGCACCGGTTTGAGCAGGTAGTCCTCGGCCTTGATCTCGAAGGCGTCCACGGCGTGCTCCTCGTACGCCGTCACGAACACCACCCGCGGCGGGTTGGCGAACTGCGACAGCAGCCGTCCGAGCACCACCCCGTCGAGCCCGCGCATGCGGATGTCGAGGAAGACCGCGTCGATCGGCCGCCCGTCGGCGATGGCCCGGTCCAGCAGCCGCAGCGCCTGGGAGCCGTCCCGCGCGGTGGCCACCTCGCCGATGCGGGGGTCGGCCCGCAGCAGGTACGACAGGTCTTCGAGGGCGGGCAGCTCGTCGTCGACCGCGAGGACCCGGAGTTGTGCCATAGACAGTGATGAAACCGACAACAAAGATCGAGGTCAACGGGCAGAGACACCGGGGTGATATTTCGGCAACCTGATGTTGACCTTGGTGCCCGCTCCCTCGCCGGTCTCGACGACCAGGCCGTACTCGTCGCCGTACACCTGGCGCAGCCGCTCGTCCACGTTGGCCAGCCCGACGCCGCCCGCCGGGACGATCTCACCTGCGAGGATGCGCCGCAGCCTGTCGGGGTCCATGCCGAGCCCGTCGTCCTCGACGCTGATGCGGCACTCGGCCCCGGCGTCCTCGGCGACGATGGTGATGCGGCCGACGCCGTTGCGGCTCTCCAGGCCGTGCCGGACGGCGTTCTCGACCAGCGGCTGCAGGCACAGGAACGGCACCGCGACGGGCAGCACCTCGGGCGCGATGCGCAGCGTGACCTGGAGCTGGTCGCCGAACCTGGCCCGCTCCAGGATGAGGTAGCGGTCGATGGAGCGCAGCTCCTCGGCGAGCGTGGTGTACTCGCCGTGCCGCCGGAAGGAGTAGCGGGTGAAGTCGGCGAACTCCAGCAGCAGCTCCCTGGCCCGCTCCGGGTCGGTACGCACGAACGAGGCGATCGTGGTCAGCGAGTTGTAGATGAAGTGCGGCGAGATCTGCGCCCGCAGCGCCCGCACCTCGGCCTCCATGAGCCGGGTGCGCGAGCGGTCCAGCTCGGCGAGCTCAAGCTGGGAGTCCACCCATCCGGCGACCTCCTGGGCGGCGCGCACCAGGCCGGCCGAGGCGCTCTGGCTGTAGGCGATGAGCGCGCCGACGACGCGGTCGTCGGTGGTGAGCGGCACCACCACGGCCTGCCTGATCGGGCATTCGAGCAGGTCGCAGTCGAGGGTGAGGACCTGGATGCGGCCGTCCTCGACGGTGGCGGCGGCGTGCTGGAAGGCCGCCTCGGCGTGGTGGTCGTCGCCCTCGCCGTCGTAGACGAGCAGCCGCTCGGCGTCGGCGATGGCCAGGGCGGGCGAGTTGAGCAGGGCGCGCAGGTGCCGGGAGGCGCGCTCGGCGCCGTCGGCGGTGAGCCCGGAGCGCAGCGGCGGCCCGGCCAGCGAGGCGGTGTGCAGGGTCTCGAACGTGGCCCGCTCGGCCGGGCTGGTGCCCAGCTCGCGGCGGCCCCGCATGACGCGCCAGAGAACGATCGCGGGCACGCCCACGAGCGCGGCGACCACGGCGCTGCCGACGACGTACTCCACGCGGCCGAAGCCTAGCTCATGGGGCTCGCCGGGCCCGCGGGGCTCACAGGGCCGCCGCGATGCGGGCGGCGTACGACGCGGCCTCCTCGGCGGAGTCGTACGTGGTGCGCGGCCAGAAGAAGCCGCGCAGCCCGTCCTTCTTGCGCCGCGGCACCACGTGGACGTGCAGGTGGGGCACGCTCTGGCTGATCCGGTTGTTCATGGCGACGAACGTGCCGCCGGCCTCCAGCCCTTCCTCCACGGCCCTGGACATGGCCTGCACCCGGGCGAAGAACGGCCCGACGTCGCCGAGGTCGGCCAGCGTCTCGGCGTGGGCCCGGGGCACGACCAGCACGTGCCCCTTGAAGACCGGCCGGGTGTCGAGGAACGAGACCGCCACGTCGTCGGCCCGCACCAGGTGGGCAGGCCGCTCGCCGGCGATGATCTCGCAGAACAGGTCTGTGCTCACCGCTCGACCCTACCGGCCCGGCGCCCAGCGGCCCGAGGCCGCGGCTCGCGCTCGGCGCGACGCGGGCGCGTGCCACAATTCCTTCCGGGACGCCGCTGAGGATCGTTGGGTGTGATGGAGTTACGCGACATCGAGATCTTCCTGACGCTCGCCGAGGAGCTGCACTTCGCCAGGACCGCCGAGCGGCTGCGCGTCAGCCCGGCACGCATCAGCCAGGCGGTCAGGAAGCAGGAGCGCCAGATCGGCGCCAAGCTGTTCGAGCGCACCAGCCGCAGCGTCCGCCTCACCGCGATCGGCGAGCAGCTCCACGGCGACCTGCGGCCCGCCTACCGCGAGCTGTGCGCCGGCCTGGAGCGGGCCAGGCTGGCCGCGCAGGGCAAGACCGACGTGCTCAGCGTCGGCATGCTGCCCTGCAACGCCTACGACCTGCGTCCCTACTGGGAGGCGTTCCGCGTCCGCCACCCGCAGTGGGGCCTGCGCATCCGCCACAACCCGTTCATCCACCCCTTCGAGCCGCTGCGCAACGGCGACGTGGACGTGCTGGTCTCCTGGCTGCCGATCGAGGAGCCGGACTTCACCGTGGGCCCGGTCGCCTTCACCGAGCCCCGAATGCTGCTGGCCGCGCCGGGGCACGAGCTGGCCGAGCGTTCCTCGGTCTCGATCGAGGTCTTCGGGGAGTTCGGCGCCCTGCGCGCGGCGGTGCCCCTGCCCGACTACTGGGAGGACGCCTTCATCCCGTTCCGGACACCCGGCGGCCGGCTCGTCCAGCGCGGCCCGGCGGTCGGTCAGCTGGAGGACATCCTCACCATCGTCGGCGCCGGCGAGGCCGTGCACCACCTGGGGGCCCATGTCGCCCGCTACCACGCCCGCCCGGACGTGCGGTTCGTGCCCATCCATGACGTCCCGCGGCTGCGCTGGGGCCTGATCTGGCGCGCCGAGGCCGCGTGCGAGCGCGTCCTGGCGCTGGCCCGGGTGGTCCGCGACCTCGGCCCCGTCGCGCTCTGAGCCCCGGCCGCGCGGCGTCGCCGGGGCGCCGGCGCACCTAGCGCACGGTCAGCGTGAAGACCGCCTCGCCCGACTGCCGCCTGCTCTCCTCGTCCTTCGGCGTGCGGTCCGTGCCGCAGCGCCAGCAGTCGAACAGCCTGATCTCGGTGGTGCCCGCCCGCTTGGCGTTGAAGACGAAGTAGACGGTGGCCGGCGCGCCCGGCTGGTGGCTCTCGCCGTCGCTCTCCTGGCTGATGAACGAGGCCACCTTCGCGTCCGGCACGGCCGCCAGCGACCAGCTGTCGCCGACCGAGGCGTTGCTCGGCACGGCCAGCGAGAAGCGCTGCCCGGAGCGGAGCTCGACCGGCACGGTGGTGCCCTTGGCGCCCTTGACCACCGTGCCGAAGTCGCTCACCGCCGCGCCCGCGCCGCATCCGGTGAGAAGCAGCAGGCCGAGCGCGGCGGCGACCGTTCGAAGTGTCATTCCGGCAGGTTATCGACCTTCGGGGGATCGCGGGGCACGGCGTACGGCTCCCGCTCCGCCGGGCGGCCCTGGGCGATCGAGCGCTGGCGCATCAGCTCGGCGTCGAGCTCCGCGCCGAGCAGCAGCGCCATGTTGGACAACCACAGCCAGACCAGGAACACCACGATCCCGGCCAGCGCGCCGTACGTCCTGCCGTAGGAGGCGAAGGTGGCGACGTACACGGCGAACCCGCCGGACACGAGCACCCACAACACGATCGCGAGCACGCTGCCCGGCGAGATCCAGCGCACGCCGGGCTGGCGCACGTTGGGCGCGGCCCAGTACAGCAGCATGATCAGGCCGGCGGCGACGACTACCATGACCGGCCATTTGAGGATGTTCCACGCGGTCACCGTCGCGTCGGTGAGGCCGAGGGCCCCGCCGACCGTCTCGGCGATGTCGCCGGTGAGCGTGACGGCGATCGCGCCGAGCGCCAGCAGCACGGTGGTGAGCAGGGTGAGGCCGATCCGCAGCGGGGTCGTCTTCCAGAACGGCCGGCCCTCCTCGATGTCGTAGATGGCGTTGCCCGCCCGGATGAAGGCCGCGATGTAGCCGGAGGCCGACCACAGGGCGACCAGCAACCCGACGATCGCCACGACGCCCGCCCTGCCCGTGCCGCCCTGGGCCGCCTCGATGCTCTTGACGATGAGCTCGCGCACCTCGGCGGGCACCAGCACCAGGACGCTGCCGAGCTGGGCCGAGGCGTCGCTCCTGCCGAGCATCCCGAACACCGACACCAGCACGATCAGCGCGGGGAAGATGGACAGCACGGCGTAGTAGGTGAGCGCGGCGGCCAGGTCCTGCACGCGGTCGTTCCTGAACTCGATGAACGTCCGCTTCAGCACCGTCCACCAGGCCCGCCGGGGGAACTCGCCGGGCCCTTCCGGCACGCCTCGCGGGTCGGTCACCTCACTTGCCCCCGCGGCGCCCCATGACCCGGGACCCCATGACCCGGGACCCCATGACCCGGCGGACCGCTGCCCGGCCGCTCGCGAGCCGGCCGCCCTGCCGGGCCCGGCGCCTCATGACGACGCGGCGCACCACGAGGGCGGCCACGGCCGCGGCGGCGGCGACGAGCACCACCGGCTTCCTGCGTGCCTCCTCGGCCACGGCCCTGACCTGGTCGGGCGCGTGCTCGCCGAAGCGGCCGGCCATCTCCGCGGTCCTGTCCACGACCACGCCGGCGGCCCCGGCCGCGCGGGCCTTGACCGTCCCGGCTGCCTCGACCGCCTTCTCCTTGGCCGTCCCCGCGGCCTCGGCGGCCCGTTCCTTGGCCGTTCCCGCGGCCTCGGCGGCCCGTTCCTTGGCCGTCTCGGCGGCGTGGCTCGCCCTGGCCTTGACGTCGGCCTTGCCGGCCAGCGCGCTGACGGTCCTGCCCAGCTCCGCGCGGGTCTCCTCGATGTCCCTGCGCACGGCGCGCCTGGCAGCGTCGTCCTCGTCGTCGTCACCGTCCCCGGTGGTCCTCCGGGCGGGGGCGGTGCCGCCCTCGCGGGTGGTCCCCGTGCGCGTGGACGTGCCGCCGGGGGTGTCGGTCCGGTTCGTGCCCTCCATGGAACGTTCCTCGGTACGCCGGCTGTCGACGGCGTCGGTGCGGTCGTCCTCGATGGGCGGCTGGGGGACGAAGGTCTCGTGCCCCTTCCTGGAGGCCTCCTCCCGGCGGGCGTTCTCCGCCGCGCCCGGCCTGGTCGCCGGCACGTTGACGGACTCCGGCTCGGTCGGCGTGCCCACGGTGGCGCGGTGGGCCCCGATGTCGCCGGCGTGCTGCTCGCTGTATCCGGGGTTGGTCTCGCTCATCGGCGTGCCCTCTCCTTGACCATGTCGATATCGGCCTTGACGCTCGCGATGGTCTCCTCGGGGACCGGCGGCGTGGCGCGTTTCACCTGGTTCTTGCCGATCAGGCCCAGCACGGCGGCGGCGATGAGCAGGACGACGCCCACGATGAGGGCCGCCAGCCAGCCGGGCATGACCAGAGCGAGGAGCAGGACGACGGCGGCCACCAGCACGGCACCGCCATAGAAAGCGGCCGTCCCGGCCGCACCGAACAGGCCCGCGCCGAGGCCGGCGCGCTTGCCTTTCGCCGTGAGCTCCATCTTGGCCAGGCGGAGCTCATCCTTGACGAGCCTGGAGACCTGCTCGGAGAGATCGTTGACCAGTTTCTGGGTGTCGTTCACGATCGTTCGCCTCCTCCGTCGAGTGAGGCGACTACCCAGGCACTTGGCCTTCTATCACGTACTACTTACGTCTTGCGGACTTCAGGACGAAGTCAAGGACCTTCAGCACGGGGTGCTCGGGCACGTCGCACCAGTTGCCGGGCTGCTTGGGGCGGCTCCACGGGGACGGGAGCTCGCACGGCGGGGCCTGCGGACCAGGCCGTTCACACCACGATCCGGGAGTCTTGTTCATCCGTCCATTTTACAACTTCAGGGGCCGCTTATATAAGGGTCGTGGCGGGCGGCGGTAATCTGCCGTGGTGCTGGTCGTACACGGAGTCTGGGCGGGAGACGGGCTCGCGTTCTGGGCGGAGGACGCCGGGGCGCCACCCGGGCGGCCCGGCGGCGGCGACCGGCCGCGCCCGCATCCCTTCGCCGCCCCGGCCGCCGCCGTCGCCGCCGCGCTCGGCCTGGAGGACCCGCCGGAGCGCACGCTGGAGCTGCTGTTGCCCGGATCGGCCAGGGAGCCGCTGCCGTCGCCGGAGAGCGGCCGGCCCACGGAGATCGCCCGGCCGCGGCTGCGCCCGTGGCGGGTCCCGGTCGTCGTCCCGCCCGCCGCCACGGCCCTGCGCCTGCTCGACGGCCGGCCCGGCACCGCCACCCTCCGCCACTGGGCGGCCGTCGCCGCCTTCGCCCGCGACCTGGTCCGCCGGGGCCGCGTCCTGCCCCAGCTCCTCGCCCCGGAAGGCCCAGAGCCGGACAACACAGGGCCGGGCAGCACGGGGCCGGGGAGCATGTGGGAGGTGCCGTCCGCGGACGCGCGGGCGGTGTGGCGGCCGGTGGTCAGCGGGGTGGACGGCGGCTACTTCCGGGAGTTGGCGCTGGCCATGCCGCCCGCCTGCCGCGCCTGCGGCGCCGAGCGGCCCTCCGCCGGCGTCCTGCGCGAGGCCCTGGAGGCGTTCGCGGACGCGCTGGCACGGCAGGCGCTCACCGGGCCGCTCGTCGCCCGCCCCACGACCCTGCGGGACCGCTGGCTGGCCGCGCTGACCGGCCCCGACCCGGCCTGCCCCGACGTTCCCGAGCTGCGGCGCGAGCTGGAGAAGTGGCACGCCGCCGCCACCGCGGCCGAGGGCACGGCCCGCGTGTGCTTCCGCCTGATGGAGCCCGCCCCGGACCGCGACCCGGACGGCGAGGCGGGCGGCGAGGTGGGCGGCGAGGTGGGCGGCTGGCGGGTGGAGCTGGCGCTGCAGGCCGCCGACGACCCCAGCCTCTACGTCCCCGCCGCCGCCCTCTGGGCCGGCGAACGCGCCCCCGGCCTGCCCCCGGCCCCCGGACGCGAGCTCCTGACCGGCCTCGGCCGCGCCGTCCGGCTCTACCCGGAGCTGGAGCCCGCCCTGCGCGTGCCGGAGCCGAGCGAGCTGTGGCTGGACACCGCGGGCGCGTTCGGGTTCCTGCGCCAGGCCGCGCCGCTGCTGCAGGCGGCCGGGTTCGGCGTGCAGCTCCCCCGCTGGGCCGGCCGCACCCGGCTCGGCCTCAAGCTGACCGCCAGGACCAAGGCGCAGACGGCGGCCGTGAGCCAGGGGTTCGGCATGCGGGAGCTGGTCGACTTCCGCGTCGAGCTGGCGGTGGGCGAGGAGACGATCAGCGAGGAGGAGCTGGCTGAGCTGGCCCGGCTCAAGGTGCCGCTGGTCCGGGTGCGCGGCCAGTGGGTGGAGCTGGACGACCGGCAGCTCAGGGCGGCCCTGCGCGCCGTGGAGGGCGCGCGGGCGGGCGAGGCGAGCGCCGCCGACGTCCTGCGCCAGGTGATCCAGCACGACGGCGACCCGCCGCTGGTGGCGGTGGACGCCGACGGCGTGCTCGGCGACCTGCTGTCCGGACGGGCCGAGCGGCGGCTGCGCCCGATCCCGGCCCCGGCGGGGCTGGAGACCGTGCTGCGCCCCTATCAGGAGCGCGGCCTGGCGTGGCTGAGCTTCCTGTCCGAGCTGGGCCTGGGCGGGGTGCTGGCCGACGACATGGGGCTGGGCAAGACGGTCACCACGCTCGCGCTGCTGGTCCACGAGAAACAGGCCCACGAGAGACGGGCCCATGAGAGACAGGCCCACGAGAGACAGGCCCACGAGGGGCCCGCTCACGAGCGGCCCGCGCCCACGCTGCTGGTGTGCCCGATGTCGCTGGTCGGCAACTGGCAGCGCGAGACGGCCAGGTTCGCGCCGGGCCTGCGCGTGTACGTCCACCACGGCAGCGGGCGCGACCCCGCCCGCGTCCTGGACGCCGACCTGGTGATCACCACGTACGGCACCGCCCACCGCGACCTCGACGCCCTCAGCCGGTACGAGTGGCGCCGGGTGGTGTGCGACGAGGCCCAGGCCATCAAGAACAGCGGCACTTTGCAGGCGCGGGCGGTCCGCTCGATCCCGGCCGCCACCCGCCTGGCCCTGACCGGCACCCCGGTGGAGAACCACCTGGCCGAGCTCTGGTCGATCATGGAGTTCGCCAACCCGGGCCTGCTGGGGCCGCGTTCCCGGTTCCGGACGCGCTTCCAGGAGCCGATCGAGGCCCGCCAGGACGACGAGGCCGCCCGCGCGCTGAAGCGGGCGACGGGCCCGTTCATCCTGCGCCGACTCAAGACCGACACCTCCATCATCTCCGACCTGCCGGAGAAGCTGGAGGTCAAGGAGTGGTGCCCGCTCACGCCCGAGCAGGCGAGCCTCTACCAGGCGGTCGTGGACGACATGCTGGACCGGATCGACGGCAGCGAGGGCATCGAGCGGCGCGGCCTGGTGCTGGCCACCATGGCCAAGCTCAAGCAGGTCTGCAACCATCCGGCCCACCTGCTCAAGGACGGCTCCCGCCTGGCCGGCCGCTCGGGCAAGCTGACCCGGCTGGAGCAGCTCGCCGAGGAGATCCTGGCCGAGGGCGAGAAGGCGCTGCTGTTCACCCAGTACGCCGAGTTCGGCGCGATGCTCCAGCCCTACCTGGAGCGGCGGCTGGAGCGCCCGGTGTTGTGGCTGCACGGCGGCCTGCCGAAGAAGACCCGCGACCGCCTGGTCGAGCGGTTCCAGAACGACCCGGAGCCGACGTTGTTCGTGCTGTCGCTGAAGGCGGCCGGCGTCGGGCTCAACCTGACGGCGGCCAACCACGTCGTGCACGTGGACCGCTGGTGGAACCCGGCCGTTGAGGAGCAGGCCACCGACCGGGCCTTCCGCATCGGGCAGCGCAGGAACGTGCAGGTACGCAAGCTGATCTGCGCCGGCACGCTGGAGGAGCGCGTGGACGAGATGATCGAGCGCAAGAAGGCCCTGGCCGAGCGGGTGGTCGGCACCGGCGAGGACTGGCTGGCGGAGCTGTCCACCGGCGAGCTGCGCGAGGTGTTCCGCCTCACGGCCGAGGCGGCGCGAGGGGCGGGAGACTGAGGATGTCCTGGTTCGGCGACTTCGACCACGGGGACTTCCCGTACCAGCGGCCGATCCGGGTCGAGGGCGGGCTGCGGGCGCGCTCGATGCGCGGCTCGATCGGCTCCACCTGGTGGTCGCGGCGCTTCATCGACCTCCTGGAGCGGGTCTGCGACAAGGGCCGCCTCGCGCGCGGCCGGGCCTACGCCCGCCAGGGCCAGGTCCTGGCGATCGAGCTGGCCGCCGGGGAGGTCAGGGCCTCCGTGCAGGGCTCGCGGCCGGCCCCGTACACGGTGGTGGTCAGGATCGAGGCGTTCGGCGAGAGCCGGTGGGCCGCGCTGGAGGAGGCCATCGCGGCGCAGGCCGTGCACCGGGCCAGGCTGCTGGCCGGGGAGATGCCGCCCGAGATCGAGGAGCTGTTCGCCGCGGCGGGGGCGGAGCTGTTCCCCAGCGAGCTGGACATGGACTGCTCCTGCCCGGACTGGGGTTTCCCGTGCAAGCACCTGTCGGCGGTGCTCTACCTGCTGGCCGAGTCGTTCGACGACGACCCGTTCCTGGTGCTGGCCTGGCGCGGGCGCACCCGCGAGCAGCTGCTGGGGTCGCTGGCCGCCGGCGGGGCGGCGGACGAGCCGGAGGTGGCGGACGTGCCGTTCGCCGACCGGCTGGCCGACTTCTACGCCCCCGGCGCCACCGCGCACCGGCCCGAGCGGCCCGCCGCGGGCGCGGCGCCCGACCTGCTGCTACGGATCTTCCCGCCGCCCGGCGACCTGGGCCGCGTGCTCACCCCCGCCTACCGGGCACTGGGTGAGGTCTGATCAGGCGAGGTCTGATCAGGTGGGGTCCGATCAGGTGGGGTCCGATCAGCGGTCCTCGAAGGAGGCCGGCACCATGACGCGCACGCCGTTGGGCACCACGCGCAGCCGGATCGGGGTGCGCAGCCGCACCTCGCCGTCCACGTCGGCGGCCATCGGCGGGTCGGTCTCCAGCAACATCTCGCGCCCGACCACGAACGGCCCGCCCGCGAGGCTGCGCCAGCGGCCGGTGGTGGCCCGCAGCAGGGTCTCGCCGAGCAGGCGCAGCTTCTTGCCCGAGCCGAGCTGGTAGGCCACGAGCATGCCGTTGTCGATGCTGATGTCCCTGGCCACCTGCCAGCCGCCGTGGAAGCGGCCGTTGGCGATGTTGAGCTGGTGGGTGAGCAACTCGTGGCGCTGCCCCTCGACGGTGATGAAGGCCCGGAACGGCCGGTGGCCGGGCAGGACGGTCAGCGCCGTCATCGGGTAGGCCGGGCGGCCCACCAGGCGCTTGAGCCACGGCTTGACCTTGCCCGCGACCTCCACCGACACGCCGAAGCTGGCCAGGTTGGCGAACGGCCGGTCGTCGGCCATGCCGAGGTCGATGTCGGCCACCTTGCCGGTGGCGAAGACCCGGATCGCCCCGGCCAGGTCGAGCGGCAGGCCGAGGCTGCGGGCGAAGTTGTTGGTGGTGCCGAGCGGCAGGACGCCGAGCGCCACGTCGCGGTGGGCCACGTGGCGCACGGCCGAGGACAGGGTGCCGTCGCCGCCGCCCACGATGAGCAGGTCGGGGTCGGTCGCCAGCGCGGTGTCGAGCAGCTCGCGCAGCCGCTTGGGGTTGTAGACCGACAGCTCGGCCAGCGGCTCGAAGCCGGAGGCGTGCAGCTGCTCGATCACCTCGAAGTAGTGCCGCCGGCCGCGGCGCGAGCGAGTGTTCACCACCACGGCCACCCGGCGATCCCGCTGGATCGCCTCGGTGTGCTCGGTCTTGGTGCGCAGTTCGCTCATGGTCACCAATGGTAGGGCCGCCGGGAGGTCCCGGCGGCCCATGATCTACTTCTTCGGCGGGACGACCTGGACGATGGCGCCCAGGTTGCCCGGGAGCGGGCTGATCAGCTTGAACTGCACGCCCAGCGCCTTGCCCTCGTCACCGGGGTTGCCGGTGCCGAGCACCGAGCCGGCGGCCACCTGGCCGTACAGCTCGGGGGCGGGGGTGCCGTCCTGGTGCACCACGCGGGTGGTGTACTTCTGGTCGCCCTTGGACGGCACGACCACGGAGGCGTCGAAGTCCCGGTAGGCCAGCGCGCCGTTGATCACCTCAAGGCCCGGGTACCAGGTCTTGGCGTCGGTGAAGGCGGACACGCCCTTCTGCGCCGGGAAGTCCGTGCAGTACTCGCTGAACGGCTCGTCCGGCGCCTCCAGGCACTCCTTGAACGGGTACGTCTTGCCGAACCCGAACGCGGCGTTGGAGGTCTGGACGCGGCCCTGCAGGTTCTTGTTGAGCGTGGGGTCCTTCTGGGCGGCGGTGCCGGTGCGGCGCAGCGGCTCGAAGTGCGAGTCCACCACGAGCAGGCTGCCCTTGGGCCCGATGCTCGGCGGGAGCTGCAGCGTGCTGGCCAGGTTGTTGTTGATGTAGGTCGAGTCGCGGTACCACACCAGCAGGCCCGGCGCGTTGTACTTGATCTTCTGCACCTTCCACGCCCCGTCGCGGGAGTAGTCGGTGTCGTAGGTGTAGGCCAGGCCCTTGTCGAAGCCGTCGAAGTTGCGCCACTCGGCCAGGTAGAAGCGGGAGATCTCGCGCTCACCGTTGTTGCGCGTCCAGCCCGTTCCGCTGGTGTTGGTGAACGTGCCGCCGGTGGCCTTCCAGCCGTTGTCGCCGCCCTCGACGTCGTCGCTCCACACCGTCTCGGTGCCGTTGGTCAGCGCGAAGTCGTCCACGTGCCAGCCGCGCTCCTGGAAGGCGGCGTCGGTGTTGTACGTCAGCCGCAGCTTGATGCTCTTCCCGGCGAACGGCGTCAGGTTGACGTAGTCGTGCCGCCAGCCGCCGCTGTCACCGGTGAGGCCGTACTTCTTGTGGCCGAAGGTGGCGAGGTTCTTGTTCGGGTCCGGGTAGTCGTCCGGCGTGGTGACCTCGGTGCCGGCCTCGTCGTAGACCTTCTGCTGGGCCCAGGTCTCGCCGCCGTCGGTGGAGACCTCGACGAAGCCGAAGTCCCAGTCCTGCTCGATGACGTAGTTGTTCCACATCCACAGCCGCAGGTCGGTCCCGGCGGGGACGGCCAGGTCGCGGGTGAGGGTCAGGTTGGCCCAGTCCTGGTCGAGACCGCTCCACCAGGCGTTGGAGCCGCTGTGCACGTCCACCATCTTGAGCGGCGTGGAGGCGAGGTTGACCCGGACGCCGTCGGCGGTGAGCTTGGGCGTGCGCGAGGACTGCCCGACGGTCACCAGCTTGGCGGCGTCGCCGGGGTCGAACGTCTTCGGGTTCGCCCAGCCGAGCACCCACTTGTCCCACAGGCCCATGTGCGACGGCATCGACTGGAAGATCGGCCCGGAGTGCGAGCCGCTGGACATCAGGTCCCAGAAGTCGACGGCCGAGCTGGCCGCGCCGGAGGTGTCGTACAGGTCGGGCAGGCCGAGGTCGTGGCCGTACTCGTGGGCGAAGACGCCGACGCCCGAGTCCTCCGGCTGCACGATGTAGTTGGAGATCTTCTTGTCGGTGCCGGGGACCTTGTAACCGCCCGCCACCGCGCTGGAGTGCGCCCAGATGGCGTAGGTGCCCTGGGCGCCGCCGTCGGAGGACTTGTCCTTGCCGGCGTGCACGAGCACCAGGTGGTCGATGACGCCGTCGGGCTCGTTGAAGTTGCCGTCGCCGTCGGCGTCGGAGACGTCCTCGACGTCGTAGTCGGCCCACGGGAAGCTCGGCTGCGCCTGGGCCAGGGCGTTGACGGTGTCGATCGGGAGCTGCTGAGCGCCGAGCGGGTTGTCCGGGTGGCCGGACATGTCCTGGGGCGCTCCGCCGCAGGCCGCGGCGCCGTACCACGCCTCGGAGTGCGGCACCTTGATCCAGCCGACCGCCGAGCCGGTGACCGAGTAGGCGCCCTTCGACATCTCCTCGTACATCTTCTTCATGGTGTAGCCGGAGATGTCGATGCCGGGCTTGCCGTCGCGCGGGTCCTTCAGGTCCTTGCGCACGCGCTCGGTGATGCCCTGGTCGGTGTAGAGCATCTTGTTGAAGTGCTCGGGGCTGAAGTCCTTGACCCAGAAGGAGTTGTTGTCCTTGTGCGGCAGCGTGGCCGGGTCGGGGATCTTGTTGTGCAGCGGGCCGTTCTGGAGCGTGCCCGGCGGCTCGACGACGCAGTCGTCGGGGTCGCTGTCGGGGGTGCGCAACCGGTTGAAGCCCGAGAAGTCGTCGTTGGCCTGCTCGTTGAACTCGACGAGGATCGTCAGGAGCTTGGCCGTACGGGTCTGCTTGGTGTTCTTGAAGATCCACTCAGCCGGGTTGCGGCCGGTCCTGATGGCCTCGTTCTCGCGGGCGGCGAGGACGCGGCCGGCGGCCGGGTTGCCGCTGCTGAACTTGCGGTCGAACTTCTGGGCGGGAGTGAGCGAGCGCGCCTGGCGCTGGTTCACCGGGGGCGCCTCGGGATCCTTCGCCACCCGGGGCGGGGCGTAGTTGACGTAGAAGTCCGAGGCCGCGGGCTCGTAGTCGGCGACGGAGGCCGCCTGAGCGGTGGGCACGGACAGGGCGGCCCCCAGCAGGGCGACCGCCGGGAAAGCTGCCAATAAGCGCTTTGTGCTGGGCACCAGGAACCCTCTCTGCCCGGGGTCGCCGGGCGCATGGCCATAGGGTGTGCAATGCCGGACGTTAGAACGTCGATAAACCCGGCGTAAAGTGCGTTGTTGAAACGTGATCAAAACACGACATTTAGACCATCAATAGTGTCGCGACCACACCCCCGACAATGGCCCCTCCGTAACACAACACCGCGATGATCGGGTCGAACCTGGCGATCCCCAGCAGTTCCTCGCTGGTGAACCTGATCCGGTGCGCGGCGTGGAAGAGGCACAGCACGACCACGACCGGCACCGCGACCCGCACGACCGGGTTCCCGGCCAGGTCACGCAGGTGCGCGGCGGTCGGCCAGTCCACCACGCCGAGCGGCATGAGCACCCCGAACAGCAGCACGAGCACCGGCAGCACCAGCGCCGCCACCACTCCCCCGCCGCTGAACAACAACCACAGGTACGGCTCCGGCGTGCGTCTCATGGCGTCCTCAGCACGAAGTAGGCGACGATCAGCGAGACCAGCGCCCAGGCCGTGTGGTTGCCGCCCTGGATCATCCAGGCCGGCACCCGCCAGCCGTCCAGCCGGACGACCGTCGCCTTGGGCGCGAGGTTGAGGAAGGTGACCGCGTGGAAGACCGTCGCCGCCAGCGCGACCACGTTGACCGCGATCATCCACGGGCGCGCGGCCAGCGCCGCGAACTCCTCCTGCGTGCCGTCCAGCACCGCCGCCAGCAGCATCAGCGTGAACGCGACCGCCCACGCCACGAAGACACTGGTCAGCTCGCGCAGCACGAACACCGTGCAGGAGCGGGTGCGGGCGAACCAGAAGCGGTCGCGGCGGGCGCGGTAGGTGGCCGTCATCGCCGCCGCCCCCAGGGCAGCACCGAGCGCATGGCCGCGGTCACCTTGTAGCGCTGGATGGCCTCGGCCGGGTCCACGTGCTTGGGGCAGACCCGGGTGCACTCGCCGACGAACGTGCACCCCCAGACGGCCTCCTCGGCGTTGAGCACGTCGAAGCGGTCGTCCATGTCGCGCGAGTCCAGGTTGTAGCGCTGCGCCAGCGCGATCGCGGCCGGGCCCAGGAAGTCGGGGTCGAGCACGTACACCGGGCAGGCCGAGTAGCACAGCAGGCAGTTGATGCACTGGCTGTACTGCTTGTACGCCTCAAGCTGCGCGGGCGTCTGGGCGTACTCGGTGCTCAGCGGCAGCTCCTCGCCCTCCCGCACCAGCCACGGCCGCACCGACGACAGCTTGTCCAGGAAGCCGTCGATGTCCACCACCAGGTCCCTGATCACCGGGAAGCCCTTCAGCGGCTCGATCCGCACCGGGCCCCCGCCGTACTCGGTCAGGAACGTGCCGCAGGTCAGCCGGGCCTCGCCGTTGACCGTCATGCCGCACGAGCCGCACACGCCCATCCGGCACGACCAGCGGAACGACAGGCTGCCGTCCAGGCGGTCCTTGACGTAGGCCAGGCCGTCGAGCACCGCCCAGTCGGCCATCAGCGGCACGTCGTAGCCCTGGAAGACCGGCTCGGCGTCCCGGCCCGGCCGGTAGCGGGCGATCTCCATCCTGATCGTGCGGGTGCCCGCCTCCCGCCGGGCCTCGCGCGTGGTGTCAGTCACGGCCGTACACCCTTTCTCCCGGGGGCCAGCGGGTGATCGTCACGGGCAGCAGCGTCACCGACGGGGTGCCGTCGGGGGCGCGGTGCACCAGCGAGTGGGCGAGGTAGGCGCGGTCGTCGCGGGCGGTGTGGTCGGTGCGCTGGTGCGCGCCGCGCGACTCGCGCCGGTTGAGCGCGCAGGCGGCGACCGTGCGCGCGACGTCCAGCATGGCGTGCAGCTCCTGCAGGGCGACCAGCTCGGTGTTGAAGGCGTCGCTGGTGTCCTCCACGCGCGCCTCGTCGGCGCGCTCGCGCAGGTCGGCGAGGGTGTCGACGGCCCGCGCCAGCGCGCCGCCGTCCCGGTAGATGCCGGCCGCGCCCTCCAGGGTGTGCTGCATCCGCTCGCGCAGGTCGGCGATGCGCTCGCCGGAGGCGTTGCCGGCCCGCGCCCGCAGGAGCCTGCGCTCCTCGTCGGCGCCCTGGCTGCGCACGGCCGCGGGCTCCGCCTCGCCGCGGTGCGAGCGGGCGAAGGCGGCCGCCGCGGCCCCGGCGCGGGCACCGAAGACCAGGCACTCCGGCAGCGAGTTCGAGCCGAGCCGGTTGGCGCCGTTGATGCTCACGCAGGCGGTCTCGCCCGCCGCGTACAGGCCGGCGATCGGGGTGGCGCCGTCGAGGTCGGTGTGGACGCCGCCCATCATGTAGTGCACGACCGGGCGCACCGGGATGAGGTCGGTGGCCGGGTCCAGGTTCTGGTAGCTGCGGCACAGCTCGCGCACGAACGGGATGCGGGCGTCGATCTTGCGCTCGCCCAGGTGGCGCAGGTCCAGGTAGACGACCGGCCCGTACGGGGTGTCCACGGTCCGCCCGGCCCGCTGCTCGTGCACGAACGCCTGGGAGAGCCGGTCGCGCGGCCCCAGCTCCATGCTGCGCAGCGTCGGGGACGGCGTGGGCTTGCCCAGGTCGTAGTCCTGGAGGTAGCGGTAGCCGTCCTTGTTGATCAGCCAGCCGCCCTCCGCCCTGGCCGCCTCGGTGATGAGGATGCCGGTGAACGGCAGGCCGGTCGGGTGGTACTGGACGAACTCCATGTCCTTGAGCGGCGCGCCGGCGCGGTAGGCCAGGGCCATGCCGTCGCCGGTCTTGATGGCGGCGTTGGTGGTGAAGGGGAAGATCCGGCCGCAGCCGCCGGTGGCCAGGAGCACGGTCCTGGCGGGGATGGCCTCGATCCGGCCGGTCCTGATCTCCAGGGCGACGACGCCGTGGACGCGGCCGTCGTCCACGATCAGGCTGGTGACGAACCACTCGTCGTAGCGGATCAGCTCCCGGTACTTGAGCGTGGTCTGGAACAGCGTGTGCAGCAGGTGGAAGCCGGTCTTGTCGGCGGCGTACCAGGTGCGCATCTTCTTCATGCCGCCGAACGGGCGGACCGCGACCCGCCCGTCCGGCTCCCGGCTCCACGGGCAGCCCCAGTGTTCGAGCCGCATGAGCTCGCGGGGGGCCTCGCGCACGAACGCCTCGACCGCGTCCTGGTCCGGCAGCCAGTCGCCGCCGGAGATCGTGTCGTAGCAGTGCTCGTCGTGCGAGTCGTCGAGGCCGATCACCCCCGCCGCGCCGCCCTCGGCCGAGACCGTGTGGCTGCGCATGGGGTAGACCTTCGAGACGACCGCCACCTTCGCGGCCGGATCGCTCTCGGCGGCGGCGACGGCCGCGCGCAGGCCGGCCGCGCCGCCGCCGACGATCAGCACGTCGATCATGCTCAGCTCCCGTGGTCGGGCTGGAGAAGGTCCCTGACCCGCTTGCCGTCGCAGCGGACGGCCGACAGGTGGATGCTCCCGTCGTGGTACTCGTGCCGGATGCGCCGGCAGCCGCAGTCGAAGAACTGGTCGCGGATCACCATGCCGTAGCCGTCGTCGTCGGCCAGGCGCTGACCTCCGGACTTCTTGCCGCAGGGGGCCGTCTCGGGGTCGAAGGGGGTCTTCGTACCGTTCATCGCCGATCTCCCTAGATAGGCGAAAGGTCACTTTCACCCAAGCACCGGGGTCGCTCGCGTGAAAGGTCAGTCGGATGTGTCCCCGGGCGCCTCCCGGGGGCCGATCGCGGGGCTGTCGGACTCGTCGGCCACCGGCTCCCGCTCCCCCGGCCGGCGCGGGTAGTGCAGGTCGAAGGCGGGCCGCTCGGAGCGGATGGGCGGCATGGTGAGGAAGTTGTGCCGGGGCGGCGGGCAGGAGGTGGCCCACTCCAGCGAGTTGCCGTAGCCCCACGGGTCGTCGAGCGTGACCTTGGGGGCGCGCCTGGCCGTCTTCCACACGTTGTACAGGAACGGCAGCGTCGAGGCGCCCAGCAGGAACGCGCCCACCGACGAGATCTCGTTGAGCGTGGTGAACCCGTCGGCGGCGCTGTAGTCGGCGTAGCGGCGCGGCATGCCGAGCTGCCCCAGCCAGTGCTGGATGAGGAACGTGGTGTGGAAGCCCACGAACAGCAGCCAGAAGTGCAGCCGGCCGAGCCGGTCGTCCAGCATCCGCCCGGTCATCTTCGGCCACCAGAAGTAGAACCCCGAGAACATGGCGAAGACCACCGTGCCGAACACCACGTAGTGGAAGTGCGCCACCACGAAGTAGGTGTCGCTGATGTGGAAGTCCAGCGGCGGCGAGGCCAGGATGATGCCGGTCAGCCCGCCCAGCAGGAACGTCACCAGGAACCCGACGGCGAACAACATCGGCGCCTCGAAGCTCAGGTGCCCCCGCCACATCGTGCCGATCCAGTTGAAGAACTTCACGCCCGTCGGCACCGCGATGAGGAACGTCATGAACGAGAAGAACGGCAGCAGCACCTGCCCGGTGACGAACATGTGGTGCGCCCACACCGTCATCGACAGCCCGGCGATCGCGATCGTGGCCCCGACCAGCCCCATGTAACCGAAGATCGGCTTGCGGCTGAAGACCGGGATGACCTCGGTGATGATGCCGAAGAACGGCAGCGCGATGATGTAGACCTCGGGATGGCCGAAGAACCAGAACAGGTGCTGCCAGAGCATCGGGCCCCCGTTGGCGGCCTCGAACACCTGCGTGCCGAGCTTGCGGTCGGCCTCCAGCACCAGCAGCGCCGCCGCCAGCACCGGGAACGCCATCAGCACGAGCATGCTGGTCAGCAGCACGTTCCAGGTGAACAGCGGCATCCGGAACATCGTCATGCCGGGCGCCCGCATGCCGATGATCGTGGTGATGAAGTTGACCGCGCCGAGGATCGTGCCCAGGCCGGACAGCGCCAGCCCCATGATCCACAGGTCCCCGCCCACCTGCGGCGTGTAGGTCGACCACGACAGCGGCGTGTAGGCGAACCAGCCGAAGTCGGCCGCCCCGCCGGGCGTGAAGAACCCGGCGAACACGATGAGCCCGCCGAACAGGAACAACCAGTACGCGACCGCGTTCAGCCGGGGGAAGGCCACGTCGGGCGCGCCGATCTGCAGCGGCATCACCACGTTCGCGAACCCCGCGAACAGCGGCGTGGCGAACAGCAGCAGCATGATCGTGCCGTGCATGGTGAACAGCTGGTTGTACTGCTGCTGGCTCACCAGTTGCAGCCCCGGCGCGGCCAGCTCGGCCCGGATCACCATCGCCATGACGCCGGCCGCCAGGAAGAACACGAACGAGGTGATCAGGTAGAGATAACCGATGACCTTGTGGTCCGTCGTGGACAGCCAGGACGCGATGACGGTCCCGGTGCGGCGGCGCCTGACCTGTTCGATCGTGCTCTCGCGTACGGTCGTCACGGCTGCTCCCTCCGGTCTGGAGTTGGGCTGCCCCCGATCCCCCCATTCCACGACATGGATCGCCGCTCGGGAAGCCGTTCGCGCACATTCGCCCCCGGCGACTTGGCACCCGGCCGATTCTTCTATCCTTGGGCGGGCACCGACCGAACCGGAGGAGAGATCTCTCGTGACCGCACAGCGTGACTACGACGCCCTCGTCCAGCGCGGGCTCTCGCTCGACCTCACCCGGGGCAAGCCGTCGCCGCGTCAGCTCGATCTCTCCAACGACATGCTCAAATTGCCCACGAGCTACCGGGCGGCCGACGGCACCGACGGCCGCAACTACGGCAACCTGCAGGGCCTGGCCGAGCTGCGCGAGCTGTTCGCGCCGCTGATCCAGGTGCCGGCCGGGCAGCTCGTCGTGGGCGGCAACGCCAGCCTGGCGCTCATGCACGACACCGTGGTGCACGCGCTGCTCAGCCCGGTGCCCGGCGCGGCCCGCCGGTGGATCGAGGAGCCCAGGATCACGTTCCTGTGCCCGGTGCCCGGCTACGACCGGCACTTCACCATCTGCGAGCGCTTCGGCATCACGATGGTGCCGGTGCCGATGACCGCCGACGGCCCCGACATGGACGTCGTCGAGCGCCTGGCCGCCACCGACGCGAGCGTCAAGGGCATCTGGTGCGTGCCGAAGTACAGCAACCCGTCCGGCGTCGTCTACAGCGACGAGACCGTGCGGCGGCTGGCGGCCATGCCCGCGGCCGCGCCCGACTTCCGCGTCTTCTGGGACAACGCCTACGCGGTGCACCACCTCACCGACACCCCGGCCGAGCTGGCCGACCTGCTGGCGCTGGCCGCCGAGGCGGGCCACCCCGACCGGGTGTTCGTCTACGCCTCCACCTCCAAGGTGACGCTGGCCGGGGCGGGCGTGTCGTTCTTCGGCTCCTCGCCGGCGAACGTCGAGTGGTTCCTGTACAACACCGCCAAGCAGTCCATCGGCCCCGACAAGCTCAACCAGCTCCGGCACGTGGAGTTCCTGCGCGACGCGGCGGGGGTGGCGGCGCACATGCGCCGGCACGCCGAGCTGATCGGGCCGAAGTTCGAGCTGGTGGACAAGGTGCTGACCGAGCGGCTCGGCGGCCTGGCGAGCTGGACCAGCCCCAAGGGCGGCTACTTCATCAGCCTGGAGGTGCCGCACGCCGCCGAGGTCGTGGCCCGGGCCAAGGCCGCGGGCATCGCGCTCACGCCGGCCGGGGCCACCCACCCCTACGGTAAGGACCCCGACGACCGCACGATCCGCATCGCGCCCACCTACCCGGAGCTGGACGAGCTGGAGCAGGCCATCGAGGGCCTGTGCGTGTGCGTCCGGCTGGTGGCCGAGGAGCGCGGGCTCGCCTAACGCCGGGAGCGGGCTCACCCGCGGCGCGGGCGGGCCCGCCTAGCGCCGCGGGCGGAAGCCGAAGATGTACTCGCGCGTCTCACTCGGGTGGAACCAGACGCCCACGCCCGGCTCGTAGACGATGTTGTCGCGGGCGCAGTAGCGCAGGCGTTCCCACACGGCCAGGGCCTTCTCCCTGGCCGGGGCCTCCATCGCGTCCCGCTTGCGGGCGCCGCGCGCGCCGAGCACGTTGAGCAGCCCGAACCCCCAGAACAACCCCGTCAGGCAGAACGGGGCGAGCAGCACCTCGCCCCACTGCGGGTCCTGGCCCATCGCGATCACCAGCGAGACGACCAGGTGGACCAGGGCCGCGACGAGCAGCATCAGGTAGCCCTGGTTCCTCGTCCAGGCCGTGTAGTGGCGGCTGGGGAACGACAGCCAGACCGCGAGCTGCGTGCGGCTCATCACGTGCTTGGACGCGCCGAGCGTGGCGGCGGTGGGCAGGTCGGCGACATCGCGCGTGCCGGGTAACCTGACCCGCCCGATGCGGTAGGTGGTCCCGGCCGCTACCGCACCGGGGACCGCGACGACCTGGTCGGTCTCCGAACACACCGGGCACCTGACTTCCACCCGGGCAGTCTGGCCTTAAGGACGGCCATGCGCAAACCGTAGGCTGCCGGTGTGAGACCGATTGATGCCCTGGTGCACTCGCTGTCCGAAGCCCGCGTCGTGACCGATCCCGACGTGGTCGCCTCCTACGCCCGCGACCGGACGTTCCTGGAGCCCGGCAGGCCGCTCGCGGCCGTGCTCGCCGCCTCCCGCGAGGACGTCGTGACCACCCTGCGCTGGGCGAGCGAGCACCGGGTGCCGGTGGTGCCGCGCGGCGCGGGCACCGGCCTGGCCGGCGGGTCCGTGGCCGGCGACGGGGCGGTGATCCTGTCGCTGGCCCGGATGACGGCCGTCAGGGAGCTGTCCCCGGCCGACGAGATCGCCGTCGCCGAGGCCGGCGTCATCACCGCCGACCTGGACCGGGCGGCCAGGGAGCACGGCCTCATGTACGCCCCCGACCCCTCCTCGTACGAGATCTCCACGATCGGCGGCAACCTGGCCACCAACGCGGGCGGGCTGCGCTGCGTCAAGTACGGCGTGACCCGCGACTCCGTGCTCGGCCTGGAGGTCGTGCTGGCCGACGGCCGGGTCCTGAACACCGGCCGCCGCACGATGAAGGGCGTCACCGGCTACGACCTGACCGGCCTGTTCGTCGGCTCGGAGGGCACGCTCGGCGTGATCACCGCGGCCACGCTGCGGCTGCGGCCCGCGCCGGACGGGCCGCCCGCGACGTTCGCGGCCGAGTTCGGCTCGCTGCGGGAGGCGGGCGCCGCCGTGTCGGCGATCATGGCGGCGGGCTGCCGGCCGTCGCTCATGGAGCTGCTCGACCGGGCCACGCTGGAGGCCATCGACGACTGGCGCAACATCGGGCTGGAGCCCGGCACCCGGGCCATGCTCATCGGCCAGTCGGACGCGGGCGACGGGCAGCAGGCGGCGGTCGATCGTATGGGGCGGATCTGCGTGGAGCACGGGGCCTCGTTCGTGGCCGTGGCCGCCGGGCCGGAGGAGGCCGAGGAGCTGATCGGGCTGCGGCGGCTGGCGTACCCGGCCGAGGAGCGTCTGGGGGCCTGCCTGGTGGAGGACGTGTGCGTGCCGCGCTCGGCGCTGCCCGACATGATCACCGCCATCGAGGCGGCGGGCGCGCGCCACGGGGTGCGCGTCTGCACGGTCGCGCACGCCGGGGACGGCAACCTGCACCCGGTCTTCATCTTCGGCCACGGCGTCGCCGAGCCGCCCGCCGAGGTGTGGGCGGCGGCGGACGAGGTGTTCACCCGGGCGCTGGAGCTGGGCGGCACGCTCACCGGGGAGCACGGGGTGGGGCTGCTCAAGCGGCGCTGGCTGGCGATGGAGTCGGGGCCGGTGGCGGCCGAGGTGCAGCGGGGCATCAAGGCGACCCTCGATCCGCTGGGCATCCTCAACCCCGGCAAGGCCATCTGAACCCGGGCGAGGCCAGCTGAACCCGGGCAGGGCCAGCCGAGAGTGACCGGCGGGTGACCGCGTTCACCAAGCCGTGACCTTGGGTTTCGCCGCGCACACGACCTGCGACGGAAGCTGACTTCGCCGGGTCAGAACATGAAACTTCTGACAAGTCCGGCAGACGCCTCAACGGTCACGCTGGTAGCGTTTTGCCTCATCTATTGGGTTGTAATGGGGGTCCGACGTGAATCAGTTCCAGCCGTTGGCGGCGGACGACCCGCGACGGCTGGGGGCGTACGACATCGTCGCCCGGCTCGGCGAGGGCGGCCAGGGCGTTGTCTACCTCGGCAAGAGCGACTCCGGGGAGCAGGTCGCGGTCAAGCTGCTGCACCACGCCCTGGTGGCCGACGCCGACGCGCGGACCAGGTTCCTGCGCGAGGTGGCGGTGGCGCAGCGGGTCGCCCGGTTCTGCACCGCGCCCGTGCTCCACGCCGACCTGGACGGCAGCCGGCCGTACATCGTGAGCGAGTACGTTCCCGGGCCGTCGCTGCGCGAGCTCGTCCTGACCGAGGGGCCGCGGCGGGGCGCGGCGCTGGAGCGCCTGGCCATCAGCACGGCCACCGCGCTCGCCGCCATCCACCGGGCGGGGATCCTGCACCGCGACTTCAAGCCCGCCAACGTCCTCATGGGGCCCGAGGGGCCCGTCGTGATCGACTTCGGCATCGCGCGCGCCCTCGACTCGCCCGGCGCCACGGCCACGGGGATGGCGATGGGGACGCCGTCGTACCTGGCGCCCGAGCAGCTCACCGGGGCGGTGGTGTCGGAGGCGGCCGACGTGTTCGCCTGGGGCGTCACCATGGTCTTCGCCGCCACCGGCAGGCCCGCCTTCGGGGCCGACTCGATCCCCGTCGTCATGAACCGCATCCTCAACGAGGAGCCGCAGCTCGGCGGCATGGAGGGAGAGCTGGGCGAGCTGGTCGCGGCCTGCCTGTCCAAAGACCCGTCCCAGCGGCCCACGGCCGACGAGCTGATCGTCCGCCTCACCGGCCAGCCCGCCCCGAAGGCCGCCATCGAGCCGGTCACCGGCCAGAACCACACCACCCCGCCCCCCGGCCCCCCGGCCGGCCAGGTCGCCGGCCCCCAGCCCGGCGCCCACGGCGGTCAGCCCGGCGGGCCCCAGGGCGGTCAGGCGGCCGGGCCCCAGGCGGGTCCTTGGGCGGCGGGTCTGCCGCAGCCGGGGCTGTCCCCGCAGTCGGGCCCCTTCCCGCACCTCGCCGCCGCCATCCAGAACGGCCCCGCCCAGCCCGGCCCGGCCTCCGCCGCCCCTGGCTCCCACCCCAACAGCGGCCCCCACCCCAACGGCCCCGTACCCGGCGGCCCGGCCTCGGGCGCCCCTGTCCCGGGCGGCTCCGTGCCCGGCGGCTCCGTGCCGGGCGGCTCCGTGCCGGGCGGTCCTGGAGCCGGTGCCCACGCGCCCGGCGGTGCGGCGCCCGGCGGTCCCGTAGCCGGCGGCCCTGGGGCCAGTGCCCCTGCGTCCGGCGGCGCGGCGCCCGGTGGTCACGGCGGCCCCGTACCCGGTGGCCCCGTACCCGGTGGTCACGGTGGTCCTGGGGCCGGTGCTTCTGGGGCCTCCGGCGCGGCCGGGAGCTCCGCGCACGGGGGGCCGCACGCGCGGCCCGGTGGTTCTCGTCCGGGCGGGGCGGGGGCCTCGGGTGGGCAGGGTGGCGACGCGGCGGCCGGCAGGCAGCGGCGCACCATGACGCTCGCCCTGTCCGGCGCCGCCGCCGCGGCGCTGCTCGTGGTGGCCGGCGCCGTCGTGGTGCAGGCCAACAGCAAGCAGACCCCCGTGGTGGCCGCCGGCGACGCCACGCGCAGGACCCAGGACGGCGGCTCGGGCGCGGGCCAGCCCGGCGAGCCGCCCGCCACCCAGGAGAACACCGACCCGGTCGTCCCCACGGACGACCCCGTCCCGGTCGGCACCCTCGACATCGAGGAGCCGGAGAAGAAGACCGGCAAGAAGCACTCCGAGCAGCCGGTCGCCCAGGTCCCGACCCCGCCGGTCAGCACGCAGCCGCGCCCGCAGACCTCGGCGAAGCGCCCGCACGCCTCCTCGACGCCGACGCCGACGCCGAAGCCGACGCGCAGCAAGAAGAAGACCGTCGCGGTGGACCCGGAGGCGGAGCCGACGAACGCGCCGACGCACGACCCGGACGAGCCCACCAAGACCGTCACTCCGTCGAAGCCGCCGGCCAAGCCGAACCCGTACACGGCGACCGGCGCCTGCGGGGCCGGCTACAAGGTGATCAACTCCCACGCGCTGGGCAACTACGCCACGATCTACCTGCTGTGGAACGCGAGCGCGAGCAAGAACTGCGTGGTGACGATGGCCCGCTACCAGTATCCCGGCAAGATCGAGATGAACGCCACCCTCCAGGTCAAGGGCGGCGCCAGCGGCAGCAACCCGGGCAAGTTCACCGCCTACGCCGGCCCCGTCCGGCTGGCGGCCGCGAAGAAGTGCGTGATCTGGGGCGGTTCGATCGCCGACCTGAGCTGGAAGTCCGGCTGGAGCCACTGCAAGTAGCCGTGGCCCGTCCGCGGGGAGCCGCCGTCCGGGTGCGGGCGGCGGCTCTTTCGCGGGCGGGGCGCCCGCCGCTACCGTACGAGGGATGATCGTCAGCAGACTCGATGCCGGGAGCGCCGAGTACCGGGCACGCCGCGAGGCCATGCTGGCCCGGTTGCGCGAGCTGGACGCCGAGCACGCCAGGGCGGTGGCCGGGGGCGGCGCGAAGTACGTCGAGCGGCACCGGCGGCGCGGCAAGTTGCTCGCCAGGGAGCGCGTGGAGCTGCTGGTGGACCCGGACTCGCCGTTCCTGGAGCTGTCGCCGCTGGCGGCGTGGGGCAGCGAGTTCCCGGTCGGGGCGAGCGTGGTGACCGGGATCGGGGTGGTCGAGGGCGTCGAGTGCGTGATCACCGCGAACGACCCGACGGTCCGGGGCGGCGCGTCGAACCCGTGGACGCTGCGCAAGACGTTGCGGGCGGCCGACATCGCGCTGCGCAACCGGCTGCCGTACGTGAACCTGGTCGAGAGCGGCGGCGCGGACCTGCCCACGCAGAAGGACATCTTCATCCCGGGCGGGCGGGTCTTCCGCGACCTGACGCGGCTGTCGGCGGCCGGGATCCCGACGGTGGCGCTGGTGTTCGGCAACTCGACGGCCGGCGGCGCGTACGTGCCCGGTCTGAGCGACCACGTGGTGATGGTGCGCGAGCGCGCCAAGGTGTTCCTGGGCGGCCCGCCGCTGGTGCGGATGGCGACCGGCGAGGAGTCCGACGACGAGTCGCTGGGCGGCGCGGAGATGCACGCCCGGGTCAGCGGCCTGGCCGACCACCTGGCCGAGGACGAGTACGACGCGCTGCGGATCGGCCGGCGCGTCGTGCGCTCGCTGAGCTGGCGCAAGCTCGGCGCCACGCCGCTGCTGCCCGCCGAGGAGCCGCGCTACCCCGCCGAGGAGCTGCTGGGCATCGTCCCCGAGGACCTGAAGGTGCCCTTCGACCCGCGCGAGGTGATCGCCAGGGTGGTGGACGCCAGCGCGTTCGAGGAGTTCAAGCCGCTGTACGGGACGTCGCTGGTGACCGGCTGGGCGCGCGTCCACGGCTATCCGGTGGGGGTCCTGGCCAACGCGCGGGGCGTGTTGTTCAGCGAGGAGTCGCAGAAGGCGACGCAGTTCATCCAGCTCGCCAACCAGTCCAGGACGCCGCTGGTGTTCCTGCAGAACACCACCGGCTACATGGTCGGCAGGGAGTACGAGCAGCGCGGCATCATCAAGCACGGCGCGATGATGATCAACGCCGTGTCCAACTCGACGGTCCCGCACCTGACGGTCGTCATGGGCGCCTCGTACGGGGCGGGCAACTACGGGATGTGCGGGCGCGCGTACGAGCCCCGGTTCCTGTTCTCCTGGCCGAGCGCCAGGTCGGCGGTGATGGGCCCCGCGCAGCTCGCCGGGGTGCTGTCGATCGTGGGCCGGGCGGCGGCCGAGGCCAGAGGGCAGGTCTACGACGAGGAGGCGGACGCGGCGATGCGTGCCACGGTGGAGGCCCAGATCGAGGCGGAGTCGATGCCGTTCTTCCTGTCGGGGCGGCTGTACGACGACGGGGTGATCGATCCGCGCGACACCCGTACCGTGCTGGGGATGTGCCTGTCGGCGGTCAACAGCGCGCCGGTGCCGGAGGCGGCCGGGTTCGGGGTGTTCCGCCCGTGATCGGCCGGCTGCTCGTCGCGAACCGGGGGGAGATCGCCCGGCGCGTCTTCCGTACCTGCCGGGCGCTCGGCGTGGAGACGGTCGCGGTGTTCGCCGACCCCGACGCGGACGCGCCGCACGTGGCCGAGGCCGACCTCGCGGTACGCCTGCCGGGCGCGCTCCCCGCCGACACCTACCTGGACGCCGGCCGGATCGTGGCCGCCTGCCGGGCCGCCGGGGCGGACGCCGTGCATCCCGGTTACGGCTTCCTGTCGGAGAGCGCCGCGTTCGCGCGGGCGGTGCTGGAGGCCGGGCTGGTGTGGGTGGGCCCGCCGCCGGGGGCGATCGCCGCGATGGGGTCGAAGATCGAGGCCAAGCGGCTCATGGCGGCGGCCGGGGTGCCCGTGCTGCCCTCGCTGGACCTGGCGGATCCCGGGGAGTTCCCGCTGCTGGTCAAGGCGTCGGCGGGCGGGGGCGGGCGGGGCATGCGGATCGTCAGGGAGGCCGGGGAGCTGGCGGGCGAGGTCGCCTCGGCGCGGCGGGAGGCGCTGGCGGCCTTCGGCGATCCCGCGGTGTTCGCCGAGCCGTTGTGGGAGCGGGCCAGGCACGTCGAGGTGCAGGTGCTGGCCGACGCGCACGGCACCGTGTGGACGCTGGGCGAGCGCGAGTGCAGCGTGCAGCGGCGGCACCAGAAGGTCGTCGAGGAGTGCCCGTCGCCCGGCGTCGGGGCCGGGCTGCGGGAGCGGCTGTGCGAGGCGGCCCGGCGGGCGGCGGCCGCGATCGGGTACGTCGGGGCCGGGACGGTGGAGTTCCTGGTCCAGGGCGACCGGGTGGCGTTCCTGGAGATGAACACCCGGCTCCAGGTGGAGCACCCGGTCACCGAGCTGGTGTACGGGGTGGACCTCGTGCGGCTGCAACTGGAGGTCGCCGAGGGCGCGGCGCTGCCTGCCGGGCCGCCGGCGCCGTCCGGGCACGCGGTGGAGGCGCGCCTCTACGCGGAGGACGAGCGTTACCTGCCGCAGGCGGGCGTGCTGCGGCGCTTCGACGTCGGCGGGGACGTGCGGGTGGACGCGGGCGTGGAGTCCGGGTCGGTGGTGCCGCCGTACTACGACCCGATGCTGGCCAAGGTGATCGCGCACGGGGAGTCGCGGGCGGCGGCGATCAGGAAGCTGGTGACGGCGTTGCGGCGGGCGCGGCTGCACGGCCTCACCACCAACCGGGACCTCCTCGTACGGATCCTGACGAACCCGGCGTTCGCCGCCGGTGACACGCACACCGGTTTCCTGGACCCCGGCGGCCCGGTCGCCCCGGCCGCGCCCGAGCCCGTGGACGCTCTGACCGCGCTGGCCGCCGCCCTCGCGCTGGCCGCCGCGAACCGCCGGCGCGCCCCCGTGCTGGGCGGCCTGCCGAGCGGCTGGCGCAACGTTCGCTCCCAGCCCCGCGGCGTCGCCTTCGCCGGGATCGAGGTCGTCTACGACCCGCTGCCGGACGGCGTCACCGTGGTCGGCGCCACCCCCGAGCGGGTGGTGCTGGAGCGGGACGGCGTCCGGCACGCCTTCGACGTGGCCCGCTACGGCGAGGACGGTCCCGCCAGGGACGTCACGGTGTACGTGGACCACCCCGGCGGCCACGCCGAGCTGACCCCGCTCCCCCGCCTGCCCGAGCCCGCCGAGCACGTCGCCCCCGGCTCGCTGCTGGCCCCGATGCCGGGCGGCGTGCTCCGCGTCGAGGTGGCGCCCGGCGACCGGGTGGCCAAGGGGCAGGTGGTGCTGGTGCTGGAGGCGATGAAGATGGAGCATCGGATCACCGCTCCCGCCGACGGCGTGGTCTCCGGCGTCCACGTCGAGACGGGCCGGCAGGTCGAGGCCGGGGCGGTGCTGGCGATCATTCAGGAGGGGAACCCATGACGAGCCTCGTGCACCAGGATCTCGCGGGCGGCGTCGCGACCGTCACGCTCGACTCGCCGTCCAACCGCAACGCGCTGTCGGCGCGCCTGCTCGCCGAGCTGAAGGAGCGGCTGTCCTGGGCGCTGGCCGAGCCGGGGTGCCGGGTGATCGTGCTGACCGCCACCGGCCCGGTGTTCTGCTCGGGTGCCGACCTCAAGGAGCAGCGGGCGAGCCGGGAAGGGGGGAAGGCGCCCGTGACGGCGTCGCTGCCGGAGATCTTCACGCTGCTCTGGGAGAGCCCGAAGCCGGTCGTCTGCCGGCTCAACGGCACCGCGCGGGCGGGCGGGCTCGGGCTGGTGGCCTCGTGCGACTTCGCGGTCGCGCCGCTGTCGGCGTCGTTCGCGTTCACCGAGGTGCGGCTGGGCGTGGTGCCGGCGATGATCTCCGTTCCCGTGCTGCGGCGGCTCGATCCGCGGGCCGCGGCCGAGTACTTCCTGACCGGCGAGGTCTTCGACGCCGCCCGGGCGGCCGAGATCGGGCTGCTGTCGCGGGCGGTGCCGGAGGAGGAGCTGGACGCGACGGTCGCGCACTACGCGGAGATGCTGGCCAAGGGCGGGCCGGAGGCGCTGGCGATCACCAAGCGGCTGGTGCGGGAGGTGCCCGCGCTGCCGTTCGGCGAGGGGCTGCGGCGGATGACCGAGCTGTCGGCCGAGCGGTTCGCCTCGGAGGAGGGGCAGGAGGGCATCGCGGCGTTCTGGGAGAAGCGCCCCCCGAAGTGGGCCCCGCGATGACCGGGCCCGCGACGACCGGGCACGCGATGACCAGGCGCCCGACGACCAGGCGCCCGACGACCGGGCGCGGGCCGCGATGACCCTGCGGATCGCCAACTGCAGCGGCTTCTACGGCGACCGGCTCTCGGCGGCCCGCGAGATGGTCGAGGGCGGCCCGATCGACGTGCTGACCGGCGACTGGCTGGCCGAGCTGACCATGCTCGTCCTGGCCGGCAACCGGGCCAAGGGCCGCCCGGGCTACGCGCCGACGTTCCTGCGGCAACTGGAGGACGTCCTGGGCACCTGCCTGGAGCGGGGCATCAGGATCGTCTCGAACGCCGGCGGCCTGGACCCGGCCGGCTGCGCCGGAGCGGTGCGCGAGCTGGCCGCCCGCCTGGGCCTGTCCGCGCGGGTCGCGCACGTCGAGGGCGACGACCTGACCGGCCGGGACCTCGACCTGGTCAACGCCGACACCGGCGAGCGGCTGGGCGTGCCGCCCCTGACCGCCAACGCCTACCTCGGCGGCCGGCCCGTCGCGGCCGCCCTGTCGGCGGGCGCGGACGTGGTGGTGACCGGCCGGGTGACGGACGCCGCCCTGGTCACCGGCCCGGGGATCTGGCACTACGGCTGGGGCCCGGACGACCTGGACCCGCTGGCGGGCTCGGTGGTGGCCGGGCACGTCATCGAGTGCGGCTGCCAGGCCACGGGCGGCAACTACGCCTTCTTCCAGGACGTCCCGGACCTGGCGCACTGCGGCTTCCCGCTCGCCGAGCTGCGCGCGGACGGCTCCGCGGTGATCACCAAGCATCCCGGCACGGGCGGCATGGTGACGGTCGGGACGGTGACGGCGCAGCTCGTGTACGAGCTGGGCGGCCCGCGTTACCTGGGCCCTGACGTGGTGGCCAGGTTCGACACGATCGCGCTGGCCGAGGACGGGCCGGACCGGGTGCTGGTCTCGGGCGTGCGCGGCGAGCCGCCGCCCGGCACGCTCAAGGTCTCGGTCACGTACCCGGGTGGCTACCGCAACACCATGACGCTGGTGCTGACCGGGCTGGACGCCGAGGCCAAGGCGCGGGTGGCGGAGGAGGCGATCTGGGCGCGCGTCCCGAAGGAGTCGTTCGACGCGGTGGACGTGACGCTCACGGACGCGGGCCTGCTGCGGATCACGGTCATGGACGCCGACCGCCGCACGGCGGGCCGCGTCTTCTCCTCGGCGGTCGTCGAGACCGGCCTGGCCAGCTATCCGGGCTTCTACGCGCTGACCCCGCCGGGCGACGCCACCCCGTACGGCGTCCACTGGCCGGTCCTGGTCCCGGCCGGCGAGGTGCGCCCGCGGGTCTTCCTCGACGGCGAGGAGCTGCCGGCCGGCGAGCCGCCGGCGACCGGCCCGGCACGCGTGGAGGTCGCGCCCCCGGCGCGCGTGAGAACCCCGGTACCGGCCGCCCCGGTCGTCGCGGGCGGGCCCGCCGTCCGCGTCCCCCTCGGCCGGATCGCCGGGGCGCGCTCCGGCGACAAAGGGGGCGACGCCAACCTCGGCGTCTGGGTGGACAGCCCCGCCAGGTACGCCTGGCTGGCGGTGTACCTGACCGCCGACCGGCTGGCCGCGCTCCTCCCCCATCTGGCGGCGTACCGGATCGACCGCCACGAGCTGCCGAACATCAGGGCGCTCAACTTCGTCGTCCACGGACTGCTCGGCAGGGGCGTGGCCGCGAACCCGCGGATGGACCCGCAGGCCAAGGCCCTGGGCGAGGAGCTACGCGCCCAGTGGGTGGACGTCCCGGCCGCCCTGGCCGAGCCGGTTCCCCCGCCGTAAACCGTTTTCGGCGCGGGAGCAAATGGCGAAAATGTCCCTTATGACCATTCGCCGCCTCACCCTCGACGACCTCGACGCCTGCCTCCGACTGGCCGCCGACCGCGGCTGGCCGCCCGAGCGGCACAAGTGGCGCCTGCTGTTCGAGCTCGGCGAGCCGTACGGCATCGACGCCCCCGACGGCGACGGCCTGGCCGCCACGACCGTCCTGACCTGCTACGGCGCCGGCCACGCGGTGGTCAGCATGGTCCTCACCGCCTCCCGCTACGAGCGCCGCGGCCTGGCCGGCCGCGTCATGGGGCACGTGCTGGAGCGCGCCGGCGACCGCGCGGTCTCCCTGTACGCCACCGAGTACGGCCGCCCCCTCTACGAGCGGCTCGGCTTCCGCGTCGTCGGCCGCGCGGCCAGGCACACGGGCGTCTTCACCGGCGAGCCCTCCGGCCGCACCCGCCCGGCGTCCCCCGGCGACCTGGAGGCGATCCTGGCGCTGGACGCCGAGCTGTTCGGGGCGGACCGGTCGGCGGCCCTGCGGCGGATGCCCGCCTTCGGGGAGCAGATCAGGGTCGCCGAAGGAGGTTCCGGCCTCCTGGGTTTCGGACACTGCTGGCGCAACGACGACAACACGGTCATCGGCCCGGTCGTGGCCCGCGACGACGGGACGGCGCGGGCGCTGATCGGCGACCTGGCCCTGGCGGCGGGCGGCGAGGTGCGGATGGACTTCGACCTCTCCCACGGGCCGATGATCGCCTGGGCCGCCCGGCACGGCGTCGGCGACCCGTGGCCGGTCTCGCGGATGGTCAGGAACGGCGGGCTGCCCGGCGATCCGGCCCGCCAGTACCTGCCGTTCATGCAGGCCCTGGGTTGACCGGGCGGGCGGCGCTCTCGTAGGGTCCCACCAGAATATCATTCTGCCGGATTCCGCTCCCGCCGAAGGACGATCATGACCTCCACGCACATCGACGTCGGCGCCATCGACTTCGACGCGCTCGGCGCGTGGATGGACGCCCAGGGCCTGCCCGGCGGCCCGATCACCGGCGTGGCGCCGGTCCTCGGCGGCACCCAGAACGTCATGGTCCGCCTGGAGCGCGGCGGACGCCCGTACATCCTGCGCCGCCCGCCGCTGCACGCCCGGAGCAGGAGCAACGAGGTGCTGCGCCGCGAGGCGCGGCTGCTGGCGGCGCTGCGCGGCACGCCGGTGCCCGCGCCGGTGCTGGTGGCCGCGCAGACCGAGCGCGAGCCGGTCTTCTACCTGATGGAGCCGGTGGACGGCTTCAACCCCTCGACGGGGCTGCCCGAGCCGCACGCCTCGGACCCGGCGATCCGGCACCGGATGGGGTTCGAGGCGGTCGCGGCGCTGGCCGAGCTGGGACGGGTCGATCCGGGCGTGCTGCCCGGGTTCGGCCGGCCGGAGGGGTTCCTGGAGCGGCAGGTGCCGCGCTGGCTCAAGGAGCTCGACTCCTACGGCGACCTCGACGGCTACCCCGGCCCCGACATCCCCGGCCTGCGGGAGACCGCCGACTGGCTGACCCGCCGCCTGCCCCGCTCCTTCGCCCCGGGGATCATGCACGGCGACTACCACTTCGCCAACCTCATGTTCGCCTGGGACGGCCCGCGCGTGGCGGCCATCGTGGACTGGGAGATGTGCACGATCGGCGATCCGCTGCTCGACCTGGGCTGGCTGCTGGCCACCCGGCCGTCCAGCGACGGGCACGTGCCGGGACTGCCGCCGGGGCGGGAGCTGGTGTCGTACTACGCGGCGCTGTCCGAGCGCGACCTGTCGGCCATCGACTGGTACGCGGTGATGGCCTGCTTCAAGCTCGGCATCGTGCTGGAGGGCACGCACGCCAGGGCGTTCGCGGGAAAGGCGCCGAAGGACATCGGCGACCTGCTGCACGCCACGACCCTGGGCCTGTTCGAGCGGGCCCGCGCGTTCATGGAGGGTGCTCTGGACTGACGCCGACAACTTAAAATCGGGATTTCCGGAAAGGCGATCACATGACAGGCCCCGAGCCGTACAATTGCGCGCAATTGCACCTTTTTCGGGGAAGGATCGTCATGCGCATGCGGTTCCTCGGCTCCACCTCGGAAGCCGGCGCCTGCCCCACCCTGTACGAGACCGACCGCGGCACCATCGTCGTTCAGGGCCTCCAGGTCACCGACGCCGAGGCGCTCGCGGACCTCCGCGACGTCCTCGACGGCGAGACCGCGGTGGAGGTCCCCCGCGAGCTCATCACCGAGATCGCCCGCCGGGTCCTCCCCGACGGCGGCCCGGCAACCCCTTTCCCGAGCAGTGAGGCGACACCCACGGTAACCGGTTGATGACAATTGCGCCCGGCGCTGGCATGATCGGCGCAATCGGGGCTAGCCTCTTGCGGCGTGACGTCCTTTCAGCAGGCGCGCATCGACCTCGGCGGTCACCTCCGCCAGCTCCGGGAGGCCGCACACCTGTCGGGCAAGGAGCTGGCCGAGCGGGTGCACTGGCAGCCGTCCAAGGTCTCGCGGCTGGAGAACGCCCGGCAGACCCCCACCGAGGACGACGTGGTCGTGTGGGCGCAGGCGGTCGGCGCGGCGCCCGACACGATGGACGACCTCATCAGGCAGGCCCTCGCGCTCCAGGAGCGGCACGACAGCTGGAAGCAGCGCTACCGCAGCGGCCTGGCCGCCATCCAGGAGGACATGCGCGACCTGGAGGCCCGCACCAAGCTCTTCCGCGCCTTCGAGCCGGGCATCATCATGGGCCTGCTGCAGACGGCCGAGTACGCCAGGCACGTCTTCCGCAAGGTCAAGCGCCTCTACAGCGCCGCCGACCAGATCGACGCGGCGGTGCGGGTACGCATGCAGCGCCAGGAGATCCTCTACGACCGCAGCCGCACGTTCCGGTTCGTGGTGCCGGAGGCCGCGCTGCACACCATGCTCGCCCCGGCCGACGTCATGCGCGGCCAGCTCGACCGGCTGCTGGCGGTCAGCACGCTGCCCAACGTCGAGTTCGGCGTGATCCCCTTCGGCACCGAGCTGCCGTCCGCGCCGATCAACGGCTTCTGGATCTACAACGAGGCCATGGTGGGCGTGGCGACCATGACGAAGGATCTGGTGATGCGCGAGCCTGACGACATCGCGTTCTACGTACAGGCGTTCGACGATTACGCAAAGGTCGCCGAATTTGACGAAGGCGGAAGAGACGTCATGATCCGCATTCTGCACACATATCGGAAACAAGCTCCACATTAACCGCAGCAATTGCTTGCCAGCCCCCGCAAGATCGTGCAATTCTGGCGCGAGACGATGCGGAGGTGACGCATGATGCTCGATACAGCGCTCAGCCTCGAGCGGTTCGCCTGGCACGCGGGTCGTCACGCCGACCTGTCCGTCCAGAGCCTTGCCCTGGCGAGCGACCCGGCCTACGTGGCGGTCCGCAACCGCTTCTCGGCCACCCTCGCCGAGACGGTCACGTGCTCGGAGGAGGGCGCGTTCGTCACCTCGTGGGGCTACCGCCTGGGCACCACCGACGACGTCGAGTCCGCCGCCGCCCGCCTCGCCTTCCTTCTCGCGGCCCTCCCCGCCTGAGCCGGCCCGGGCGCCGCCCTGAGCCGGCCCGCGTCCCTTCCTGAGCCGGTCCGGGCGCCGCCCTGAGCCGGCCCGCGTCCCTTTCTGAGCCGGTCCGGGCGCCGTCCCCTGCCGGCGGCGCCCGTCCCCGCGAGGCCCGTCAGGTGCCGGTCGCGCAGTCGTACAGGCCGTCCTGGCCGGTCACGGCGGCGCAGTTCTCCTCCACCCAGCTCGTCACCTCGCTGCTGCCCCGGCCGGGGCCGCCGCCGTCGCCGGTCATGACGTACCTGAGCTGCCCGGAGGAGACGAGCCCTCGCAGCCGCGCCACGGTCATGGCCGGGTCGCTGCCGGTGAAGCCGCCCATCGCGATCACCGGCCTGCCCGTGGACAGGATCAGGCCGGACGCCTGCTGGGCGCTGCTCACCGCGACCAGCCAGGTGGCCCTGCCCTGGTTGGCGAGGAGGTACTTGGTCATGGCGTCGCCGACGCCGCCGCCGGGGCCACCGCGCCCGAACCCGCCCCGCCGCCCGCCGTCGCCGTCCTGACCGGTCTGACCGGGCTGGCCACTCTGACCGGGCTGGCCGGGCTGGCCGCCGGGGGGCTGGCCCGGCGGCATTCCGCCGCCGCCCGGGAACCGGCCGGTGCCGCCCGGCCGGCCGAACATGCCGCCCGTGGACGGCCCCGCCGTCGGGTTGGTGCCGTTCACCGGCGAGGCCAGCGGCGTCACCGCGTACGCGGCGGGCCCGGCCAGCGTGGCGACCACCGTCGCCGCCAGCGCGAACGCCGCCACCCGCACCGCCACCCGCGCCCGCACCCGGGCCAGGACCAGCGCCGCCACGGCCGCCAGGGTCGCCCCGAGCACGACCCAGGCCAGCCACGGCGTCCAGTCCGGCGTCCGGCGCAGCACGGTGAACGCCCACGCCCCGGTCGCGGCCACCGCCAGCGGCAGCGCCCATGCCCACGCCCGCGAGCCGCGGTACGCCTGCCACATCACGACCGCGCCCATGCCGCTCAGCGCGGCCACTGCGGGCGCCATCGCGGTCGTGTAGTACGGGTGGAAGGTCCCGCTGGAGAAGCTGAACACCACGTAGTGGACGACCAGCCAGCCGCCCCACACCAGCCAGCCCGCCCCCGAGGGCGCCTGCCCGGCCGGTGCCCGCCGCACCCGCGCCAGCACCGCGACGGCCAGCGCCACCGCGCAGAACGGCAGCAGCCAGGAGATCTGCCCGGCCATCACCTCGTTGAACAGCCGCCCGGCACCGGACGCGCCGCCGAAGCCGCCGCCCCCGAAACCGCCCCCGCCTCCGAAGCCGCCGCCGAACCCACCGCCGCGGCTCTGCCCGAAGACGCGGCCCAGCCCGTTGTAGCCGATGACCAGGTCCCACACCGTGTTGTCGGTGGAGCCGCCGATGTAGGGCCGCGAGTCCTTCGGCCACAGATCGACGACCACCATCCACCACGCGCTGGAGACCGCCATCACCACCCCGGCCGCCAGCAGGTGCCCCACCCGCCTGGGCCAGGACGCGCGGGCGCAGGCCAGGTAGGCCACCCCGAAGGCGGGCACCACCAGGTACGCCTGCAACATCTTGGCGTTGAAGGCCAGCCCCACGAACAGCGCGGCGGCCAGCAGGGGCCGCACCCGCCCGGTCCGCAGCGACTCCAGGCAGCACCAGGCCGCCAGCACCAGCAGCAGCACGAGCACCGTGTCGGGGTTGTTGTCCCGGTTGATCGCGACGGTGATCGGCGTCAGCGTCATGACGACGGCCGCCACCAGGGCCGCGACGTGCCCCGCGCGGCCGGCGGGGAAGGACCGGCGCACGGCGGAGTGCACGAGCGCCACGGCGGCCACGCCGGACAACGCCTGCGGCAGCAGCATGCTGTAGGTGCCGTACCCGAAGATCCGCGCCGACAGGCCCATCACCCACAGCGCCAGCGGCGGCTTGTCCACGGTGATGTAGGACCCGGCGTCGAGGGCGCCGAAGAAGAACGCCTTCCAGCTCCGGGTGCCCGACAGGACGGCGGCGGCGTAGTACTCGTTGGCGTCGCCGCTGAGCGACCAGGCGTACAGGACGAACGCCGCGGCCAGCACCGCCCACAGGGCGGGGCGCGACCAGCGCGGGTCGCCCTCGCGGCCCAGGAGCAGCCGGGCGGGCAGGGCACGGCTGGGAGCGGCCCGGTGCGCGGGCCGCGACAGGATGCCGATCATCGACCGTTCCTCCGCTGGGGGTTGAACACCCACACGCGCAGGAGCAGGAAGCGGACGAGCGTGGCGGCGGCGTTGGCGGCGATGACCGCGGCCAGCTCGACGCCGTGCGAGACCCCGCCGGGCAGCAGCGCCAGGCTGCCCGAGGTGAGCGCCAGCCCGACGAGGAAGGCGATCAGTCCCTCGAACTGGTGCCGCAGGGCGCCGGCCGAGCCGGTGACCCCGAAGGTGAAGCGCCGGTTGGCGGCGGTGTTGGCCACGGCGGTGACCAGCAGCGCGACCGCGTTGGCGGCCAGCGGTGGGATGGCCAGCCGCAGCAGCGAGTACAGCGCCAGGTAGGCCAGCGTGCTGAACGCCCCGACGATCGCGAAGCGCGGGAGCTGGCGGGCCATGCCGCGCGGCAGCTCGGCCCGCTGCACCCGCGCGGGCACCGGGATGCCGGCGGCCCCGGACAGCGTCTTGCGCGCCACCCGGGCCAGGCCCCGCAGGTCGTCCAGGGCGGTCCTGACGATGTCCACCCGGCTGTCTGGGTCGTCCACCCAGTCGACGGGGACCTCGTGGATGCGCAGCCCGTACCGCTCGGCCAGCAGCAGCAGCTCGGTGTCGAAGAACCACTCCTCGTCCTCGACCCCGGGCAGCAGCGCCTGGGCGATCTCGGTGCGGACGGCCTTGAAGCCGCACTGCGCGTCGGAGAACCCGGCGCCCATCAGCGAGCGCAGCAGCAGGTTGTAGGAACGGGAGATGAACTCCCGCTTGGGTCCCCGCTCGACCCGCGACGCCCGGGCCAGCCGGGTGCCGATGGCCAGGTCGCTGTGGCCCGACAGCAGCGGCGCGACCAGCGGCAGGAACGCGTCCAGGTCGGTCGACAGGTCCACGTCCATGTAGCTGACGACGTCGGCCTCGCTGCGCGACCAGACCAGGCGTAGCGCGCGTCCGCGCCCCTTCTCGTCGAGGTGCACGGCCCGGACGTGCGGCAGCTCCCGCTCCAGCTCGGTGGCGATGCGCCAGGTGTCGTCGGTGCTGGCGTTGTCGGCGATCGTGATCCGGAACCCGTAGGGGAAGTTCCTGGCGAGGTACCCGTGCAGGCGGGTGACGCTCGCGCGGAGCGCCCGCTGCTCGTTGTACACGGGGACGGCTACCTCGACCAGGCGCGTCCGTACTGCTGTTGTGTCCATGCACCCAGCTCACGTATCGGGTCTTTAAGGGGACTTATCCGATTCTGAGTGACGAATGAGAGTTCCCGGTAGATCCAGAGTTGCGACCGCTCCGCCACCCGGCGCATTCGCCAGGCTCACCCGGCCGCCCGCCTCCGCCACCGCCTGGGCCACGATGGCCAGGCCGAGCCCGGACCCGGGCAGGCCACGCGCGGACGGGGAGCGCCAGAACCGCTCGAAGACGTGCGGCAGCTCCTCCTCCGGCAGCCCCGGCCCGTGGTCGCGGACGGTCAGCCGGCCGTGCTGGAGCGACACCTCGACCCCGCTGTCGGGGCTGAACTTGGCGGCGTTGTCGATGAGGTTGATCACGGCGCGCTCCAGCGAGGCGGCGTTGCCGACGACGTACCAGGGCTGGAGGTCGGTGACGACCTGCGCGCCGCGCAGCCGCGCCCGCTCCACCGCCGCCGTCACGACCTCGTGGAAGGCCACCTCGACGTGCGGTTCGTGGTCGTGGTCGCCGCGGGCGAGCTGGAGCAGGTCGGCCACCAGCGTGGACAGCTCGGCGAACTGCGCCTTGACGTTGACCAGCAGCCGCTGCTTGGCCTCGGGGTCGAGGCTGCGGCCGGTCTGCTCGCTGCGCAGCAGCAGGTCGATGTTGGTGCGCAGGGTGGTCAGCGGGGTGCGCAGCTCGTGGCCGGCGTCGGCGACGAGCTGTTTCTGGCGCTCGCGCGAGCCGGCCAGGGCCGCCGTCATCGCGTTGAAGGACGACGACAGGCGGGCGATCTCGTCGGTGCCGCGCACGGGGATGCGGGTGTCGAGGTCCTCGGTCTGCGCGATGTGCTCGACCGCCCGGGTCAGCTCGCCCACCGGGCGCAGGGCGGTGCGCGAGACCGCGAGCCCGGCCATCGCCGCGCCGAGCGCGCCGAGCACGCTGATGCCGCCCAGGCCGAAGGCCGCGTAGCGCATGGTGCGCTGGACGTGCCAGAGCGGCCGGGCCTCCAGCACGGCCATGCCGGGCTGGAGGTTCACGGTCACGACCCGCACCTGCTTGCCGTCGCGGGTGACGCCGTTGCGGTAGAGGGGCTCGGGCAGGTGGTCCAGCGCCCGCAGGTCGTCCTGGACGGGCACGATGGGCGGGCCGAGCGAGCAGGTGCTGCCGTCGGGGTACAACACCGTCGCCATGCCCTCGAAGAACGGCCCGCGGGTGCCGGTGGGCCGGCAGGTGTCGATCAGGTACTTCGCGTCCCCCTGGGACTCCAGGATGCTCTGGTCCACCTGCGCGACGACCAGCATCTGGATGATGAACCACGACATGACCGCGCACAGGGCGACGGCGAGCGACACGGCCGCGGTGACCAGGAGGGTCAGCCGCGCCCGCAGGCTGCGAGGTCTCACGGGGCGGCCCGCAGCACGTAGCCCACCCCGCGCACGGTGTGGATGACGCGCGGCTCGCCTCCCGCCTCGGTCTTGCGCCGCAGGTACATGACGTACACGTCGAGGGAGTTGGAGGTGGGCTCGAAGTCGAAGCCCCACACCTCGCTCAGGATCTGGTCGCGGGTGAGGACCTGCCGCGGGTGCGACAGGAACAGCTCCATGAGCAGGTATTCGGTCCTGGTCAGGTCGAGCCGGCGCTCGCCGCGGGTGACCTCGCGGGTGGCCGGGTCCATGCGCAGGTCCGCGTACGTCAGGACGTCGCCCTCACGGCCGCCGGTGCTCAGCGCGCCGCGGCGCAGCAGGGCGCGTACCCGGGCCAGCAGCTCGTCCAGCTCGAACGGCTTGACCAGGTAGTCGTCGGCCCCGGCGTCGAGCCCCGAGACCCGGTCGCCGACCGCGTCTCGGGCGGTGAGCATGAGGACGGGGATGTGGTTGCCCGAGGCCCGCAACCGGCGGCAGGCGGTCAGCCCGTCGAGCCGCGGCATCATCACGTCGAGCAGCACCGCGTCGTAGGTGTCGCGGGCCAGCTCCTCCAGCGCCGCCAGCCCGTCGTTGGCGGTGACGACCTTGTAGCCCTCGAACTCCAGGCTCGACTGCAACGCCTCGCGCAGGGCGGGCTCGTCGTCCACTACCAGCAACCGTGCGGGCTCACTCATACTCCAAACGCTAAGGGACCATCATGAGAACCCTATGAACGGGACCTTCCGCGTTTCCCGGGGTCACCACGTGACGGGCAGCTCGGCGAGGCCGAAGATGGCGGCGTCGTACTTGGCGGGCGGGTCCTCGCCGGCCGTCGCGGCGCGCAGGCCGGGCAGGCGCTCGAACAGCGTGCGCAGGGCGATCTCCAGCTCGGCGCGGGCCAGGTTCTGGCCGAGGCACTGGTGGACGCCGTAGCCGAAGGCCACGTGGTGGCGGGCGCCGCGCCGGACGTCGAAGTCGTCGGGGCGCTCGAAGGCCCGCTCGTCGCGGTTGGCGGAGGCGCCGAGCACGAAGACGCCCTCGCCCCGGCGGACGAGCTGCCCGCCGATCTCCTGGTCCTCGACGGCCACCCGGTCGAAGGCCACCCAGTCGGCGATCGAGTGGTAGCGCAGCAGCTCCTCGACGGCGGCCGGCCAGCCGGACGGGTCGGCACGCAGGGCGGCGAGCTGGTCGGGGTGGCGCAGGAGGGTGAGCGCGGCGAGCGGGATCATGTTGGCGGTGGTCTCGTGGCCGGCCAGGAGCAGCAGGAAGATCACGCCGACCAGCTCGGCGTGCGTCAGCCGGCCGCCGGTGATGAGCCGGCCGAGCAGGTCGTCCTCCGGGCCCTTCTCGGCGGCGGTGACGAGCGCGTCGAGGTAGTCCCTGATCTCGGACATGGCGGTGCGGCGCACCTCGTCCTCGGCGGCCGACAACATCGTGCGGGTGCGCGACTGGAAGAACTCGTGGTCGTCGTACGGGACGCCGAGCAGCCGGCAGATGACCAGCGACGGCAGCGGCAGCCCGAAGTCGCGCACCAGCTCGGCGTCCGGCCCCTTGGCCAGCATGTCGTCGATGAGCCGGTCGGCGATGTCCTGGATGCGCGGGCGCAGCTCCCGGACGCGGCGGACGGTGAACTCGGGGATGAGCAGCCGGCGGAAGCGGGTGTGCTCGGGCGGGTCGAGGTCGATGAAGTGGCCGTCGGCGAACCCGGGGACGGGCTCCCCCGCCTCGTGGTGGGGGTGGCCGGGGATGGCGGGGTTGGTGCTGATGCCCGTGCCGGACAGCACCTGCTGCGCCTCGGCGTGCCGGGTGACGAGCCACACGTCCTTGCCGCGGAACGTGCCGCGGACGAGCGGGGCCCGCTCGCGCAGCTCGGCGTACTCGGGGGGCGGCGCGAACGGGCACCTGCGCTGGACGGGGAAGGGCTGAGCCATAGTCTGCTCCCTAAAGCCGGATCGCATTGCTTACTTACACGAAAGTAAGCAATGCGGGGGCCGGCCGTCAAGGATGGGAGCGGCATGGCAGGGCGGCGGACGGACACACGAGAGCGGATCCAGCAGGTCGCGCTGGAGCTGTTCGCCGAGCGCGGATACGACAAGACGACGCTGCAGGAGGTGGCCGAGCGGCTGGAGATCACCAGGCCGGCGCTCTACTACCACTTCCGCACGAAGGAGGACATCCTGGCCAGCGTCGTGGACCGGCTGGTCGAGTCGATGGACGAGCTGACGGCGTGGGCCAAGGAGCAGCCCGCGACGGCCGAGGCCAGGAAGGAGATCCTGGGGCGGATCGCGGGGCTGCTGGAGGACCAGTGGCGGCCGCTGTTCCGCTTCGCGCAGGTGAACCAGGGCGTCATGGGGCACCTGCCGGCCGGGGAGCGCATGCAGCAGGGGCTGATCGGCATGCTCTCGGTGCTGTCGGCGCCCGGGGACGACCCGGTGCGCCGCTTCGAGGCGCGGCTGGCGGTGCTCGCGGTGGTGCTGGGCACCGTGCCGTTCCCGCTGGAGCTGGACCTGCCGGAGGAGCAGCGCGCGGCGGTGGCCATGGAGGTGGCCACCAAGCTGATCTCCGGTTACTAGCGGCCCTGGCTCCTGGGCGGGCCGGACTCCTGGGCGGGCCGGACTCCTGGCGGGCCTGGCTCCTAGCGGGCCTGGCTCCTAGCGGGCCAGCAGGGCCATCGCCGCGTTGTGGCCGCCGATGCCGCTGACGCCGCCGCCCCGGCGGGCGCCCGCGCCGCACAGGAGGATGCGCTCGTGTCCGGTCTCCACGCCCCAGCCGCCGCCCGGGCCGTCCTCGTCGTACGGCCAGCTCAGGTCGGTGTGGAAGATGTGACCGCCCGGCAGGCCGGCGTCCCGCTCCAGGTCCACCGGCGTCCTGGCCTCGACGCACGGGCTGCCGTCGGGCGCGGCGAACAGGCAGTCCTCGATGGGCTCGGCCAGGACGGAGTCCAGCGAGGCGAACGTGGCGCGCAGGGCGGCGCGGCGGGCGCCCTCGGGGTCGTCGCGGAAGAGCCGGGCGGGCATGTGCAGCCCGAACAGCGTCATCGTCTCGGCCCGGCCGCGCAGCTCCGGCCCCAGGATCGACGGGTCGGTGAGCGAGTGGCAGTAGACCTCGGCGGGCGGCAGCTCCGGGACGCGCCCGGCCGCGGCCTGGGCGTGGGCGCGGGCGAGCTGGTCGCGGCCCTCGTTGATGTGGAAGGTGCCGCTGAAGGCGGCGCGCGGGTCCACCGCGGGGTCCTTGAGCCGGGGCAGCCGGCTCAGCACCATGTTGACCTTGAGCTGCGCCCCCTCGGGGACGGCCGGCGGGCGGCCGAGCAGCCGGTCCAGCACCGCGGGCGGCAGGTTGGCCAGCACGTGGCCGCCGGTCACGGTGTGCTCGCCGGTCCCGTCCACGAAGGCGACCTCGCCGGACGGCGCGATCCCGATGATCTCGGCGCCGGTCCTGATCTCCGCGCCCGCCCGGCGGGCCGCCGCCTCCAGCGCGCCGGAGACCGCGCCCATGCCGCCCACCGGGACGTTCCACTCGCCCGTGCCGTCGCCGATGACGTGGTAGAGGAAGCACCGGTTGGCCGACAGGTCGGTGGCGGGGTCGGCGAAGGTGCCGATGAGCGCGTCGGTGAGCACGACGCCGCGCACCGTGTCGTCGGCGAAGCGCTCGTCCACCGTCCGGCCGATCGGCTCGGCGAACAGGTCCCGCCACGCCTCCGGGCCGACCAGGCGCTCGATCTCGGCGGCGGTGCGCAGCGGCTGGAGGAGGGTGGGGGCCAGGGTGCGGGCCACCTGCCCGGTCAGGCGGTAGAAGTCCTGCCAGGCCTTGTGGTCGGCCTCGCCGCCGGTGACCGCGGCGAAGGAGGCCGCCGTGCGGGCGGCGTCCTCGTTGTCGACGAGCAGGCCCGTGCCGCCCTTCGGCGTGTACGAGGCGTAGCGGCGGCGGCGCAGCTCCAGCCCCAGCCCCAGGTCGCGGACGATCCGCGCGGGCAGCAGGCTGACCAGGTAGCTGTAGCGCGACAGCCGCGCGTCCACGCCGGGGAAGGCGCGCGCCGAGATCGCCAGCCCGCCGGTGTGGCCGAGCCGCTCCAGCACCAGCACCCGCCGCCCGGCCCCGGCCAGGTACGCCGCCGCGACCAGCCCGTTGTGCCCCGCGCCCGCCACGATCACGTCATATGCGCCCATCTCCGCACTTTAAGGTCCCCGCCGCGTCCTCCGTCAATGCCGGGCGCTGGCTCGCCACGGCGAGCAGGGTCGCGGCCGGGGCGGTGAGCGGCCGGCCGCGCCGCCACACCGCGCACAGCCTCCTGGCCAGGTCCGGCCCGGCCAGCGGGATCTCCACCAGCCGCCCGGTGGCCACCTCCGCCTCCACCGCGTACGCGCTCAGCACCGCCGGCGCCGCGCCCGCCTGCGCCGCGCCCTTGACCGCCGAGTTCGACCCCAGCTCCAGCCGCGGCCCGGCCCGGTGCAGGCCGGCGAAGGCCACCTCCAGCGTCTCCCGGGTGCCCGACCCCGGCTCGCGCACCACGAGCGGCGTGGCGGCCAGCTCCGCCCCGCCGAGCGCCGTGCGCCGCCGCGCCCACGGGTGCTCCGGCGCGACCACGACCACCAGCCGGTCGGCGCCCACCACCCGGCTGGCCAGCCCCTCGGGGACGCTCGGCCCCTCGACGAACCCCAGCTCCACCTCGCCGGCCAGCACCCGGGCCGCCACGTCGGCCGAGTTGACCACGTCCAGTCCCACCTGGACGTCGGGCTCGCGGCGCTGCAGCTCGCCCAGCCACCTCGGCATCAGGTACTCCGCGACCGTCATGCTGGCCGCCGTCCGCAGGTGGGCCCGGCCGGCGTGCCGCACGGCCTTGACGGCGCGCACCAGCTCCTCGGCCGCCGCCAGCACCTGCGCCGCCCAGCCGGAGACCATCTTGCCCTCCGCGGTCAGCGTGGAGCCGCGCGGGGTGCGCTCCAGCAGCGGGACGCCGAGACGGCGTTCGAGCCGGGCGACGCGCTTGCTCGCGGACGGCTGCGCGATCCCGGCGGCCTTGGCCGCCCGCCCCAGGCTGCCCAGCTCGCCGACGTCCACGAGCAGCCGCAACGACTCCAGATCGGGCAACTCACTCATAGCCCCAGGCTATGAGCTCCCAGGCGATCGCCGGCTACCGGCCGCCCTTGACGCCCCGAAGACTGAGGGCATGCTCACCGGCGACCACCCTCGCGCCCGCCTGCCCGCCGCCCTGCCCGCCGTCCTGCCGGGGGTGGCGCTGGCCGCCGTGGCGGTGGTGCCGGCCCTGGTCGTCAACCACTTCGTGCCGGCGCTCAGCCCCGCCGTGGTCGCGGTGGCGTGCGGAGCGGCGCTGGCGAACCTGGCGGCGGTCCCCGCGCGGTTCGGGCCGGGGCTGGCGTTCGTCTCGCGGCGGGTGCTGCGGGTGGCGATCGCCCTGCTCGGCCTGCGGATCGTGGTGCCCGACGTGCTCGCGCTGGGCTGGCGGACGCTGGCCGTCGTGGCCGTCGCGACGGGGGTCACGTTCCTGGTGACGCCGCGCGTGGGGCGCGCCCTCGGGCTCACCCCCGGCACCTCGCTGCTCGTCGCCGCGGGCGTGTCCATCTGCGGCGCGTCCGCCGTCGCCGCCATGCGCGACAGCGTGCCGGCCTGCGACGACGACGACGCCGCCAACGCCCTCGGCGTCGTCGTCCTGTACGGCACCGCCGCGATCGTGGTGCTGCCCGCGCTGGCGTCCCTGCTGCGCCTGCCGCCCGACCGGCTCGCCGTCTGGGCGGGCGCCGCCGTGCACGAGGTGGCCCAGGTCGCCGCGATCGGCGCGGCCGCGGGCGGGCTCGCCACCGCCGTGACGGTCAAGCTGGCCCGCGTCGTCCTGCTGGCCCCGATGGTCGCACTGGCCGCCCACCGCCGACCTTCCCCGGACGCCGAGCGGGGCCGTCCCGGGGACGACGAGCCGGGCCGTCCCCGGGACGACGAGCCGGGCCGTCCCAGGGACGACGGGCCACTGGCCGGGCCGGCGGTCCGGCCGCACGTCCGATCGCAGGTCCAGTCGCAGGGCCGGCCGCCGGCCCGGTCGCACGTCCGGCCGCACGTCCGGCCGCAGGGCCGGCCGCAGGGTCGGCCGCCGGTCGTGCCGCTGTTCGTGGCCGCGTTCCTCGCGATGGCGGCGCTGCGGAGCACGGGCCTGGTCCCGGAGGCCGTGACCGCCGCGGTGCCGCAGGTGACCGGGGTGCTGACCGCCGCCGCCCTGTTCGCCCTCGGCACCGGGATCGACGTGCGCAAGCTGGCCAGGGGAGGCCGGACGCTGCTGCTGGGCGGGTTCGCCAGCGCGCTCGTCGCGGGCCTCTCGCTGGCCGGGGTGACGCTGCTCGTGTGATCATCGGCTGGACGACGGACCCCGGGAATGGCCGTAACCTGCAGAGTCAGCGGCAAATGTCGTAAACTCCGCCCCTCCCCTGCCCGGGGCCCAGGATCACGCAAGGAGCACGAGACCCACCATGCGCAGCACCGCAGACTCCGTCCTGAAGCCGTCCGACGAGGTAGCCGAGGCCCTGGCCGGCGGCGCGCCGGTCGTGGCGCTGGAGTCCACGATCATCTCCCACGGGCTGCCGCAGCCGCGCAACCTGGAGGTCGCGCGCGAGCTGGAGGGGATCGTCCGGGCGGCGGGCGCCGTGCCGGCCACGATCGCCGTGCTCGACGGCGTGCCCCGCGTCGGGCTGGACGCGGCGGAGCTGGAGCGCATCGCCACCGAGCCGGGGCTGCGCAAGCTGGGCCAGCGCGACCTGCCCGTGGCCGCCGCGCTCAAGGCCAGCGGCGCCACCACGGTGTCGGCCACGTCGTTCCTGGCCGCCCGCGCCGGCATCCGGATCTTCGCCACCGGCGGGCTCGGCGGCGTGCACCGCGGCTGGACCGAGGACCAGGACGAGTCCGCCGACCTCGACACGCTCGCCCGTACCCGGATCACCGTCGTGTGCGCCGGCGTGAAGTCGATCCTCGACGTGCCCGCGACGCTGCAGCGCCTGGAGACGCGCGGCGTGAGCGTGGTCGGCTACCGCACGGACACCTTCCCCGGCTTCTACCTGCACACCTCCGGCCGGCCGATCGACTGGCGCATCGAGACGCCGGAGGAGGCGGCGGCCGTCATGCGCGGCCAGGACGCCCTCGGCGGCCAGGAGACCGCGCTGATCGTCGCCAACCCCGTCCCCGTGGACCAGCAGCTCGACCCCGAGCTGCACGACCGCGTGCTGGCCGAGGCACTGGCCGCCGCCGAGCGCGAGGGCGTCAAGGGGCAGGCGATCACCCCGTTCCTGCTGGGCTACCTGGTCGACGGCACCGGCGGCGCCTCCCTGGAGGCCAACCTGGCCGCCGTGCGCGGCAACGTCGCCCTCGCCTCCCGGATCGCCCTGAGCTGGGCCGGCTCGTGACCGGCCGCGGCCTCCTGGTCGTCGGGGACGCGGTCACCGACGTGGTGGCGCGGCACGGCTCGCCGATCGTGGCGGGCGTCGACGCGGCGGCCGACATCGTGCTGCGCCCCGGCGGCTCCGGCGCGAACACCGCCGCCTGGGCCGCCCACCTGGGCGCCGACACCCGCCTGCTGGCCAGGCTGGGCTACGACAGCAGCGACTGGCACCTCGCCGAGCTGGCCAGGAGCGGCGTGCGCCCGCAGGTGAGCGTGGACCCCGACCACCCCACCGCCGTCGTCATCGCCATGGTGGACCACAGCGGCGAGCGCTCGATGCTCACCAACCGTGGCGCGGGCGGCCTGATCTCCGAGCACGACTGGGACCCCGCCCTGCTGGAGGGCGTGGCGCGGCTGCACCTGTCCGGGTACGTGTTCTTCGCCCCGCCGGGCCTGCGCCTGGCCCGGGCCGCCATCGCGGACGCGGCGGCCGCCGGGGTGGCGGTCAGCGTCGATCCGGCCTCCACCGAGCCGCTGCGCGCCTTCGGCGTCGAACGTTTCACGGCCGAGACCGCCGCGGCCGATCTCGTCATCCCCAATCTCGACGAGGCCCTGCTCCTCACCGGCGCGCCCACGGCGGAGCGGGCGGCCGAGCTGCTGAGTGAGAGATACGGCACAGCGGTGGTGAAGCTGGGCGCGCGAGGAGCGCTGGCGGCGGTGTCCGGGACGGTCATCGCCCAGGTAGCGGGGGTGGCGGCCGACGTGGTGGACACGACCGGAGCTGGGGACGCGTTCGCCGCCGGGTTTCTCGCCGCGACCTTGCGGGGATGCGGGGAAGAGGCAGCTCTGGAAGAAGGATGTCGTGCGGGTGCCGCATGTGTGGCCCAGGTGGGGGGTCGTCCACGGTACGGTTTGGATCTGAACCGTCTTTACCCTATTCACACTGATTGATAGCTTGCCGCGTAGGCTGCACCACTAGCCACAGGCACAACGGGCAGCACACGCGGCACACTGGGGAGGATAAGGTCCGCCGATGGAAGTCGAGTCATCGATCTGCCTGAGCGACCTAGTCCCTGCTCTGCGCTGGAGCCGGCCGCAGCAGATCGCCGAGGCGCTGAGCGATCCGCGCCTGCCCGCCGGATGGTGGTCCTCGCTTCCGCTGCCGAAGGCGCTCGGCACGGCGGGGCTCGACTGGATCTGCGAGCGCCTCGCCCGGCTGGCCGCCACCCGCTGGGACCATCTGCCGCTGGCCGACCTGGTGCCCGCGCTCACCGTCCACGCCGTCGATCCGGCGTTGCCCGGCTGGCCCGAGGCCACCCGCACGGCGGTCACCGGGCTCGGCGGCTGGCAGCGGCTGCGCCGCCTGTCCCCCGGCGATCTCGGCACCCCGTCCGCGACGCCCGAGGTGGTGGTCGGCGCGGTGCTGCGCGAGGTCCTCGGCCGCATCGCCGCCGCGCCCGCCGTCGTGCCCACCGCCGCGCATCCCGAGGTGACGCGCCCGCTGCCGCGCGGCGCGGACGAGACCCGGAGCACCGGCTCCTTCCCCGCCGTCCCCCGGTCCGGCCCGCTCGCCCCCGCCCCTTCCTTCCCCGGCCTCCCGGACGCCCCCCTCCCCGCCGCCGCCCAGAGCGGCCCCTTCGCCGCCCCGGCGGACGGGCGCGGCTCCTCCCCCGCCCCCTCGGCCCCGGAAGGGCAGGGCGGCGTCTTCCCCGCCGCTCCCGGCGGCGATCGCCAGGCGGCGAGCGGCGGCCTGTTCGGCCAGGGCCAGCAGCCGGACAACGACCGGCAGCGCCGCACGGGCGCCTTCCCGGCCCAGGGCACCGAGCGGCAGAGCGGCGCCTTTCCGGGGCAAAGCGGCGAGCGCCAGACGGGCGCCTTCCCCGGGCAGGACAGCGAACGCCAGAGCGGCGGTTTTCCCGCCCAGGGCGGCGAACGCCAGACGGGCGCCTTCCCCGGGCAGAGCGGCGAACGCCAGACGGGTGCCTTCCCGGGGCAAGGCGGCGAGCGCCAGAGCGGCGGTTTTCCCGTGCAAGGGGACGACCGGCAGGGCGGCGCGTTCCCCGGGCAGGGGGGCGAGCGCCAGACGGGCGCGTTCCCGGCGCAGGGCGGCGCGTTCGCCGGGACCTCCCAGAACGGTTCGTATCCGGGGCAGAGCGGCGCCCCGCGCCAGGGACTCCCGGGCGACGGCCTGCCGCAACGCCCGTCCCCCGCCCAGCCCGGACAATCCGCCGCCCAGCCCGGGCAGCCCGCCTCGTCCGGGCAACCCGGGCTACCCGGCCAGTCCATCCAATCCGGACAACCCGGGCAGCCCATCCAGCCTGGGCAGCCCGACCGCCTGCCGCAGCGTCCCGCGTCCCGGCAGCCCGGCCGCGAGGACACCGGCGCCTTCCCCGGCCTCTCGAACGGCCCGCTCCCCGGCACCGCCACCCCGAACGGCACCTCCCCCCAGATCCCCGCCCAGCCGGGCCCCTCGCTCCCGGGCCCCTCGCTCCCGGGCGGGCCGCTCCCGGGCGGGCCGAGCACCGGCTCCCTCCCCGCCGTCCCCGGCGCGGACCCGTCGAAGACCGGCTCCATCCCTGCCCCTGCCCCTGCCCCCATCTCCGCCTCCGGTTACGCCACCGGATCCACCGCCCCGGTGCCGTCCGACCCCGACCACGCGATGGTCCGCGTCGTGGACAGCCTGTTCCGCAACCTGAACAAGCTGGAGCTGGCCGTGGCCGTGCACCGGTTGTTCGCCGAGGACCCGGTCAGCCTCCGCACGCTGGCCCACAAGATGCTGGTCGAGCGGGAGGCCCTGTCCCAGGCGCAGCGCACGGCCGAGGAGCGGGTGCTCACCTGGCTCCGTTCCTCGGAGTCCGCCCCGGTGACGGGGCACATGTTCCGGCTGACGGAGTGGCTGGGCGCGGCGGCGACGGAGGAGCAGCTCATCGGCGCCGACCCGGCCCACCCGGTCATGGTCCCCTCGCTGCGCACCCCGCTGTGGCGGGTGCTGGTCACGCTCATGCCCGACCGCCGCCTCCAGGACGGCTGGCTCGTGGTGGGCGACATCCACGGCCTCCAGGCCCGTACGCGGCAGATCCTGGCCACCGCCCCGCCGGACGCCGACGTGGTGGAGCTGATGGCCGAGCTGGGCATCCGCGCCCACTCCGCCAAGGCGTGGCTGGACGCCCTGCCGCCCGAGTCGGCCGACCCGATGGCCTCGGCTCCGTCCCCGGCCCAGCCACTGCCACGCCGCACGCCGGGCGCGAACGGCCACCATCACCGCGGCGGCCAGCCCATCCCGCCCGTGACGTCCAGCTCGATCGACCCCTCGGCCGCGCTCGCGACGCTGTCGGCGCTGTCGGGCGGCCGGTCCGCGATGTTGCCGGGCAGCCTGGCGGGCACACCGTCCACGCCGCCTCCGCCGCTGCCGAGCCCGTCCTCGGACCCGCGCCGCTGGCAGCGCATCGAGGTCACGCCGGAGCACCTGCGCGGTGGCCCGGTGCCGGTGCCGGAGGGGTACGCGGCCCAGCTCGGCATGCGCCCCGGCACCCTGCTGTCGGTCACGGGCCCCGGCGACAACGCGATCGTCCTGGTCTGGCAGGGCCACCAGCCGGTCTTCGACTCCCTCCAGCCGGTCCTCATGCGCCTGAACGCCCGCCCCGGCGACCAGGTGTACGTGACGGTGGACGGCTACCGCCTGGAGGCCCAGCTCACCGCCTGAGCCCGCTCAGTCGCTGAAGAGGCGGAGGCGGTGGGCCGTGGCGGCGGCCTCGCCGCGGCTGGCGACGCCGAGCTTGGCCAGGATGTTGGAGACGTGCACGCTCACCGTCTTCACCGAGATGACCAGCGTCTGGGCGATCTCCCGGTTGCTGCGGCCGTTGGTGACCTCGCGCAGCACCTCCAGCTCCCGTGCCGTCAGCCCGAGCGGCTGCCCGTCGCCGGCGGGCTCGTCCGTCCCGCCGCCGATGCGGGCGCGCCGCCGGAACACGTCGAGCTGTTCCAGCAGCGGCGCGGCCCCGAGCCGGTCGGCCAGCTCGCGCGCCCGCCCGAGCCGGGCCGCCGCCTCCTGCCGGTCGCCCGTCGCCAGCAGCGCGTGCGCCGACGCCAGCAGGCCGCGAGCCTCCGCGTACGGCTGCCCGAGCGACACCCACGCCTGCACGGCGAGATCCCACGCCTTGACCTGCCAGACCGCCCGCGCCGCCGGATCCACGAAACCCGCGGCGCCCGGAGGGCCCACGGAACCGTCCGGGCCGGTGATGCCCGTGACGGCGGAACCCGTGCCAGTGGAACCCGTGGCGACGGAACCCGTGCCAGTGGAACCCGTGACGGCGGAACCCGTGGCGACGGAGCCCGTGGCGGCGGGCTCGGGCCCGATCAGCGCCTCGAACGTGAGCCGCTGCGCCTGCTGCAGATCGCCCTCCACGCCGATGGCCGACGCCAGCTCCCGCAGCCGGGGCAGTAACGACGCCGCCAGCCGCGCCACGGCACCCCCGTCCAGACCGCTGGACAACGACCCCCCGCCCACCGATCCGCCGGTCACCGCGCCACCGCCCGCAGGTCCACCGGCCGCAGGTCCACCGGCCACTGCGCCACCGATCATGGCGCCGCCGCTGCCCGCCGGACCAGCGACCGCCGCGCCGCCGCTTCCGCCGATGCCGGCGATCGCGGTCAGCATCCGGGCGAAGCTCACCAGCAGTTGCCACGTGTAGCGCGGGCTGCACGTCAGGTCGCGCTCCTCCAGGGCCCGGGCGACCGCCTCCACCGCCTCGCCGAGCCGCCCCCGAGCCTCCAGCAGCCGCACCTCCCGCCGCAGGTGCGGCAGCAGCATCTGGTCACGGTGGGCGCCCCGCGACAGCACGCCGCGCGAGGAGTGCAGCAACTGCTCGGCCCGGTCGAGCTGCCCGCGGGCCAGCGCGATGTCGGTGGCGAACCCCTGGAGGCTGGCCCGGTAGGGGGCGGGCGGCGCGAGGTCGATGGCGCGCTCGATGACCTCCAGCGCCTCGTCCCACCGCCCGAGCGAGACCAGCGGCTCGGCCAGGTTGATCGCCAGGAAGGTGCCCGAGGTGCGGGCCAGGCCGTAGTGGGCGGCGCCCTCGATGCCCTCGCGGGCGACCCGCGCGGCCTGCTCGTGCCGGCCCGCGCCCTCCAGCGCGTCGGACTCGGAGATGGCGCAGCGCATGAGCGCGCTGTACGCCTCCCCGCCGGCGGCGATGCGGCGCGCCTCGGCGAACGCCTCCATCTGCGCCTCGATCTCGGAGTAGCGGAAGCGCGCCCAGGTGGCGGTGATGAGGGCGTGGACCTCGACGTTGGCGTCGCCGATCGCGCGGGCGATCTCGCGGGCCAGGCCGGCCGTGGCGATCTTCTCGGCGAGGTCCTCCGGCCGGTGGAGCATCCGCGACAGGCTCTCCAGCACCTGCCCGCGCAGCCTGGTGGGCGGCTCGGCGGGCACCAGGGAGGCGGCCCGCCGCAGGTCGTCGAGGTTGCCGGGGCGGCCCAGGTCGAAGCGGGTCAGGCCGCGCTGCCGCAGGATGGCGGCGGTCCTGATGGGGTCGGTCTCCGGGTCGAGCTCGGCCAGGACGGCGCCGGCCAGGGCGATGCTGCGTTCGTACTCGCCGGCCAGGTGGGCGACGACGGCGGTGTGCCTGAGCACGTCGAGCCGGTCGCGGCCGATGCGCTCGGCGGCGTCGGGCACCTGGTCCCACAACTCCAGGACGCGGGAGAGCATGCGCAACTGCTCGTCGTAGGCGGTGGACGTGCGGGCCGCGGCGGCCGCCCCCCAGGCGCTGACCAGCGCCCAGGTGGAGTCGTGGGCCGCGTGCCAGTGGTGGGCCAGCTCGATGGCGCCGCGCGGGGCGGGCAGGATCGACAGGTCGCGCTCCAGCGCTTCGGCGTAGCGGGTGTGCAGGCGGGTGTGCTCGCCGGGCAGCAGGTCGTCGTGGAGCGCCTCGCGGATGAGCGCGTGCCGGAAGCTGTAGCCCTCGCCGTCGACCACCAGGACGTTGCCCGCGACGGCCGGCCGCAGGGCGCGTGACAGCGCGCTCTCGTCGAGCCCGGCCACGGCGGACAGCAGGTCGTGCTCGATGCGCTGGCCGCCCGCGCTGGCCACCCGCATCAGCTCCTGCGTCTCCTCCGGCAGCCGCTCGACGCGGGCCAGCAGCAGGTCGCGCAGCGACTCGGGCAGGTCGCCGCCGCCGCCCTCGCTGAGCAGCGCCTCGACGAACAGCGGGTTTCCCTCGCTGCGCGCGTAGATGAGGTCCATGTCGGTGTCGGGGGGCTGCCGCTCCAGGATGCTGGCCGCCTGCGCCACCGCCTCCCTGCGGGTGAGCCTGCGCAGCTCGACCCGGGTCACCGACTCCACCCGGCCCAGCTCGGCCAGCATGGGCCGCAGCGGATGGGTGCGGTGCAGCTCGTCGGTGCGGTAGGTCACCACGAGCAGCAGCCGCCCTGCGGTGCGCTGGTAGCGGACCAGGAACGACAGCAGGTCGCGGGTGGAGCGGTCGGCCCAGTGGGCGTCCTCGATGACGAGCACCACCGGGCGCTCCTCGGCCAGCCGCTCCAGCAGGCCCAGCACCAGCTCGAACAGCCGCGCGCGGGCTTCGGCGCCGTCCTTGCCCGGCTCGCCGAACTCGGGCAGCAGCCGCGCCAGCCCGCCCGTGGCGCCGCCGGGCACCAGCGCGGCGACGCCGTCGCGGCCGAGCCGCCGCACCAGCCCGCGCAGCACGGCGGTGAACGGCGCGAACGGCAAGCCCTCCGTCCCCAGCTCCAGGCACCCGCCGACGAGCACCAGGGCGTCGCCGGCCCGGTCGGTGAACTCCACGAGCAGCCGCGTCTTGCCCACCCCGGCCTCGCCGCCCACGAGCACGGTGGACGGGACCCCGGCGCGCGCCCTGGCCAGGGCGTCGCCCAGCACGGCGAGCTCGCGGGCACGCCCGACGAACAGCGGGCTGACGACGTGAATGCTCACGTAGGAAAGGATGCCACCCGCCGCCGACAGAACCGCGCGCGGATCGCTCTCAGCGCAGGACCTTGCGGAAGAACGTGGCCGATGCCTCGTAGCCGAGCGCGTGGTAGAACTCCGGCGCCCGGCGGGTGGCCATCGCGACGTAGCGGGCCCCGCGCGAGCGGGCCCACCGCTCGAACTCCTCCAGCAGCGACCGCCCGATGCCCTGCCGGCGCGAGCCCGACTGGACCATGGCCTCCTCGACCCAGGCCACCGGCCCGTTGGCGAACAACGTCAGATGGACGAACCCCAGCAGGTAGCCGCGGACCCGGCCCTCCGCGACGGCGGCGAGCAGCAGGGCGTCGTCGTTCGCCAGCAGCTCGGGCAGGGCGGCGTCGAACGCCTCGCGCTCCGGGCGGAACGTCAGCCCGAAGTCGCGGGCCAGCGCGAACACCTCGTCCGCGTCGGCTTTCTCCGCCCTCCTGATGAGAAGATCGTCAGCCGTCATGAACCCTGACAGTAGATCCTCCCGTGTCGCTCGCGCAATCCTCGAAGTCCTCCCACGTCAGGGTGATCCCGGCACGGCCGCGGGCCCGGTCGCGGGCCCGGTCGCGGGCACGGTCGCGGGCACGGCCGCGGCGCGCTCACAGGTCCGCCAGGCCGAGCTGGCGGGCGATGAGCATGCGCTGGACCTCGCTGGTGCCCTCGCCGATCTCCAGGATCTTGGCGTCGCGGTAGAAGCGGCCGACGGGGAACTCGTTCATGAAGCCGTAGCCGCCGAACACCTGGGTCGCGTCCCTGGCGTTGTCCATCGCGGCGTTGGAGGCGACCAGCTTGGCGATCGCCGCCTCCTTCTTGAACGGCGCGCCGGCCAGCATGCGCTCGGCCGCGTGGTAGTAGGCCAGGCGGGCGGTGTGGGCGCGGGCCTCCATGTCGGCGACCTTGAACTGGATGGCCTGGTAGTGGCCGATCGGGTGGCCGAAGGCCCGCCGGTCCCTGACGTACTTGAGGCACTCGTCCACGCAGCCCTGGGCCAGGCCCACGCTGAGGGCGGCGATGGCGACGCGCCCCTCGTCCAGGGTCTGCAGGAACTGGGCGTAGCCGCGGCCGCGCTCGCCCAGCAGGTTGGCGGCCGGCACGCGGCAGTCGGCGAAGGACAGCTCGCGGGTGTCGGAGGCGTTCCAGCCGACCTTGGAGTACTTCTTCGACACGGTGAAGCCGGGCGTGCCCGCCGGGACGAGGATCGTGGAGATCTCGCGCTCGCCGGTGAGCGCGGCCACGCCGACGACGCTGGTGAGGTCGGTGCCGGAGTTGGTGATGAACGCCTTCGTCCCGTTGAGCACCCATTCGGCGCCGTCGAGCGTGGCGGTGGTGCGCATGCCGCCGGGCACGTCCGTGCCGCCGCTGGGCTCGGTCAGGCCGAAGGCGCCCAGCTCCTGGCCGGAGGCGAGCCGGGGCAGCCAGTGGGCGCGCTGCTCGTCGGTGCCGAAGCGGTAGATCGGCATCGCGCCCAGCGACACCGCCGCCTCCAGGGTGATCGCCACGCTGGAGTCGACGCGGGCCAGCTCCTCCAGCGCCAGGCACAGGGCGAAGTAGTCGCCGCCCATGCCGCCGTACTCCTCGGGGAAGGGCAGGCCGAACAGGCCCATCGTGCCCATCTGCCGCACGATGTCGTACGGGAACTCCTCGCGCTCGTAGTAGCCCCCGATCACGGGGGCGACCACCTCGCGGGCGAACGCCTCGACCGTCTTGCGTAGTTCTTCGTACTCGTCCTTGAGCATGGTCAGCCTTTCGCGAGGGCCTGTACGACGCGGGACGGGCTGGGCCGGCCGAGCAGCCCGGCCAGCCAGGTGCTGGTGGCCACGAGCTTGTCCAGGTCGAGCCCGGTCTCGATGCCGAGCCCGCGCAGCATCCAGACGAGGTCCTCGGTGGCCAGGTTGCCGGTCGCCGACTCGGCGTAGGGGCAGCCGCCGATGCCGCCGGTGGAGGCGTCGACCGTGGTCACTCCGGCCCGCAGGGCGGCCAGCGTGTTGCCCAGCGCCTGCCCGTAGGTGTCGTGGAAGTGCACGGCCAGCCGCTCGGGCGAGCGGAACGCCCGGATCAGCTCGGTGACGTGCCCCGGCGTGCCGACGCCGGTCGTGTCGCCCAGCGACAGCTCGTGGCAGCCGAGCCCGAGCAGCCGCTCGCCCACCCGGACGACCTGCGCGATCGGGGTCGGCCCCTCCCAGGGGTCGCCGAAGCACATCGACACGTACGCCCGCACCCGCACCCCGTGGTCGAGGGCCCTGGCCACGACCGGCTCGAACATGTCGAACTGGCTCTCCAGGCTCCGGTTGAGGTTCTTGGCGGCGAACGTCTCGGTGGCGCTGGCGAAGACGGCGATCTCGTCCACGCCGCGCTCCAGGGCCCGGTCGAGGCCGCGCTCGTTCGGCACCAGCACGGGATAGCGCACGCCGGGCCTGCGGGGCAGGCGGGCGAGCAGGTCGTCGGCGTCGGCGAGCTGCGGCACCCATTTCGGGTGCACGAAGCTGGTGGCCTCGATGATCCTGTGGCCGGCGTCCGCGAGCCGGTCGATGAACTCGGCCTTGACCTCGACGGGCACGACCGTGGCCTCGTTCTGCAGCCCGTCGCGCGGGCCGACCTCGTAGACGGTGACCTGCTTGGGCAGACCTTCCATCGGGTACGGCACCTAAGCCTCCTCAGAAGTGGCCGCGTCAGGGGTCACCACGGCCAGGACGGCGTCCATGTCGACCGGCTGCCCCGGCTGGACCGGCAGCTCGGCGAGCACGCCGGCGCACGGGGCGGGCACCGTGTGCTCCATCTTCATGGCCTCGACCACGACGAGCGGCTGCCCGGCGCTCACCCGGTCGCCCGCCTGGGCCTTGACCAGCAGGACGGTGCCCGGCATGGGGCTGCGCACCACGCCGTCGCCGGACGTGGCGGCGCCGGGCCGGTCGCCGGGGTCGCCGATGAGGTGGCGGGTGAACGCCCACGCCCGGCCCTCCCGGCCGAGCCAGAGCGTGTCGCCGTCGCGTACGCGCAGGTAGCGCGTGGTGCGGCCGCCGATCGTGACGGCCACCTCGGCGCCCTCGGCCCGCACGCGGGCGGGCGCCGGCCCGTCCGCCAGCAGCACCTCGGCGGACTCGGCGGGCAGCCCGCGGACCCGCACCTCGTGCACGCCGTCCCGGGACTCCAGCCGCCAGGTCGTCCAGGCGCGCTCGCCGAGCCGCCAGCCGTCGGTGACCTCCCACGGGTCGCGGCCCCGCGGCAGCGTGTGGAGGACCAGCGCGGCCGCCGCGGCGACCTCGGCGGGCGTCTCCTGGCCCGGCAGCAGCTCGGGCAGCGCCCGCTCCACCAGGCCGGTGTCCAGCTCGCCCGCCCGAACGGCGGGATGGGCGGCCAGGGCGCGCAGGAACGGCACGTTGGTGACCACGCCCAGGACGGCCGTGCCGGCGAGGGCCCGGTCGAGGGCGCGCAGCGCCTCCTCGCGGTCCGCGGCCCAGGCGACGACCTTGGAGAGCATGGGGTCGAACGCGCTGCCGACGACCCCGCCCTCGGCCAGCCCGGAGTCCACCCGCACCACGGGTCCCGGCCCGGGCTCCCGGCGCGGCCCGCCCGGCCCGCTCGGCCCGCCCGGCCCGCCCGGCTCGTTCGGCCCGCCCGGCTCGCGCAGCAGCAGGACCCGGCCGCCGGTCGGCAGGAAGCCGCGCGCCGGGTCCTCGGCGTACACGCGGGCCTCGACGGCGTGCCCGCGCAGGCGCACCTCGTCCTGGCCGAACGGCAGGGGCTCCCCCGCCGCCACCCGCAGTTGCAGCTCCACCAGGTCCAGGCCGGTCACCAGCTCGGTGACGGGGTGCTCGACCTGGAGGCGGGTGTTCATCTCCATGAAGTGGTAGGCGCCGGTGACGCCGTCCACGATGAACTCGACGGTGCCGGCGCCCACGTACCCGACCGAGCGCGCGGCCTCCACCGCCGCCGCCCCCATGCGCTCGCGCAGCTCGGGGGTGACGAAGGGGGACGGCGCCTCCTCGACGATCTTCTGGTGCCTGCGCTGCAGGCTGCACTCGCGCTCCCCCAGGTGCACGACGCCGCCGTGGGCGTCGGCCAGGACCTGGATCTCGATGTGGCGGGGGCGGTCCACGTAACGCTCGATGAGCAGCGTGCCGTCGCCGAACGCGGCCCGCGCGGTGCGCCGCGCCGACGCCAGCGCCTCGGGCAGCTCGGCGGCCGAGCGCACCAGCACCATGCCCTTGCCGCCGCCGCCCGCGGACGGCTTGATCAGCGCGGGGAAGTCGCGCCACTCCTCCAGGTCGTCGTCCGGCTCGGCACCGCCCGGCACCACCGGCACCCCGGCGGCCGACACGGTGGCCTTGGCCCGGATCTTGTCGCCCATCGCGTCGATGGCTCCGGCCGGCGGCCCGACGAAGGTCACCCCGGCCGCGGCGCAGGCCCGCGCGAACCCGGCGTTCTCCGCCAGGAAGCCGTAGCCGGGGTGCACGGCCCGCGCCCCGGACTCCAGCGCCGCGGCCACGATGGCCTCCGCGTCCAGGTAGCCGGGCACCTCCAGGGCGAGGTCGGCCTCGCGTACGTGCCGGGCGTCCGCGTCGGACGGCGTGTGCACGGCCACCGCCGTGATGCCGAGCCGGCGCAGCGTGCGGATGACGCGGACGGCGATCTCGCCCCTGTTGGCGATGAGAACACGGTCGAAGAGCATGGTCACATCCGGAAGACGCCGTAGCCGGCGGGTTCGAGCGGGGCGTTGGCCGCCGCGGACAGCGCCAGGCCAAGGACGGTGCGGGTGTCGAGCGGGTCGATCACGCCGTCGTCCCACAGCCTGGCCGTGGAGTAGTACGGGTTGCCCTGGTGCTCGTACTGGGCCCTGATCGCGTCGGCGTCGGCGGAGCCGACGGTGGTCAGGACGTTGGCGGCCTGCTCGCCGCCCATGACCGAGATGCGGGCGTTGGGCCACATCCACAGGAAGCGCGGCGAGTAGGCCCGCCCGGCCATCGCGTAGTTGCCGGCGCCGAAGGAGCCGCCGATCACCACCGTGAGCTTGGGCACCCGGGCGCAGGAGACGGCGGTGACCATCTTCGCGCCGTGCTTGGCGATGCCGCCCGCCTCGTAGGCCCTGCCGACCATGAACCCGCTGATGTTCTGCAGGAACACCAGGGGGATGCGGCGCTGGTCGCACAGCTCGATGAAGTGGGCGCCCTTCATGGCCGACTCGCTGAACAGGATGCCGTTGTTGGCCACGATGCCCACCGGGTGGCCGTGCAGGTGGGCGAAGCCGGTGACCAGGGTGTGGCCGTACTCGGCCTTGAACTCCAGGAAGCGCGAGCCGTCCACGATCCTGGCGATGACCTCGCGCACGTCGTAGGGCTGGCGGGTGTCGGCGGGGACGATGCCGTACAGCTCGCGCGGGTCGTGGCGGGGCGGCTCGGGCTCGGCGACCGGCCAGGGCCGCTCGGCGCGCGGAGCGAGCGTGGAGACGATGTCGCGGACGATGGCCAGGGCGTGGGCGTCGTCCTCGGCCAGGTGGTCGGTGACGCCGCTGACCCGGGCGTGCAGGTCGCCGCCGCCCAGCTCCTCGGCGGTGACCTCCTCGCCGGTGGCCGCCTTCACCAGCGGCGGGCCGCCCAGGAAGATCGTGCCCTGGCCGCGGACGATGACCGCCTCGTCGCTCATCGCGGGGACGTACGCGCCGCCCGCGGTGCACGAGCCGAGCACGGCGGCGATCTGCGGGATGCCGCGGGCGGACATGGTGGCCTGGTTGTAGAAGATGCGGCCGAAGTGGTCGCGGTCGGGGAACACCTCGTCCTGCAGGGGAAGGAACGCGCCGCCGGAGTCCACCAGGTAGACGCAGGGCAGGTGGTTGTGCAGGGCCACCTCCTGCGCGCGCAGGTGCTTCTTGACGGTCATCGGGTAGTACGTGCCACCCTTGACGGTGGCGTCGTTGGCGACGACCACGCACTCGCGGCCGGAGATCCGGCCGACGCCCGTGATGATCCCGGCGGCGGGCGCCTGGTCGTCGTAGAGGCCGTCGGCCGCCAGCGGCGACAGCTCCAGGAAGCGCGAGCCGGGATCGAGCAGGCCGTCCACGCGGTCGCGCGGCAGCAGCTTGCCGCGCTCGACGTGCCGCCGCCGCGACCGCTCGGGGCCGCCGAGCGCGGCGGTGGCGAGGCGGTCCAGCAAGTCGGCGGCCAGGCGCTCGTTGAGCTCGGCGTTGCGCTTGTACGCCTCGCCCGCCGGGTCGGCGGCCGATCCCAGCACCGGCCAGTCGCTGCTCATGAGTCCCCTCTCGTGGCTCTCATGGCTCGAATGTTAGTCAGCGTTAACCTCATCGTCTAGTATGTGAGACGTGACCACCGCCTCCGCGACCTCTGCCCGCCCCCGGCGCAACCGGCGCGCGGAGATCCTGGACGCGGCCTCCCGCCTGTTCGCGGCGCGCGGCTTCCACGGCGTCTCGATCGAGGACATCGGCGGCGCGGTGGGCGTGTCGGGCCCGGCGCTCTACCGGCACTTCAGCGGCAAGGAGGCGCTGCTCGCCGAGATGCTGCTCGACGTCAGCTCGCGGCTGCGCGAGGCGGCCGTGGCCGTGGTGACCTCCTCCCCCGGCCCCGAGCAGTCGCTCGGCGCCCTGCTCGACGTGCAGATCACCTTCGCCATCGAGCAGCCGGCCCTGATCACCGTGCACGACCGGGAGCTGGGCAACGTGCCCGAGCCGCAGCGGCGGCGGATCAGGCGGCTGCAGCGGCTCTACGTCGAGGAGTGGGTGACCGTCCTGGCCGAGCTGCACCCCGCCTGCCCGGCCGCCCGGCTGCGGGCCGCCACGCACGCGGTCTTCGGCCTGCTCAACTCCACCCCGCACAGCGCGGGCGAGCTGCCGGGCGGCGACATGCGGCCGCTGCTGCGGGCGATGGCGCGGGCGGCGATCGAGGCCGCTGTTAACGTCCGCTAACAAATGGCGTCGCCGGTAACGGCCTTGTTTGTCGCAACTATCTAGATATATCGTCACGATATCTCGATAGTTGGAGGTCGTCATGGACGAGCCCGATTTCTGGGACGATGTCCCCCCGCCCCCGCCTCCCTTCCCCCCGCCTCCCTTCCCCCCGCCCCACCTCCCTCCTCCGGCCTTCCCGCCGGGGCCGCCCGGGGCGCCGCACCCGGCGGCCGGGTTCGTGCCCGCGCCGCCTCCCCCGCTGGCGCCGCCCGGTCCCGGGCCCGTCATGGCGGTCCACTGGGGCCGGCCCGCGCCCCGGGTTCGGCGCGGGGACGTCCGGGCGGCCCTGCTCGCCCTGCTCCACGAGGGCCCGCAGAACGGCTACCAGATGATCCAGGGCATCGAGGAGCGCAGCGGCGGCGTCTGGCGTCCCAGCCCCGGCTCCGTCTACCCGGCGCTCCAGCAACTGGAGGACGAGGGCCTGGTGACCGGTGACGAGTCGGGCGGCAGCCGCACGTACCGGCTGACCGACGGCGGCCGCGAGCAGGCGGCCCGGCACGCCGGCGAGGCCCCGTGGGAGGAGGTGGCCCGCAGCGTACCGGCCGGCCAGCACGAGCTGGCCCTGCTGTGGGCCCAGCTCAACGAGGCCTTCGCCCACCTCGTGCACACGGCCGGCGACCGGCAGGTCGAGGAGGCCAAGAAGCTCATCAGGAGGACGCGCAGGGCCGTCTTCCAGATCCTGGCGGAGGACTGAGGGGAGGACCGGACATGGCCGGGGAGACCGCCGTCTCCGTACGGGGACTGCGCAAGACGTACGGGAAGGTCGAGGCCGTCAAGGGCATCGACTTCGAGGTGCCGCCCGGCGAGGTGTTCGGGTTCCTGGGCCCGAACGGCGCCGGCAAGACCACCACCATCAGCATGCTCTGCACCCTGGTCGGCCCCACCGGCGGCAGCGCCACGGTGGCCGGGCACGACGTGGTGCGCGAGCGCGACGAGGTCCGCAGGAACATCGGCCTCGTCTTCCAGGACCCCACCCTCGACGGCTACCTCAGCGCCGAGCAGAACCTGCGCTTCCACGCCGAGCTGTACGGCGTCCCGAAGGGCCTCGTCGGCGACCGCATCCGCCAGGTGATGGAGATGGTCGCGCTGTGGGACCGCAGGGACGCCAAGGTGATGACGTTCTCCGGCGGCATGAAACGGCGGCTGGAGATCGCCCGCGGCCTGCTGCACTCGCCGCGCGTGTTGTTCCTCGACGAGCCGACGGTCGGGCTCGACCCGCAGACCCGCTCGGCCATCTGGGGCTACATCAACCGGCTGCGCCGCCTGGAGGACATCACCATCTTCATGACCACCCACTACATGGACGAGGCCGAGTACTGCGACCGGATCGCCATCATCGACCACGGCGAGATCGTGGTCATCGACTCGCCCGAGGCGCTGAAGGCCGGCGTCGGCAAGGACCGCGTGCAGATCCAGACCGGCGACGACGGCGCGGCGATCGAGGCGCTGCGCGAGCGGTTCGGGCTGGAGGCGGCCGTGCACGAGGGGGCGGTCACCTTCGCGGTGCCGTCCGGCGAGGAGTTCGTGCCCCGGCTCTTCGCGGAGCTGGGGATGCCGATCACGTCGGTGAGCGTGTCCCGGCCGTCGCTGGACGACGTGTTCATGTCCTACACCGGCTCCACCATCCGCGACGCGGAGGCCGGGGCCGACAACCTGTCCTTCATGCGCGCGATGGCGAGGCGATGACGATGGCGGCGGAGGCGATCGGCGTCCGGGTCCCGGCCCGCGGCGCCGGGCACGACCTGCGGGCGGTCAAGGTCGTGCTGCACCGGGAGATCCTGCGTTTCGTCAACGACCGCACCCGCATGGTGTCGTCGCTGGTGCAGCCCGTGCTCTGGCTGTTCGTCATGGGCGCGGGCCTGGGGTCGCTGGTGCGGGGCTCGATCCCGGGCATCGACTTCCGGACGTTCATGTACCCCGGCATGATCTCGATGACCGTGATCATGACCGGCATGTTCTCGGCCGGGTCCATCGTGTGGGACCGCGAGTTCGGCTTCCTGCGCGAGATGCTGGTCGCGCCCGTCTCGCGCGGCGCGATCGTGGTCGGCAAGTGCCTGGGCGGCGCGCTCGTGGCCACCGCGCAGGGCGTCATCATCCTGGCCATGGGCGGGCTGGTGGGGGTGCCCTACGCGCCCGGGCTCATGCTCACGCTGCTGGCGGAGATGTTCCTGGCGGCGTTCACGGTCACGGCGTTCGGCGTGATGCTGGCGGCCCGGATGAAGAACATGCAGTCCTTCTTCGGGCTCATGCAGATGGCGATCATGCCCATGATGTTCCTGTCCGGGGCGATGTTCCCGCTGGCCAACCTCCCCTCCTGGCTGCACGTGCTCACCGTCGTCAACCCGATGACGTACGCGGTGGACCCGATGCGCCAGGCCGTCTTCTCCCACCTGGACGTGCCCGAGCGGGTGAACGCGCTGCTGAACCCCGGGGTGCGGTGGGCCGGTCTCCAGGTGCCGGTGCCGCTGGAACTGGGGCTCGTGGCGGCGCTGGGCGTCCTGCTGCTGGGGGTCGGGATCGCGGAGTTCCGGCGCGCGGAGTAGGAACGACCCTCGCATCGGACTGCAACCACGCGGACACGTAGGGTAACGTCTAGACGTACCGCGCGGCCCCGCCCCTTCCGTGGAAAGGAACCCCCTTGTTCGATCTGCACAGCAAGCTCTGCCAGTTGGAAGTCCGCGTGACGGCGCTGGAGCGCGTCCACCTCCGGCTGGACCGGTACGACGGATGCTCGAACCGTCTCGAAGCGGTGGAGGAGCGGTTCGGGCGCGTGACCGACGACCTCGCCGACCTCAAGTCGACTCTCGCCCGCATCGAGGGCAAGCTGTCCGGCTGACGCCGGCGGACGGCAAGGCCCGGGGTGGGAGCCCCGGGCCTTGCCGTCAGTTCAGATCGTTCAGCGGATCACCCGGACGTAGTCCGTCCGGCTGGTGGAGCCGTACGCGTCGCCGTCGCCCTTGAAGGTGAACCTCCAGCGCCCGGAGTCCCAGGCCCTGGCCTTGACGTAGAGGTGGCCGCCGCCGCCGGAGCGGAACGACTTCACGTACTCCCACTTCTTCGACCCGGCCTTCTTGAAGAACAGCGCCACCTTGCCGGCGTAGCCCTCCCAGGTGCCCTCGTCGGAGATCTGCAGCTTGCCCCTGAACTTTAGGTACTTACCGCGTTTGACCGGCTCGGGGTAGGCGTTGAACGCGGTCAGCCGCGTGTCGGCCCTGGTCTCCTCGGGCGGCGGGGCGGGCTGGGTGACGGTGACCCAGTCGGCGTCGCCGGCCGTGCCGTTCACGCCGCGCGTGCCCGCGTACTGGGCGCGCCACCAGCCGGAGGCGGCGGCGGTGGCCGAGGCGCGGAAGAAGCCGTGCCGGCCGGTCACCGCGCTGGTCACGTACTCCCAGCGCGTGGAGCCCGCGGCCCTGAAGAAGACGGACACGCGCTGCCCGGCGAGCCCGCCGCGGCCCTCGGCCCGCAGGGAGCCGGTGAGGGTCAGCGTGTCGCCCTTGGCGACCGGCTCGGGCCGGGCGTCGAAGCCGGCGATCGTGCTGTCCACGGCGCGGTGCCGGATCACCAGCCCGGCCAGGTCGCTGACCGAGCCCTTGGCCGCGGCCGTGGCCGTGAACACGGCGCGGAACGAGCCGCTCCGCCAGGCCCGGACGCCGGTGGCGAACCAGCCGCCGTTCCCGGTCGTCACCTTGGCGACCTCGCGGAAGTCGCCGGAGTGGCGGCCGCGGAACTGGACGGAGACGCTCTGTCCCCGGTACCCCTCGCCGTCGGCGAGCAGGCGCCCGGAGACCCTGACCACGTCCCCGCGGCCGGCCACGCCCGGCCGCACGCCGAAGCCGGCGAAGCTGGTGTCGGCCGGCTTCTTGACGGCGACCTCGAACGTCCCGGTGGCGGACTTCTCCTGGCCGCCGCCCGTGGCCGTGGCGAGGTAGCTCCACGTGCCGGTGGGCGAGGTCTCGAACTTCTTGGTGCCGGTCCACTTGATCCAGCCGCGGACCGGCGTCCTGGTCAGGTCACCGGCGGAGGTGTAGACCCCCGCGGGCGGCTTGAGCTGGAGCGTGGCGGCGTCCGCGTTCTTCGTGAAGAAGGTGAAGGTGGCGGTGACCGGCCCGCTGGTCACGTCGATCGGCGGCTTGGGGGTGATCTGCACCCGGCCGATCACGACGGTTTCCTGGGAGGCCGCGGTCGCGGTGGCCGGTGCGAGGGCCACCAGGCCCCCTGCGCCGATCAGAACGGCGAATGCGGCGACACGGATGCGTTGTAACATGCGGGTTCCTTTCTGGAGACCCTTGCTTCAACGCGGCATTGAGGGTGCCACGTGTGTCCCTTCAATAGACCCATATATGACCGGCGAAGTTGAGTATTTTGACAAACGGTTATAGATCAAGGTCAATTAGGACCGGTCCACAACACGACCCTCCCGACCGGCAGACGTCAGGCCGGATGGAAGACATAATCGGGGTGTGGCGCGGGACACTGTTGAGACACATTTCACCGAGGCCGTGGCGACGCTGAAGGCGGGGCTCCCGCGTGATCCGGCCGGCCCGGTCCGCGAGGGCACCACGCTGACCGGCGAGCAGTGCAGGGCCCTGTTCCGGCGCCAGCTCGACAGCAGGCTGCTCGACATCGCCGCCCGCTGGCTGCGCGAGCAGGACGAGGGCTTCTACACGATCGGCTCGGCCGGGCACGAGGGCAACGCCGCGGTCGCCGCCGCGCTGCGGCCCACCGATCCCGCGCTGCTGCACTACCGGTCCGGCGCGTTCTACCTGACCAGGTCCGAGCAGAAGGGCAGGCTGCCCGAGCAGGGGCTCAGAGACGTCCTCATGGGCCTGACGGCGGCGGCCGACGAGCCCATCGCGGGCGGGCGGCACAAGGTGTTCGGCCATCCCGAGCTGGCCGTCATCCCGCAGACCTCGACCATCGCCAGCCACCTGCCGAGGGCCGTGGGCGTGGCCTTCGCCATCGAGCGCGCCAGGGCGCTCGGCGTGCCGTCCAAGTGGGGGGCCGACGACGCGATCGCGGTGTGCAGCTTCGGCGACGCCTCGATCAACCACGCCAGCGCCCTGTCCGGCTTCAACACCGCCTCCTACGCCACCTACCAGGGGCAGGCGCTGCCGATCCTGTTCGTGTGCGAGGACAACGGGCTCGGCATCAGCGTCCGCACGCCGAAGGGCTGGGTGGCGGCGGCCGCGCGGCGGCCCGGCATCGAGTACTTCGCGGCCGACGGGTGCGACCTGGCCGACGCCCACGACGCCGCCGTGCGGGCGGTCGAACACGTCCGCGCCCGCCGTGCCCCCGCGTTCCTGCACCTGTCCACGGTGCGGCTGATGGGGCACGCCGGGTCCGACGTGGAGGTGGCCTACCGCACCCAGCGCGACATCCGCGCCGACCTGGCCCGCGACCCGCTGCTGCGCACCGCCGCGCTGCTGGTCGAGGCCGGGCTGGAGACGCCGCAGGAGCTGCTCAAGCAGTACGAGTCCGCCCGCGAGCACGTGCTGCGCATCGCGCTGGAGACCACCCGCAGCCCGCGGCTCGGCACCGCCAAGGAGATCATGGAGCCGATCGCGCCGCGCCGGCCCGACCTGATCACCCGCCTCAGCCCCACCGCCGCGCCCGCCGCCGTCAGGGAGAAGGCGTTCGCCGGAGCGCTGCCGGAGCACGACAAGCCGCTCACGCTCTCCCTGGCGATCAACCGCACGCTCGCCGACGCGCTCGCCGTCCACCCCGAGATGATGGTGTTCGGCGAGGACGTCGCCAGGAAGGGCGGCGTCTACGGCGTGACGCGGGGGCTGCAGAAGCGGTTCGGGGCGGGGCAGGTGTTCGACACGCTGCTGGACGAGCAGACCGTCCTGGGGCTGGCGCTCGGGTCGGGGGTGTCGGGCCTGCTGCCGGTGCCGGAGATCCAATACCTCGCCTACCTGCACAACGCGCTCGACCAGATCCGCGGCGAGGGGGCGACGCTGTCGTTCTTCTCGCGCGGCGCCTACCGCAACCCGATGGTGGTGCGGGTGGCGGGCTACGCCTACCAGAAGGGGTTCGGCGGGCACTTCCACAACGACAACTCGGTGGCGGCGCTGCGCGACATCCCGGGGCTGGTCATCGCCTCGCCCGCGCGGCCCGACGACGCCGCCGCCATGCTGCGCACCTGCCTGGCCGCGGCGCGCACCTGCGGGTCGGTGTGCGTGTTCCTGGAGCCGATCGCGCTCTACCACACGCGCGACCTGTTCGAGGAGGGCGACGGGGGCTGGCTGGCGCCGTACGTGCCGCCGTCGCGCTGGGCCGAGACGCACGTGCCGATCGGGCGGGCGCGCTCGTACGGCGACGGGCGGGACCTGACGATCGTGACGTTCGGCAACGGGGTGCGGATGAGCCTGCGGGCCGCCGTGCGGCTCACCCAGGAGGGGTACGGCTGCCGCGTCCTCGACCTGCGCTGGCTGGCGCCGCTGCCGCTGGACGACCTGCTGCGCGCGGCCGAGCTGACCGGCAAGGTGCTGATCGCCGACGAGACCCGGCACACCGGGGGCGTCTCCGAGGGCATCGTGGCGGAGCTGACCGACGCCGGGTTCGGCGGGCAGGTGGCGCGGGTGACCTCGGCCGACAGCTTCATCCCGCTGGGGGCGGCGGCCGATCACGTGCTGCTGTCGGAGGCGGAGATCGAGCAGGCGGCCCGCAAGCTCCTGGGATGAGCCCTGCCCCTACCGGCGGGCCCTCGCGCCCCTGATGCAGGCCGGCTTCGACCAGGCGACCGTCGACTGCTCCGAGATGCGCAGCGGGACGCCCACCAGGAAGCAGTAGCCGGTGTCGGGGTCCAGGCCGGCGACGCGGGTGGTGGTCGCGCCCTGGCCGAGGGCGGTGACGGCCTGCTCGCCCTTGGCCACCGGGCTGCGTTGCAGGACCACCGGGTAGCGGCGGGCGCCGGCCGGCAGTGACCAGCGCAGCTCCACCAGGGCGCCGCGGTCGGCGGTCACCTTGACGGCGCGGGGGGCCAGGGCGGCGATGTCCTTCTCCTCGATGGGGGCCGGGTCCTGGGGGCTCTGCGAGGGCTGCCCGGTGGTGCGGCCGGTCTCCTGGGACGGGGCGCCGGGCGGGAGCGACAGGTAGACGGCCGCGACCGTGCCCGCGACGGCCACCGTCGCGACGATCCCGCCGACGAGCAGCGCCTTCGGCGTCCGCCCGCGCGACGGCGCCGGGGACGGCGTGGCGGGGTTCGGGGCGGGGTTCGTGGCGGGGTTCGGGGCGGGCCGGCTCTCCGGGGCCGCCGGGTGCGGCCCGGGCCGCGGGGACGTGGCGGGCGGCAGGTGGTGACCGGTCGAAGGAAGCGACGAGGAGACCGGCGGCGGGAACGCCGAGGGACCCTGCGGGGCGAACGGCGACGAAGCCGGGGTCGGCCCCAAGGTTGAGGACGGGGCCGGGGACGGGGACGGCGGGTTGAACGGCGGGAAGGGCGGGGGTGGGGAGTCCGGGTGGGGTCTGGGGACCGTGGACAGGTGCGGGCCAGGCCCCGGGTCCTGGCCCACCAGGTCCGTCACCGGCAGCCCCAGCTCCGCCTGCAACCCCTGCAACTGCCGGGCCAGCTCGCGCGCCGACCCGGGCCGCGCCTCCGGCTGCTTGGCCATGGCCCGCAGGATCGCCTGGAAGACCCGCGGCGGCAGGTCGGCGCGGCCGATGGGCGGCGGTTCGAGGCTGAGCACCCGGTACATCAGCGGCGCGATCGACGGGTCGGCCGGGTTGTGGAAGGCGGGCTGCCCGGCCAGCAGGTGGTAGAGGGTGGAGCCGAGGGAGTAGAGGTCGGTGGGGACGGAGTGCGGGGCGCCGGTGAGCACTTCGGGCGCGGCGTGCAGCGGGGTGAACGCCTGCGAGGTGGCCGAGATCTCGGCGGCGTCGACCACCCGGGCCACGCCGAAGTCGGCGATGGCGGGCTCGCCGTACCGGGAGATGAGGATGTTCTGCGGCTTGATGTCGCCGTGCAGGACGCCGGCCTCGTGGACGGCGGCCAGCGCCCCGGCCAGCTTGACCCCGGCCCGCAGCACGTCGGGCACCGGCAGCGGCCCTTCCTTGCGGACCTTGTCGCGCAGCGAGCCGTTCTCGAAGAAGTCCATCGCGATGTACGGCTTGCCGGAGCGCGTCACGCCGGTGTCGAAGACGGTGACGACGTTGGGGTGGCCGGTGAGCCGCCCGGTGAGCTGGAGCTCGCGCTGGAAGCGCCGCATGGTGCGCTGGTCGACGCGGTCGACCGACAGCACCTTGAGCGCCACGACGCGGTCGAGGCGTTCCTGGTAGGCGCGGTACACGACGGCGAACCCGCCCTGGCCGGCCTGGTCGAGCACGCGGTAGCCGGGCGCGTCCTCAGCTGGCAGCACGGCGGTACTCACTCTCCCCCCTGTCGCAGGCGAGTTTAGAGCGGATTCATGAGGTACGCACCGAATGCGGCGGCGGTGACCGCCACCACGAAGAAGAAGAACACGTAGAAACCGCCCGGCAGGAACGTCAACCGGGCGAGCTGATCGGCGTCGGAGTCCCTGGCCTGCCGGCGGCGCCGCTTCTGCTGCAGCTCGACGATGGGCCGGATGCCGCCGAACAGCAGGAACCACACCGCGACGAGGGCGGCGCCCTGCTGGACCGCGTCGGGGGCGTACATGCTGAGCGCGAACACCGCGCCGCCGGTGGCGAGGAGGATCAGCGCGCCGTACAGGTTGCGGATCAGCAGCAGCATGCAGACCAGGAACAGCAGCACCGCCCAGATCAGCAGCGTGATGCGCCCTTCCTCGGTGAGCCAGGCGGCGGCCAGCCCGAGCAGCGGCGGCGCGAGGTAGCCCGCCATCGCGGTCAGCACCATGCCGGGACCGTTGGGCCGGCCCCTGGTCAGGGTCACGCCGGAGGTGTCGGAGTGCAGGCGGATGCCCTCCAGCTTGCGCCGGGTGAGCAGCGCCATGAGCGCGTGGCCACCCTCGTGGGCGATGGTGATCAGGCCCCGGGACACCTGCCAGGGCATGCGGAAGCCGACGATCACGAGCGCGACGAGTGCCGAGACCGCCACGACCCAGGGCTGGGGGTCAGGCTGAACCTCGATCAGGTGGGCCCAGAGCTTGTCCATCGAGACAGCACCCTATCCAGGTAAAGTCTCGGCCGCGGCCACCGAACGACATTCTGGCCAGGGGGCGCCGGACAGGAGCGACTCGCGCGCTTGATCCCAGGTTGTCGGGGAAGGTGGTGCCCGGCAGTGATCCGCTCCGGGCCGCGTGCCGGGCCGGGGACCGAACCGTGATCTGATATGAAGGTGAACGATCGTCACGTGGCGCTGATCAGCGCTTTCTACGACGCCCTGGGGCGGGCCGACCTCGCGGCCATGGAGAGCTGCTACCACCCCGAAGTCAGCTTCGGCGATCCCATCTACCAGGAGATCGAGGGGCGCGACCGGGTGATGCGGATGTGGCGGCTGCAACTCGGCGTGCGCGACGGCCTGCGCTCGGACTACTGCGACGTCACCGCCGACGACCACACCGGCACCGCGCACTGGACCGCCCGCTACATCTTCTCCAGCACCGGGCGCGAGGTGGTCAACGAGGTGGACGCGCTGTTCAGGTTCGAGGACGGCCTGATCGTGCGGCATCACGACGACTTCGACTTCAAGCGCTGGTCGAGGATGGCGCTGGGCCGGCCGCACGGGTTGTTGTTCGGCTGGACGCCGATGTGGCGCAAGACCATCAGGGACCGGGCGGCGCAGCAGCTCGACGCGCTCGGCTAACAGGAGGGGACACCAAGGCGATGGCCAGGGTCAGGAGTTTGCGGCGCGGCGGCGAGGTGCGCGAGGAGCCGCCGGAGCACTCGATGGACCCGCGGGCGGCCGAGGACCCCCCTTACCGGCCCACCGTCATCGACAACGCGATCTACTGCGACGGCGAGCGCGTCGACAATCCCGGCTCGCTCGCCGACGCCTTCGAACGCCTCAAGGAGATGCCGGGCAGCATGGCCTGGATCGGGCTCTACCGGCCGAAGGAGTGGGAGCTGGTCAAGCTCGGCGAGGAGTTCGAGCTGCACGAGCTGGCGCTGGAGGACGCCATCGTCGGCTCCCAGCGGCCCAAGTCCGACCGGTACGGCGACACGCTGTTCGTGGTGCTGCGCGCGGCCCGCTACCTGGACGACGTGGAGGAGGTCGCCTTCGGCGAGCTGCACGTCTTCGTCGGCCCCAACTTCGTCATCACCGTGCGGCACGCCGAGGCCCCCGACCTCCAGGGCGTGCGCAAGCGCATGGAGTCCGACCCCGCCCTGCTGCGGCAGGGCCCGCAGGCCGTGCTCTACGCCATCCTCGACACCGTGGTCGACGGCTACGCGCCGGTGGTGGCGGGGCTGCAGAAGGACATCGAGGAGATCGAGGTCCAGGTCTTCAGCGGCGACCCCTCGGTGTCGCGGCGCGTGTACGAGCTGTCCGGCGAGGTCATCGAGTTCCAGCGGGCCACGGCGCCGCTGGTCGGGATGATCCACGGCTTCATCGCGGGGGCGCCCAAGTACGGACTGAACGACGAGCTGCAGAGCTACCTGCGGGACGTGGCCGACCACGCCATCACGGTCGCCGAGCGGGTGTCGTCCTTCCGGCAGATGTTGCAGAACATCCTGGTCGTCAACTCCACGCTGGTCACGCAGGCGCAGAACGCGGAGATGGCCCGGATGACCGAGGCCAGCATCCGGCAGGGCGAGGAGGTCAAGAAGATCTCGGCGTGGGCGGCCATCCTCTTCGCGCCGACCCTGGTCGGAACGATCTACGGGATGAACTTCGACTTCATGCCGGAGACGCACTGGGCGCTCGGCTACCCGTTCGCGATCATGCTGATGGCCGCCGTGTGCCTCGTGCTCTACATGGTCTTCAAACGGCGTGACTGGCTCTAGCCCCCCGCCGGGTCACCACAGCGCCCCGATCACCAGGCCGACGAGGATCAGGGCGACGATGGCGGCGCGCAACGCGCCGAGCGCGCGGCCGTTCACGGCGGTCAGGGCCGCAGGCCGGCGTGCTCTTCCAGGCGTTCCAGGCGCTGGACGATCGGCTGCAGCTCGGCCCTGATGGCGGCGGCCAGCAGCTCGGCCTGGGCCTGGGTGGGCTGCTGCGCGCCCCCCTGCCCGCCCCCCTGCCCGGCGGCCTGCGCGGGCTGCTGGGTCTGGGCGCGTAGGTGGACGTAGCCGGCCAGGGCCGCGCTCACCGCGCGCCGGGTGACGCGGGGCTCGGCGCCCAGGGCGCGCAGGACCTGCCCGGCGGTGCCGTCGGGCTCGGCGACCAGGCCGAGCAGGAGGTGCTCGCAGCCGACGTAGTTGTGGCCGAGCGAGATGGCCTCGTTGACGGCGAACTCCAGGGCGTTGGCGGCGTTGGCACTGAAGGTGCGCGGCCCGCCCTCGGCGGGGGCGCCGACGGTGGCAGCGGTGGTGGGGTCGGTGCCGGTGGTGGCGTCGGCACCGGCCTCCCGGCGCCGGTCGAGGTCGCGCCGCACCTGGTCGAGGTCGATCTCCATGGCCCGCAGGACGTGCAGGGCCAGGTTGCCGCCCTCGGCCAGTACGGCCCCCAGCAGGTGCTCGGTGCCGATCTCCGCGGCCGCCCGGGTGCGGGCCTCGTCGGCGGCGAGCTTGAGCGCCTGGCGGGCCCTGGCCGTCAGGTGGGTCAGGGCTCCGGCGGGCGGCTCCAGGTCGAGGTCGGTGAGCGTGGTCTCCCTGATCGCGGTCACCCGGCGGACCGCCTGCTCCAGCGCGCGCTGGCAGACGGCCGACACCGGCACGCCGGCCTCCTTGACGGCCTCGGCGAGGTCGTCGGGCAGGTAAACGTTGATCTTTGGCATAACCCCAATGTAACCCCAATGGGGGTATGCGTCTACCCCCTCAACGGAGGAGCAGCCGGCGGCGCAGGCGGGCGGGCAGCGGGGTACGGGCGCGGACGGCGCGGCGCAGGGCGTCGCTGTGCCGCCAGGCCGCGGTGGCGGTCGTGTCGGTGACGGCGTCGGGGGCGTACCGCACGAAGTTGGAGAGGTCGGCCAGCGGGCGGAGATGAGGTGACAGGTCGGGTGGCTGGGCGGCGAGGACGTCCTCGGCCGTCAGGGCGTGCTCGCGGGCCAGGCCCAGGTCGTCGCGGGCCTGCCGCCACGCGCCGAGCACCCGCGACCCCGGGTCCGGCCCGCGGCGGCGGGCCCGCCGGCGCCACCACGGCAGGGCCGCCGCGAGGCCCGCGTACGCGAGCACGAGCAGCCCGCCCCCGGCCGCCCCCACCGTCCACGGGGACGGGCCGCCCCCGGACCGCTCCCCCTGGCCGTCGCCCCGCGGCTCGGAGGAGGCCGCGTGGCCGCCACCGCCCCGCGCGAACTCGCCCTCCAACTGCTCGCTCTCCTCGATGGCCGAGGACACGACCTCGTGGTCGTCCTTGGCGCCGCTGCGGCCGGGCGTCGGGTAGAACGGCCGCCAGCCCAGCCCCTCGAACTCGATCTCCGCCCACGCCATCACGTGCCCCGACTTGACGTGGTAGACCCCGCCGGAGGGCGTGCCGGGCCGGAAGCCGACGACCACCCGCGACGGCAGCCCGAGCGTCCTGGCCATGAGCGCGAACGTGGTCGCGAACTGCTCCGACGTCCCCCGGTGCGTGGTCTCCAGGAAGAACTCCAGGCTCTTCAGCGAGTGGCCGGGCGGGGCGGTGACGTCGTAGCGGGCGCTGGTGCGAAGCCAGCTCTGCAGCCGGTACGCCTGCCGCATCGGCTCCTCGGCGCCCTTGACCGCCTTGCGCGCCAGCTCGCGGAACAGGGCCCGCTGCGGGCCGTCGGGGAAGGCGGTCAGCGCCGGGTCGCCGGCCGGGACGGCGGCGAGCAGGTCCTCCTTGGACGGCCGGGGCACCCGGGAGGTCACCTCGTAGGTGAAGCCCTTGCCGGGCCTGCCGGCGGTCAGCAGCGCGCCGCTGCCCGGGTCCACGGCCAGGCCGCGCACGCCGGTGACCCGCTCGGGGCGCTCGGCCGCGGGGAGCCAGGTGCCGGGCAGGCCGCCGAAGGTGACGCGCTGGCGTACGAGGTCGGCCTCGCCCGTCCACGGCCCCTCGGGGACCCGGCCGCCGGTGGGCCGGAAGCCGGCGGCGGAGGTCCAGCGCACGCCGTCGTAGCGGTCGAGCACGGCCAGCCGCCAGTTGAGCGGCCGGTCCGCCCGGACGGTGAACAGCTCCCGGTCGGGGATCTGCAGCCAGGCCGAGACCCGGTCCAGGGGGCTGACGCTGTCCACCCGCGCGGGCGGCGGCAGGTCGGCGTGCTCGCGCGGGTTGTACGGCTGGGCCGCGATCGGCAGCAGCGGCGCCGCGAACAGCGCGACGGCGGCCAGGGCGGCGGCCACCGGGAGGCCGGCCGGCAGCCAGAGCGGCGGGCGGCCGTCGCGGAGCACGGCCAGGACCCCGATCAGCGTGACCAGCACGGCCGCGACCGGCAGGTTCGAGCCCTCGCCGTCCACGCCGAGCAGGAGCGCGGCCCCGTACACCAGGAGGGCGGGGATCGCGGCGGCGATCCTGGTCGCGCCGCGCGACAGCAGCTCGGCGCCGGCCACGGCCGCCGACCAGACCAGGGTGTGGACCAGGACCAGCAGGGCGGGGTCCGGCTCCGCGGGCAGGAGGGTGGTGAGCAGCGCGTGCCAGGAGTCGGCGACGTCCTTCAGGAGGCCGGGCTCCAGGCCCCGGTAGAGCGGGACGGTCCCGGCGAACCAGGCGACGAGGTCGAGCATCAGGGCCAGCCATAGCGGCCGGCCGGCGGTGAGCGCCGCCACCAGCGCGGGGGCCGCGGCGGCGGGGACGACGGCCAGGAGCAGCTCGGTGCCGGGGAACACCCGGTGGAAGCCCCAGCCCGCGGTGGCCGCGATGGCCGCGACCAGGGCGAGCCCCAGCCACCGGCGCCACCGGGACGGCCCGGCGGCGGTCACCGGGAGCCCCAGAGCACGGGCAGCACGTCGAGGGCGGGGACGGGCAGGACGGTGACGCCGGGCACCGAGACCGGGTCCTGGCCGACGTACACGCAGATGACGCGGTCGAAGCGGCGGCGCACGCCCGCCACCCGGCCCGCCTCCGCCGGGTCCCCCGTCACCAGCACCAGCGACCCGCCGCCGCGCGCCAGCCGCATGGCCTCGCCGACGCCGGCCGCCGTGCCGCCCACCAGGGCCAGCCGGTCCAGGACGGCCTCCGCGTCGGGCTTGCCGTCCAGCAGCAGCCCGTCGCCGGTGACCACCCGGACCGGGAAGCCGGCGCGGGCGGCGGCGACGGCGACCGAGGCGGCGGCGTCCACCGCCGGCTCGGACGGCTCGCCGCGCGTGTCGAGCACCACGGTCGTGGTGGGCAGGCTGGCGTCGATGAGCCGGCGGACCATGAGCGTCCCGGTGCGGGCGCTGGAGCGCCAGTGGACGTGCCGCAGGTCGTCGCCGACGACGTACTCGCGCAGGGTGTGGAAGGTGACCGTGCCGCTGGGCGCGTTGTCGCCGGCCGGCCCCTCCAGGTGGTGGGCCCGGCCGGACGGCGGCACGGGCAGCGGCACGGTGCGCGGGCGGACCAGCAGCGTCACCGCGCCGCCGTACGCGCGGACCCGGCGGGCCAGCCCGAACGGGTCGGCCCGCACCACGACCAGCGGCCCGACCGGGATCTCGCCGCGCACGCCGGTGGGCAGCGGGTACGACACCGTGCGGGTCCCGTTCCTGGGCAGCCGGGGCAGCTCGACCGTGTGCTCGACGGCGCCGATCCGGTCCTGGGCGCGCAGGCCGGACAGGCCGCGGCGGCCGAGGTTGGCGACGGTGAGGACGGCCACGGCGGCGTCCCCGCGCGGCACCTTCAGCGGCGTCACCTCGCGCCGGACCTCCAGCCGGGGCCGCGGAAGGGTCCAGGCGAGCGCGACGGCCAGCGCGAGCAGCCCGCCGGTGGCCAGCACGACCGGCTCGGGGTAGCCGAGCGCGAACCCGGCGGCGTACAGCACGATCGAGCCGGCCAGCGTCCCCCAGCCGAGCGGGGTGAGCACGGCGGCCCGCCCGCTCCACCGGTCCGCCTGCGAGGTGCGCACTACGCCGCCTGCGGCACCGGCGTCCCGGCGGTGATCTCGCCGAGCACGGCGGTGGCGGTGATGTCGCGCAGCTCGGCGTCGGGCGAGAGGATCAGCCGGTGCGCGAGGACCGGCCCGGCCAGCGCCTTGACGTCCTCCGGCACCACGTAGTGCCGCCCGGCCGCGGCGGCCTTGACGCGGGCGGCCCGCAGCAGCGCCAGACTGCCCCGGGGGCTCGCGCCGAGCCGCAGGTGCGGGCTCGTCCTGGTGGCCGCGCACAGCGCCACGACGTAGTCGTAGACCGGGTCGGCCACGTGGATGCGGGAGGCGAAGTCGATCATCCCGGCCACGTCCGAGGCCCGCGCCACCGCCGGCAGCAGCTCGACCTGCGGCCCGGTCGGCATGCCCTTGAGCACCTCGACCTCGGACACGTGGTCGGGGTAGCCGACGGAGATCTTCATCAGGAACCGGTCGAGCTGGGCCTCGGGCAGCGGGTACGTGCCGTCCATGTCCACCGGGTTCTGCGTGGCCACCACCAGGAAGGGGCGCGGCACCGGGTGCGGCTCGGCGTCCACGGTGACCCGGCGCTCCTCCATGACCTCCAGCAGGGCGGCCTGCGTCTTCGGCGAGGCGCGGTTGATCTCGTCGGCGAGCACGATGTTGGCGAAGACCGGCCCGTGGTGGAACTCGAACTTCTGCTGCGCCTGGTTGAAGATCGACACGCCGGTGATGTCGCTGGGCAGCAGGTCGGGCGTGAACTGCACGCGCCGCCACTCGGCGTCCACGCTGGCCGCCAGGGAGCGGGCGAGCGTGGTCTTGCCGGTGCCGGGGACGTCCTCCAGCAGCAGGTGCCCCTCGGAGAACAGGCAGATCAGGGCCAGCTCGATGGCCTCGTGCTTGCCCCGGATGACGCGCTCGACGTTGCCGGCCAGCAGGTGGAAGCGCTGCGCGAACTGCTGGGCCAGCTCCTGCGGCGACTGCTGCTGCTGGTAGTGGTACTGGGTCAACTGAGTCCCCTTCTCAGTCGGTGCACTCGAAGAGCGGTCCCTCGGGGAAGCCGCCGTCCGGGGTGGCCACCAGGGTGTCGTTCAGGTAGCCGTTGCCGTACTGGCTCTCCACGCGGTTCCAGATGTCGCTGGTCTTCCCCGTCGACCTGTCGGTGTAGGACTCGCCCTTGACCTGGCAGATCACGGTGAGCGTGATGTACTTCTTCTGCGGGATCTTGCCGGCCTCGCCCGAGGCGGAGGGGCCGGGCCTGATGAGGGTGTTGGTCTCCTCGTTGCTGGCGTTCTGGTACTGCTGGCGCGGGTAGGCCAGGTCCACCTCGGTCGTGGCCGCCTCCGGGCTCTCCCCCGCCGCGTTCTTGGCCTTGAGCTTGAAGGCGTGCTTCTGGTTGTTCTTCAGCCCGTCCACGGTGAACGATGTGCCCTTGATGGAGTCCTTGGTGGCCGCGCCGGTCAGCTCGTACGTGGTGGCGTCGTCGGCGTTGTCCGGGGCGTTCCAGGTCAGCTCGGCGCCCTTGTTCCTGGGCTTGGCCGCGAAGCCGGTCGGCGCGCCGGGGGCCACGCAGGGCCGCACCCCGGCGCTCGGCTCCGAGGTGACCTCGCCGCCCGACCAGTGGGCGACGACGGTGAAGGTGTACTCGTCCGCGCAGTCGCCGCCGGTGAACTCGAACTGGTAGGGCCCGTCCGCGGGCACCGACTGCGGCACGGCGCGGCCGGAGCCGGAGGTCTTGAGCGTGTAGCGCTCGACCTTGCCGCCGGTGGACGGGCTGAAGCCGATCGTCACCTTGCCGGGGCCCGAGCGGGCGGTCACGGCCCCGGGCGCCGAGGGCGCGGAGGGCGTGGGCGTGGGGGTGGACGTGGGCGTCCTGGTGGGCGTCGGTGTCGGGGTGGACTCGGGTGTCCTGGCGGGCGACGGCTCGTGGGAGGGCGTCGCGGAGGGGCGCGCCCTGGTGGGGCGGACCGGGGCGGTCGTCGTCCCGACCGGGTCCGGCTGCGGCGGGGCGTCGGTGTTGGACGGCTCGTCGCGCGGCGTCTGCCGGGGTTTGGGGGTGTTGGTGGGGCCGGGGACGTCGGAGTCGTCCTTGTCCACCTCGTGCTTGCGGCCCTCGGGGTCGATGACCACGGCCCGGTCGCCGTTCTCGTCGTTGGCCCAGAGCAGGCCGTCCTTGACGAACACGTCCACCGGGCCCGGGCCGTCGGCGACCTGGAGCGTGGTGGGCCGGCCGCCGGCGGCGCTGTCCCAGACGATCAGCGAGCCCGCGCCCTGGTCGGGGACGTACACCTTGGTGCCGAGGACCTGCGGCACGCCGAGCCGGGCCGGGTCGCCGGCGTCGATCTTGGTGCTGAGCACCGCGTTCGAGGCGGTGTCGAGCACCACGAGCAGGCCCGAGTCGCCGGACGCCAGGATCGGCACCAGCGGGCCCTCGGTCGCGGCCGGGGCGAGCGCGCCGCCCTTGGCGGCCTGGGCCACGCCCTTGGGCAGAGTGATCTCGCCGACGCCGCCGTCCGAGCCGACGACCGTGGCGACGGCGGCGCGGGTGTTGACCACGACCGGCAGGCCGCCCGCGATCGTCACGGACAGCTCCTCGCCGGGCTCGCCGACCTTCAGCGGGCCCGCCGCCGCGCCCCGCGTGACCGGGACGACCTCGCCCCTGGCGGTCACCGGCACCCACAGCCGGCCGCCGCCGTCGATGCGGGCCGCGCCGAGCGGCCCCGGCAGGGTGAGGGGGGCACCGACCGAGTTCAGCGTGTACGGGTGGATCTGCTGCACCCTGCCCGCCGCCGGATCGACGGCGTAGGCCGTGTCGCCGGAGACGGCGAGCTGGAGCCCGGACGCGCCGAAGTCGCGGGTCTGGGTGACGTCGAGCTGGCTGGGCTCGATCCTGCTGACGAAGCCGGTGCGCTCGTCCACGAGCAGCACGTTGCCGCCGTCCTGGACGACGCGGAGCCGCCGGCCCGCCTTGTCGTTCAGGTAGCCGTCCACCTCGCCGGACAGGCCGTTGACGTGCACGATCCGGCCCTTGGCCGAGGTCCACAGCCAGGCGCCCACGTCGGCCAGCTTGGGGTTGGCGCTGGAGACGCCCACACCGAACCACGCCGCCGCGGCGACCAGGACCACGGACGCGGCGACGGCGACGACCGCCGTGCCCCGATCGCCCCGGAGCCCGGGGATCCGCATCTCACTCACCCCGTATGTACGATTACTTACCGTTTGCCCCCGCATTACCGGGGATCACCCTAGCGCCCGTACGCCGCGAATGGGGACGTACTGGCTGGTAGTCGCGCCGGGTTCTCTGACTGTCGGTGCGAAGCCGTACCTTAGAGCGCGTGTCCGAGCAGCCCCTGACCCTCGACGCCGTCCTCACCGACGAGGCGGTCCTGTCCACCTACCGCCGCATGTTCGCCGCGCTGGCCCGCGACAGCGGCGCCGTGGTCGACGACCCGGTGCTGGTCGACATCGCCGAGACGCTGTTCGCGGCGTTCGCGGAGGCGGGCGAGGAGTGGCTGACGCACGAGCAGATGCGCTTCGCCTGCCGCGCCTACCCCGGCGAGCAGTTCGACAACCGGCTGCGGGTGCTCAAGGGGCTGGGCGCGATCCGTGAGGTGTTCCCCAAGCCCAACCAGCTCCGCTACCGCGCCTCGTTCACCAGCGTGGTCGGGCTGATGTTCATCCGGCGGATGATGGACGACGGCGGGCAGTCGGAGATGCACCGGCTGCTGGCCCTGGAAGACCTCAACGTCGCCGACCCGCGCACCACGATGGAGGAGGCCCGGCAGAGCGCGGCCAACCTGGCGCGGGCGTTCCGGCTGTGGGCGCTGGAGCTGATCACGCTCACCACCGGCACCATCGAGGAGCTGCGCGAGCAGGCGCCCAAGCTGTGGGGCACGGAGGAGATCGCGCGGCGGGCGCAGGGCCTGCACGGCACGATCCTGACCCGCTGGCCCGAGCTCGACCGGGTCTGCACCGACCTGCGGGCCGCCATCTACGCCTACAGCGACGCCTCCCGGCGGGCGGCCGGGCGGCTGGCCGACTCGGCGGGCACCACCCGCAACCTCACGCTGCTGCCGACCGAGACGTGGCGAACGTTCGCGCAGACCGCCTCCAAGGAGCGGCTGGCCGCCGTGCTCGACGGGTTCGTCTTCGACGCGCCCGCGCCGTGGCACGACCCGGCCGCCGTCGCGCGGGCGGTGGACGAGGCGCCGCGCCCGGCGCCGGCGCAGCCCACGCCGCCGCGCTCCGCCCTGCCCGACCCGGGGCCGTCCGGCTCGCTCGACTCCTCGCCTGGGGCCGCCGTCGAGCGGCTGCGGGAGATGGCCGAGTCGCTGCTGGGCGGCACGGAGCGGGTGGCGCTCGCCGACGTGCTCGGGCCCGACTGGGTGACGGCCCGGCGGGTCCTCGCCGACCTGACCAGCGCCGACCTGCGCCCCGAGCTCCCCTACCGGCTGACCTGGTCCGACGAGTTGTCGGCCGACCCGGGCCGGGAGCCGGCCTGGCTGTCGCGCGGCTTCCTGGAGCGCACACCATGACCACCCCTGGGGCAAGCGGATTCGGACCGAACGAGCCAGGGACGGACCAGCCCGGAACGGGCGGGGCCGGGGTGGACCGGGCCGGGACGAACGGGTCGCGGACGGCCCTGGCCGGGGCGGACCAGGCCGGGACGAACGGAACCGGGACGAACGGAACCGGGGTGGACCGGGCCGGGGTGGACCGGGCCGGGGCGAACCGGTCGCGGACGGCCCTGGCCGGGGTGGGTGCGGCTTGGGAAGGGCGTATGGCGCACGTGCGGGCGCGGGCCGGCGGGCCGTTGCCGCTCGGGGCCGGGGTGCCCGCGCCGGCCGGGATGATCCGGCTGACCTGGGCCGACTCGACCGGGCAGGCGCTGCCGGCGTGGCCCGACGGGGTGACACCGGCCCTGCTGGAGGAATACCAGGTGGCGCCCGCGCCGGTGGAGCGGGCCGGGGAGACGCGGCGGGTGCTGGCGGCGGTGCTGAAGTGCTGCTGGAGCGACCTGTCGGTGGATCCGTGGCCGGGCGTGCCGGCGCCGGTGGAGCTGGTGCTCGACACCTACCGGGCGCTGATCGGGCGTACCGACGACCTGATGCGCAACTGGGCCGTCGGCGCGCTGCGGCGGCTGCACGACTCGGCGTGGGTCGTCGTGGACGACGGCGTGGTCGTGCTGGGCCCGCGCTGCGCCCTGTGGCCGGTGGAGGCGCACGCCCAGCTCCAGGAGCTGGTACGCCGCCTGCCCTCGCCGGAGCGGGCCGAGCTGACGGTGGTGGGCGACGCCGACATCGTGGCCGCCGCCCGCCCCACGCCCCTGGCCACCGGCCTCGGCGCCAGAGCCGGTACCGGCGCCAATTCCGGGGCCGGGGCTGGGGTCGAGGTCGGGGTCGATCCCAGTGCCGATCCCAGTGCCGACACCGGAGCCGGGGTCGATCCCAGTGCCGATGCCGACGCCGGTCCCGACGCCGGGGCCGGGGGCGGCGGGCGGGCCGAAGGTGGGGCGGAGGACGCCGCCGCGGAGTTCGGCGACCTGTTGGGGGCCTACGACGAGCGGCGGCGGGCCGAGCTGGTGGCGGCGTTCATGGCGGTGGAGCACGCGGCGGAGCCGGTGCAGGAGGTGCGCTTCGCCGCGCTGCGCGACCCGGCGTTGCGGCACACGCTGGGCGAGATGCTGGCACGGCGCGGGCGGGTGCTGATCCAGCACCGCGACCGCTGGACGTCCGGCTACGACGACGCCTGCGCCGCCGCCCTGACCCGCGCCGACCCCGCGAACGGCCCCACGAGCAGCCCGGCGAACGGCCCCACGAGCGGCCCCGCGAGCGGCCCCGCGAACGGCCCCGTGAGCGGCCCCGTGAGCGGCCCCGTGAGCGGCCCGGCGAGCGGCCCGGCGAATGGCCCGGCCGCGGGCTGGCGGCTGGGTGTCGCGGAGCGGGCGGTGCTGACGCTGGTGCTGGTCCACTCGGTGGCGATCCCGCGGGCCGAGGGGCTGCTGCCCGAGGACTCCTGGATGTCGCCGCATCCCGCCCCGGCCGACGAGCTGCGCCGCCACACCCAGCTGCCCATCGGCGAGCTGGAGTCGGCGCTGCGCACGCTGCGCCACGCCGGGCTGATCAGCCAGGTGAAGGCCGGCGAGGAGGCGGGCGGGTACGTCCCGGGCCCGCAGTTCCACCGGCTCACCCCGGCGGCGCGGCGGCGGCTGCAGGAGGAGCTGATCCTGGCCGCCGGGCCGAGCACGCCGCTCGCGGCGGCCGTACGCGCGCGCAGGTCGGCCAGATGAACGCGCGCCCGCGGGAGGTCCCCGCGCGCGCCACCACGGATGGAAGGGTTACGGGGGTCACAGGTGTCGCAGGTGGAGAACGTCGTCGGGGACCGCGTGCTGATCGCCGTGCAGGCGGTCAACATCTCGCGGCTGTCGACCCATCCGGTGCCCACGGTCCCCGGCACGCTGATCGTGGTGGCGGGCGCCGGGCCGAAGGACTCCAACGGCGCGGGTAAGTCGTCGTTCATCGCCTCGATCACGGCGCTGCTCGGCGACGAGCAGTGGCGCTTCGCCTCGGGCGCCAAGGCGGTCTCCGAGCTGCTGTTCAACGCCGAGCTGGCCAGCGGCGCGGGCGGCCGCCAGTGGGCGAGCGCCGACCACGGCTACATCGTGGGCGTCTTCGCCCCACCCGGCACGGACGGCTTCCCCGCCCCGGGCGGCACGGCTGGCTTCCCCGCCCCCGCCCCGGGCGAGACCCCGCCCGCCGTCTCGGCCGTTCCCGGGGCCAGCGCCCCGCCCGCCGTGCCCGGGACCAGCGCCGCGCCTGCCGCCCTCGTCGTGCCCGGGACCAGCGCCGCGCCCGCCGTCCCGGCCGTCCCGTCGGCTGCCGGGGCCGCCGCCCACTCCCCCACTCTCATGGACGCCGACGACGGCGAGAGCGGCGAGCTGTTCGACGTGCCCGACACCTCCGGCGGCGCCCTGACCGTGTGGCTGCGCGTCAACCAGGAGGCGCCCCACCTGGAGATCCGCTGGCGCGACGGCGTCCACCTGGCGGCCTCGCCGTCGGAGGCCGAGCGGGTGGCGCGGGCCGACGAGATCTGGGCGTCGCTGCCGAGGTCCGCGGGCAAGCGCGACGTGGTGGCCCGCGACCTGACCAGGGCCCTGTACGGCGACCGCGTCCGCTGCGTGTCGTTCCTGTCCACCTCCGTACGCAGCAAGGTCGCCACCAACCTGCTCTCCCAGCCGCTCAACGAGATCTCCCCCGAGCGCGTCTTCGAGGCCATCGCCGCCCTGACCGGCCTGGACGCCGAGCTGGAGCAGGAGCGGGAGGCCCGCCGCGACGAGCACGCCAAGCGGGTGCGCGCGGCCCAGGCCGCCGACCGGCTGGCGGAGTTCGAGGCGGAGTCGAAGGCGCTGCTGGCCACCTTCGACCGGCGCGACCAGGCGCGCGTCCGGCTGGCCGAGGCGCTGCGCTGCTGGCGCGGCCGGCAGGCGCGCAAGCTGGCCGACGCCGCCGCCAAGGACGAGGCGCTGGCCGCCGAGCTCGCCCGCCACCAGGCGGCCGGCGAGGCGGCGGCGGAGGCGATCGCCCTGGTCAAGGCCGAGATCGCCACGCTGCGCGAGGACACCCTCGACCGGCAGGTGTCCCAGGCCCGCAAGGAGCTGGCGGCGATGCAGGCCAGGGCCGCCAAGCTGGAGACCGACCGCGCCGTGACCGAGAGCTCCGCCGACGAGCTGCGCGGCCGGATCCCGGCGCTGGAGGAGAGCCGCAGGTTCGCCGACGGGCGCGACGTGCCGGCGGCCGAGCGGGAGCTGCGCGAGGTCCGGCTGCGGCTCAACGAGGCGCTGAAGGCGCTCGGCGTGGCCGACCGGGAGGCCCAGTCGGCGCAGGCGGCGCTGGACGACGCCGAGGGCGGCCCGGCCGCGGCCCAGCTCAACGCGCTCGCCGCGGCGGGCGTCGCCGCGACCGGCCTGCTCGACGCGCTGGACGTGGCCGAGCAGGCCCGCGACGCGGTGCGCCCGGCGGGGCACCCCGCCGGGGGTCCGGCCGCCGCTCCCGCGGGGCTGCGCGGCTGGCCGCACGAGCACGCGGTGATCGTGGACGCCGGCCGGCTCGACGCCGCGGCCGAGGCGCTGGCCGGGCTGCCCGGGTCCGTGCTGGTGAGCGCGGCCGGGGTGAGCGTGGTGGGGGCGTTCGAGGGCGTGGCGACCGGGCGGGAGGCCCGGATCAAGGCCGCCGAGCAGCGGCTGCACCGCGCCAGGGACACCCAGGAGGCGGCGGCCCAGGCCGTCCGCGACGCCGAGGAGGCCGTGGCGGAGGCGCAGCGGCGGCTGGAGGGCGCCCAGGCCGGGGTGCGGCTGGCCGAGGTCGAGGCGAAGCTGGCCGAGCGGCGCGCCCGGCTGGCCGAGCTCAACGCGGCGGTCGAGGAGCTGGCGCCCGCCGTGGCCGAGGCCGGGCGGCTGGCCGGCTCGCTGGACTTCCGGGCCCGTACGCGGGACATGGAGATCGAGCGGATGGACGGCCGCAGGCAGCGGCACGAGGCCGAGCGGGCGCAGGCCCGCGACCAGGAGGCCAGGGTCAGCACCGAGCGGGAGGCGCTGCGGCTGGACGCGCTGGCCGCCGACTGGGGCGGCACCGCCGAGACGGCCAGGCAGTGGCTGGAGGCGCTGCCGGAGGAGGAGCGGCCGCGCACCGCCGACGAGTGGTGGCGGGTCGCCGAGCGCCACTTCGACCAGGCGTTGCGCGACACGTTCCCGGAGGAGGACGCCGAGCTGCCCGAGGAGCTGCGGTTCCTGCTGAGCGAGCGGGGCGGGAGCACGGCGCGCGAGCAGGCGACGTTCTCGGCGGTGTGCGGGGCGCTGGCGTCCTACCTGCGCGGCCAGGAGGAGTACGAGCGGCACCAGCGGCGGCAGATCGAGGCGCAGCTCGTGACCCGGCAGCGCGACCTGGCGGCGGCGGCCCGGGGCGCGGAGGAGGCGGCGCAGTCCACGGCGGTGCACCGGGCGGCGCTGACGGCGGCGATCAAGGCGCGGCTGGCGCGGGTCGCCGAGGAGTTCGACAAGCTCGACACCTCCTACGGCGGCTACGGCGCGACCCTGGAGTTCCCGGTGCCGCCCGCGCCCGCCGATCCCGAGCAGCGCTGGCAGTGGCGGGTGACGCCGAAGTGGCGGCGCGGCGAGGGGCAGGGGTTCGTGCCGTACAACCGGCGGGCCAACACCGCGCTCATGGACGAGAAGGCCGTCAAGCTGGTGTGCGCCGCCGCCATCGCCTCCTCCGGCGGCGGTCACCTGTGCCTGGTGCTCGACGAGCTGGGGCGCAACCTGGGCAAGGAGCACCGCAGGGAGGCGGTGGCGCTGTTCCGGCGGATCGGCGAGACGTACGGGATCACGGTGATCGGGGCGTTGCAGGACGACATGGAGCCGTACGCGATCGACGCCTGCGGCCAGTACGTCAAGCTGCGCCGCTCGTCGGACGCGATGCCCTACAACGAGCCGCCGGTGATCGTGGGCCACGACCAGCACGCGGAGCGGGTGCGGGCGCTGGCGGCGTACGTCGAGCGCACGACCGCCTGACGGGCGCCGCTACCTGATCGGCGGGCCGGTGTAGGAGGCGCGCAGGCGCAGCAGGGTGCCGCGCTCGTACTCCTCCGTGGCGTGCGCCAGCCAGCCGGCCACCCGGGCGACGGCGAAGATCGCCTCGCCCGCGCCGGGGATCATGCGGGCGACGGCGGCCAGGACGGCCAGGGCGAGGTCGATGTTGTGCTCGGGCAGCCGCCGCCTGCGCATCTCGGCCACCAGGGCGGCGCTCGCCGCGATCAGGTCGTGGCCGGGCGCGGCCCGCTCGACCAGGTCGAGCAGGAAGGCGCCGCGGGCGTCGCCGTTCTTGTAGATGCTGTGGCCGAAGCCGGGGACACGCTCGCCGCGCCGGATCCGCTCGGCGACGGCGCGGGCGGCCTGGCCGGGCTCGGCGATCTCGGCCAGCAGCCGCTCGGCCGCGTACGACGCGCCGCCGTGCAGCGGGCCGCCCAGCACGCCGAGCCCGGTCAGCACCACCGCGTACGGGTCAGCCCTGGCCGAGGCGGCCACCCGGGCGGCCAGGGTGGAGGCGGCCAGTTCGTGGTCGGCGAGCAGGACCAGCGCGGCGCGCAGCGCGTCGAGCAGGGCGGGCGTGGCGGGGTGCGGGCACAGGCGGGACCACAACCGCTCGGCGATCGAGTCACCGGCCGGCTCGCTCAGCTCGGGCAGGGCGTCCACCAGGCCGGCGATGAGGCGGCGGCCGGTGGCCGCGACCGAGGCGGGGTCGAGCTGGAAGCGCAGCGAGTCGGAGGCGCCGAGCACCGTGGTGATCACCTGGAGCCGGTCGAGCGGCAGCAGGTCGGCGGGCAGCCCGCGCTGCGCCGCCTCGGCCGCCCGCAGCCCTTCCCCGTCACACCGCCACGGCGCACCCCCGCCGCCGTGCCCGCTCCCCTGCCCGATCCCGCCGCCCTGCCCGATCCCGCCGCCCTGCCCGATCCCGTGCCCTCCCCTGCTCCCGTGCCCGTCTTCCCGCTCCCGCAGGGCGGCGGGGTCGCCGGTCCACAGCCAGGTGGCGACCGCCTCGAACGCGCACGTCCCGGCCAGCTCCAGCGCGTCGGCCCCCCGGTAGTAGTGCCGGTCCGCGCCGAGCGCCGTGACGGCCGACTCGATGACCAGCTCCGGCGGCTGGCCGCGCGGCCGGCCGCGGCGGGCCAGCCGCTCGACCTCCTCGGCGGAGAACAGGCTGCGCCGCCCGTCCTCGGCGTGCCGGCGGCGGAGCACCCCGCGGCTGACGTAGGCGTACAGCGTGGCCGGCTTCACCCCCAGCCGCTCGGCGGCCGTGGCCGCGTCGATCCACTCCATCCGCCCTCCCCCTACATTGACGAAAATCAATATTGATCCACGTTGAGCGAGCGTGTCAACGTGAAGTCATGCCCAAAGTCCACTTCCTCGACGTGACCAACCGGGACGGCGTGCAGACCGCGCGCACCGGCCTGTCGAAGTTCGGCAAGACCATGGTCAACTTCTATCTGGCCAAGCTCGGGGTGGCGCAGTCCGAGATCGGCTTCCCGTTCCTGTTCCACGAGGTCCCGTACGTGCGGGCGCAGCTCGCGCTCGCCGAGGCCGGCGCGTTCGGCACGCTGCGGCTGTCCGGCTGGTGCCGCGGCGTGCCGCAGGACGTCGAGCAGGCGGCCCCGCTCGGCCTGGAGCACTACAACCTGTCCATCTCGACGTCCGACTACATGATCCAGAACAAGTTCCGCGGCCGGCTGGACCGCGGCGCGATCATCAGGGAGATGACCGCCGCCGTGCGCGCCGCCAAGGCCGCGGGCGCGCTGACCGTGGGGGTGAACGCGGAGGACGGCTCGCGCACCGACGACGGGTTCCTGCTGGAGTTCGCGCTGGCGGCCAAGGAGGCGGGGGCCGACCGGGTGCGCTACTGCGACACGATCGGCGGCGACACGCCCGACCGCATTCGCGAGCGCTTCGCGAAGCTGGCCGCCGCCGCCGCGATGCCCGTCGAGACCCACTGCCACAACGACCTGGGCCTGGCCGTGGCCAACTCGGTCTCCGGCGCGCTCGGCGACCTCGACGCCGGCCAGGACGCCTGGATCAACACCTGCGTGAACGGCATCGGCGAGCGCTCCGGCAACGCCGACCTGCTGTCCACCGTCCTGGCCTTCCGGCACGGCTTCGGCCTGGACGCCGAGATCGGCGACGACCTCGACCTGTCGTGGGCCCGGCGCTTCGCGCTGTGGGCGGCCTACGCCTTCGGGCAGCCGCTGCCGTACAACCAGGTGGGGGCCGGCCGTAACGCCTTCGCCCACGAGTCGGGCATCCACGCCGACGGCGCGCTGAAGGACCACGGCAACTACGAGCTGTACGACGAGGCCACGCTCGGCCCGTTCCCGCAGGACTGGCACGCCCGCGCCGGCCGGGTCGTGCTGACCGGCGAGTACGGCGGCAAGTCCGGCTTCCGGCACGTCATGGACGGCCTGGGCATCGAGGTGACCGACGAGGACCTGACGTTCCGCCTGGTCCAGCTCTGCAACGCGATGACCGGCAAGCCCCTCACCGACGACGAGCTACGCCTGATCGCCGCCCACCCGCGCGAGCTGTCGCTGCTCTTCCCCGCCCACGCCTGACGCCCGGGGCCGGTCGAGGGCGGCGGCGGCGCGGAAGTCCTCGTCGGGGTGCTCGATCGCGCCGAGCTGCACGGTGTTCCGCCGGAACAGCGCCGACAGCGTCCAGTCCGCCAGCACGCGGGCCTTGTGGTCGAGGGTCGGCACCCACGCCAGGTGGTACGCCCGGTGCGCCAGCCATCCCAGGAGCCCGGTCAGCCGCAGCCGGTACACCTGGGCCACCCCCTGGTGGTGCCCGAGCCCGGCGACCGAGCCGAGGTAGGCGTGCCGGTACGGGCGCAGCGGCCGCCCCCGCACGTAGGCCACCAGGTTGCGGCCGAGCAGCTTGGCCTGGCGGACCGCGTGCTGGGCGTTGGGGCCGGTGAACTCGCCCGGCCGGGTCAGGTCGGGCACCGCCGCGCCGTCGCCGGCGGCGAACGCGTCCGTCAGCCCCGCCACCGTCAGGTACTCGGTGGCGGTGATCCGGCCGAGGCGGTCCACGGGCAGGCCGCTGTCGGCGGCCAGCGGGTTGGGCCGGCCGCCGGCGGCCCACACGAGCGTGCCGGCGTCCAGGCGGGTGCCGTCGCTCAGCTCGGCCACGCCGTTCTCGGCCGAGACGAGCCGGGTGCCGAGGCGGATGTCCACGCCGCGCTCGCGCAGCGCCTTCACGGCCCAGCGCCCCAGCTCGGGGTGCAGTTCGGGCAGGATGCCGTCGGTGGCCTCGACCAGGGTCCAGCTCAGGTCGGCGGGCTCGACGCCCTCGTGGTGCCGGACGGCCTCGTCGGCCAGGCCCTGCATCTCGGCCAGCGCCTCCACGCCCGAGAAGCCGCCGCCGACCACCACGAACGTCAGCGCCCTGCGCCGCACCCGCTCGTCGTCGGTCGAGACGGCCGCGGCGAGCTGGGCCAGGACGCGGTTGCGCAGGTGCACGGCCTCGGCGACGGTCTTGAACCCGACGGCGTTCTCGGCCAGGCCGGGGATGGGCATCAGGCGGGTGACCGAGCCGGCCGCCATCACCAGGATGTCGTAGCCGATGCTCCTGGCCGGGCCCTGCGCCGGCTGGAACTCCGCGCGGCGCTCGTCGTGGTCCACCTGGGTGATCCGGCCGGTCAGCACCCGCACGCCCTTGAGCACCCGGCCCAGGGCGGCGACGACGTGCCGCGGCTCGACCGCCCCGCCGGCGGCCTCGGCGAGGAACGGCTGGTAGGTCATGTAGCCGCGCGGGTCCACGACGGTGACGCTCGCCTCGCCCGAACGGATCAGCTTGCGCAGCCCCAGTGCGGTGTACATGCCGACATATCCACCACCGACGATCAGAATGTGCTTGCTCACTGTCCCGTCTCCTTTCGGGTCTTCCACCGTGAGGACGGGACAGCGACCGCATTCGTGACAGGTTCGCGGGATTTCTCTACAGGGATTTGCCGCCGGTTTCCGGGAGGGCGAGGAGGCACAGGAGGCTCAGCAGGGCCATCGCCGAGACGTACGCGCCGATCGCCGTGGCGCCGAGCCCGCCGGCCTGCATGCCGGTGGCGACCAGGGGCGGCACCGCGCCGCCCAGCACGCCGCCGAGGCTGTAGGCGACGGAGGCGCCGCTGTAGCGGTACTCGGTCCTGAACAGCTCGGGCAGGTAGGCGCCCATCGGGCCGAAGATCAGCCCCATGAGGCCGAGCGCGCCCGCCAGCGCCACCCCGACCAGGACCACCGACCGGGTCTCCATCAGCGGGAACATCGCCAGCCCCCACGCGATCGCCGCCCCGCAGCCGGTGATCAGGGTGCGCCGGCGGCCCAGGCGGTCCGACACCACGGCCGAGGCGACCGTGCCGGCCGCCATGAAGACGACGCCGATCATGGTGAGGCCGAGCATCGTGGTCCGCGGGATCTCCAGCGTGGCGGTGCCGTAGGCCAGGCAGTAGGTGGTGGCGGTGTAGAACAACGTGTACGCCACCGTCATGGCCCCGGCGCCGAGCAGCACCCGCCCCCACTGGTGCCGCATGAGGCCGGCGAACGGCACCTTGGCGATGCGCCGCTGGTCCATCGCGGCCTTGAAGACCGGCGTCTCGGAGATCCTGAGCCGGACGTACAGGCCGACGATCACCAGCAGCAGGCTGGCCACGAACGGCAGCCGCCAGCCCCACCCGTCGAACTGCTCCTCGCTCAGCACCTCGCCCAGGACGAGGAAGAGCCCGTTGGCCACGACGAACCCCACCGACGGCCCGAGCTGCGGGAACATCGCGTAGAGCCCGCGCTTGCCGGGCGGCGCGTGCTCGGTGGCCAGCAGCGCAGCGCCGCCCCACTCGCCGCCCAGGCCGATGCCCTGCGTGAAGCGCAGCAGCACCAGCAGCACGGGCGCGGCGACGCCGATGGCGGCGTAGCCGGGCAGCAGCCCGATCAGCACCGTGGACAGCCCCATGACCAGCAGCGACACCACCAGCATGGACTTGCGCCCGATCCGGTCGCCCCAGTGGCCGAACACGGCCGAGCCGAGCGGCCGGGACACGAACGCCACCGCGAACGTCGAGAACGAGGCGAGGCTGCCCGCCACCCGGTCCATCTCGGGGAAGAACGCGGTGTTGAGCACCAGGGCCGCGGCGGTGCCGTAGATGTAGAAGTCGTAGAACTCGATCGCGGTGCCGACGAGGCTGGCGGCGGCGATCCGGGTGCGGCTCGGCGCGGCGGTGTCCCGCTGGGGGGCTGTGTTCATGAATGTCTCACTATGCGGACTGACATCTTGTTAGGCGATACGAAAACGCTACCACCTGCCACGACGTGTCCCCACTCCCCCGAAAGCAGGCGAAACCCCTCCCGATAGGGTCAGATCAAAGACCGCGAAACACGGAGGTAAGGCGCGTTGGCTGTCGATCTGGTCATCTTCGACTGCGACGGGACGCTGGTCGACAGCGAGCCCATCTCGGTACGGGTGGGCACCGCCGCGCTGCGACGCCTGGGCTGGTCGATCGACGAGAAGGAGTACGCCGAGCGCTTCGTGGGCTGCACCAACGAGTTCTGGGCCGAGCAGGTCGGCGAGACCCCGCCGGGCTGGAAGGAGCAGCTCGACGCCGAGTACGTGGCCGCGATCAAGGCCGAGCTGTGCGTCATCGAGGGCATCGAGGAAGCCCTCGACCGGCTGTCCATCCCGAGCTGCGTGGCATCCAACGGCCGCCACCGCACGATCCGCCGCAGCCTGGAGATCACCGGGCTGGCGGAGCGGTTCGCGGGGCGGGTCTTCAGCGCCGAGGACGTGGCGCGGGGCAAGCCGGCGCCCGACCTGTTCCTGCACGCCGCCGCCGCGATGGGGGCCGAGCCGGAGCGGTGCGTGGTGGTGGAGGACAGCCCGTTCGGGGTGATGGCGGCGGTGAGCGCGGGCATGCGCTGCCTGGCGTACGCAGGCGGCCTCACCCCGGCCGAGCGCCTGACGGGCCTCGGCGCCACCCACCTCTTCCACGACCCGGCCGGCATCCCCGACCTGATCGCCGCCCTGGACTGACCGGCCGCCGATTTCGATATCGCCATTCTTTGCGGCCGTTATCGTCAATTGATTTTCCCGTGTTATGCTCTTTGCATTCCCCGAAAAGCCGTGGCTAGCATCGCCGCGTGAATGACGAGAAACCCAGCCTCACGGCGATGATGGCGGCCGCCGCCCGCGCCGCCCACCTCGTGGTCGACGAGCCCCCGCACATCTTCACGGACCACCTCGCCGCGCGGCTCCTCGGCGAGCGGGCCGGGGAGCTGCTCGGCTACCACCGCCTGCACGGCGGCCACCTCATCCTGTCCGGCACCCGCGCCCAGGTCACCTCCCGCAGCCGCCACGCCGAGGACCGCCTGCGCCGGTCCGGCCTCACCCAGTACGTCAGCCTCGGCGCCGGCCTCGACACCTTCGCCCAGCGCGCCGCGGGCGGCCGGATCCGCGTCATCGAGGTCGATCACCCGGCCACCCAGGAATGGAAACGGCGCCTTCTCGCGGACGCCGGGATGGCCATTCCGGAATTTCTCACCCTCGCCGGCGTCGATTTCGAGAAAGAGGACCTGACCGCCCGGCTCCGCGCGGCCGGGCTCGATCTCTCCCGGCCCGCGTTCGTGAGCTGGCTCGGGGTGAGCATGTATCTCACGGCGGAGGCGATCTCCGCCACGCTCGCCGCGTTCGCCGCCTTCGCGCCCGGCTCGGAGCTGGTCATGGAGTACGCCCTGCCCGCCGGCGCGCGGGACGAGCCGGGCGAGGAGATGGCCGGGTACGCGCTGCCGGCGGCCGCCGAGCGCGGCGAGCCCTGGCTGTCGTTCCACACCCCCGAGGAGATCACCGCGCTGCTGGCGGGCCACGGCCTGCGGGTGGCCGAGCACGTGCGCCAGGCCGACATCCCGGCCGTGGCCGCCAGGACCGCGCCCGCGCCGGTCAGCGTGGACCTGTGCCGCCTGGTCGTGGCCACCCCGGCCGGCTGACCAGGCCCGGCCCCGACCTGCCGCCGAGCCCGCGGTGACCTTTACGGCCTCCTTAATATCTAGGAATCTATAGTCCTATGAACCTAGATAAATGGAGAAGCCGGTGATCGAGTTCTACCTGGACGGCAGGTCGGGCGTCTCGCCGTACCTGCAGCTGGTCCAGCAGGTACGGCACGCGCTGCGGCTCGGCCTGCTGCGCGAGGGCGACCAGCTACCGACCGTCAAGGAGGTCGTGGCGCAGCTCGCGATCAACGCCAACACCGTCCTGAAGGCCTACCGGGAGCTCGAACACGAGGGCCTGGTCGCCGCCCGCCCGGGGGTGGGGACGTTCGTGACGGCGACGCTCACCGGCGCCTCGCTGGCCGCGCACGGCCCGCTGCGGTTGGAGCTGCGGCGCTGGCTGGCCAAGGCCCGCCGGGCCGGCCTCGACGACGAGAGCATCGAGGCCCTGTTCATGAGCACCTTTCGGACCACCGCTCAGGAGGACATAGCGTGACTTCCGTCCTGCAGGCCCAGTCGCTGGGCAGGAGATACGGCAAGCGGTGGGCGCTGCGCGAGTGCACCATCGACGTCCCGGCGGGCCACGTCGTCGGGCTGGTGGGCCCCAACGGCGCCGGCAAGACCACGCTGCTGAAGCTGGCCGCCGGCCAGCTCGAACCGACGGCCGGCGGCATCACCGTGCTCGGCGGCCGGCCCGCGGGCACGCCCGCGCAGCTGGCCAGGATCGGGTTCGTCGCCCAGGACACCCCCGTCTACGCGGGCCTGACCGTCGCCGAGCACTTACGGCTGGGAGAGCGGCTCAACCCCCGCTGGGACGCCGCCTTCGCCCAGGAGCGCGTCGCGCGGCTCGATCTCGCCCCCGCCCAGCGGGCGGGCAAGCTGTCGGGCGGCCAGCGCGCCCAGCTCGCCCTCACCCTGGGCCTGGCCAAGCAGCCCGAGCTGCTGATCCTGGACGAGCCGGTCGCCTCGCTCGACCCGCTGGCCCGCAGGGAGTTCCTGCAGGCGCTGATGGAGGCGACCGCCGAGCACGAGTTCAGCGTGGTCCTCTCCTCCCACCTGGTCTCCGACCTGGAACGCGTCTGCGACTACCTGATCGTGCTGGTGGACTCGCGGGTGCAGGTCGCCGGGGAGGTCGAGGAGCTGCTGGCCACCCACCACCGGCTCACCGGCCCGCGCCGCGACCCCGACCGGCTGCCCGCCGGCCAGCACGTCGTCTCCGCGCGGCACACCGACCGGCAGAGCACCTACGTGGTCCGTACCGAGGCGCCGATCCACGACCCCGCCTGGACGGTCAGCCGGCTCGGCCTGGAGGACCTCGTCCTGGCCTACATGGACAAGCGCGCCGCCGAGAACCGGCGCGTCGCCCTGGAGGTGCTGCGATGATCTGGCTGACCTGGCGCCAGCTCCGCGGCTCGGCCGCGATGATGGGCGCCCTGCTCGTCGTCCTCGCCGCCGTCCTGGCCCTGACCGGCCCGGGACTGGTCTCCGGCTACTCCTCGGGGATCGCCGGCTGCACCACGGACAACACCTGCGAGAACTTCTACAACCGCTTCTTCGGCGAATACGACCTCCCGTTCACGGCCCTGACCCTCGTCGTGCTCGTCCTGCCCGCCCTCGTCGGCCTCTTCTGGGGAGCGCCGTTGATCACCCGCGAGCTGGAGGCGGGCACGCATCTGCTGGTGTGGAGCCAGAGCATCACCCGCGGCCGCTGGCTGGCCGTCAAGCTCGGGCTCACCGGGCTGACGGCCGTGGCCGCCGCCGGCCTGTGCGGTCTCATGGTGACCTGGTGGTCCAGCCCCCTGGACGCGTCGGCCGCCGAGGGCATGGCCCTGATGGCCCCCCTGGTGTTCAGCGCCCGCGGCATCGCCCCGATGGGGTACGCGGCCTTCGCCTTCGTCCTCGGCGTGACCGTGGGCATGCTGGTGCGCCGCACGCTGCCCGCCATGGCCCTCACGCTGGCCGTTTTCGCCGCGATCCAGCTCGCCCTGCCGGCGGTGGTCCGTCCTCATCTGATGGCCCCGGTGACCGCGACCTTCGAGCTCGGCAGGGCGAACGTGGACAGCCTCAGCATCCCCCGGGAGGGAGGCGCGGCCCCACGGCTGTTCTTGCAGGAGGCCGTTCCCGGCCGGCCGGGTTCCTGGGTCCTGGCCAACGAACTGCTCGGCCCGGCCGGGCGCGTGATCTCCGGCGGCAGCAGCGGCGCCGGAGCCGTCATCGACGTCTCCTCCACGTCGGGGTCCTGCGCACCGGGGAGCGCGTCGGGCGCCGGGGACGGCTGCCTGGGCGAGATCAACCGCCTGGGCTACCGGCAGCAGGTGACCTACCAGCCCCTTGAGCGCTTCTGGGTGTTCCAGTGGATCGAGACCGGAATCTACGCCCTGCTCACCGCTGTCCTGACGTGGCTGTCGTTCTGGTGGATCCGGAGACGGATCTCATGACCGCGATCAGGGCCGCGACCGCCGGGCTCGCCCTCCTGCTGGCCGTGGCCTGCACACCCCCGGCGGCACCGCGCAGCGAGTCGAACACGGCAGGCGGTACGGTCTGCGCGCCGCCCCAGGGCCGCCCGCCGGCGCAGACGCCCACCACGATCGACGTCATCGAGCAGGCGTACTTCTGCATTCTGGGCCACTACTACAGCGGCGCCACGCTGGACGCCCGCTCGCTGCTGACCTCCGGATTCATCGCGTTGACGCGGGAGCTCGACCTCAGCGGGCGTGACGTCCCCGACGCGACCATGCCGGCGCTGACCGGCGACCGGAAAGCCGACTGGGCCGCTTTCGAGGCCGTCTACCGGAAGGTCACCGCTCAGGTCCCCGACCTGAGCGGCAAGCTGGCCGTCACCACCCTCCAGGCCATCGTGGCCGCCCTCGGCGACAATCACGCCACGTGGGTGCACGACCTCGGAGGGGCACCCCCCGGCTACCATGACGGTGACGGTTACGGCCTGGGTCTTCAGGCGAGCGTCAACGGAGCCCAGGTCAACGGCAACCCCGGCGCCGCGCTTCCCCCGCTGTTCGTCACCGTCGTGGAGGGCGGCGCGGCGCGGGCCGCCGGAGTGCGTCCGGGCGACATCGTCGAATCGATCGACGGCTCGGCGCCCTTCATCGACGGGCAACCCACCCCCGCGATCGCCGCGCTCTACCCGCGGTACCCGCAGGCCGGCCCGGTCGAGCTGCGGCTCCTGCGGCAGAGCACCGGCCGCCGCTGGAGGGTGACCCTCAAGCCCGGCGTCTACGAGCGGGACCTGGCCGCCCTGCAAGGGGTGACGTCGAAGCCGCTGGGGAACGGCATCGCCTACGTGCGGGTACGCGCGTTCGCTCCCGACGCCGCGGACCGGGTCCTCAAGGGGATCTCCCGGCTGCGTACCGGCCGGACGCTCACCGGTGTCGTGCTGGACCTGCGGGGCAACGGCGGCGGCAGCGCCCCCGAGGCGATCCGGCTGCTGAGCGCCTTCGTCCACGGCAGGGTCACCGCCTACCTGTGCACCGCGGACGCCAGGTGCGAGGCCCTGCGGACCGATGACACGGTCGAGCTGCTCGGCCTGCCGCTCGCGGTGCTCACCGACCGCAGTTGCGCCTCGGCCTGCGAGCACTTCAGCTCCGCGGTCAAGGACCTGGGCATCGGCCGGCTGGTCGGCACCAGGACCGCCGGTGCCGTCTCCGGCCCCTCGGAGCCGTTCCAGCTCAGCAACAACACCATGCTGTCCTTCCCCCTCAGGCACCACCTGGGGCCCAACCGCGAGACGCTCGACCGGATCGGCGTGCCGCCCGACCACCACGTGCCCCTGACCCCGGAGGACGCGGCCACCGGGCGCGACCCCGCCCTGGCCAAGGCGCTGGCCCTGCTGGAGAAGTGAATGAGCCTCCCGATGAGACGGACCCTGGCGGTCGCCTCAGGGCTGGCCGTCCTCGCCGCGTCCGCCTGCTCCGCGCCCGTGCCGCCCCGGTCGGCCGCCGCCCCGCCGGCCACACCCACCGGCCCGGCCGTCCTGCCCGCCCCCACCGGCGGCCGCCCCGTCGGCACCACCGTCCTGCACCTGACCGACGAGTCACGCCCCGATCCCTGGAACCCCGACGTCGACGCCAGGGAGCTCAAGGTCACCCTGTGGTACCCGACGGAGCAGAGGCACGGGCAGCGGGCGCCGTACATGACGCCGCAGGAGTCGGAGCTCTTCCTGAAGGGCTCCGGGATCGCGGGCGTGCCGTCCGGCACGCTGAGCAGGACGCGGACGAACGCCATCGAGGACGCCGAGCCCGCGCGGGGGAAGCTCCCGCTGGTGGTGCTCTCCCCCGGCTTCACCAAGCCGATGAGCTCGCTCACCTCCCTGGCCGAGGAGCTGGCCAGCCGGGGGTACGTGGTGGCCGGGATCGACCACACCTACGAGAGCCACGTCACGACCTTGTCCGACGGGCGGGTGGCCGAGTGCCTCGCGTGCGACAGCGACACCGATCCGGGCTTCGGCACCAGGGTGGTCCAGGGCCGGGCGGCCGACGTCTCCTTCGTGCTCGACCGGCTGCCGTCGCAGTGGGACGGTTCGGGCCTGATCGACCGCTCCAGGATCGCGATGGTCGGCCAGTCGATAGGCGGGGCCGCCGCCGTGGCGGCCATGGTGAAGGACTCCCGGGTGCGCGCCGGGATCGACATGGACGGCACCACCTACGCCCGCATCCCCAGGAGCGGCTTCTCCCGGCCGTTCATGTTCATCGGTTCGGAGCAGCACGTCCCCGGCGGCGGCGACTCCTCGTGGGACCGTGACTGGGAACTGCTGACCGGGTGGAAGCGCTGGATCGTGGTGACCGATGCGGACCACCAGGCGTTCACCGACCTCCCGCTGGTGGGGCCCTCCCTCGGCGTCACGCCCGCCCCCGGCGTCCTGCCCGCGGCGCGCGCCGCCGAGCTCACCAGGACCTACGTCGCGGCCTTCCTCGACCAGCACCTGAGGTCGCGGCGGCAGCCCCTCCTGGACAAGCCGTCCCCGCGCTTCCCCGAGGTCGGGTTCTGCCCCGCGACCTGCGGACGGTCCTAGGCCCGGCACGCCGTGAAGCGGCCGGGCCGGACGGGGCGGTCAGGAGCGGGCGTGCCCGTTCTCGTCGAGGTAGTCGCGCCACGAGCGTTTCGGGGTCCAGCCCAGCAGCCGGTGGGCCTTGTCGCAGGACAGGCCCGAGGCGTCCGGGCGGGCGAGGGGCCGCAGCTCGATCTCCTCGCTGACGTGCCGGCGCAGCATGACCGCGAAGTCGTGCCCGCCCGCGTTGTCCGGCGCGGCGATGTTGAACACCTCGTGGCCCGGCAGGTCCGACTCGACCGCCAGGACGATCGCGTCCGCCAGGTCGTACACGTCGGTGTAGCTCCACAGCCCCGGCCCGGCGCGCGTGGGGTCGCGGACCTGGGGGCCGAGGTTGCGCTCGTAGTTGCCCTCGTGCTGCACCCAGCTCGGCCGCAGCGAGATGCACCTGATGTCGGAGCGGCGCACGGCCGCGTCCATGAGCTGCTCGCCGAAGTGCTTCGACAGCGCGTACGGGTCCTGCGGCCGGATCGGGTGCTCCTCGTCCACCGGCGCGTAGTCGGGCAGGAACGGCCGCTCGGCGAAGAAGAACCCGGGTACCGTCTCGCTGGAGATGTTCACGAACCGGGACACGCCGAACCGCACGGCCGCCTCGATCGTGTTGAACGTCGCCATCAGGTTGTTCTGGAACACCACCTGCGGCGGGTTGTGGGCGGGATTGGGGATGGCGGCCGTGTGCACCACCGCCTCGGCGCCGCGTACCACGGCGAACGCCTGACCGGCGTCGGTCAGGTCGGCCTGTAGGTAACGGGGGGCGCCCGGCTCCTCCCGTTCCCAGACCGGGCGGGTGACGTCGGTGACGGTCACCTCGTGGCCGGCCGCCTGCAACGCCAGGACGGCCGCCCGTCCGACCTTGCCGTGTGCCCCGGTGACGACGACGCGCATGGGCGTACTCCTTCGGCTCGAACGTGGTCAGAAGCCGATCATTCCACCCCGATCGCGGCGAGCGTCGAGCCCCTGCGGGTCTTGGTGACCTTGAGCTGGGCGGTGATCCGGGAGCGCAGCTCCGCGACGTGGCTGACGATGCCCACCGCCCGGCCGCCGTCGCGCAGGCCGTCCAGGATGTCGAGGACGTCGTCGAGGGTGTCCTCGTCGAGGGTGCCGAAGCCCTCGTCCACGAAGAGCGTGCCGATCTCCGCGCCGCCCGCCTCGGCCGTGACCACGTCGGCCAGGCCGAGCGCGAGGGCCAGGGAGGTGATGAAGCTCTCGCCGCCCGACAGGGTGGCCGGGTCGCGCTCGACGCCGGTCCAGCCGTCGGACACGCGCAGGCCCAGCCCGCCGCCCGAGCGCCCCCGGGAGCCCGCGGTCTTGCGCAGGTCGTGGCGGAGCAGGTAGCGGCCGGCGGACATGTGGTCGAGGCGTTCGTTGGCGGCGTCCACGACCTGGCGCAACCGCTCGCCCAGCACGTAGGACGACAGGCTCATGCTCCACTGGTTGTCGCTGGACGTGCCGACGGCCAGGGCCGCCATGCGCTCGGCGAGGCGGTGCCGCTCGGCCGCCGGACGCCAGCGCTCGACGCACGCCGACAGCTCGGCGTGCAGCTCCGCCAGCCGCCGCGCGCGGGCGGCCGCGCGGTCGCGCTCGCTCGCCAGCCTGGTGTGCGCCTGCTCCGCGGCCTCCCGCTCGGCCCCGAGTGCCGCCAGGTCGGGGGGCGGCTCGGCCGCGGCGGCGGTCAGCTCGGGGTCGGCCAGGGCGGCGGTGACGGCGGCGTGCTCGTCGTCCAGGCGGCGCAGCGCCTCGGCCTTGCTCTCCCGCTCCGCCGGGCCGCGGTGGGCGGCCTCGGCCTCCTGCACGTCGGCGAACCCGGCCTCGGCCGCCGCCTGCCCGGCCTGCGTGACGGCGCGGGCCAGCTCGTCGTCGGCCGACCTGGCGGCCTGCGTGGCCTCCGCCGCCTCGCGCAGCAGCTCGGCCTCGTCGGTGAGCCGGGACAGGCGGTCGGCGAGGGTCGCGTCGGCGCCGCGGGCCGCCTCCAGCCGGGCGCCGAGCCGGGCGGCGTCGGCGCTCAGCTCCTCGTGCCGGGTACGGCCCGCCGCCAGCCGCGCCGCCACCTGGCGGGCCCGCTCCTCCAGCTCCCGCTGCTCCTCCCGCAGCCGCGCCACCTCGCGCGCCGCCTCCGCCTCCTCCCCCGCCGACCGCCGCAGCCTGCCCAGCTCCCGCTCTACGGCCTCCAGCACCACCTGCGGATCCGCATCCGCCCCGAAAGCGAACACCCCGCCGGGGGCGGCCGCCGAACCCAGGGCGGACTCCGTGCTCGGGGCGGACGCCGTGCTCGGGGCGGACGCCGTGCTCGGGGCGGACGCCGTGCTCGGGGCGGACGCCGTGCTCGGGGCGGACGCCGAGCCGGGCTCCAGGTGACCGCCCGCGCCGCCGTCCCCGGCCGGTGCGGCCGGATCCGAGGCGGCCGGATCCGAGGCGATGAGGTCGGGGGTGGCGGGGGCGGGGGTGGTGGGTGAGGTGAGGGGGGTCTGGGTGAGGCGGGTGTGGAGACGGGTGCGGTCGGACTCCAGGCGGGTGCGGTGGGCGTGGTGGGCGGCCAGGACCTGGGCGATCTCCCTGGCCCGGCCCGTGACGAGGTCGCGCTCGGCCTCGACGCGCTCCAGCGCCGCCCGCAGCTCGGGCTCGCGGCCGGCCACCGCGCGCAGGCGGGCCAGCTCCTCCTCGGCCCGCAGCACGCGGTCGGCGGCGGTGTCGGGGTCGAGGTCGCCGGTGGCCTCGACGGCGTCGGCGTGCCGCGACCGGAGGGCGGCGAGCGCGCGTTCGGACGCCTCCCGCTCGGCGAGGGCGCCGTCGTGAGCGGCCTCGGCCGCCCGCTCGTCCTCGGCGGACGGGGCGCTCGGGCCGGGCGCGGCCGGACGGGGGTGGTGCCCGGAGCCGCAGACGGGGCACGGGCGGCCGTCGGCCAGGTCGCGGGCCAGCTCGGCCGCCATGCCGTCGAGGCGGGCCTGGCGCAGGTCGAGCCAGCGCTCGCGCAGCTCCTGGGCCCGGTCCACCAGCACCTGGTGGGCGGCGCCGGCCGTCTCCAGCTCGGCGGCCAGGGCCTCGCGGCGGCGGGTGACCTCCAGCGCGGCCCTGGCCGCGTCGAGGCCGGCGGCGGCGGCCGGGACGGCGGCGGCCTGCGCGCGTACCTCGGCCAGGGCGGCACCCGCGTCGGCGAGGCGGGCGGGCAGCGCGGCCTCGGCGGCCGACACCTCCGCCTCGCGCCGCGTCAGCGCCTCCAGCTCGGCGGCCAGCCCTGCCAGCTCGCCGTCGATCGCGATCAGGTCGGCGGCGGCGTCGCGGACGGCCTCGGCGGCCGGGATCGCGGCGGCGTCGGCGCGCGAGCGGGCGAGCGCGGCCTCGGCCCGCTCGACGAGCCCGGGCAGCGCGGCGAGCCGGGCGGTGACCCGCTCGTCGGCGGCCACCAGCCCGGACAGCTCCTCCTCGACGCGCAGCAGGTCGCGGCGGACGCCGGAGAGCCTGGCCTCCTCGGTCAGCAGCTCCGACAGGCGGGCGATCTCGGCCCGCCGCTCGCGCTCCAGCCCGGCCAGCTCGCCGCCGCCGGAGAAGGAGCCCTCCTCAGGCCCGGGCTCCCCCTCGGGGCCGGACGCCGGGCGGCCCCGCGCGGGCAGGAGGGGCCGGGCGCGGGCGAGCGCGTCGGCGGCCAGCGAGCGGGCCTTGGCGGCGGCCTCCTCGCGCTGCCGGACGGCCGCGAGGAGCGGGATCACCCGGTCGGCCCGGGCGGCGTCGTCGAGGAGGGCCTGCAGGTCGGCGCGCTCGTCGGCACGCTCGTGGAGCACGCGGCCGGCGGCCAGGGCGTCGGCGTGGCGGCGCTGCCTGTCGGCCAGGGCGGCCGCCCGGTCGAAGCGGAGACGGGCCTCGCGCAGCGCCCGTGCCGCCTGCTCGTGCTCCTCCTCGACGCGGGCCGCGACCGCCCCGGCGGCGTCGAGCAGCGCTCCGGCCCAGCGCGACGGGTCGGTGTCGGGCGTGACCGGCTCCGGCTCCTCCGGCGACGCCGCCGCGGCCTGGGCGACGAGGGTGTCGCCGGCGGCCTCCTCCACCCGCTGGACGGCGAAGTCGACCTGCCGCCGCAGCTCCTGCGCCTCCCGCCAGGCCAGCTTGCGCTGCTCGGCCAGCCACGCCTCGGCCGCCGTGAACACCTTGACGCTGAACAGCCGCTCCAGCAGCTTCCCGCGCTCCTCGCCGTCGGCGCGCAGGAACTTGGCGAAGTCGCCCTGCGGCAACATCGCGACCTGCCAGAACTGGTCGGCGTTCATGCCGAGGAGCCCGCCCACCAGGTCGCCCGCCTCGTCCAGCCGGGTGGTCAGCCCGTGCCAGGACGAGCCCCGCCGCTCCGAGACGACGACCTTGGACTTCTCCTCGGTGAAGCCGCTGCCGCGCAGCTTGGGACGCTGCCAGGCCGGGGAGCGCTGGATGCGCAGCAGGCGGCCCCGGATGGTCACCTCCAGGGTGACCGACGGCCCGGTGCCGGCGGGGGCGTGGTCGCAGCGCAGGCTGCGCGCGGCGTTGCGCTGCCCGGGGACCTGCCCGTAGAGGGCGAAGCAGAGCGCGTCGAGGATCGTGGTCTTGCCCGCGCCCGTGGGGCCGTGGACGAGGAAGATCCCCGCTCCGGCCAGGGCGTCGAAGTCGACCGTCTCGGTGCCGGGGAAGGAGCCGAACGCCGTCAGCGTCAGCCGGTGCGGCCGCATCTACGCCATCGCCTCCTTCGCCCTCGACGCCTCGACGGCCCGTCTCAGGAGGTCTTCCTCCTCGGGCGCGGCGGGCTCGCCGCGTACCTCGCGGACGAAGTCGAGGGCGACCTCGGCCTCGGGCCGGCCGCTCAGGCGCGCCGGCCGGGCGGCCGGGGCATCACCGACGGGGTCGAAGGAGAGGGCGAGGGTGTGCGGGAAGCGGGCGCGCAGCCGGTCCATCGCCGACCGGGGGCGGACCGCGTCGGTGAGGGTGACCTGGAGCCAGTGGTCCTCGAAGCCGGAGTGGCGCGGGTGGGTCAGCAGGTCTTCCAGCTCCCCGCGCAGCCGCGCGACGGGGCGGGGCACCGGGGCGGGCACGAACTCCGCGCCCTGCCCGAGGGTGACCAGCCACGAGCCCTTCACGTGGCCGGCCTCCGAGAAGGAGTAGGCCAGCGGCGAGCCGGAGTAGCGCACGGTCTCGGACATGCGCTGCCGCCCGTGCAGGTGGCCGAGTGCGACGTAGTCGACGCCGTCGAAGGCCGACAGCGGCACGTGCGCCACCCCGCCCACGCTGATGTCGCGCTCGCTGTCGCTGGCCTGCCCGCCGGTGACGAAGCAGTGGGACAGCACGACGGCGGCGCGGTGGCGGGGGGCGTCGGCGCGGACGCGGTCCATCGCGTACGTGACGGCCGCCGTGTGGCCGCGGTCGGGCAGCTGCCAGGGCGCCCGCACCAGCTCCGGCTCCAGGTAGGGGATGCCGTAGAAGGCGACGCCGTCGATCACCACCGGCTCCCAGGCCCCGTCGGGCGCGCAGCGCACGTGCACCCCGGCCTGCTCGAACAGCGCCGACCCGAACCGCAGCCGCAGCGCCGAGTCGTGGTTGCCGCTGATGAGCACCACCCGCGCCCCGGCCGCGCGCAGCCGGGCCAGCGCCTCGTCGAGCAGGGCGACCGCGTCGACCGGCGGCAACGCCCGGTCGTAGACGTCGCCGGCGACGGCCACGACGTCGACCCGCTCGTCCCGCACCGTCTCCACCAGGTGGTCGACGAACGCCGCCTGCGCCGCGAGCAGGCTCTCCCGGTGGAAGGCGCGCCCGAGGTGCCAGTCGGAGGTGTGCAGGATCCGCATGTCGCAGGAAACTAACAGGTCCCAGCGACAAATGTGTCCCCACCCGTCCCACCAGCCAGGAGTACGCTAAGAAGATCCGCGGGCAAACCAACACACATGGGGAGGCCGATGCGCACGGGCCGTGGCACCTTGAGCGTCGCCGCCGGTCTGGTGCTGGTGGCGCTCGCGACGGTCGGTTACGTCCTGCCACCGGCCTTTGACCCTCCGCCGCTCAAGGCCGACCCCGCTTTCCAGGCGATCCCGCCGCAGCCGCGGCAGGAGCTGGGGCGGGTGACGACCGCCTATCCGATCCGCCGGCAGGAGATCTCGGTCGCCGCGGAGGGCCAGCGGCTGTACGGGACGATGCGGACGCCGCTGGCGCCGGGGCGGCACCCGGCGATGGTGTTCGTGTCGGGGTCGGGCAACGGCTCGCGCACCGAGTTCACGCCGCAGGCGGAGTTCCTGTCCAAGGCGGGCGTGGTGACGATCGCCTTCGACAAGCGCACGGTCGGCTACGACTTCCGCGAGCGCGACTTCGGCCTGCTGGCCGACGACGTCCTGCGCATGGTGGAGTACCTGCGCGCGCGGCCCGAGGTGGACCCGGCGCGGATCGGGATCTGGGGCGTCAGCGAGGGCGGCTGGGTGGTGCCGATCGCGGCGGCCAAGAGCCCGGCGGTCGGGTTCGTGGTGCTGGTGTCCTCGCCCAACGTCTCCCCGCTGCGCCAGGTCGCCTGGGCGCTCAACGAGCAGTTACTGCGGCTGCGGGCCCCCATCGGTGCGCGCGACCTGCTGACCAGGGCGATGGGCGGGGTCGGTTTCACCTTCCTGCGCTACGACGCGATGCCCGCGCTGAGCCGGGTCAAGGTGCCGGTCCTGGCGTTCTACGGCACCATGGACCCCTCGATCCCCTTCGTCGAGTCCACCAAGGCGCTCATCACCGCGATGGGCGAGGCGGGCAACGACTCCTACACGATCCGCTTCATGGGCAAGGGCGACCACGCCATGCGGGTCGGCGGCGGCCCGTTCACCGAGGGCTACCTGGAGACGCTGACCAACTGGATCACCGGCCTGCCGGCCACCGCCACGCCGGCGGTGCACATGGCGGGCGCCACCCCCGTGCAGCGCTTCGAGGCCAGTGACGTGCCGGCGGCCCCCTGGTACGCCGGCGGCACGATGCTCGGCCTGACGATCTGCCTGGCCGCCGTCGGGTACGTCGCCGGCCCGGTCGCCGCCATCGTCGTCCGCCTGCGGGGCCGCGGCCACCAGCTCGTCGTCGCCGAGACCAACGCCCGGCTGTGGCCGCCGATCCGCCGCCGCCTCGTCAGGATCGCCTGGACCAGCCTGGGGCTGCTGGTGTCGGTGGTGGCGTTCATCATGCTGCTCGTGCTGTTCTCGATCAACCAGGCGGGCGCCTGGCCCGCGGTGCTGGCCGGGTGGCTGGTGGTGCGGATCCTGGCCGTGCTCATGCTCGTGCAGGAGGTCACGGCGGTGGCGGCGGTGGTGTCGGCGCTGCGCGAGGGCATGCGGCCGGGCCGCTGGCAGCACGTCGCGGTGGCGGGCGTGCTGGGCGGCACCGGGCTGCTGATGGTGGCGGCGGCCTACTACGGCCTGTTCTCGTTCCCCTGGTAGACGTAGGCGTTCATCCAGCGGTCGAGCTCGGCGAAGACCTGCTTGCGCACCGGCTCGGCCGACAGCACCAGGTCGTGCAGGCCGTCCTGGATGCGGACGCAGGTGACGTGCGGCCCGAGCGAGGTGGACCAGCGGGCGATGTGGGCGGGGTCGAGCACGATGTCGGCCGAGCGCGCCTCGGGCACGAGGTCACGTACCCGCAGGCCCCTGGCGGAGGCCAGCACCAGCACCGGGACGTCCACCGCGAGCCCCTTGTGCAGGCGGCGCTGCGCGCGCCGGATGGCGGCCAGCCACATGGCGTGCACCGAGAAGCCGCCGAGCGGCTTGAGCTCCAGGTCGTAGTCCCACTCGCCGCCGTGCTCGCGGTGCAGGGTCTGCCCGTAGACGGTGCTGACGCCGAGCGGGAGCGCGCGGCGCGTGTACGACAGCGGCGTCCTGAGCAGGTCGGCGGCGGCGCGCAGCGGGGCGGGCACATTGAGGTCGAAGAACGGGCTGTTGAGCGCGAGCCCCTGCACCAGCCCCCGGCCGCGCACCCGGTCGGCCCACAGGGCGGCGACCAGGCCGCCGGTGGAGTGGGCGTTGATGGTCAGCTCGTCGTGGTCGCGCCGGATGATGCGGACGGCCTCGTCGATCTCCGGGAAGTAGTCGGTGACGCTCCTGATCAGGCCCCTGGTCTGGTGGGGCAGCAGGGAGCGGCCGTACTTGCGCAGGTCGAGGGCGTAGAAGTCGATGCCGCGCTGGACGTAGTGGTCGGCCAGGTGGTCCTGGAAGAAGTAGTCGGTGAAGCCGTGCAGGTAGAGGACCGCCCTGCGGGACCCGGCCGTCGTCCTGGCCACCAGGGTCGCGACGACCTCGCCCTCGAAGTCGGCGGGCAGGTGCAGAGTGGTGATCTCGTACATGTCAGTCACCATAGGGATTGTCGGGCCAGGACGGTACACCGGGTGGCAGGTCCCTGCTCACCCTCATCGGGAAGTCGGCCGGCCGCTTCTCCAGGAAGGCCGTCACCCCCTCGACCGTGTCGGGGGCGCCGCCCAGCTCGGCCATGAGCCGCGAGTCGGCGGCGTGCGCCTCCCACGGCGAGGCCGCCGACAGGCCGGACCACATCAGGCGGCGGATCGCGGCGACCGAGACGGGCGCGGTGTTGTCGGCGATCTCCCTGGCCAGCGCGTACGCGGCCGGCAGCAGCTCCTCGTCCGGCAGCACCCGCGACACCAGCCGGCCGGCCAGCGCCTCGGCGGCCGGGAAGACCCGGCCGGTGGCCGCCCACTCCATGGCCTGCGAGATGCCCACGATGCGCGGCAGGAACCAGCTCGACGCGGCCTCGGTGACGATGCCGCGGCGGGCGAAGACGAACCCGAAGCGCGCCGACCGCGCGGCCAGCCGCACGTCCATCGGCAGCGTCATCGTGACGCCGACGCCGACGGCGGGGCCGTTGATCGCGGCGATGACCGGTTTGAGCGAGCGGGCGACGCGCAGCGCCACGGTGCCGCCGCCGTCGCGCGGCGCGCCGTCCACGCTCTCGCCCCGCTCCCGGTGGCTGAACGTGCCGCCGCCCCCGCCGAGGTCCGCCCCCGCGCAGAAGGCGCGCCCGGCGCCGGTCACGACCACTGCGCGGACCTCGTCGTCGGCGTCGGCGCGGTCGAACGCCTCGATGAGTTCGGCACGCATGGTCGGCGTGAACGCATTCAGGCGCTCGGGGCGACACAATGTGAGGGTGGCCACGCGGTCGGCCAGGTCGTACGCGATCTCGGTGAAGGCCATGCACCGAATCTTATTCGGTTGCGGATGTTCATCCTCCGATAAAGACATATTTCGTATTCGGTGCGTAGGCTGCCGCCTCAATTCGGGCCTACGGTGGCATATGCGGGGAAACGGGGATGGCGTGCAGCAGGCAGGCGTGCGGCAGGCGAAGGCACCGGTGAGCACCGGAGGACTCCTGGGCTGGCTGGTGCTGGCGGCGCTGGTGCCCGGCGCGGCCCACCTGCGCGCGGGCTGGCGCAAGACGGGGCTGGTCCTGGTCTCCTGCTACGCCGCGCTCCTGCTGGCGGCGCTCGGGGTGTGGCTGGCGACCGACCTCGGCAGCCTGGCGGGCTCCCTGGTCGACAACTCCGCCATGACGGCGATCATCGCCGGGACGGCCGTGCTGGCGGTGGCGTGGTTCGCGCTGATCGTCCACTCGTTCGTGGTGCTGCGGCCCGGCCGGTTGCCGCAGGGCGGGCAGATCCTCGCCGGCACGACGGCGGGGCTGCTGGCGGTGCTCGTGGTGGTGCCGTTCGGCGTTCTCGGCAACCTGGCGTGGACCAGCCAGGAGACGCTCAACGAGATCTTCCCCGAGGCCCCCGCCGAGCCCGCCGGCCCCGGGTCCCCCGCCGTGGCGCGGCCGGTGCCCGAGGACCCGTGGGCGGGGCGCGAGCGGGTCAACATCCTGCTGCTCGGCGGCGACGCCGACGGCCACAGGCCCGGCGTGCGCACCGACAGCATGAACCTGGCCAGCGTGGACGTACGCACCGGCAACACCGTGCTGTTCAGCCTGCCGCGCAACCTGGAGGACGTGCGCTTCCGCCCCGGCACCCCGATGGCCCAGCGCTTCCCCGACGGCTTCCGCCTGCCGCCCGACCCCGGCGGCGGCCGCAGCGACCTGCTCAACAGCGTCTGGGAGTACGCCGACGCGCACCCGGAGCTCTTCGGCGGCAGGCAGCACCAGGGCCCGAAGGTCCTCATGGACACGATCGGCTACACGCTGGGCGTCAAGGTCGACTGGTACGCCCTGGTCAACATGTGGGGCTTCGCCCGGCTCGTCGACGCGATCGGCGGGATCACGCTCACGGTCGAGAAGGACGTGGTGTTCGGCAAGTACAACGAGGGCCTGGTCAAGGCCGGGACGCGCAAGCTCAAGGGCGCCGACGCGATGTGGTACGCCCGCTCGCGCACCAACAGCGACGACTACACCCGGATGCGCCGCCAGCGCTGCGTGCTGGGCGCCCTGCTGACCCAGGCGGATCCGGCGACGGTGCTGACCCGCTTCAACAAGATCGCTCTGGCCACCAAGGAGCTCATCAAGACCGACATCCCGCGCTCGCTGCTCAGCGACCTGGTGCCGCTCGCGCTGAAGGTCAAGAACGCGAAGGTGTCGAGCGTGCAGTTCGTGCCCCCGCTGATCAGCACCGGCTACCCCGACTGGGACAAGATCCGCGGCATCACCGCCAAGGCCATCCGCGACTCCACCGACCCGAGGCCGGCCGTCGCGGCGACCTCCTCCGCCGGCCCGGCTGCCGAGGCCGGCGCGGCGGTCACGGCGAGCCCGACGCCCAGGAAGACGCCGAAGAAGAAGGCGACGGCGGCGGAGAACGACCCGGTGAAGGGCCTGACCGAGGGCTGCGGCGGCGCCCTCTGACCGGTGCGCGCCCCCGCAACCCCGCCGAGCGGCCAGGTTGCCGGGCCGGCGTCCGCCGGCCCCGGGCGCCTCAGCCGGAGAACGCCGCGGCGTGCTCCCGCGCCCACTCCTCGAAGCCGAGCCCGAGGCGGCCGAGAACGCGCTCCACTTCGCCCGAGACCAGGCCGTGCTGGAGGTACGACCGCCCCTGCAGCGCCATGAAGCCCTCGGCCGACGCCCGGGGCACGCCGCCGCGGACCATGCCCTCGACGGCCGCCTCCGGCGCGATCTCCTCGAAGCGCAGCGGCCTGCCGATCGCCGTCCCGATGATCGTGACCATCTCCTCCTGGGTGAGCGAGCGCGGCCCGGTCAGCACCGGCCGGCGTCCGGCGAGCTCGCCGGTGACCAGGGCGTGGGCGGCGACCTCGGCGAGGTCGCGCTCGTGCAGCGGGGCCCAGGACGCCGCAGCGTGAGCGCTGCGCACGACGTCTCCGGCCCGGATCTGCGGCGCCCACGAGGGGACGGTGTTGCAGGCGTAGTAGCCGGAGCGCAGGGCGGCCCACTCCAGGCCGGAGGCGACGGCGGCGGCCTCCACCTCCTTGTTGTAGTCGTGGGCGAGCCGTGACGGCTGCTCGGACAGGTCGTGGTCCACGTTGAGCGCGGACATGGCGACCACCCGGGTCGCGCCCCGGTCGCGGGCCATGCGCAGCAGCGTGGCGGCGGCCTCGGCGACGATCCGCGGGTCGGGCGAGCGGCCGAGGGCGCGCGGGTTGAGGAACACGGCGGTGACCCCGTCGAGGGCGCCGGCCAGGGTGCCGGGGCGGGACGGGTCGCCGGCCACGACCTCGGCCTCGGCGGGCAGGGCGGCGGCCAGCGGGTCGCGGGTGACCGCCCGCACCTTGGCGCCCCGCCGCAGGAGCAGGTCGACGAGGGGGCGTCCGACGAGCCCTGCGGCTCCGGTGACCAGGATCATGACAGGACTCCCCCAGTGATGCTTGATCGGCATATCATATGAGAACCGTAGCATCTAATATGAGAGTCATACCATATGGATTCCGTAGCGAATCGGAGGCGGCTGACCAGGGAGGTCAAGGCCGCCCTGCGCGACCTGAACCTCCAGCTCTCCCTGCTGAACCGCCAGTTCGGCACGAAGGCCGAGCTCAAGGACGTGGACTGGAGCTGCCTCGACCTCATCAACCTGCACGGCCCGCTCAGCCCCAGCACCCTGGCGCGGCGGGCCGGGCTGCACCCGGCGACCGTGACCGGGGTGCTCGACCGGCTCCAGCGCGCCGGCTGGATCGTCCGTGAACGCGACCCGGACGGCCCCGACCGTCGCGCCGTCACCGTCCGGGCGCGCCGCGAGCGCAACCAGGAGCTGTTCCGCCTCTTCGCCGGGATGAACGCCGAGATGGACCGGCTCTGCGAGGACTACACCGACGAGCAGCTCACACTGATCGCCGGCTTCCTCCGGCGCACCACGGGCGCCGGGCACACGGCCGCCGAGCGGCTGGCCGGATCACCCGACCCCTGACCCCGGCGCCGGGGCGGCCGCTTGGGCGGCGGCGGAGCGGGCGCGGCCGCGTCTCGCCATGAAGATCGTCCAGGTCACGAGCGCCGCCACCACCACGATCGGCAGCACGTTGCTGACCAGCAGCATCGTCTGCGTCGGCAGCACGTACGCCAGCGGGACGCGCACGGCCGCCTCCAGCAGGAAGGCCACCCCCCACACCGTCGTCAGCAGGTACTGGGTGCGGCGGAAGCCCGGGTACCGCCAGAGCCCGTTCCAGTAGGCCAGGCTCTCGGGCGTGCCGTCGGTGGCGAACTTGCGCCCCAGGTAGAACATGATCGGCCGGGACAGCGCGAGGCTGCCCAGGAACGTCAGCCCCAGCAGCCCGGTGATCGCCGAGTCCTTGACGAAGAACAGCTCGGTGGTGTTGTACGCGACCGCGCTCAGCGCGCCGAGCAGCAGCAGGACCAGCATCATCAGCCCGAACTCGTCCACCCGCCGCTTGATCGCGAGGTACAGGACCAGGTCGGCGACCGGCCACAACGACGACAGCAGCAGCGCGGTCACCGGCGCGTGGCCGCGGTCGGTCAGCATCCCGTAGGTGACGAACGGCAGGACCACGCCGAACAGGATCGAAGGGAGGAGGTTGAGCAGCATCGACGGGCCCCCGCCGCCGTCCTTGCCGCGCTGAGCCTGCGTTTCTGCCGGTTCCGTCATGCGGCCCGCCCTTCATGTGTCGTATAGACTCACGATCGTGAGCAAGAGCGTAACAGGTCCGGCGGGTCCCGCCCATGCCTCGCGAGGGCCCCATACCGCTCTCGTCCCGTTCCTGTACGGAGTGGCGCGGCGCGAGGAGCTGCCCGGCGTCGTCCTGGTGCGGCTGCTCACGGACCTGGGGCTGAGCGAGGGCGCGGCGCGCTCGCTGATCGCCAGGATGCGCCGCGACGGGCTGCTCGCCGCCACGCCGCGCGGCAGGGGCGCCGACTACCGGCTCGCGGGCGGCTTCCTGGCCGACTTCCGGCGCGCCCGGGACCGGCAGCCCGGCCCGCCGCCCGCCTGGGAGGGCCGCTTCCACGCGGTCTTCTACACCGTTCCCGAGGCGCAGCGCGCCTACCGCGACCGGTTGCGGCGTGCCGCCACGCTCGCCCGTTACGGGCTCATGCAGCCGGGCGTGCTGATCTCGCCGACCGACCGCCGGGCCCTGCTGGTCGCCGAGCTGGGCGATCCGCCCCCGGCGGGGACGGTCTATCACGGGCACGTGGGGCTGCCGGTGGCGGACGCCGCCGAGGTCGCCTACCGCGCGTGGGACCTGGCCGAGCTGAACGGCCGCTTCCGCGAGCACGCCGCCCGGCTGCGCGCCGCCGTCCGGGGCTGGTCGGCGCCCCCGGAGCCGGACGGCGCGACGCTGGCCGCCTACGTCCGGCTGCTCGGCGGCGCGCTGGTGGACACGGTACGGGTGCCGCCCCTGCCGGCCGAGCTGCTGCCGGCCGACTGGGCCCTGCCCGAGCTGCACGCCGCCGTCGGCGAGGTGTTCGCCCGCTGCGGGCCGCCCTCCCACGCGTACGTGGCCCGGCTCCTGGCGGCGGGTACCGGGGACGCCGTCACTCCCTGAGCCGCCGCGCCACCGGTCGCGGGGCCACCGGTCCCGGACACCACGCCACCGGTCGCGGGGCCACCGGTCGCCGCGCCACCGGGCGCGGGGCCACCGGTCCCGGGCGCGAGGCCACCGGTCCCGGGCGGCTCCTGGTCACACCGTCGCGGCGATCCGGCCCACCGGGACGCCGCCGCCCAGCACGTCCACCCGCTCGAAGCCCTCCGCCGGCGCGACGTCGCAGCCCATCCGCCGCAGCACCGCCAGCGCGATCGCCGTGGTCGCGCGCGGGCTGCCGTCGATGACCTTGACCGCCACCGCGTGCCCCGACGCGGTCGCCGCCACCAGCACGCCCTCCGCCCCGCCCTTGACCACGGTGCCCGGCAGGGCCCGCATGAGGTCGGTGTTCTGGTGGCCGGTGCCGCCGACGTACTCGGGGTGCTCGCGCATCGCGTCGGCCACCTGGCGCGCTCCGCTGCCCGGCTCGGCCAGGACCAGGGCCTGCACGGCGCGGGCCAGGCCGGTCAGGGACAGCCCGAACAGGGGCGCGCCGCAGCCGTCCACCGCGACGTGGGCGGCCTTCTCCCCCGCCAGCTCCTCGGTGGCCGCGCGCACCCGCTGTTGGAGCGGGTGGCCCGGGGACAGGTAGGAGGTGACGGGCCAGTCGTTGGCGACGCAGGCGGCGAGCATGGCGGCGTGCTTGCCGGAGCAGTTCATGCGCTCGCGCGACTCCCCCGCGCCCTCCCGGATCAGCCGCTCCGCCGTGGCGCGGTCCTCGGGCCAGGACGGCGGGCAGCCCAGCGCGCCGGTGTCCAGGCCGTAGTCGGCGAGCAGCTCGCGGACGAGGCGCACGTGGAAGTCCTCGCCGGTGTGGCTGCCCGCGGCGATCGCCAGCCGCGGGCCGGCGAGGGCGGCGCCGGACGTCAGGCAGGCCAGGGCCTGGAACGGCTTGGCGGACGAGCGCGGCAGCACCGGCGCCTCGGGCCGGCCCAGCGCCACCTCCGCCCGCCCCGACGGGCCGAGCCCGACGGCGCTGCCGTAGTGGACGCTCTCCACGAAGTCCGACCGGATCACCTCGGCCAGCACGGCGAGCCCGGCATCAGGCGACGGTGCCGGTGATGGTGGTGGCAGTGGCGGCACGTGCGGTCCTCCTCTTCAGAGCGGTGCGCTGGCGGGCCTCCAGGACGCGGGCCAGCTTGGACAGGGACGCGTTGACCACCAGGTAGATCAGCGCGACCACCAGGTACGTCTGGATGAGCAGGCCGTTGTAGGCGGCCAGCACCTTGCCGCTGTAGAGCAGCTCGCCGTAGCTGACGACGAAGCCGAGCGAGGTGTCCTTGAGCAGGCCGACCGACTGGCTGACCAGCGAGGGCAGCACCCGGCGGGCCGCCTGCGGCAACACGATCAGCCACATCGTCCGCCGCAGGGTGAGGCCGATCGCCAGGCCCGCCTCCGTCTGGCCGCGTTCGACCGAGGTGATGCCGGCGCGGAAGATCTCCGCGTACGCGGCCGCGTTGGACACGGTCAGCGGCACGACCAGCTTCCAGAACAGCGGCAGGTCCAGCCCGTAGCGCGGCAGCGCGAACAGCACCACGTACACCAGCAGCAGCGCCGGGACCACCCGGACCACCTCGACGTAGGCGGCGGCCGGGCGGCGCACCCAGGGCGAGGCCGACAGCCGGCCCAGCGCCAGGGCCACCCCGAGCGTCATGGACAGCGCCGCCGCGACGACGGCCGCCAGGAACGTGGACCACAGCCCGTCCAGCAGGTACCGCCACATGGGCCAGGTCGCGTACGGCTGCCAGCGGGCGGCGTCGAGCTGGCCGTTGGCGGCGAACTGCCGCACGGCGAGGGCGGCCAGGGCGAGCGCGGCCAGCGCGCCCAGCACGGTCGCCACGCGGATGCGGCGGCGTGCCCGCGGCCCGGGCTCGTCGAACAGGACGGTGCTGCTCACCGGGGCGCTCATCGCAGGATCACCAGCCGCCGCTCCAGCCGCCCGGTGACGAGACCGGCCGCGGCGGCGATCAGCCCGTACGCGATGCCCGCCCCGACGAAGATCGGGATGGGCTGGGCCTCGACCAGGTTCACCCGGTTGGCGGCCGCGGTCAGGTCCACGACGCCGACGGCCGCGGCCAGGGCGGTGTTCATGGTGGTCGCGATGAAGATGTTGCCGATCGGCTGCACGACGGTCCGCAGCGCCTGCGGGAGCACCACGTGCCGCAGCGACTGGCCGAACGTCAGCCCGATCGCCCGCGCCGCCTCGCCCTGCCCCTTGGCCACCGAGTTCACGCCCGAGCGCAGCGCCTCGGCGATGTAGGCGGCCTCGTACACGGCGATCACCACGACGGCCGTCACCAGCGGCTCGGCCTTGAGGCCGATCTCGGGCAGGCCGAAGAAGGCCAGCACCAGCAGCACCAGCAGCGGCAGGTTCTGCAGCGTCTCGACGTAGGCGGTGCCGAGGGCGCGCAGCACCGTCACCGGGGCCACGCGCATGGCGCAGACCAGGACGCCCAGCACCGCCGCGCCCGCGAAGGACGCGGCGGTGAGCTGGAACGTCACGATCAGCCCTTGCCACAGCTCGGGCAGGTGATCGAGGAGGACGGACATCAGGACCCCGGCACGGAGCCGATCCGCGGCGGCGCCGGGGCGTCGCCGGTCACCACGGTGCCGATGGAGTTCTTCCAGATCTCCTGCCAGGCTCCGGCGTCCTGCATCTTCTTCAGCCAGCCGTTGACGAACGTCTTGAACTGCTCGTCACCGTGCTTGAGACCGATGCCGTACGGGTCGCTGGTGAACGGCTTGGTCACGATCTCGATCGACGGGTCCTTCTTGGCGTCGGCGATGAGGATCGTCTCGTCCTGGACGTAGGCGACGCCGCGGTCCTGCTTGAGCGCCTGGACGCACTCGGGGTCGCTGCCGAACGTGATGATCTCCGCCTGCGGCGCCAGCTTCTTGATCGCCGGGATGGCGGGGGTGTTCGCGCCGGCCAGCACCTTCTTGCCGTTGAGGTCCTCGGGCTTGGTGATGCCGGTCGTGCCCTTCTTCACCGCGATCGTCAGGCCGGAGGTGTAGTACGGCCCGGCGAACGCCACCTGCTTCGCCCGCTCCTCGGTGATCGTGTACGTCTGGAAGACGACGTCCACGGTGCCGTTGGCCAGCAGCGCCTCGCGGGTCTCCGACGCCGAGTTGACGATCTTGACCTTGGGCTCGCCCAGGATGTACGTGGCCAGAGCCTTGCCCATGTCGGCGTCGAAGCCCTCGACCTCGCCGCTCACCGGGTTCTGCTGCGACAGCAGGGGCGCGTCCAGCGAGCCGCCCACGAGGAGCTCGCCGCGCTGCTTGATCTTCTCCATGGTGGAGCCGGGCAGGATGTCGGCGGCGTCCGCGACGGGCGCCTTGGCCAGCGCGCCGGCCTTCGCCTGGGTGCTCTCACCCGGCACCGCCGGCACGGCGGGGCTGCTCGACTCGCCACAGCCCGCGAGCCCTAAAAAGGCGACAGCGGCGAGGGCGACAAACCTCTTCATGAACGGTCACTTCCTTCGATTTCGAAGATAAGGGGGACCGTAGTGGGTGATTTCGGAGCAAGTCAACACGTTGTCGGCCGAAGTGCTGGCGTGGTAGGTATCTCCCATGAACCAGCGGCTGCCCGTGCAGGGGGCACACGGCGACCTGCTGCGACTCGTCGCCACCGGCAAGGCCGAGTCGCGTGCCGAGCTGTCCCGCTTATCCGGCCTGGCCGCCTCCAGCGTGTCGCTGCGCGTGGAGGAGCTCATCGACGCCGGGCTCCTGGCCGAGGAGGGTTCGGGCACCTCGCGCGGCGGGCGCCGGCCGCGCCGGCTGCGGCTGGCCCCGACGGCGGGCGTGCTGGCCGTCGCCGACCTGGGCGCCCACCACGCGCGGCTCGGGCTGGTGGACCTCAGCGGCACGCCGCTCGTCATCGAGGAGCGGCCCTGCGACATCGCCGACGGGCCGCAGGCCACGCTCGACCGCGTGGCCGACGCCTTCGACGAGCTGCTGGCCGAGCACGTGCCGCGGTCGGTGCCGCTGCGCGGGATCGGCACCGGCGTCCCCGGGCCGGTGGACCCGGCCACGCTGCGCGTCGTCACGCCGTCCCGCATGCCCGGCTGGAACGGCTTCCCGGTGGCCGACCACCTCGCCGCCCGCTACGACCTGCCCATCCTCGTCGAGAACGACGCCAACCTCATGGCCGCCGGCGAGGCCCGCTGGTGGCCCGACCGCCAGAACCTCATGGTCGTCAAGGCCGGCACCGGCATAGGATGCGGCGTGATCGTCAACGGCCGGCTGCACCGCGGGCGCGGCGCGGCCGGCGACATCAGCCACGTGCGGGTCAGCTCCGACTCCTCGGTCATCTGCGCCTGCGGCCACCCCGACTGCCTGGAGGCGTACGCCAGCGGGGCCGCGCTCACCGCCGCGCTGGCCGAGGCCGGGATCGCGGTGGAGCGGCCGGCCGACATCGTGGGGCTGGTGCACGACGCCGTCCCGGAGGCCACCAGCCTGGTACGCAACGCCGGCCGCAGGATCGGCGAGGTGCTCACCGTCCTGGTCAACTTCTTCAACCCGGACGTGGTGGCCGTGGGCGGCAGTCTGTCGGCCGCCGAGCCGCTGATCACCTCGATCCGGGCCGCCGTCTGGGAGCGCTGCCTGCCGCTGGCCACCAGGGACCTGGAGATCGCCCCGGCCCGCGCCGGCCGCGACGCCGCCCTGCTCGGCGCCGGCTCCCTGCTGCTCGAAGCCGCCCTGGCGACCCCCTGACCCCGGCGCGCGGGCCGTCCAGCGGGGGCCGTCCAGCAGGCCGTCCGGCGGGCTGTCCGGCGGGCTGTCCGGCGGGCCGGACGGTAAAGAACCGGCCTGGTGCCGGGACGGCGGGCGGGAATTCCGGGCAGGGGGTGATGTCCTGGACGAAGCCGACGCATCCGTCCGTCCGTCCGTCTGGAGGCCGCCATGCCGCACCGCCGCCGCGCCCGCCCGCTCGCCACCGCCCTGTCACTGACCGCGCGATCACTGACCGCCCTGCCGCTGACCGCCCTGCCGCTGACCGCCCTGTCACTGACCGCGCTGCCGCTGACCGCGCTGCCGCTGACCGCGCTCTCCCTCGCCGCCCTGGCGCCCGCCGCGCAGGCATCGACCGCGCAGGCATCGACCGCGCAGGCATCGACCGCGCAGGCATCGACCGCGCAGGCATCGACCGCGCTGGCATCGACCGTGCTGGCGCCGGCCGACGACGGGACGGTCGGTTACGCGCACGGCCTGCGGGACTCCCTCATCTCGGTCGGCCGACGCTTCCACGGCATGCCGGACATCCTTACCGGCGCGCTCACGAACAGCCTCAACCTGCACAGGAGCGGCCTGCCCCTCCTGTGAGGGTCAGGCGGGGCGGTGGAAGGTGGCGCGCCAGCGGTGGCGCCCCCGTGCCGCAGCTCCTCGACGGCGACCGGCTCCAGCCCGTCCACCGCGAACGCCGCGATCTCGGACGGGGTCAGCGGCCACGGCGGCGCGGGCACCGTCATGATCTCCACCACCAGGTCGTACGCCCGCCACCACGCCCGCGGCGGGTCCAGCAGGTCGGCCACCTCGTAGCGCACCCGGCTGCCCGGCGCCCACCACGAGCGCCCGCCCGGCGCCGCGGCCCGGGCCCCGGAGGGCGGGCCGCGGCGGCTCAGGCGTGGAACGACTCCTTCGACAGCCTGCGCAGCCGGCTCTCGTCGATGTCGTGGCCGAGCCCGGACTGCGTCAGCGGGACCGCGATGACCCCCTCGTTCGCGCCCACGATCGGGGTGACGATCTGGTTCTGGCGGGGCGGCTGGGTGACGTCACAGGGCAGCGTGCAGCCGGGCAGGCTGGCGACGGCGACGGTCGCCGCCCTGGCCAGGCCGGCTCCCTGGCCGCCCGCGCACTGGATGTCCCAGCCGGCCGCCGCCGCCCGGTCGTGGGCGCGGCGGGCCTCGGTCAGGGACGGGAACGCGGTGGGCCGCAGCAGCAGCACCCGCGCGGCCCGCAGGGTCAGGTAGTCGTCCAGCTCGGCGGTCGAGGCGACCTCGACGGCCACCGAGGCCGACACCTGGTCCTGGAGGCTGGCGTGGGCGTGGACGTCGCCGGTGGCGAAGGGCCGCTCGATGACCTCCAGGCCGTAGGAGTCGAGGGCGACGAGCTGGCCCTGGTCGGTGTAGGCGTTGCCGCAGTCGACGGCCAGGGTCAGCGCCGGGTACGCGGCCCGCACCGCCCGTACCGGCTCGACGTCCCAGCCGGGCCGCACGTCCAGCGTGACGTGCCCGTACCCGGCGCAGACCTGCTGGTTGACCCGGCTGACCAGGCTCTCGGGCGACGGGTCGGGCGACAGGCGCACGGTGGCCATGAGCGAGGTGCGGGTGCCGCCGATCGCCTCGGCGAGCGGCACGCCGCGCATCCTGGTCCACAGGTCCCAGCAGGCCATGTCCACCGCCGGGTCGCCGCTCGGCACGGCGTCGGGGTGCTCCCAGTCGACGCCGATGAGCAGGGCGGCCAGCGTCTCCTCCAGCTTCGACCAGATCTTCGGCTGCGGGCAGGGCGCTTCGCCCCACCCGGTCATGCCGCCGTGGTCGGTGAGCTTGACGAGCAGGGTCTCCGACCTCTTGCCGTACGGCAGGACCAGCCGGAAGACCTCCAGCTCACGCACTCGCGGCATGTACCCCCCTTTTATGGCGCGGTTCCCTCCATAGTGCCTGCTGTCCGGGAACGGACCAAACGCGGGGCCAGCACGAACGCCAGAGCCGCCAGCGCCACGCTGGTGAGCAGGCCCACCGCGTAGCTCCCGCCGGTGGCGGTGAACAGGGCGCCGCTGGCCGCCACGGCCACCACGGTGAAGACCGACTCGCCGACGCCGACGGCCGCGCTGTTCTGGCCTTCCTCACCCGGCTCGGACATCTCCAGCACCAGCACGGACACCGTCGGGTGCAGCATGCCGATGCCGAGCCCGGCGACGGCCATGGCCACGTGCGCGAGCACGAGCGGCACCGCGTCCACCAGCACGAGCGTCACCAGCGCCAGCCCGGTGGTGAGCATGGCGGCGCCGCCGCGGATGGCCAGCAGGTGGCTGATCCGGCCCCGGCCCTTGAGCCAGGACCCGGTGGACCAGCCGAGCGCGCCGATCGTGAGCACGATGCCGGCGGCGGTGGCGCTGAGCCCGCGCTCGTTGATGAGCATGAGGGGGATGAGCACCTGGGCGGCGGTGAGCGAGCCGAACGCCAGGCCGCGCAGGACGGGCGCGACCGGCAGCCCGGGCGCGGCCCGCAGCGCGCCGCGCGGCAGCAGCCGCGGCAGGGCGGCGGCCAGCAGGACGGCACCGGCCACGAGCAGGGGCAGGCCGGCCAGTTCGAGCGCGCTGCCGTACTGGATGAGCGCGGCGGCCACGGCGGTCAGCGCGGCCAGGACGAGCTTGCCGCGCAGACGGGGCGCGGGCCCCGCGGCGGTGGCGGCCCCCGCAGCGTCGGCGGCGGTGTCGGCGGCCCCGGGGCCGTTGCCGAGGTCGCGGCCGGCGGTGCCGCGCCAGAGCAGCAGCGCCGACGGGACGACGATGAGCGAGACGCCGAGGAAGATCCACCGCCAGTCGGCGTTCTCCACCACGAACCCGGCGATCGCCGGCCCCACCATCGACGGCACCACCCAGGCCGCCGAGAACAACGCGAACACCTTGGGATGCAGCGCGCCGGGGTAGACACGGGCGACCAGCACGTACAGGGCGACCTGGGTGGCCCCGGCGCCGAGCCCCTGCACGAACCGCCCGGCGACGAACACCTCCATGTTCGGCGCGAACCCCGCCAGCAGCAGCCCGGCCACGAACGCCACCACCCCGACCGAGATCGGCTCCAGCGGCCCGCGCCGGTCGCTCCACCGCCCGCCCAGCACGGTCGCGATCACGCTGGCCGCCAGGGTGGCGCTGAAAGCCAGGTTGTACAGGTGCATGCCGTCCAGCTCGCGGGCCACCACCGGCATGGCCGTGGCCACCGCCATCGCCTCGAACGCCAGCAGGGTCACGATGGCCACGAGCCCGAAGCTCAGGGCCCGGTAGGGCGCCGACACCACGCCGGTCACCGGCCGGGTGCCTTTCCGCGCGCTGTCAACAGTCGTCGTCATGCGGGTCACGCTAGGGCCGGCGCCCGGGCCGGCACATCGGGCGCAGGGCCTAGGCACCTCTCGGCACTTGGACCTACATCAGGGAGAGGGAGGGCGGGTCAGGACTTCGGCATGCGGGCCTCGATGCCGTCGAGCATCAGCTCCAGCCCGTAGCTGAAGCGGTCCTCGTTGTCGCTGGCGGTCAGCTCGTCGATGTACCGGTGCAGGTAGGGGAAGCTGTCGGCGGGCAGCGCACGGTAGTAGGAGGTGATCTGGGAGACGAACCGCTCGAAGTACTCCTCGGGGCTGTCGACCCCGGCGGCCCGCATCCGCGCCCAGTGCAGGGAGTCCTCGTAGGCGTCGCCGACGAGGTAGAGCGAGAGGCGGTCCATCGCGAGGGACGCCTCCACCGGCTGCATGCCGGCCCCGAGGAGCAGCGCGAAGACGAACTCGCCGGCGCGCAGGGAGTTGGCCCCCGTGGGGATGTTGGCCAGCGCGACCCGGGCCACGTCGGTGTGCCGACCGAGCACGCGGTGCACCTCCACGCAGTACGCGCGCAGCTGCTCCTTCCACCGGGACGGGTCGAGCTCGGGCAGGTCGATCTCGCCCAGCACCCGGTCGTAGATCAGCTCCAGCAGCTCGTCCTTGTTGGCCACGTGCGCGTACAGGGAGGCGGGGCCGGTGTCGAGCTCCTGGGCGACGCGGCGCATGCTCAGCGCGTCGAAGCCCTCGGCGTCCAGGATGCGCAGCCCGGTCTCGACGATGAGGTCCTGGCTGAGCTGCCGTTTGGGCTGCGGCTGCCGGCGTGGCTTGCGCCAGGGAGGCACGGGCACGCCTTCGGTCGTCCTCGTCCTGTCCATACCGAACACTGTACTTGACACGAACACTGTTCGCTACTAAAACGTTGTTCGTAACGAACAGCGTTCGTTAGATAGAACGTCGTTCTTGTCACGTGAGGAGACCCCCCGATGACCGTCACCACCTCAGAGGCGACGGGCGAGGTCCAGGGCTACCGGTGGCGCTGGATCGCGCTCTTCGTGATCCTCGCCGCCGAGGTCATGGACCTGCTCGACGCGCTCGTCACCGCCATCGCCGCCCCCACCATCCAGCAGGACCTGGGCGGCACCGACAGCGTCGTCCAGTGGCTCGGCGCCGGCTACACCCTCGCCATGGCCGTCGGCCTCATCACCGGCGGCCGGCTCGGCGACCTGTACGGCAGGAAGCGCATGTTCCTCGTCGGCGCCGCCGGCTTCACCGTGGCGTCCCTGCTGTGCGGCGTCGCGGTCAGCCCGGAGATGCTGATCGGCAGCCGGGTGTTGCAGGGCCTGTTCGGCGCCGTGATGTTGCCGCAGGGGCTGGGGCTGATCAAGGAGATGTTCCCGCCGCACGAGATGGGCAAGGCGTTCGGCATGTTCGGGCCCGTCATGACCATCTCGTCGGTCGGCGGCCCGGTGCTGGCCGGCTGGCTCGTGGACGCCGACTTCTTCGGCACCGGCTGGCGCATGATCTTCCTGATCAACCTGCCGCTCGGCCTGGCCGCCACGCTCGCCGGGCTGCGCTTCCTGCCTGAATACCGCCTGTCCAACGCCACCAGGCTCGACCTCGGCGGCGTCGGGCTGGTCTCGCTGGCCGCGCTGCTGCTGATCTACCCGCTCATCCAGGGGCGCGAGCTGGGCTGGCCCTGGTGGAGCTTCGCGTCCATGGCCGCCTCCGCCGTGGTGTTCGCCCTGTTCAGCCGGTACGAGACGCGCCGCGCCGCCGCCGGCCGGGACCCGCTGGTCACCCCCAGCCTGTTCCGCAAGCGGGCCTTCACCGGCGGGCTCGTCGCCGGCCTCGTCTTCTTCTCCGGCATGATGGGCTTCGGCCTGGTCTTCAGCCTCTACACCCAGAACGGGCTCGGCTTCACCCCGCTCCAGGCGGGCCTGGCCGGCCTGCCGCAGGCGATCGGCGGCGTGGTCGGCTTCGGGCTGGCGATGTCCGGGCTGCAGGAGAAGCTGGGCCGCGGGCTGCTCCAGATCGGCGTCGCCGTCATGACCGCCGGCGCGGCGGCGCTCGCCCTCACCATCCACGTCGCCGGGCTCGACGTCACCGCCTGGCAGCTCGCCCCCGGGCTGGGGCTGGTCGGGATCGGCATGGGGCTGACCATGGCGCCGTTCTTCGACATCGTGCTGGCCGGGGTCGAGCCGCACGAGTCCGGCTCCGCCTCCGGCACCCTGACCGCGATCCAGCAGCTCGGCGGCGCGCTCGGCACCGCCGTGCTGGGGACGCTGTTCTTCAACCTGCTCGCCGCCGAGTGGGACTTCGGGGCCTCCATGGAGGTCACGGTGTGGGTCGAGGCCGGGCTGCTGGTGCTGACGTTCGCGCTGTCGTACCTGCTGCCGCGGCACGTCCGCCCCGACCGGCAGGCCGGCCACTGAGCCCCGCGGCCACGGGCGGCCGGACGTGAGGGCTCAGGCGCCGAGGTGGCGCTCCGCCCACTGGCCGATGTCGCGCCGCTCGATCGCGGCGGCCATCAGGCCGGGGAAGGCGTCGGGGGTGCAGGCGAACGCCGGCACCCCCATGGCCGCCAGCGCCGCGGCGTTCTCGTGGTCGTAGAACGGCGCCCCCTCGTCCGACAGCGCCAGCAGCACGATCACCTGGACGCCGGCCTGCGTCATGGCCGCCACCCGGCGCAGCATCTCCTGCCGGACCCCGCCCTCGTACAGGTCGCTGATCAGGATGAAGATCGAGTCGGCCGGGCGGGAGATGAGGCCCTGGCAGTAGGCGATGGCCCGGTTGATGTCGGTGCCGCCGCCGAGCTGGGTGCCGAACAGCAGCTCCACCGGGTCGTGCAGCTGGTCCGTGAGGTCCACCACCGCCGTGTCGAACACCACGAGCGACGTCTTCAGCGACCTCATCGAGGCCAGCACCGCCCCGAACACGCTCGAATACACCACCGACGCCGCCATCGAGCCGCTCTGGTCGATGCACAGCACCACCTCGCGCTGCACCGCCCGCTGGCGGCGGGCGTACCCGACCAGCCGCGACGGGATCACCGTGTTCCGCTCCGGCAGGTAGTTCTTCAGGTTCGCCCGGATCGTGCGGTCCCAGTCGATGTCGGCCACCCGCTTGGGCCGGTGCGTCCTGGCCGAGCGGTCCAGCGCGCCCGTCACCGCCGCCCGCGTCTTCTGGGCCAGCCGGCGCTCCAGCTCCGCCACCACCGCGCGGACCACCGCCCGCGCCGACTCGCGGGCCTGGTCGGGCATCACCTTGTTGAGGGCGAGCAGGGTGCCGACCAGATGCACGTCCGGCTCCACGGCCTCCAGCATCTCGGGTTCGAGGAGGAGCCTGGTGAGATTGAGCCGCTCGATGGCGTCCCGCTGCATGACCTGGACGACCGTGGAGGGGAAGTACGTGCGGATGTCGCCCAGCCAGCGGGCCACGCGCGGCGCGGACGCGCCGAGCCCGCCCTCCCTGGCCTCGCCCGCCCCGCCGCCACCGCGGTCGTAGACGGCGGCCAGGGCCGCGTCCATCCGCGCGTCGGTGCCCTGAAGGCCGCACCCGGTGCCGTCGGCGTCCCCGCCCCCGAGCACCAGCCGCCACCGCCGCATCCGCTCGTCACCGCGCTCCTGACTCATCCCGACCCCTCCCCACCCAACATCCCCACCCCTTCCACACCAGGCCCTTCCACACCCGACGCTCCCGCGCCCGGCTCTCCCGTGCCTGGCCCTTCCGTACTCGGCCCTTCCACGCCCGGCTCTCCCGCGCCCGGCCCTCCTGCGCCCGGCCCTTCCCCACCCGACGCTCCCGTACCCGGCTCTCCGGTGCTCTGGCCGGTTCTTCCGATGATCGACAGGACCGTGGCGACGGCTGCGGCGGCGCGGCGGTCGTCCAGGTCGCCGCTTGCGCCCTCGCCCTCGTCCCGGGCCCGGTCGTGGCCGGACGAGCGCAGGCGCTCGCCGATCGAACGGCGCTCCGGGGCGGCGAACCCGCCGAACGTGCGGCGCAGCAACGGCAGCACGTCCGTGAACTGCTCGCCCGACAGCCCCGTGAGCCAGCCGTCCACCAGGGCGAGCAGCCGCGGATCGTGCACCAGCAGCAGCCCGCCGCCCGCCAGGAACCCCTCCACCCAGGACGCCGCCCGCGCCGGCGCCTGCCCGCGGGACATGGCACGCGACATGCGATCGCCGGCGTCGTCGAGCCCGCCGGAGTCGAGCAGGATCCTGGTCAGCCGGCCCTCGATGAGCCCGTGCAGGTCCTGCCGATCGCTGAGGCCGCGCAGGGTGGCCAGCCACCGCTCGCGCTGGGCCGTGCCCTCGGCCGTCTCGGCGAGCAGGGCGACGGCCGCGTGCACGGCGTCCACGTGCTTGAGCAGGTCGGCCGCCGCGCCGTCGTCGAGGCCCGTCACCGCCACCGGCAGCCCGACCCGGATCCGGTCCAGCATCGAGCGGACGATCACCGCCAGCCCCTCGGCCGACGTGCCGCGCACGTCGCCGTACCGGTGGGCGCGGACCATCGCGGGCAGCGCCGCCATGAGGTGCGTGACGTCGGTGTCCAGCGCCGCCCTGGCCGACAGCGCCGCCAGCACGGCGGGCAACGCCTGCGGCAGGTCGGCCAGCAGACATTGCTCCACCAGCGCCGTCAACTCCGCCAACGCCACCCCCTCCCCCCCACCACCGGCCCCACCGCCGGCCAGGTGGGTGGACGGCGGATGACCGGCCGGCGGATGGCCGGTCGGGGGGCTTGTCGTGGCCAGGTCCACGGCTCGCCGGGTGGCCGCGGCGGCCACCGTCGTGCCGAGGGCGGCGTGCTCGATGAGCGCGAGATCGTGCTCCGGGCGCCACTGCAGCGTCCACGTCTCCCGGAAGGTGCCCTTGCCGCGCGCCTGCCCCGGCGTGCCCCAGCCCACCTCCAGCAGCCGCAGCCGGTGGAGGAGATGGCTGCGCTCCAGGTCGAGCGGCTTGCGCAGGTCGAGGTCGATCTCGCGGTCGAGCGCCTCGGGCCGGAGCCGCAGCCGCCGCTGCTGCTCGCGCAGGTCGCGCTGGAGCGGCACCATCGGGGTGCCGTCGGTGACGCGGCCGAGCCGGTCGCCGACGACCATCCGCCGCTGGATCAGCTCCACCGCCAGGTCGTCGCCCTCGCACAGGACGGCCCTGGCCGCCTCGGTGACCTCGCCCAGCCCCGCCAGGGGGCGCCCGCGCAGGGCGGCGAGGCTGCCGGCCAGGCGTACGGACTCGATGACGTGCGCCGACGACACCGGCAGCCCCTCCTCGCGCAGCACCCCCGCCGCCTCGGCCAGCCACCGCTCCACGGGACGGTCGGGCGCGGTGAACAGGTGGTGGTACCAGCCCGGCGAGGTGATGCCCGCGCCGTAGCCGCTCCAGGAGGCCAGCCGCCCGTACGTCCACGGCACCCAGGTCAGCTCCGCCTTCACCCTCGGCAGGCCGCGCAGCAGCGCGTTGTCGGCCCCGGCGGACGGCAGGGGGCCGGCGAGGGCGGGCACGTGCCAGGCGCCGCAGACGACCGCGATCCGGGTGTGACCCTGCTTGAGCGCGGCGCGGATGGTCTTGCGCATGTGGGCCTCGCGCCTGGCCTCCCGCTCGTCGGGCACGTGCCCCTCGCGTACGGCGGTCATGGCCTCGGCGATCACCTCGAACCAGGGCACCTGGGCGTCGTGGTGCCCGGCCCCGTGGTGCTCGACGACGTCCTCCCACCAGCGCTCGGGGTCGTCATAGCCGGCCGCCGCCGCCAGCGAGCCGATGGGATCGACGCGCCGCAGGTCGGAAACGCCGCCCTCGGAGCCCTCGCCCTCGCGGCCCTCACCGTCGCGATCCGCGCCCTCGGGGTCCGCGCCCTCGGGATCCGCGCCCTCGGGATCCGCGCCCTCGGGATCCGCGCCCTCGCGGCCCTCGCTCCCGGGGTCGGCGGCCAGGGTGTGCGCGGCCGGCAGGTCGCAGAAGCGCACCGGTATCCCCGCCGACACCCCGTACAGGATCGCCTGCCACTCCGGCGAGAACCCGGCGAACGGCCAGAACGCGGCCCGGGCCGGCGCGCCGGGCACGTGCGCCAGCAGCGCCACGGGTGGTTCGAGGTCGGGGGCGAGGTGGACCAGCGCGTCGGCCTCGGGCGGCCCCTCGATGAGGATGGTGTCGGGACGCAGGCGTTCGAGCTCGGCCCGCACCGCCCGCGCCGAGCCCGGCCCGTGATGCCGCACCCCGAGCACGGTGACGCCGGCGTCGCCGACGACGAGCACCCCGGCCCGCGACCCCGACTTCTCGCGCGTGCCGGCGGTCATGTGGCCTCGCGGCAGGCTCGGTAGAAGTCGCGCCAGTCCGAGCGCTCCCGGACCACCGTCTCGAGGTATTCGCGCCACACCACCTGGTCGGAGATCGGCTCCTGCACCACGGCCCCCACGATGCCGGCGGCCACGTCGGCCGGGCGCAGCACGCCGTCGCCGAAGTGGGCGGCCAGCGCGATGCCGTTGGTCAGCACGGAGATGGCCTCGGCGGTGGACAGGGTGCCGCTGGGCGACTTGAGCTTGGTACGCCCGTCCTCGGTGACGCCCGCGCGCAGCTCGCGGAAGACCGTCACCACCCGCCGGATCTCGGCCGGCCCCGTGGTCGTCTCCGGGAGCTGTAGCGCCCGCCCGAGCTGGGTGACGCGGCGGGCGACGATGTCGACCTCCTCCTCGGCGGTGGCCGGCACCGGCAGCACGACGGTGTTGAAGCGGCGGCGCAGGGCGCTGGACAGCTCGTTGACGCCGCGGTCGCGGTCGTTGGCCGTCGCGATGACGTTGAAGCCGCGCTCGGCCTGCACCTCGCGGTTGAGCTCGGGGATCGGCAGCGTCTTCTCCGACAGGACGGTGATCAGGGCGTCCTGGACGTCGGACGGCATGCGGGTCAGCTCCTCGACCCGGGCGATGCGGCCCTCCGCCATGGCCCGCATGACGGGCGACGGGGTGAGCGCGTCGATCGAGGGGCCCTCGGCCAGCAGGCGGGCGTAGTTCCAGCCGTAGCGGACGGCCTCCTCAGCGGTGCCGGCGGTGCCCTGCACGAGCAGCGTGGAGTCGCCGCTGACGGCGGCGGCGAGGTGCTCCGACAGCCAGGTCTTGGCGGTGCCGGGGACGCCGAGCAGCAGCAGCGCGCGGTCGGTCGCGAGCGTGGCGACGGCGACCTCGACGATGCGGCGGGGGCCGATGTACTTGGGGGTGATGCGGTCGCCGTCGCCCAGCACGTACGTGGTGACGGCCCACGGCGACAGCCGCCAGCCCGGCGGGCGGGGCCGGTCGTCGTCCTTGGCGAGGAGGGCCAGCTCCTCGGCGTACTGGTCTTCGGCGTGCGGGCGCAGAACGGTCATGGAAGCTCCTTCGCCGGTCGCACGACCGGGACGCTGGGTGTCATCTCGGGCAACAACTCCTTGTGCATGTCGGCGCGGAACCGCAGCAGGGCCGCGACCTGCTGGATCTGCTCGACCGGTGAATAGCTCTCGGCCAGCGGGAACAGGGCCGGGTCGATGTGCTCGCCGGCCAGCTTGACCAGCTCGCCGAGGTTCCACGGCTGCGTGGCGGCCACTTTGACGATCTTGTGCAGGACGGCCGTGGCCAGGCCCTCCTTCCACGGCGACGACACGCCGCCGAGAACCATGATGAGCTGGCTGTCGAGGTCGTGACCGCGGACGAAACGGGCCGCCAGCTCCTGCTGCTCCGCCGGCGGCAGCGACTCCAGCAGGTCGGCGATCGGGTCGTGGCCGAACATCGCCCGCGCCCATCCGGGGTCGCGTTGCAGCACCGCCGCGCGTACCCAGGCGGCCTTCACGTCGGCGTCCCAGTCGGGGATGCGCATGGCCAGCAGCCGCTCGGGCGGGTGGCCCCACACCGCGAGCGGAGCGCGGGCGATGAGCTGCTGGAGCCACCAGGCCCGCTCGCCGATGCCCCTGGGCGCCTTCGGGCGGACGCCGTCGCGCTCCATCGCCTTGTCGCACTCATGGGGCGCCTCGATGGTGATGACGTCACCGGCGACGGTGACGCACACGCGCACGCGATCGGCCATGCGCCGGGCCAGGCGGGAGCCGGGCAGGCGGGTGAGGAGGTTGGCGGCGGCCTGGCGCACCTCGCGGCGGCGGTCGTCGAGCGCCGCCTCCAGGAAGGGCTCGTCGTCCATGCTCAGCCCTTCGGCCAGCAGCTCGACGAACTCGGCCCGGTCGTCGGGCGTCTCCCGCTCCCACGTGCTCTCCAGCAGCGCCCTGGCCCGGCCGGGGTCGGCGGCCCGCAGGGCCCGTAGGTGGGCCCGCCGGTCGGCGGCGCCGCCCAGCTCCCACGTCTCGCCCGTGGGCTCCTCCAGCAGGTAGGACCACGCCGGGTTGTGCCCGGCCAGCCATCTGCCGCGCCGGCCGGCCAGCACGCCGAGGAAGCCCCGGATGGAGCGGTCACGCCGGCCGCGTTCGAGCAGGTCGGGCAGCACGTACGGGGGCACCCGGCAGCCGGTCGCCGCGGCGGCGGCCAGCCACTCGGGCAGCAGCCTCTCGTGCTCCCCGCTCATGATCCGCGCCAGCCGCCCGGCCGCCCGCCTGGAGACCGCCGGGCGCTCCTCCTCGGGGGCCGCCTCCTGCGGTGCCACCTCGCCCGGCCGCCGCCCGGCCCGCCGCCGCGCCACCTCGACGGCGGCGTCCTCCAGCAGCACGCCTGGATAGGGCCGCCGGTCGGTGCCCACGAGCGCCGCCGACGCCAGCTCCTCCCACACGCTCACCACTCCACCCCGCCCTCGTCACCGGTCGGTACGTTCACAGGATCACCGCCGCGCCCTCGTCGTCCCAGGTGGCCAGGGGCCGCACGCCATGCGGGGTCCACTCGACCGCCACCGTGCGCGGACGCCCGCCCGCGACCGCGATCAGCCGCCAGGGATCGCGGGCCCGGGGGTGCAGCGGCAGCCCGCCGATCGAGGCCCGCTCGGGGACGACGCCGGCCAGCACGACCGGCCACGACTCCACCCACGGATCCCCCCCGAGGGCCCGCGCCACCTCCTCCAGCGCCTCCTCCGGCGACCTACCAGGCGGCGGCCCGTCGGACGGGACGGCGCCGTGGCGGGCGGCGACCAGGGCCCGCAAGGGGGCGGCGCCGGGGTAGAAGGTCACGTCGGCGTCGATGACCGTGCCCGTGACCAGCGACGCGTCCAGCGGCTGCCCCTGCGGCGCGAAGGACAGGACCAGCGCCGCCCGGCCGCTGCGCCGCCCGCGCAGCCACACCCGCCGCGCCGTCAGGCGGTCCTGCACCTCGTCGCGCCGGCCCAGGACGTCCCAGTGGTCGCGGACGGGGAGCCCGGCCAGCACCTCCTCGCGCGTCACGGGGAACCCGGCGCGGACGAGGACCGTACGGGCCAGCGGCGCGGGCAGCTCGGCCCGGCGGCGGTAGGCGACGGCGAGCAGGTTGAGCAGCGCGTACTCCTCCAGCAGCCGCCCCGGCCAGTCGTCGCTCGCGCGCACCTGCGCCAGCCGCGACACCATGCCGGCGACGCCCGGAGCCTGCGCGTCGACGAGCCGCTTGGCCAGCCCGTCCCACTCGTGCCCTGCGGCCCCCGCCAGGCCCTGTCGCACCTGGTCGGCGAGCCAGCGCTCCAGCTCGGCCAGCCCGGCGGCCACCCGCGCGTGCCGCACCGACTCCGCCCCGGCGGCACCGGCAGCCCCCGCAGCACCGGTACTACCGCTTGTCCCGGCCGCCCCGGAAGGACTGGAAGGCCCGAAAGTCTCAGCCGCCTCGCCTGTCTCCCCCGCCTGCCCAGGGGCCCGGCCGGCCCGAGCGGAGCCGCCGGGGCCGGGCTTCCCGGCGTTCTCCGGGCCCGCGCCCGCCTCCCCGTCGGCGGCGGGCTCCTCCGCCGTGGCGGCCTCCGCGGCGGCGGCGCGGGCGGCCTCCAGGCGGGCCGCCGCCTTGGCCGCCCGCTCGGCCCGCGCCTCCTGCCACTCCGCGGCCCACGCCGGGACCACCTCCCCCTCCGGCACCCCGTCGTCCGCCCACAGCAGCAGCAGCCCGAGCGCGTGCTTGCAGGGGAACTTCCTGCTCGGGCAGCTGCAGCGGTAAGCGGGCTCGCTCACGTCGACGCACGCCAGGTAGGGCTTGGCCCCGCTGCCCTTGCACTCGCCGTACAAGAGCATGCCCGTCGTGCCGCGCACCGGCCATTTCGCGGGTGTCGCCACGCCCCGGGCGGCCTTCTGCGAGGACGCGTCGGGGGCGAGGGCGAGCACCTGATCACGGCTCCACCGTTCGATCACCTGCCGCAGACTAGCCACCCTCACCGACAATTCACCGCCCCCTAGACTCGGCGGGATGGAGCTCCGGATCTATCCCGACGGCCCGTCCGTCCACGTCGCCGACGAGGCCGCCGCCCTCGCCACCGACCTGCGGGGACAGCTCGTCCTCGACGGCACCCGCTTCCTGCGCAGGGACGTCACCGGCGCGCCCGTCGCCTTCGTCGAACGCCCGCCCGTCGCCGCCGCCCTGGACCTCCTCCCTCATCCGGAGGGCGGCTGGTTCCGCGAGACCTGGCGCACCCCGCTGACCTTCGAGCCGCCCGGCTACTCCGGCCCCCGCGCCACCGCCACCGGCATCTACTTCCTCCTGGCCCCCGGCGAGGAGTCCGTCCCCCACGTGGTCAGGTCGGACGAGGTCTGGCTGTGGCACCGCGGCGGCCCCCTGGCCCTGACCGTGGGAGACACCACGCTCACCCTGGGCCCGCGGGTCGAGGACGGCCAGGTGCCGCAGGCCGTCGTCCCGGGCGGCACCTGGCAGTCCGCCCGCCCGGCCGGCACCGAGCCGGTCCTGGTGAGCTGCGTCGTCTCCCCCGGCTTCGACTTCGCCGACTTCACCGCCTGAACGTCCTCGTGAGTCCGTACGTCGCCGGCGCCGCGCCGCTGCTCAGCGGCGTTTCGCCGGGTCACCGGCGGGCAGCCGGGTGCCATGAAGGCGAAGGAATGGACCGTGCGCATCGAGCTGACCGAGGACGGCGACGACACCTCCGCGCGGGCGGCGCTGGTGACCGACGAGGGCGTCGAGGTGACGGGGCAGGGGCGGGCGCGGCGCAACCCGTCGGACCGGTCGGTGCCGGAGATCGGGGACGAGCTGGCGGCCTCGCGGGCCCTGGGTGACCTGGCCGGACGGCTGGCGCTGATCACGCGGCGGGACATCGCCGGCTCGGCGGACACCCCCGTCCCGAGCCGTTCCTGGTAGTCCTTCGGCAGCTCACCATATCTTGGCTCTCACGATATAGTGAGGGTGTGAACATCACCGAGCCCATGTTCCTGGCGCTGACCGCGCTGGTGGACGAGCCGCGCCACGGCTACGGCATCGTCCAGGAGGTGGACCGCCTGTCCGGCGGGCGGGTGCAGCTCAAGATCGGCACCTTGTACGGCGTGCTCGACCGGCTCTCCGAGCAGGGCCTGGTGGCGCTCGACCGCGAGGAGGTGCAGGCGGGCCGGCTGCGGCGCTACTACCGGCTGACCGACGAGGGGACGCGGGCGTTGCAGGAGGAGGCCGCCCGCCTGATGGCCAACGCCACCGCCGCCACCGCCCGCCTCAAGGCGAGAAGGGCCGCCGGCCCCCTCGGCGCCACGGCCGCACCCCTGACCACGGCCGCCGTGTCCCTCCGGACCGCTGTCACGCCCTTCCGGACCGCCGCCGCGTCCCTCCGGATCGTCGCCGTGGCCGCGGGGCTGCGGACGGAAGGTGTCCGATGACGGCCGGTTCCCTGCTCGAACGCCGCTACCGCGCCGTGCTCCGGCTCCTGCCCGCCTCCTACCGCGCCGAGCGCGAGGAGGAGATGGTGGCGGAGTTCATGGAGCTGTCCGGCGACGTCCCCGACGAGATCGGCCCGCGCCCGCCCTGGGGAGAGATCGCCAGCGTGCTGGCCCTGTCCCTGCGCGTACGGCTCGGCGGCAGCCGCACCCGCCCCCGCCCGTACGCCTGGGGCGAGACGGTCCGCCTGGTCGCCCTGCTCGGGCTGGCCCACCACGCCGCCTTCGCCCTCTTCGACCTGGCCGCCCTGGCGCTCGCGACCGGCGGGGGCGAGGCCGCGCCACCCGGCGCCCCGGGCTCGCCGGAGCGGCTGGCCGCCGTCGTCGGGACGGGCCTCGGCGCCCTCTGGCCGGTCGCCTTCGCCGCGGCCATGCTGGGCCGCGCCCGCCTGGCGAAGGCCGCCGCGCTGCTGGGCCTGGTGCCCCTGGCGGCGTACCTGGTCGCCGCGGCCGTGCCACCGCTCGCCGGCGACCTGGTGCCGCCGCTCGCCGGTGACCTGGTGGCGCCGGCGAGCGGCGGCCTGGTGGCGCCGGCGCCGGGGCGGGTGCTGCTCGACCTGGTGCCGGTGCTGGCCCTGCTGCTCGGCCATCACCGCGACGTGACGCCGGCGCGCCGGCCGTGGTGGGCGGTCGCGCTGCCGGCGGTCGCCGCCGTGGCCCTGCACGCGGTGCTCGTCCCGGCCGCGCCGTGGCTGGGGCGGCTCGCCGGCGGGCACGAGTCCTGGCTCTACCCGTGGCTGGCCCCCGCAGGGCTCGCCGCCGTGGCGCTGGCCGCGGGCGCGGTGGCCTGCCTGGTACGCCGCCCGCCCGCGGCCTGGCCGCTCGCCCTGGCCGGCCTGGGTGCGGTGCTGGTCGCCGCCGTCCTGGCGGACGCACTCGCCCACGGCGGCCTCGCGGCGGCCGGGCCGGCCCTGCCGCTCCTCCCGCTGGTCCCCGCCCTGGCCGTCGCGGGCCGGCGCACCCTGCCCGCCGCCCCCCGGTACGATCTTCGGGAGCGCCGGATCCCGGGAAGCGGGCCTCCGGGGAGCGGGGTTCCGGAGAGCTGACGGGCGGAGGGCCGGCGGTGGCGAGGATGCACGACGACGAGGTCGGCACGGACGCGGAGCTGGTGCGGCGGCTGGTGGCCGCGCAGTTCCCGCAGTGGGCGGACCTTCCGGTCGAGCGTTTCCCCTCGCCGGGCACGGTCAACGCGGTCTACCGGCTCGGCGACGAGCTGTCGGTCCGCCTGCCGCTCGTCGAGCGGAGCGTCGGCGACGTGCGGAAGGAGCAGGAGTGGCTGCCCCGGCTGGCGCCGCTGCTGCCCGTTCCGATCCCGGTCGTGGTGGGCGCGGGCGTCCCCGGCGAGGGTTTCCCCTTCCCGTGGTCGGTGTGCCGGTGGCTGCCGGGCGACAACCCTGAGGCCGGGCGGGGCGCCGCGCCGCTGGTCGCCGGCCTGGCGGCGTTCGTGACGGCGATGCGCCGCGCCGGCCTGCCCGGCGGGCCCCGCGCGTACCGGGGCGTCCCGCTGAGCGAGAAGGACGCGGCCGCCCGCCGCGCCATCGCCGACCTGGAGGCCCTGAACGCCGAGCCCGGCCCCGTCGACCCCGCCGCCGCCCACGGCGGCCCCGCCGCCGATCACGGCGATCCCAGCGACCCCGCCGCCGCCCACGGCGGCCCCGTCGACACCATCGACACCGCCGCCCTGACCGCCGCCTGGGACCTCTCCGTGAAGACCCCCGCCTGGGCGGGCCCGCCCGTGTGGGTGCACTCCGACCTCATGCCCGGCAACCTCCTGGTCTCCGGCGACGGCCGCCTCACCGGCGTGATCGACTTCGCCACGGCCGGGGTGGGCGACCCGGCCTGCGACCTGATGCCCGCCTGGAACCTGCTGCCCGCCTCGGCCAGGCCGGCCTTCCGCGAGGCGCTGGGCACCGACGACGACACCTGGGCGAGGGGCCGCGGCTGGGCCCTGGTCCAGGCGCTGGTGGCGCTCCCCTACTACCTGCACACCAACCCGGCGATGGCCGCCAACGCCCGTTACGTGCTCCGCGAGGTGCTGGCCGACATGATCGCGGACGGGTCCCTCGGGTAACGTCGGCACTCTCCCCACCTGCTGCTGCGAAGGAGAGACCCGTGGTGCACAAAGCCGTGATCCCGGTGGCCGGCCTGGGCACGAGGTTGCTGCCCCTGACCAGGGCGCTGCCGAAGGAGATGTTGCCGATCGGCGACAAGCCGGTCATCGAGCACACCATCCGCGAGCTGGTCGAGTCGGGCATCGACGAGATCACCATCGTCACCTCGTCCCGCAAGGAGCTGGTGCAGCGGCACTTCGCCCCCGACTCCGACCTGGAGCAGCAGCTCCGCGAGGCGGGCAAGGACGAGCTGGCCGCGTCGGTGGCCGAGCTGTCGTCGCTGGCCCACATCACCTACCTGTACCAGAACGGCCCCTACGGCAACGGCACGCCGGTGCTCAACGCCGCCCGCGTCATCGGCGACGAGCCGTTCATGGTGCTGTGGGCCGACGACGTGTTCGTGGCCGAGGTGCCGCGCGCCCGGCAGCTCAAGGCGGCCTACGAGGAGGCGCGGGCCCCGGTGCTGGCGCTGATGCCGATGGCGGTCGAGGACGCCTCCCGCTACGGCGTGCCGGTGGTCGAGGAGGATCTCGGCGGCGGCCGGCTGCGCATCTCGGGGCTGGTGGAGAAGCCGCGCCCGGAGGAGGCCCCGTCCCGCTACGCCGCCATCGGCGGCTACGTCGTCACCCCCGGCGTGGTGGCGGAGCTGGAGGCCGCCACGCGCCGCTGGCACGAGCGTCCCGAGGGCGAGATCTACCTCACCGACGCCCTGCACCGGCACGCCGCCGGCAACCCGGTGTACGGGCAGGTCATCGACGGCACCTGGTGGGACACCGGCTCCCCGCTCAACTACCTGCGGGCGCAGTTCGCGGCCGCGCTCGCGCATCCGGCCTACGGGCCGGAACTGCGTAAATTGGCCCTGGAGAGCTAGCGTCTACCGCAGAACCTTCACGAGGAGGCAGGGTGAGCCGACAGATCATGTCCGTCGTGGGCGGCAAGGAGGCCGCGGCCACGGCCACGTACGACTCGATCAACCCCGCGCGGCCGGCCGAGGTCGTGGCCCGGGTGGGGCTGGCCGACGCGGCGACGTTCGCCGCCGCCTGCCGCACCGCCAGGGAGGCGCAGCGCGAGTGGGCCAGGGTGCCGGCCCCGGTGCGCGGCCGGGTGATCGCCTCCATCGGGCGACTGGTGGAGGCCAACGCCGAGGCGCTGGCCCGGCTGGTGACCGAGGAGATCGGCAAGCCGTACGCCGAGGCGCTGGGCGAGGTGCGGGAGATCGTCGACACCTGCGACTTCTTCCTGGGCGAGGGCCGCCGGCTGTACGGCCAGACGGTGCCGTCGGAGATGCCGGACAAGAACCTGTTCACCTTCCGCAACCCGGTCGGCGTGGCGGCCGTGATCACGGCGGGCAACTTCCCGGTGGCCGTCCCGTCGTGGTATCTCGTGCCGGCCCTGTTGTGCGGCAACGCGGTGGTGTGGAAGCCCGCCGAGTACGCCGCCGCCTCCGCGCACGCCCTGTTCAGCCTCTTCGCCGCGGCGGGCCTGCCGGACGGCGTGCTCAACGTGCTGTTCGCCGACGGCGCGCAGACCTTCGCCGGCCTGGAGCGGGCGTTGGAGGAGGGCGGCGTCCACAAGATCGGCTTCACCGGCTCCAGCGAGGTCGGCCGGCGGATCGGCGAGCTGGCCGGGCGGCACCTGCAGTCGGCCTGCCTGGAGCTGGGCGGCAAGAACCCGATGGTGATCATGCCGGACGCCGACCTCGACCTGGCGGCCGAGGGCGCGCTGTTCTCCGGCTTCGGCACGGCGGGCCAGCGCTGCACCAGCCTGGGCACGGCCATCGTGCACGAGAGCGTCCACGACGCCTTCGTCGAGCGCCTGACCGCGGCGCTGGCCGCCGCCCGCGTCGGCGACCCCACGCAGGACGTGCTGGCCGGGCCGCTGCTCGACCGGAAGTTCGCCGAGCGCTACGAGGAGTACCTGACCTGGGTCCAGCCCCACCACACGGTGGTGTCGGGGCCGGTGGGGCGGATCACGAAGGACAACCCGCGCGGCGGCTTCGACGGCGGCGAGGGCCTCTACTACCACCCGGTCGTGGTGGACGGGGTGCGGCCGGGCGACCGGCTGTTCATGGAGGAGACGTTCGGCCCGATCGTGGGCGTGACCACGTTCGGCACCCTGGACGAGGCGATCGAGCTGGCCAACCTGCCCGGCTACGGCCTGTCGGCCTCGATCTACACCGGCGACGCGCGCAGCGCCTTCCGCTTCCGCGAGGGCGTCTCGGCGGGCATGGTCAGCGTCAACAACTCCACCTCCGGGGCGGAGGCGCACCTGCCGTTCGGCGGCAACGGCAAGTCGGGCAACGGCAGCCGCCAGTCCGGCGTGTGGGTGCTCGATCAGTTCACCCGCTGGCAGGCGATGAACTGGGACCACTCGGGCCGGTTGCAGAAGGCGCAGATGGACGTCGCGGAGATCGTTCCCGACCTGGGCTTCCGCCTCGCCGAGACCCGGCTGCCGTGAAAGCGGAAGCCCCCGCCGGGGCGGGGGCTTCCGTCGTCACGCGGTGATCAGACCTGGCCGGCCTTCTCCAGCGCCGAGCAGCAGGTGTCGACCAGCAGGCGGGTGACCACGTACGGGTCGACGTTGGCGTTGGGGCGGCGGTCCTCGATGTAGCCCTTCCGGTCCACCTCGACCTGCCACGGGATGCGCACGGAGGCGCCGCGGTTGGACACGCCGTAGGAGTACTTGTTCCACGGGGCGGTCTCGTGGTGGCCGGTGAGGCGCAGCTCGATGTCGGCGCCGTACTGGGAGACGTGCTCCATCGGCTTGTCGCCCTCGCCGAGCGCCTCGCAGGCGGTGATGATGGCCTCGTAGCCCTCGCGCATGGCCTTGGTGGAGAAGTTGGTGTGCGCGCCGGCGCCGTTCCAGTCGCCGCGGGCGGGCTTGGCGTCGAGGGTGGCCTCGACGCCGAACTCCTCGGCGGTCCGGTAGAGCAGGTAGCGGGCGACCCACAGGTGGTCGGCGACCTCCAGCGGGCTCGCCGGGCCGACCTGGAACTCCCACTGGCCGGGCATGACCTCGGCGTTGATGCCGGAGATCTTCAGGCCGGCGGCCAGGCAGCGGTCGAGGTGCAGCTCGACGATGTCGCGGCCGAAGACGGCCTCGGCGCCCACGCCGCAGTAGTAGTGGCCCTGCGGGGCGGGGAAGCCGCCCTCGGGGAAGCCGAGCGGGCGGCTGCCCTTGAAGAAGGTGTACTCCTGCTCGATGCCGAACCAGGGCTCCTGAGCGGCGAACTGCTCGGCGACCGGGCGAAGCAGGGCGCGGGTGTTGCTGGCGTGCGGCTCGCCGTCGATCTCCTCGACCTCGCACAGCACGAGCACGCTGTCGCCGCCGCGGATCGGGTCGGGGCAGGTGAAGACCGGGCGGAGCACGCGGTCCGACGAGTGCCCCACGGCCTGGTTGGTGCTGGAGCCGTCGAAGCCCCAGACCGGCGGCTCGGCCCCGTCGGCGAGGATCTTGGTCTTCGAGCGCAGCAGAGCGGTCGGCTCGGTGCCGTCGATCCAGATGTACTCAGCCTTGTAGCTCACAGCGGTCCTTTCGCGGTCTCTCTCAGCCACGCCGAGTCTTCCGGATGCCCATTTCCCGCTTTTTGCCCGAATGTGAACGGCGTGTTAATCGGCCCGGCGCTTATGCGGCGCCGGCCCAGGCATAACCCGCCGGGCGTGGGACAGATCGTTACTCATGACCGTTCCGCCGCTGGTCTGGTGGCTCACGATCGCCGGGATCATCGCCCTGCTGCTGTTCGACTTCTTCTTCCACGTGCGCAAGGCGCACGTGCCGACGCTGCGTGAGGCGACGCTCTGGTCGGCCCTGTACGTCGGCGTCGCCCTGCTGTTCGGCGCCGGCGTGTGGTTGTTCGGCGGCGCCGAGCCGGGCACGGAGTACTTCGCCGGCTACGTGACGGAGAAGGCCCTGTCGGTCGACAACCTCTTCGTCTTCCTCGTCATCATGTCCAGCTTCAAGGTGCCGCGCGCCGACCAGCAGAAGGCGCTGCTGTTCGGCATCGTGTTCTCGCTGCTCGCGCGGAGCCTGTTCATCCTGGTGGGCGCGGCGCTGATCAACACCTTCGCCTGGGTGTTCTACCTGTTCGGCCTGATCCTGCTGGTCACCGCGGGCAACCTGCTCAAGCCCGAGAGCGAGGAGAGCCACTCGCCGGACAACCTCATGGTCCGCCTGGCCCGCCGGATCTTCCCCGCCACCGACACCTACGACGGCGACCGGCTGTTCACGGTCAAGGACGGGCGCCGGGTCATGACGCCGATGTTGCTCGTGATGATCGCCCTCGGCGGCACCGACATCCTGTTCGCGCTCGACTCGATCCCGGCGATCTTCGGGCTCACCCAGAACGTCTACATCGTCTTCACCGCCACCGCCTTCTCCCTGCTGGGCCTGCGGCAGCTCTACTTCCTCATCGACGACCTGCTCGACCGGCTGATCTACCTGGCCTACGGCCTGGCCGTCATCCTGGCCTTCATCGGCGTCAAGCTGATCCTGCACGCGCTGCACGAGAACAACGTGCCGTTCGTCAACGACGGCGAGCCGGTGCCGGTGGTGGAGATCAGCACGGGACTGTCCCTGTCGGTGATCGTCGGTGTCCTGGTGGTCACCGTGGTCGCCTCGCTGGCCAGCGCCAAGGGCCGGGCGCAGAGCACGGTCTCGGCGGCCCGCCGCTACGCCCAGGAGTACCTGGAGGTCGAGCACGACCCGGCGCGGCGCGAGGAGCTGTTCGCGAAGGTGTGCGGGAAGGAGAAGGACCTGCGCGCCCTGCCGGAGAAGTACCGCAGGCGCATCCGCGAGGAGGAGAAGCTGATGGCCCTGCTGCGCCGGGTGCACGACGAGCACGGCCGGGAGGACTGCTGAGCGTCCTCCCGGCCGTGCCCCTGTACGGCCCCTGTACTGTCCCTGTACGGCGCCGTCAGGCGCGGCCGTCGCGGCCGTTGCCGTTGCCGTCGTAGCCGAGCAGCCGCAGCGCGGTGTCCGGATCCATCGCGGCGGCCAGGAGCTGCGCCCTGGCGTGCGCCTCGTCGCGCTCGCGCTCGGCCTTGGCCTGGGACGCGCGCACGCCCTTGACCGCGACCAGCGCGAGCCCGCCGCCCACGATGACCGCGACGATCACCACGAACAGCATGAGCAGCAGCCCCGGCGAGGCGATCCCGGCGGAGCCCGCCGCGTTGAGCAGGTTGCCGCCCGCGCCGGTCACCGCCAGCGCGGCGATGACCGCCAGCACCACCAGGCCGAGCAGGCTGGCCAGGACCAGCCAGACCCGGCCCGCCGCCCGGCGCCCGCGCGAGGGCGGCGCGGTGGCCGCCTCGACCACGACCGGCACCGGCGCGGGCGGCACCGGCCCGGGCGTCACCGGTCCCGGCGCCCACGGCACGAACTCCGGCCGGTCGGCCGGCTCCTGCGCGGGCGGCCCCGCCGCCGGCGGGATCACCGCGGAGGCCGGCGGGGCGAAGCTCGCCGGCGGGCCCGCGGGGGGCGCGAGCTGGACCGCGGTGGCGGTCGGCGCGGTGGTGGCGGGCGCCGCAGTGGCAGGCCCAGCGGTGGACCCAGCGGTGGACCCGGTGGTGGGCCCAGTGGGGGACGCAGCGGCCGGCGCGGTGGCGTACCCCTGGACGGCCTCCGCCGGCTCGCCGTCGGCGGGCCCGCCGGGCAGCTCGCGCTCGACCCGGCTGTGCTCCCGGTGCGCCCGCGCCGCCTCCAGGTGGTACTCCTCCAGCTCCTCGTAGAGCCGGTCGGAGGCGTAGATCGTGCCGTCGACGAGCGGGCCGGGCTCGCGCCGGATGATCGCCACGACGTCGTCGCCGTTGAGCGTCTTGTGCGTCTCCAGCGCGTGCGCCACGCAGAGCACCTCCCTGCGGTGCTCCTGCAGCAGCCGCTCGGTCCGCTCCAGCAGCCGCACCAGGTTGAACTCGATCCGCTCCCCCAGCACGTCGGGGGTGAGGTCGGGCTCGCGCCTGGCCGGCTCCCGCTCGGTGATGCCGATGCCGCCGCCGGAGCCCGGCCGGCTCTTGCGCATGGCCTTGCCGCCCATGATCTCCAGCTCCTGGAGGGCGGGCAGCGAGGTGACGCCGGAGCCCATGCCCCAGTACGACTCCATCATGGCCGTCAGGTACGTCGCCGAGAACAGGTCGCCGGAGACGCCGGAGGAGTTGTCCTCGCCGAAGAACATGCGCTCGCCGGCCAGCGACGCCAGCGACACCATGATGTCGGCCTCGTGCTCGGACTTCCACCGGGTGAACTGGTCCTCGGGCTTGATCGAGGCGACCATGCCCAGGTAGTCCGCGCCCTTCTCGATGGTGGCGATGTCGATCTCCAGGTGGAACCGGGTCGCGTACGCCACCACGGCGTGGCAGGCCTCGTGCACGGCCACGGCGTGCCGCTCGCGCTCGATGTACTCCACGTCCTCGGGCGGGCCGAGCTGCTTGAGCCGCTTGGCGCGCAGCACGTCCGACCAGGTGATGACCTCGCGCCCGTCCCTGATGGCGGTGATCAGCGACTCGTTGACCAGGTCCTTGATCGTGGCGCCGGTGGCGTACGGCGTGATCGTGGCCAGCTTGTCGATCTGCCCGGGGGTGAGCTCGTGCGAGACCTTGTCGAAGTAGCCCTGGTAGGTGCGCACCCGCCCGGCCTTGGACGGGTAGCCGACCTTGTAGATGCGGTCGATGCGGCCCGGCCGCAGCAGCGCCTCGTCCAGCGCGTCGGGCCGGTTGGTGGCCATCATGACGAGGATGCGGTACTTGGGCGGCGGCTTGGGCCGCATGCCGAGCAGCCGGCGCACGAACCGGTTGACGAAGCCGCGCGGCTTCTTGAGCCCGGACAGCTCGGTGAGCAGGGCCTGCAGCGTGCCGGGGTCGCCGCTGTTCATCATGCCTCCGCCCATGACGAAGCGGCTGCGCCCGCCGGGCTCCTCCTTCTCCTCGCGCCGGGCGCGGAAGGCGAGCACCTGCCGCGTCTCCTCCGACAGGTAGGTGAAGCCGTGGCAGCCGTGCGCGCCGGACATCGCGGTGAAGCCGGTCGGCACGTTGGGCCCCTGCTGGGCGAGCCGCCCGCGCTTGCCGAGCGAGTCGGCCTCGTCGAAGAAGACGATGACGCCGCCGTAGCGCAGGGCCAGCTTGCGCAGCTTCCTGAACAGGGTCTTGACCTTGAGGATGCCGATGCCCATGAACATGTTCGTGAACGCGCCCGGATCCACGAACACGTACGGCTTGCCGGTCTCGCCGGCCACGGCCTCGGCCATCAGCGTCTTGCCGGTGCCGGGCGGCCCCCACAGCAGCAGGCCGCTGGGGACGTACCCGCCGCGCCGCTCGATCTCGTCGGGTCGTTCAAGGAAGACGATGTTCTCCCGGACCCGCTCGACCACGTGGTCCTGCCCCCACACGTCGTGGAAGCGGGTCTTGATGTCGTCGGGGAAGTACGTCTCGACGCCGCCCCGCGACAGGAACCAGAACAGGCCGACGAACTGGATGATGACGAAGAAGAACAGGAAGACGATCTGGAGGAAGAACGGCAGCGCCTGCCACAGCAGCGCCGGCGCCTGCATGAGCGCGGCGAACGGGCTGACGTCCAGCACCGCCCCCAGCACCAGGGCCGTCAGCGCGATCAGGACGACGATCTTCAGCGCGCGGGAGAGCCGGTAGCGCGTCCAGTCGTCGAAGCGCCGGTGCGCCCACCGCTCGAAGCCGCCGAAGACCTTCTGGCTCCAGAAGCGGTGGTAGCCCGACCAGTGCTCGGAGACGAGGAAGTGGAGCTGGCGGACGAGCTCGACGCCGAGCAGCCAGAAGATCCAAGGGTGGTCCCTGGCGATGAGCCGCGCGGCGTCGGGGAAGGGCATGATGCCCTCGAAGTCGGCCATCTCCTTCCAGGTCAGGACGAGGTAGGCCGCCACCAGCGCGATGAGGAACTTGCTCCGGTCCCAGAACCGCATCTTCTTCCTGGTCACGGATTCGGGGTCGGAGGGCCCGCTGCCGGGGGCGCGCAGCCCTTCATGGTGTTGTGTCGTGGTCAATGGCGCTCCCTCATCCGGGCAGCCGGAGCAGCTTGAACGAACTCGCGATCTTGTCGAACTCGCCGGCGCGCTGCCGGTAGCAGGAGACCTGGCAGCCGATGAGCATGACGGAGACTCTCTCGCCCTTCTCGTCGAGGATGGCGGTGTGGTCGAAGGTCTGGACGTGGTTGCCGATCTGGTAGTTGAAGCGGACCCGCACGCCCTTGGCGCCGCCGTCCAGGCTCAGGAGCTGGTCGTCGAGGAGCTCGAAGTTCCTGAAGACCGGCATCTGCCCGGTGGCCGTCGTCTGCTGCAGGTACAGCTCGCGCATCTGCTCGGTGACCGGCAGCACGAAGTCGCGCAGCCGGTTGATGGAGATCGCGTCCCGTTGTTCCTCGGTGAGCTGGTGCACCGTGGCGTAGACGAAGGGCTCCGTGGAGCCCAGCAGGTGGTCGACCGAGGGGTCCGCGGACTGGTCGAAGGCCGTGGACCACACGAGCCTGGCCCGCAGCGCCGCGGCCTGCGAGCTGGGGTGGTCGCCGGACAGGTATCTCTCGATGGGGTTGGCGTCGAGCTGCGTGAACGAGGACGGCACCCGGAAGTACGTCGTGCCGTCCCGATCACGGACGTAGGTGAACTCCGGCTGCCCGCACGCGGACAGCAGGGTGACCGCGATCAGGAGCGCGATCAGGGCCCGTGTTCTTTTCACCAGGGCTGACCTCCGCTTTACGGACCAACGGAGTTGTTGTGCCCGCTTTCAGGTGGAATGAGCCCGGTGCGCACTGAGAAATCTTGACCAAATCTTGCCCGACCATTGGCTCGATTTGTTACAGATCAGCACAGTGATCGAGACCGCCGGTCATGCAGGGTCTTACAACGTTCATGCAACCCCCATTGGTTCATTTCAGGAAGTGGCGAAAGATATGAGAATCCCTACCGACACCCGGAGCACGTGATGACAGACCCCGCGATGCAGACCGTCGACTCCTTCGGCATGATGGCCGAGCGCCAGTTCGCCGACGTGTGGGCGAGGACGGTCCTGTCGGTCAGGGAGCGCCGCATGCTCCTGCTCGGGCTGCTCGTCGGCCAGGGCCTGGACGAGATGACGGAGGTCCAGCTCGACGCCGCCCTGCGCACCGGCGAGCTCAGCGAGGCCGAGCTGCGCGAGGTGGTCGTCTTCCTCGCCCACTACGCCGGCTGGGCGCGCGGCTCCCGCCTCAACGAGCAGGTGGAGAGCCTGATCGAGCGGGCCCGCCGGCCGCGTCCCGCTCCCCCGGAGCACACCTCGTAGGCGCTAGGGTGGCCGCATGCCCACCGCTCTGATCACCGGGGCCACCGCCGGCCTCGGTGCCGCCTTCGCCCGCCGCCTGGCCGCCGAGTCCTGCTCCCTGGTGCTGGTCGCCCGCGACGAGGCCCGCCTCACCGAGACCGCCGAGCAGCTCAAGCTGCGTTACGGCGTGAGCGTCGAGGTGCTGCCCGCCGACCTGACCACCGAGGAGGGCCTGGCCGCGGTGGAGTCGCGCGTCCGCGACGGCGTGGACCTCCTGGTCAACAACGCCGGCTTCGGCCACCGGGGCGGCTTCCCCGAGGTGCCGGTCGCCGACGAGGTGCGCATGCTCAGGCTGCACTGCGAGGCGGTGCTGCGGCTGACGCTGGCCGCGCTGCCCGGCATGCGCGAGCGCCACCGGGGCGCGATCGTCAACGTGGCGTCGGTGGCGGCGTTCTTCACCCGCGGCACCTACAGCGCGTCCAAGGCGTGGGTGGTCAACTTCAGCGAGTCGGCCGCGCGCGAGGTCGGCGACCCGCGCATCAGGATCATGGCGCTGTGCCCGGGCTTCGTGCGCACCGAGTTCCACCAGCGCGCCGGCATGGACACCGGCGGCATCCCCGGCTTCCTTTGGCTCAAGGCCGACGACGTGGTGCGCGCGGCGCTGCGCGACCTGGCGCTGGGCAAGCGGGTGTCGGTCCCCGACCCGCGTTACAAGGCGATCGTGGCGGTGGGCCGGCTGGTGCCGCGCGGCCTGCAGAGCTACGTGTCGTCCAGGATCGGCCGCTGAGGCCGTCCCGGCCGGACCCTGACGAAAAAGAAAGACGGGCCCCCGCCGCGGGAGGGGGTCGCGGTGGGGGCCCAGCGGCCGCGAGCGGGGCCCGCGGCCGGGAACCAGGAGATCGTGATCAGGCGATCGTGATCAGCGGTTGGCCTCGTGGCCGATCGCCAGACCCGAGGACGGGTCGAAGAAGTGCAGGTTGTGCGTGTCGACGACCAGGTCGATGTTCTGGCCGGAACGCGCGTGGCTGCGGGCGTTGACGCGGGCGGTCCACAGGGACTTGTCGCCCGCCAGCGGCAGCGTCGCCTCCTCCTCGTCACCGGTGTCGGCGGCGGCGACGGTGTCCTTGTGCTCGACCGGCGGGGCGTCGATGAGGAACAGGACGTTGATCTCGGAGCCCAGCTCCTCGGTGACCTCCACGCGGGCCGGCAGGGTGGCCCAGCCGTTGGCGTGGTTGCCGGCCGAGGTGGCGTCCTCGAAGTCGGAGGGGCGGATGCCGAGGATGATCTTCTTGCCGATGTACTGGTCGAGGCCCGGCTTGTCGGTGAAGGCGGAGTCGGGGATCGGCAGCTTGTAGCCGGCGAAGGCCACCGCGGCGCCGCCGTCGCGGACCAGCTCGGCGGTGACGAAGTTCATCGCCGGGGAGCCCATGAAGCCCGCCACGAACAGGTTGACCGGCTTGTCGAACAGGTTCTGCGGGGTGTCGACCTGCTGCAGGATGCCGTCGCGCAGCACGCAGACGCGGTCGCCGAGGGTCATGGCCTCGACCTGGTCGTGGGTGACGTAGACGGTGGTGACACCGAGGCGCTCGTGCATCTGGTTGAGCGAGGCGCGCATCGAGACGCGCAGCTTGGCGTCCAGGTTGGACAGCGGCTCGTCCATGAGGAACGCCTGCGGCTCGCGGACGATGGCGCGGCCCATCGCGACACGCTGGCGCTGACCACCGGAGAGGGCGGCCGGCTTGCGCTTGAGGTACTGCTCCAGGCCGAGCATCTTGGCGGCCTCGTTGACGCGCTTCTGGATCTCCGGCTTCGGCATCTTGCGCAGCTTGAGGCCGAAGGCGAGGTTCTCCTCGACCGTCATGTGCGGGTAGAGGGCGTAGTTCTGGAAGACCATCGCGATGTCGCGGTCCTTGGGCGGCAGGTGGTTGACCACCTTGTCGCCGATGGCGATCTCGCCGCCGCTGATGTCCTCAAGGCCGGCGATCATCCGGAGCGCGGTCGACTTGCCGCAACCGGACGGGCCGACCAGCACCATGAACTCGCCATCCTTGATCTCAAGGTTGAGCCCGTTCACGGCCTTCACGCCACCGGCGTAGATCTTGTCGACGTTACTCAGGACGATGGATGCCATGACATTCCTTCGCGCTCCGGGGCGGTACGGCCCGGGTTGGTGCCGTGTCCCACTCACGTGGATACGTTTTCAAGCATCTCACCCGAAACGGGACATCGCTGTCAAGGGTTCCGGCGTGACCAGCCGTTGCCGGTGCGGCTGGCTTCCTTCGCGGCGGAAAGCATGATGGAATCGTTTCCATGGAAAAGCGGGCGACGATCAAGGATGTGGCCGAGGCGGCCGGCGTGGGCGTCGCGACCGTGTCCCGGGTGCTCTCGGGCGGCTCGGCCAGCCCCCGCACCAGGGAGCGCGTGCTGGCCGTCGCCGCGCAGCTCGACTACCGGCCCAGCGCGCTCGGCCGCAACCTGCGTCAGCGCCGCACCGGCGGCATGGGGCTGCTCGTCCCCGACCTCACCGACACCTTCTACGGCCAGCTCGCCGAGGGCGTGCTCGCCTGCGCCCGCTCGGCCGGCGAGCCGGTCGTGATCGGCTCCACCGGCGACGACCCCGAGCAGGAGTCGGAGCTGATCGGGATGTTGCTGGAGCAGAGCGTCGACCGGCTGATCGCGGTCCCGGCGGGTGACGCCGAGACCTGGGCGCCGGCCGTGCGGGCGGGCATGACGGTGGTCTTCGCCGACCGCCTGCCCGCCCCGCCCGCCGAGGAGCGGGACCCGCAGGCGGCCGCCGTGGACGACCTCATGCTCCTGGACGGCCTGTCCCCCGCCCCCCGCGCGCGCCCGCTGGACGTGCCGTCCGTGGTGGCCGACGACCGGGCCGGCATCCGCACGGCCGTGCGCTACCTGCGCGGCCTCGGGCACCGGCGCATCGCCTTCCTCGGCGGCCCGGGGCACGACCGGCGGGTGGCGGCCTTCAGGGAGGCGGTGGGCGCCCCGGTGGACGAGGAGCTGGTGGTCTTCGGCACCGGCAGCCGCGACTCCGCCTACGCCGCCGCCTCCGGCCTGTTCCAGAGCCGTCCCGACCTGTCGGCGGTGGTGGCCGGGGGCAACGTGCTCGGCGAGGCGGCCGTGCTGGCCGCCAGGGAGCTGGACCTGCGGGTGCCCAGGGACGTGTCGCTGATCATGTACGACGACGTGCCGTGGGCCGAGCTGTGCTCCCCGCCGCTCACGGTCGTCGCCCAGCCGGGGCGCGACATGGGTTACCGGGCGGCCGAGCTGGTGCTGCGCTCGGGGGGCCGCCGGCCGCGCGGCGTCGTGCTGCCGACGGAGCTGATCGTCAGAGGAAGCTGCGGCCCGCGCCGCTGACCGCTCCCGCCGCCGCCCCGGTGTAGCGGCGCGGCAGGATCATCGTCGGGTTGTCGTCGAGGATGATCTCGGGCGGCCCGAACCGCGCGGCGACCTCCCTGATCTCCGGGTCGTCGAGCAGCAGCAGCCGCCCGCGCTCGATGAACAGCTCGCCGTCCACCAGCATCGTCGGCCGGTCCACCTGGATGTCGCAGTGGGCGAAGCCGGGCCCGCCGGTGATCGGCACGCCGCCGGTCAGCCCGTCGATGCCGCAGTAGAAGGCGCCGGCGTGCTTCTCCCGCTCGAACTGGGTGCCGCCCGCCACGCGTACCTTCGGGTTGAGTCCGAGCAGGCCGTGGCGCAGGTAGTAGCCGCCGGGGGCGTAGCGGCGCAGCTGCTCGGCCGCCATGCCGCCCTCGATCTTGCGGACGAGGTTGCCCTCCAGCGTGATGCGCAGCGGCTCCTCCGGCACGCCGGTGACCGTGGAGTCCTCGATGACGATGACGCCCTCGGTGTCGGTGGGCCAGAAGTTGGCGCCGCCGTACGGGAAGGGCCGCCAGTCGCCCGGCCGCATGGCCCCAGGGTCGGGGTCGAAGGTGAAGCCGGAGTAGGTCACGTCGGTGCCCCGCTCGGAGGTCACCCGGATCGCGCGCGCCGGCGAGAGCCGCTCCAGCGTCCGCCGCAGGAGGGCGTAGAAGACCTCGGCGGGCAGCCGCCCGCCGGTCAGCAGCGCGCCGGCGGTGGCCGTCATGTGCAGGGACAGCCAGCGCGAGGAGCGCGCCTTGATCTGGTCGAAGAAGAGCGGGGCGGTGTGCACCTCGCCCCACCAGGTGCCGGCGATGACGACGTCGGCCTCGCGGAAGGCGGCGGCCTCGATGTCCAGCGACGCCTCCCGGTCCCAGCCCCCGGGGCTGAACGGCGGGACCGACAGGATGCGCACGTCGGCGTCGCGGAAGGCGACCGCCGCGGCGAACGCCTGCACGACGACCGGATCGACGGTGTGCTCCATCATCAGCAGCACCCGCTCGCCGGCCCGCAGCCGCAGGTAGTCGAGCGCGTTGCGGACGCCCGGCATCAGCTCCACGATGGAGTAAGGCGCGGCGGCGGGCTCGGCGGCGTAGCCGCAGGGTGATCCCGCGTACGGGTTGGTCGTCATGGGTCTCGGGCTCCTAGCGGGACGTCGGACCGGCCTGCGCCGATCAGATACCCGCCGGGGAGGGTCGCGTACCGTGTCCGGGCGACTACCCTGCCGTCAGCCCAGGAGGTCGTCGATGGCCGCGGTGAGCGCCGGGTCCTCAGGGGTGGTGCGGGGGCGGAAGCGGGCGACCGGGCGGCCCTCGCCGTCCACCAGGAACTTCTCGAAGTTCCACTGGACGTCGCCGGCCTCGCCGTCGGGGTCGGGCAGCCGGGTCAGCTCGTCGTAGAGGGGGTGCCGGCCGGCGCCGTTGACCTCGGTCTTGGCCAGGAGCGGGAAGTCCACGCCGTACGTCGTGGCGCAGAAGGTCTGGATCTCCTCGGCCGTCCCCGGCTCCTGCCCGGCGAACTGGTTGCACGGCACGCCGATGACGGTGAAGCCGCGCGGGCCGTACTGCTCCTGCAGCTTGACCAGGCCGCCGTACTGCGGCGTCAGCCCGCAGCGGGAGGCCACGTTGACGATGAGTGCGGGCTTGCCCGCCGTCAGCTCGCGCAGGGTGGTGGGGGCGTCCGCGAGCGTGCGGAGCGGGATGTCGCTGAGGCTCATGATCCGACGATACAGAACCCCGCGGAGCGGTCGGTCCGCAGAAATGTGACGTAGTCCTCATTTTCCCGACAAAGCCCCTGGACAGCGAGACAATGGGATCTTTACTCGCTATCTCCTCTTTCATGGTCAATTAGCAACGAAAGGTTCTTATCGGGCAGGGTGGCGCGGTCCATGTCCCCTTCGAAAGGGAATCCATGCCCATGCTCCGCCGTACCGGCGTCCTGGCCCTGACCGTCACCCTGGTGACGGCGGGCGGCGCCTCGGCCGCACAGGCGCAGAGCTCCCAGACGAGCACGAGCAGCAGGAACAAGTCGCTCGCCAGGCCCCTGGTGGCCGCGCGAGGCTGGAACATCATCCAGTTCAGGTGCCTGGAAAGGCTCTGGGCCCGGGAGAGCGGCTGGAACCACCGGGCCGGCAACGGCTCCGGCGCCTACGGCATCCCGCAGGCGCTCCCCGGCGCCAAGATGGCCTCCGCCGGCCGCGACTGGCGCACGAACCCCCGCACCCAGATCAGATGGGGCCTCGGATACATCAAGCAGCGCTACAGCACACCGTGCGGCGCGTGGGGACACTTCCTGTCCCACAACTGGTACTGAGCCAAACCCCAGGCTTGACCGCTTTTTCCGGCAAGCCCGCACCAGGACCGCGACGGGCCGGGCAATGCCGCCCCAGCGAGGTGGCCTTTCATCCGCAACGATCGCGCAAAAGCCTGTCCTTCGCGTGTCCCGATGTGTGACCCGTCCTGACAGCGCGTAATAGGAATCGTGCTAAAGGACACGTCGCGGTGCCCTCCGGGCCGTCCAGCACGATCGGGCGGAACCAGGAACCCGGAGGGCCTGCGGACCCCTGCGCGTGCGCGCCACGTACGAGCAGTGGCAGGGCGCCCCCCGGCGGGCGCCCGTCCGCGCGCGGCCCGGAAGCAAGGATCGCCTTGGACAGCAAACGCGCGCGCGGCAGCACGCTCATCGGCATGGCCGCGTTCACCGCGCTCAGCACGATCACGACCACCACGGCCTGGGCGGAGGGGGCGGAAACGCCGATCCCCGTACGGACCAGGACGTGGACGACATCAGCGCAACCCGACATCCCGGCCGTCCGGCCGGCCAACAAGAACAAGCGCATCGCCCTGAGCCACGTCGTGCAGCGATCGTGGAACCTCAGGGAGTTCCGCTGCCTGGACCAGCTGTGGACCAGGGAGAGCAACTGGAACCACCACGCCTACAACCGCTCCTCCGGCGCGTACGGCATCCCGCAGGCCCTTCCGGGCGGCAAGATGCGGGGCGCGGGACGCGACTGGCGGTCCAACCCGGACACGCAGATCCGGTGGGGTCTGTCCTACATCAAGGGGAGGTACGGCAGGCCGTGCGGCGCCTGGGGCCACTGGAGGTCCCACAACTGGTACTGAGACCGCCCGGGGAGGGCGTCCGGTCAGCGGGCACCCTCCCCGACGCGCAGGGCCGCCGCCTGGATGAGCATCTCCAGCCCGAACTCGAACTCCGCCTCGTGGTCGCACGCGTGCAGCAGCGGCGCCAGCGCGCCGACCTCGGGGAACGACGCCGCGTCCACGCCCTCGGGCAGGGCGGACCCGGCGTGCGCGGGCGCGAACGCCGGGGTCACCCCGACCTCGCGCAGCAGCGACCCCACGATGTAGGCGATGAACACGCGCAGCACGCTGACCGCCCCGGGCCCGTCGAACCCGGCGCCGCGCAGCGTGGCGAGCGCCCGCTCCACCGGCAGCAGCCCGGCGGCCGAGTGCGGCTGCCTGCTGACCACCAGCATGGTCGAGCGCGGATGGTGGTGGGCGATCTGCCGGAAGGCCCGCGCCTGCGCGCGGACCCGGTCGGTCCAGTGGGCGCCGGGGTCGTCGGTGAACTCGATGCCGCTGAGCACCGCCTCGGCCACGCCGTCGAGCAGGGCGTCCTTGCTGGGCACATGGTTGTAGAGGGACATCACGCCGACGCCCAGCTCGGCCGCGATGCGGCGCATCGAGACCGCGTCGGCGCCCTCGCGCTCGATGAGGTCGATGGCGGCCGCGACGATCCGCGCGCGGGAGAGAGGTTGCGTGGGCATGGCTCATTCTACGGAGCGGCGCTCGGGCGCCGGGTGACCCGCCCGGCGGCATCGTAGGCGGCATCGTAGATGGTCTTTCACGTTTTCCCACGTCACATACGCGAAACGCACCCTTGAGTCACAAAAAACGGGTTGATCGCCAGTACTAATCTGGAAGGGATGCCTCCCGATACGAACGTACCTCGCCGTCCCCTGCTGTCCTCCAACTCCCTGTGGCGGATGAAGTCCTACCTCCGCCCGTACGCCGCCAGACTGATCGTCATCTGGCTGTCGGCCATCGCCGGCATCGGCGCCGGCATCTCCTTCCCCCTCATCAGCAAACAGGTCATCGACGGCCCCATCGCCCACAAGGACACCGGCGCGCTGCTCCCCCTCGGGCTGCTCGCGCTCGGCGTCGGCGTGGTCGAGGCGCTGCTGATCTGGCTGCGGCGGTGGATCCAGGTCAAACCGGTGCTCGGCCTGGAGACCGCCATCCGCGACGACCTCTACGAGCACCTCCAGCGCCTGCCCATGCGCTTCCACGGCGACTGGCAGTCGGGCCAGCTCCTGTCGCGCGCGACCACGGACCTGTCGACCATCCGCCGCTTCCTCGGCTTCGGCATGTTGTTCCTGGTCATGAACATCCTGCAGCTCGTCACCGTCACGGTGCTGCTGCTGAACATGTACTGGCCGCTCGGGCTGCTGGTGCTGGCCTCGGCCGTGCCGATCGTGTGGACCTCGCTGCGCTTCGAGAAGGGCTACATCAGCATCTCCCGCCAGGTCCAGGACGAGCAGGGCGACCTGGCCACGCTCGTCGAGGAGTCCGCGATCGGCATCCGCACGATCAAGGCCTTCGGCCGCCGCCACCACGTCTACGACCGCTTCGACGAGGCCGCGCTCAAGGTGTACGGCACCTCGCTGGGCAAGGTGCGCCTGGCGGCGCGGTTCTTCACCTTCCTGGAGGTGATCCCCAACGTCACGCTGGCCCTGGTGCTGCTGCTCGGCGCGCTCGCGGTCGGCGGCGGCGGGCTGACGCTGGGCGCGCTGGTCGCCTTCACCACCCTGATGTTGCAGCTCGTCTGGCCGATCGCGAGCCTCGGCTACCTCCTGGCGATGGCCCAGGAGGCCATGACCTCGGCCGACCGCCTCATGGAGGTCATGGACACCGTCCCGTCCATCGAGAGCGGCGCCGAGACCATCGAGCGGCCGCGCGGCCACCTGCGCTTCGAGGGCGTCGGGTTCCGCTTCCCCGGCGCCGGGCGGCCGGTGCTGCGCGACGTCTGGCTGGAGGTGCGGCCCGGCGAGACGGTGGCCCTGGTCGGCCCCACCGGCGCGGGCAAGACCACGCTGACCGCGCTGGTGCCCCGCCTGCTCGACCCGACCGAGGGCCGCGTCACGATCGACGGGCACGACGTGCGCGACCTCGACCTCACCACCCTGCGCACGGTGGTGGCCACGGCGTTCGAGGAGCCGACGCTGTTCTCGATGAGCGTGCGCGAGAACCTCACGCTCGGCCGGCTCGACGCCACCGAGGAGGAGCTGGCCGAGGCCGTCCGCACCGCGCAGGCCATGTTCGTCTACGACCTGCCGTGGGGCCTCGACACCCGCATCGGCGAGCAGGGCCTGTCCCTGTCCGGCGGCCAGCGCCAGCGCCTGGCCCTGGCCCGCGCCGTGCTGGCCAGGCCGCGCGTCCTGGTGCTCGACGACACCCTGTCCGCGCTCGACGTGGAGACCGAGGCGCTGGTGGAGGAGGCGCTGCGGCACGTGCTGCGCGACGCCACCGGCATCGTGGTCGCCCACCGCGCCTCCACCGTGCTGCTGGCCGACAAGGTGGCGCTGCTGCGCGACGGCACGATCACGCACGTCGGGCAGCACCACGAGCTGCTGTCCGAGGTGCCCGAGTACCGCGAGCTGCTGGCCCAGGACGCCGACCTCGACGACGCCTCGGAAGGAGCGCTGCGATGACCACGGCCACGGAGTCACCGCGCTCGCCGCGCCCCTCGCGGGCGTCCTGGCGCGGGGTCGCCACCGAGGACCAGGACGAGCTGCCGGAGAAGGTGTCGGTCCTGCTGCGGGAGCGCTCCCGGCGGCTGCTCGGCACGCTGCTGCGGCCCTACCGCAGGCGCATCGCGCTGCTCGTGGCCACCATCGTGGTCTCCAGCGCGGCGGGACTGGCCATCCCCTTCCTGGTCTCGGTCGGCATCGACCGGGGCATCCCGCCGCTCTCCCGCGGCGAGGGGGCGGCGGTCCTGCTGGCCGTGGTCGGGGTGATCCTGGCCGCGACCCTCGTCCAGGCGGTGACGCGGCAGGCGTTCCTCAACATGTCCGGCCGGATCGGCCAGGGCATCCTGCTGGAGCTGCGCCGCCGGGTCTTCGGCCACTTCCAGCGCCTGTCGCTGAGCTTCCACGAGCAGTACACCTCCGGCCGGGTCATCTCCCGGCTGACCTCCGACATCGAGAACATCGCCGAGCTGCTGCAGTCGGGCTTGGACGCGCTGGTCCGGGCCCTGCTGACCATGGTCGGCACGGCGGTGCTGCTGCTGGTGCTGGACGTGCGCCTCGGCCTGATGGCGCTCGTCCCGCTGCCGCTGCTGCTGCTGTTCACCCGCTGGTTCCGCCGGCAGTCGGCCGTGGTCTACCGGCGCACCCGCGAGACGGTCGCCCTGGTGATCGTGCACTTCGTGGAGTCGATGACCGGCATCCGCGCGGTGCAGGCCTTCCGCAGGGAGCCGCGCAACCAGGAGATCTTCGAGCAGCTCAACGACGACTACCGGGACGCCAACGCCGGCAGCATGAAGCTCGGCGCGACGTTCATGACCGGCATCAAGCTGATCGGCAACCTGACGGTCGGCGGCGTGCTGCTCTACGGCGGCTACCTGGCGCTGCACGACGAGGTCACGGTCGGCACGCTGGCCGCCTTCCTGCTCTACCTGCGCCAGTTCTACGAGCCGATGCAGGAGGTCAGCCAGTTCTACAACACGCTGCAGTCGGCGAGCGCGGCCCTGGAGAAGCTGTCGGGCGTGCTGGAGGAGGAGCCGTCGGTGCCCGAGCCGCGCGACCCCCGGCCGCTGCCGCAGGGCCGGGCGCGCGGCCGGATCCGCTTCGAGCGGGTCAGGTTCGCCTACGTCGAGGAGATGCCGATCCTGCCGGGCCTCGACCTGACGATCCCGGCCGGGCAGACGGTGGCGCTGGTCGGCTCGACCGGCGCGGGCAAGACCACGCTGGCCAAGCTGATCTCGCGCTTCTACGACCCCACCGAGGGCCGGGTGCTGCTCGACGGCGTGGACCTGCGCCTGCTGGACGAGCCGGCCCTGCGCCAGGCCGTGGTCATGGTGACGCAGGAGAACTTCCTGTTCAGCGGCACGGTCGCGGACAACATCAGGTTCGGCCGTCCGGGGGCCGGCGACCGGGAGGTGCAGGAGGCCGCCAGGGCGATCGGCGCGCACGAGTTCATCTCGAACCTGCCCGACGGCTACGACACCGAGGTCGGCAAGCGCGGCGGGCGGATGTCGGCCGGGCAGCGGCAGCTCGTGGCGTTCGCGCGGGCGTTCCTGGCCGACCCGGCGGTGCTGATCCTGGACGAGGCGACCTCCAGCCTGGACGTGCCCAGCGAGCGCCTGGTGCAGCGGGCGCTGCGTACCATCCTCGCCGACCGCACGGCGCTGATCATCGCGCACCGGCTCTCGACCGTCGAGATCGCCGACCGCGTCCTGGTGATGGACCGGGGCGAGATCGTCGAGGACGGGCCGCCGGAGCGGCTCATCGCCGCCGCGGGCCGCTTCGCCGGCCTGCACCAGGCGTGGCTGGACAGCCTGAGCAGCTGAGCGGTCAGTGGTGCGCCACCGGGGCCGCGACGGCGGCGTACAGCTCGTAACCGACGAACAAGGCGATCGGCACCCCGAGCGCCACCAGCAGCCGACCGGGTAGGGTGGCCCGCACCACGGCGGGCAACCCGTCCGGCGGCTCGGTCGCCGGCCCCAGCAGGGGCGCCGGCTCCGGGTCCGGCGCCGCCATCAGCTCGGGGTGGCGGGCCAGGTAGCCGCTCGGGAACGAGGTGACGTGGTAGGCGCCGCAGCCGGGGCAGCACGACCCCGACCAGGGTGGCTGCACCGCCACGCCGGAACTCAGCCAGATCTGCGTCTCGTTGCCGTGGACGTCCAGGAGATGGCGGACCAGGAAGTCCTCCTCCCAGACGTGCAGGCAACGCAGGCACTCGAAAGGCCATGACACCTGGGTTTCGAACCCCTCGGGCACGAAGACCACCCCCGGCTGTGGATCACCGTTCGCCCTCAGTGTCCACCCGGCTACACAAGACCGGCAAGACGGTCTTGTAACACCTGACGTTAGACAATGCTCACCAACTGTCAGGTTAGCGCTGAGAGCCTAGGTTTCCGGCGCGAGCAGGTCAGAACCCTCGTGACCACACGAAGGCCACCGCGCCCGCGACCACGCAGAGCGTGCCGAGCCAGGCCAGCAGGGCGTCCACGCCGTTGTCGAGGGGCCGGCCGCCGTGCAGCGCCGCCTGCGTCCGGCGGAAGCGGGCGCGCGTCCTGGTGAGCAGCACACCGCCGCAGAGCGCGGCCAGCGTGAAGACCACCACCGCGGGCGCCGGCAGGGCGTGGCGCAGCGCGACGCCGGCCGCGCCGAGCCCGCCGGTGGCCAGCGCCACCGCCGAGCGCACCCAGGCCAGCCGGGTGCGCTCGCTCTGCAGGCCGCTGTCCCAGACCTCCTCCTCCGGGGCCCCCGCCATCGCCGGTGCCGCCGCTCAGGCCGCGAGGACGATGAGGACGAGCGCGATGACCGCCACGGCCGCCACGCCGTAGCCGAAGACGGCGGCGAGCGCGGGCGGGGGCAGCGGCGTCTGCTCGCGCAGGGCGCGCTGGATGTTGCGCCAGCGGGGGTAGGCCAGGCCGGCCGCCAGCGCCGAGAGCGTGACGAGCATGACGGCCAGGGCGGTGCGGATCCACGGGACGAACACGTCGGCCGGCACCGCCGCGATGGCCACCCCGCCCGCGCTGAGCGCCAGCGCCGTGCTCAGCCAGGTGAGGAAGGTGCGTTCGTTGGCCAAGGTGAAACGCGGGTCGGGCTCCATGAGGAAACGGTAATTCTTCCCCATTTCCCCTAGAGAAGGCGGGATTGTGCCGCCCGGCAGGCGCTCAGTTGGTGCAGGCCCGGCTGACCTTCTCCAGGTAGGCGGCCGAATCCGTGGCCACCTTCTGGGCCGCGTCCACGGCGTCGTTGACGTTCTGGACGGAGATGCCGCTCAGGGTGGCGGCCAGGTTGTCGGAGGCCTCCTTGAGCGTGGTGTTGGCGGCGCTGTCGGCCACGTCGTTGAGCTTGGCCGCGGCGTCGTCCAGCGCCTTGTCCATGGCCTGGGGGTCGTCGGTGAGCTTGGCGACCTGCGCGCCCAGCTCCGTGACGATCTTCGGCGCCTCCAGGCACGCCTGGGCCTTGTCGATGGTCTGGTTCACCTCGCCGCACCCGGCTGCGGCGAGGACGACGACGGAGAAGGCGGCAAGGGACAGGAACCGGCTCTTGTGGAGTCGCATGCCCCGACCCTACCCAAGCCCCGGGCCCGGCGCGGGGAACGGCGGTCCGGCCGGTACACCCCGGCTCCACCAGGAGAGATATCGCTTTCCATATCACCGGGTTCCCGATATCGCTATTAGACATCACGTGATCCCTTCTGCTGTGCTTCTGCCCTCTGACCGACGACAGCAAGGACAGATGACATGCGACACCACCGCGCCCGCCGTCTCGCCGCCACGCTGCCCGCCACCGCGCTGGCCGCCTCCCTCCTGACCGGGGGCACGCTGGGAACGGGCACCGCGGCGGCCGGGACGACCGCGACGGTCACGGCCGACCGGCTCGCGGGGCAGGCCCGGGTCACGAAGGAACTACGGGCGCTGGAGGCGTCCTTCCGCGGGCGCATCGGGGCGTACGCGATCGACACCGGCACCGGCAGGACGGTCTCCTACCGGGGCGGCGAGCGGTTCCCGCTGCTGTCCACGTTCAAGGCGCCTGCCTGCGCGGCCGCGCTGCACCAGGCCCGCACGTCCGAGCCCGGCCTCATGGACAAGGTCGTCAAGTGGACCAAGGCCGAGCTCAAGCCCAACTCGCCGACGACCGGGAAGCACCTCAAGGACGGCCTCAGCGTCGCCCGGCTCTGCGAGGCGACCATCACCCTCAGCGACAACACCGCAGGCAACATGGTCCTCAAGCAGATCGGCGGCCCGGCCGGCCTCACCCGGTACTTCCGCTCGCTCAAGGACCCGATCTCGCGCCTCGACCGCTGGGAGACCGAGCTCAACGATTGGAGCCCGAAGGAGAAGCGGGACATCACCACGCCCGCCGCCATCTCCCGCGACCTGCGCCTGCTCACCACCGGCGACGCGCTGCACGCCGAGGACCGCGCGCGGCTCAACCGCTGGCTGCGGGCCAACGAGACCGGCGGCGAGCGCATCCGCGCCGGCCTGCCCAAGACCTGGACGATCGGCGACAAGACCGGCAGCAACGACGCGATCGGCGGCGGCAACGACATCGCCGTCATCTGGCCGGGCAAGAAGGCCGCGCCGATCATCATGGCCGTCTACACCACCCGCTCGGTCCCCGCGATCGACAACAAGGTGATCGCGAAGACCGCCACCGTCCTCGCCCGCGGCCTCGGCAAGCTCTGATGGCGCGGCGGGGGACGAAGGTGGTCCGGCTCGCCGCCGCGGGGGCTGCGGCGGGCGTGCTCCTGGCCGCGATCGCGGTCCCGGCCGTGGGGGGCGCCGGGGCCGGGCTGGTGGCGGCGGCCGACCAGATCGACCTCAAGCCGGTCGACCTGGTCGAGCCGCCACCGGCCGAGGTCACGATCGTGCTGGACGCCAAGGGCGGCGAGATCGCGCGCTTCTACGAGGAGTACCGCGAGGTGGTCGGCTTCGACGACATCGCGGACGTCATGAAGACCGCCATCGTGGCGATCGAGGACTTCCGCTTCTACGAGCACGGCGCGATCGACCTTGAGGGCACGCTGCGCGCGCTCGCGACGAACCTGCAGGCGGGCGAGGTCGCGCAGGGCGGTTCGAGCATCACCCAGCAGTACGTCAAGCAGGTGCTGCTCAACTCGGCCGGCACCGACGCGGAGCGCGAGGCCGCCCTGGAGACCAGCTACGCGCGCAAGCTGAACGAGCTGCGTTACGCCATGGGCGTGGAGAAGAAATACACCAAGGACCAGATTCTTGAGAAATACCTGAACATCGCGTATTTCGGCGCGGGCGCGTACGGGGTGGAGGCGGCGGCCGAGCGCTTCTTCGGCGTCCGGGCCGCGGACCTGACCCTGCCGCAGGCCGCGACGCTGGCCGGAGCCGTCCAGGACCCGAACGCCACCGACCCCAACCTGGGCAGGCGGCAGCGCGAGCGCCTGCTGAAGCGCCGCGACGTGGTCCTGGACCGGATGGCGGAGCTGGGCAGGATCACCCGGGAGCAGGCCGGCAAGGCCAAGGCGGCCAGGCTCGGCTACAAGGGCACGCGGCTGCCCGGCGGCTGCGAGTCCAGCGAGTACCCCTACTTCTGCCTCTACGTGCGCCACGAGATCCTCGGCAACCCCGACTTCGGCCCGACCGCCGAGGCCCGCCTGGCCACGCTCAACCGCGGCGGCCTGACCATCAGGACCACCCTCGACCCGGCCATGCAGGCGGCCGCCGAGCGGGCGATCCGCGCGCGCGTCCACGCCACCGACCGGCCGGTCGCCGCCGAGGCGCTGGTCCAGCCGGGCACCGGAGCCATCAAGGCGATGGCCGCCAGCCGGCCCTACGGCAACCGCGCGGCGCGCGGCGAGATCTCCTACAACCTGGTCGCCGACGCCGCGCACGGCGGTGGCACCGGCTTCCAGGCGGGCTCGACGTTCAAGACGTTCACGCTGATCAGCGCGTTGAAGCAGGGCATGAAGGTGGACGACGGCTTCACGGTGGGCGCGGGCTACCGCGCGGCCGGGTACGCGGCCTTCAAGAACTGCGCGGGCGGGAACATCGGCGACCCCACGCACACGGTCACCAACGACGAGGGCTCCCCCGGCTGGAAGACCCTCCGGACGGGGACGTGGGGCTCGGTGAACACGTTCTTCATGGAGCTGGAGCGGCGGGTCGGCCTGTGCGAGACGGTGACCACGGCCAAGTCCCTCGGCATCCGCCGCGCCGACGGCCGCGCGCTGCAGGAGTACGAGACGTTCACGCTCGGCATCAACGAGATGGACCCGGTCACGGTGGCGGCCGCGTACGCGGCCATCGGCGCGCGCGGCACCTACTGCGCGCCGATGGCCATCACCCGCATCACCGACAGGAACGGCAAGGCCACCCGCTACCGCCCGAAGTGCCGCCAAGCCCTCGAACCGGCGATCGCCGACGCCACGGCGGACGTGCTGTCCGGGGTGTTCACCAAGGGCACGATGAGCGGCGTCGGCGGCATCGGCCGGGACGCGGCCGGCAAGACCGGCACCACCGACGGCTACGCGACCGCCTGGTTCGCCGGGTTCACCCCGGACCTGGCGGCGGCGGTGAGCATCGGGGACCCGCGGGGGTCGCAGCGCCACAAGCTCGTGGGGGTGACGATCGGCGGCCGGTACTACGGGATCGTGGCGGGGGCCAGCCTGCCGGGGCCGATCTGGAAGGAGACGATGATCGGGGCGCTGAGGAAGGTGCCGCCGTCGTCGTTCACGCCGATCGACCGCACCCGCTTCGAGGGCTGCGCCACCCACTGCCGCCCCGCGCCGGAGGAGGACGCCGGCGAGGAGCCGGAGTAGGCGCGGGCAGCGCGTCCCCCTGGTCCCTGCGGAGGCGCCGGTGAGCAGGCGAAACGCTCCGGCTGTTGCATGAAGCTCGCGTATTAGGATGATTCATATGGCTATGTGCGAGCATCTTGCCCAGAGTGACGACCCCGCGGCGCGTACCCCGGAGGGCTGCGAGGAGTGCCTCGCCGAGGGTGGCCGCTGGGTGCACCTGCGGCGTTGCCTGGAGTGCGGCCACATCGGCTGCTGCGACTCCTCCCCCGGCAAGCACGCCACCGCCCACTTCCACGACACCACCCACCCGGTGATGCAGTCGTTCGAGCGCGGCGAGAGCTGGCGCTGGTGCTTCGTGGACAACCAGATGGGCTGAGCCGTCCCCGGCCGGGGGCGGCTCAGCGCTCCAGGATGGCCTCCTCGAAGTCGAGCTGGGCCATCACCTCGCGCAGCACCTCGTCGTCCAGCCGCCGCTCGTCGCGCAGGCGGACGAACACCTGGCGCTCGGCCTGCAGCATGTCGCGGCGCAGGCGCCGGTAGAGGTTGCTGGGGGTCTCCGCGCCGCCCTGCCCGGTGCCGCCGCCCAGACGCTCCCAGGCGCTGAGCGAGCGCCGCCACGACTTCTCGCGGAGCTGGTCGATGACCTGCCTCTGGATCTCGTCGGGCTCGCCCTCCTGCTCGGCCACCAGCCGCTCCAGCTCGGCCAGGCCCGCCTCCAGCGCCGCCTGCTGGGCGGCGGCCTCGGCCAGCCGGTCTTCGTACTGCTCCTGCTCGCCGGAGACCCCGAGCCGCCTGATCAGCGCGGGGAACGTGGTGCCCTGGATGAGCAGGGTGCCGATCACGGTGGTGAACGTCAGGAACAGCACCAGGGCCCGGTCGCGCGGCGGCACGTCCGGCGGCAGGGCGAAGGCCGCCGCCAGCGACACCACGCCGCGCATGCCCGCCCAGCCCAGGATGACGCTCTGCTGCCGGGTCGGCGCCTGCCGGCGGCCCCGGCCGACGAGCTTGACGACGTAGGTGGCGGCGAACACCCACACGAACCTGGTGAGGATGGTCACGCCGAGCACCGCGGCGGCGTAGCCGGCGACCTGCCAGGCGCTGTAGCCCGAGATGCCGCGGATCACGGTCACCAGTTGCAGCCCGATCAGCGCGAAGACGATCGTCTCCAGGAAGAAGTCGGTGACCTTCCACACCGCGTCGGACACCAGCCGCGTGCCGAACCCGCGCAGGTGCATGCGGTAGCCCAGATAGAGGCCGACGATGACCACCGCGATGACCCCGGAGACGTGCACCGACTCGGCCGCCATGTAGGCGGCGAACGGGATCAGCAACATCAGGGTGTTCTCCACCAGCGAGTCGCGGGTCAGCGTGAACAACCACGCGAACGCCAGCGCCAGCGCCAGCCCGATCACCACGCCGCCGACCGCCGTCAGCAGGAACTGGCCCACGCTGTCGAGCAGGCCGAGCAGGTCGACCGCGCCGCCGGTGAGCGCGCCGAGCGCCACCCGGTAGACCGTCAGCGCCGTGGCGTCGTTGAACAGGCTCTCGCCGATGAGGATCGTCAGGGCCTGGCGCGGCAGGCCGAGCCGCCGCCCGACCGCGACGGCGGCCACCGCGTCCGGCGGCGCGATGATGGCGCCCAGCGCGAACGCCAGCGGCAGCGGCAGCGCCGGCAGCATGAGGTGCACCACGAACCCGACGACCGCCGTGGTGAACAGCACCAGCCCGATCGACAGCAGCGCCACGGCCCGCTTGACGTCACGCAGCCGCAGGTAGGAGCTGTCGAGCGCGGCGGAGTAGAGCAGCGGCGGCAGGAAGACGTAGAGGACCAGCTCGGGGTCGAGCGGCACCGCGGGCACCAGCGGCGAGACCAGCAGCCCCGCGGCCACCAGCAGCAGCGGCGCGGGCCAGCCCTTGCGCCGCGCGATCGCGGCCACCGCGATGGCGCCGCTCGCCACCAGCAGCAATTGCAGGCCCAGGATGGGGCTCACCGATGCTCCTCCCGCTCCGGTCGGTCAACTCGCCGACAGGAGCGTACCCGGCCCGCCGGAGCGGGCCGGCACTCACCACTCCCTGCGGTCGCTGCGCTCGTGGTAGTCGGGCTGCTCGGGACGCAGGCGCTCGCCCGTGGAGAACATGGGGTCCCCGACGTACGGGCGGGACATGCCCTGGTCGGGCTGCGGCGGGTACTGCTCCTGGCGGCCCAGCGCCAGCAGGGGATCCACCGGGTTGGGCTGGTGCTGCGCCTGCGAGGAGTGATGGCCCTGGGGCTGCTGGACCTGCGGCTGCTGGGCCTGGGGCTGCTGGTAGGCCGCGTAGTCGTCCCGGTAGTCGTCCCTGACGGGCTGCTGGGGGGCGGCGCGGCGGCGGCCGGCGCCCGGGATGCCGTGCATGGGCGTGCCGAGGCCCGCGCCGCCGCCGTCCTGGCTCTGCGGCTGGGGCGGCTGCGCGTAGGAGTCCTGCCGCCGCCCGTAGGTGTCGGACGGGTACGGCTGGGCGGGCGCGGCGGCCGCGTACGGATCGGCGGCCGGGGAGGGGAAGCCGAGCGGGTCGGTGCTGATCGGCGAAGGACGGCGCTGCTCGGCGGTGCCGGGGAGCTGGTAGACGGGCTCGTTGTCGGTGTACTGGGGGCCGCCGAAGCGGTCGGGCTGCGGCTGCTGGTACTGCGGCTGCTCCGAGGTGTACTGGGGGCCGCTGAAGGGGTCGCCGGTGTAGCGGGACTCGCCCGGGTACTGCTGCTGCGGGCCGCCGGCCGGGTCGCCGGTGTACTGCGGGCCGCTGAAGGGATCGCCGGTGTAGCGGGGCTGCGGGCCGGTGCTCTCGACGTATTGGGGGCCGGTGAAGGGCAGGCGGTCGCCGTAGGCGGCGGGCTGCTCCCTCGGCACGGTGTTCTCGCCGAACCCGGCGACCAGCTTGTCCTGGGGCGCGGGCCCCCGGGCCACGAGGACGTCGTTGGGGGACAGCGCGGCGGTGGGCCGCTCGTCGAGCGGCTGCGCGTGCTGCTGCTGCGGCTGCTGGTGGAGGGGCTGCGGCGGGCGTTGGTACTGGCCCGTGCCCGGGATGACCTCGGTGCCCGGGTCGTGCGCGGGCACGGCGGGCTGCTCGCCCGTCGCCTCGGCGTAGCCCTCGTCGAGGGTGTCGAGCAACCGGCCGACATCCTCCATGGGCATGCGGAAGCTCGCTGTGCACATCTCCCCACGCCACAGGCTGAGCACCAAGGTGCCCTCGTGCCACGTGACCCGGAGGCACCGCTCCTGACCTCGTGCATCGAAGAAGACTTCGCCGAACGACGGCAACGGGACAACTTCCGACATGGCAGACATACTGCTTTAACCAGCCTTTATTCGTCCACTCAACCCCGGAAAACCCTACAGAACCGGCCTTCCTATACACACCACAGGCCCCTCTCGTCAATGATGCACGATCGTTTCGACCAGTTGGGGTCCCGATCGCCCAGTGTGCCACGCGGGCCGCCGGGAGCGTTCGCAAATGCCGGGATGCGTCTGGCCGGTCACAGGGCGTTCGGCCCAGCGGTCGGCCCAGCGTCGGCCCAGCGGTCGGCCCAGCGTCCGCCCGGTGTTGGGCACGGCGACCCGGGAAATGCGGGTAGCGTTTACTGCCGTGCCGGACTCCCATCTCCCGTCAGTGGACGAACTGCTCAGCATCGCGGTCAGCGCCGTCGGCGGGAGCGAGCGGCAGGGCCAGGTCACCATGGTCCGCGCCGTGCAGCGGGCCATCGACGCCGACGAGCACCTCGCCGTCCAGGCCGGCACGGGCACCGGCAAGTCGCTGGCCTACCTGGTGCCGTCGATCCGCCACGCCATGGACAGCGACAAGCCCGTGGTGGTCTCCACGGCCACGATCGCGCTCCAGCGCCAGCTCGTCGATCGCGACCTGCCCCGGCTGGCCGAGGCGCTGGGCGAGAAGCTGCCGCACGAGCCGACGTTCGCCATCCTCAAGGGCCGGCGCAACTACCTGTGCCGCTACAAGGCGACGGCGGGCTGGCCGGAGGAGGACGAGCAGGACCAGCTCTTCGACCCGCGCGAGGTGAGCGCCACCGGCCGCATGGTGCAGCGCATCCAGGAGTGGGCCGAGGAGACCGAGACCGGCGACCGCGACGAGCTGGTGCCGGGCGTCAGCGAGCAGGCCTGGCGGCAGTTCTCCGTCAGCGCCCAGGAGTGCCTGGGCGCCAACCGCTGCCCCAGCGGCGCCGAGTGCTTCGCCGAGCTGGCCCGGCAGCGGGCCGGCGAGGTCGACGTCGTGGTCACCAACCACGCGCTGCTGGCCATCGACGCCATGGGCGAGCTGCCGGTGCTGCCCGAGCACAAGGTCGTGGTCGTGGACGAGGCGCACGAGCTGGTCGACCGGGTCACCTCCGTGGTCACCGGCGAGCTGTCGGAGCAGACGGTGTCGCTGGCGGTGCGGCGCGTCGGCCGGCTCATCGAGCAGGCCGTCGCCGACCAGCTCCAGGAGGCCGGCGAAGACCTCAAGGCGCTGCTCGCCGCCGCCCCGCCCGGCCGCGTCGACGAGCTGCCGCAGGTGCTGGCGATGACCCTGCAGCTCGTCCGCGACTCGGCCTGGCGCTGCGTCAGCGCGCTCGGGCCGCGCAACGCCGACAAGGACGACCCCGACAAGGCCGGCCAGCGCAAGGCCGCGTTCACCGCCCTGGACGAGGTGCACGACACGGCGGTGCGCATGCTGGAGGCGTACGGGCACGACTCCGAGGCCGACCGGGCCGAGGTGGTCTGGCTGGAGGGGGCCACCGACCGGCGGCCGCCCGTGCTGCGCGTCGCGCCGCTGACGGTCAGCGGCATGCTGCGCGACAAGCTGTTCGGCGAGCGCACCGTGATCCTCACCTCGGCCACGCTCGCCCTGGGCGGCACGTTCGACGGCCTGGCGGCGCAGTGGGGGCTCGGCGGCTCGGGCGAGTGGCAGGGCATCGACGTCGGCTCCCCGTTCGACCACCCCAGGGCCGGCATCCTGTACGTCGCCAAGCACCTGCCCCAGCCGGGCCGCGACGGCCTGCCGCAGCAGTACCTCGACGAGATCGCCGAGCTGATCGAGGCGGCCGGCGGGCGCACGCTGGGCCTGTTCTCCTCGATGCGCGCCGCCAAGGCCGCCACCGAGGCGCTGCGCGACCGCCTGGAGGTGCCGCTGCTGTGCCAGGGCGACGACTCGACGATGCTGCTGGTCAAGCAGTTCGCCGAGGACGAGCCCACCTGCCTGTTCGGCACGCTGTCGCTGTGGCAGGGCGTGGACGTGCCCGGCCCCTCGCTGCGGCTGGTGATCATCGACCGGGTGCCGTTCCCGCGCCCCGACGACCCGCTGACCTCCGCCCGGCAGCGGCACGTGGCGGCGCGCGGCGGCAACGGCTTCATGGCCGTGGCCGCCAACCACGCCGCCCTGCTGCTGGCCCAGGGCACGGGCCGGCTGCTGCGCTCGCAGCACGACAAGGGCGTGATCGCGGTCCTCGACCCGCGCCTGGCCACGGCCCGCTACAGCGGCTTCCTGCTCAACTCCCTGCCGCCGTTCTGGCGCACCACCGACCCGGCCGTGCCCCGCGCGGCGCTGAAGCGCCTGGCCGCCGAGTCGCCCGCCTGACCGCCCGGCGCCGGAGCGCGGGCGGGCGAGGGGTCATCCCCAGGGGCTGAGGTCGGGGCGCTTCGGGGTGAGGCCGTCGCCCGACGAGACGCCCCGCAGGCGGCGCGCCACCCACGGCACCAGGTGCTCGCGCAGCCACTGGGCGTCCTCGCGCCGCCGCGTGCGCGGATCGACGGTCCGGGCCGGCCACTCCTTGCGCCAGTCCTCGAACGGCACGCCCAGCTCGTCCAGCACCCGGGCGGCCACCAGGCGGTGCCCGTCCTCGTTCATGTGCAGCCGGTCGGCGCTCCAGGCCCGCCAGTCGCGCAGCCCCTGCATGGACCACTGGTCCACCAGCCGGCACCCGTAGAGGTCGGCGATGGAGCGCAGGTGCAGGTAGAAGATGGCGAAGCGGCCGCGCAGGCGGCGCATGAGCGGCGTGTCGCGTGGGTCCACCCCGGTGAACAGCAGCACGTCCGCCCCGCCCGCCCGCAGCTCGCGCACCGCGCCGGCGAGCTTCTTGGCCATCACGTCCGGGTCGCTGCCCGGCCGGAGCAGGTCGTTGCCGCCCGCGCAGAAGCTGACCAGGTCGGGGGCCATCTCGACGGCCACGGGAACCTGCTCGGCGATGATTTGGTCGAGCAGCTTGCCCCGCACGGCGAGGTTGGCGTAGCGGAAGGAGGGGTCGTCGGCGGCCAGCCGCTCGGCGACCCGGTCGGCCCAGCCGCGGTAGTGGCCGTCGGGGCCCGGGTCGTTCAGTCCTTCGGTGAAGCTGTCCCCGAGCGCGACGAAGGACTTGTAGTGCCTCATGAGGTGGTGTTCATCTCCGCGATAGCGTGCAGCGCAAGGACGTACGACTGTAGTCCGAAGCCGGCGATGGTGCCCGTCGCCACCCCGGCGACGACGGAGGTGTGCCGGAACTCCTCCCTGGCCGCGGGGTTGGTGAGGTGGACCTCGACGAGCGGGGCCCTGCGCTGGGCGATGGCGTCGCGCAGCGCGTAGGAGTAGTGGGTGAACGCCGCCGGGTTGAGCACGACCGGGATGCGGCCGTCGGCGGCCTCGTGCAGCCAGCCGACCAGCTCGGCCTCGTCGTCGGTCTGGCGCACCTCGACGTGCTCGCCCAGCTTCCTGCCGGTGTCGCGGCACAGCGCGGCGACGTCCTCGAACGTCTCCGAGCCGTAGACGTCGGGCTCGCGGGTGCCGAGCCGGCCCAGGTTGGGCCCGTTGAGCACGAGGATCATGCCGAGATCTCCTTGTAGGCGGCTTCGAGCAACTCTTCAGGCGGGCCTTCGAGCCGGCCCGGCTCGGCCAGGCCGTCGAGGACCACGAACCGCTGCTTGGCGCCACGGTTCTTCTTGTCCAGCCGCATGTGGTCGCGCAGGCGCGGCCAGGCGTCGGCGCGGTAGGAGACCGGCAGCCCGACGGCGGTCAGGATGTCGCGGGTGCGGGCGACGAGGTCGGCCCGCCCGGCGAGCCTGGACAGCTCGGCGGCGTAGACCATGCCGATGGCGACGGCCTCGCCGTGGCGGATGGCGTAGTGCTCCTCGCGCTCGATGGCGTGGGCCAGCGTGTGGCCGTAGTTGAGGATCTCGCGCAGGCCCGCCTCGCGCAGGTCGGCGCCGACGACCTCGGCCTTGACCCGGATCTTGCGCTCGATCAGCTCGCGGGTGTGCGGGCCGCCGGGGCGGGTGGCCCCCTCGGGGTCGGCCTCGACGAGGCGCAGGATCTCGGGGTCGGCGATGAAGCCGCCCTTGATGACCTCGGCCAGGCCGGCGCGGTAGTCGTCGCGCGGCATGCTGTCGAGCGTGGACAGCTCGCACAGCACGCCCGCGGGCGGCAGGAACGTGCCGACGAGGTTTTTGCCCTCGGGCGTGTCGATGCCGTTCTTGCCGCCGACCGCGGCGTCGACCATGGCCAGCAGCGTGGTGGGCACGAGCACGACCTGCACGCCGCGCAGCCAGGTGCCGGCCACGAACCCGGCGAGATCGGTGGTGGCGCCGCCGCCCACGCCGACGACGGCGTCGGAGCGGGTCACGCCGTGGCGGCCGAGCGCGGACCAGAGCCCGGCGGCCACCTCGACGGTCTTGGCGCGCTCGCCGTCGGGCACCGGCAGGGCGACGACCTCGAACCCGGCCGCCTCGACCGCCTCGCACACCGGGCGGGAGATCGCCGGCAGGCTCTCGGGGTGGACGACCGCGACCGTGCGGACGCCGGGCCTGAACAGGGTGGGCAGCTCGGCCAGCACGCCGGTGCCGACGACCACGTCGTACGGGCTGTCGCCGCGCACGGTGATCCTGGTCGCGCCGGTGATCCTGGTCGCGCCCGTGATCCCGGTCGCGCCCGTGGACGGCCCGCTCATGCCGGCAGCCCCTTCGCGATCTCGTCGGCGAGCTCGGCGGGCTCGCGCTGGTCGGTGACCACGGTGACGGCCGCCAGCCGCTCGTAGACCGGCCGCCGCTCCTCCATGAGCTTCTTGAGCTGGCTGCGCGGGTTGAGCACCAGCAGCGGCCTGGCCGCGGCCAGGCCGACCCGCTGCACCGCGTCGGCGAGGCCGACCTGCAGGTAGACCACGTGGTGGCCGGCGAGCAGGGCCTGGGTCTCCTCGTGCAGCACGGCGCCGCCGCCGAGGGACAGGACGCCGTCGTGCTCGGCCAGGGCCCGGCGCACCGCCTCGTGCTCCAGCTCGCGGAAGCGGGTCTCGCCGTCCTCGACGAAGATGTCGGGGACGGGCTTGCCCGCCACCGCCTCGACGTCGGCGTCGGTGTCGCGGAAGGCGACGCCGAGCCGGTCGGCCAGCAGCCTGCCGACCGTGGTCTTGCCGGAGCCGGGTGGACCGATGAGCACTGCCTTGGCCGTCATTTGATCACCATCGAAGAGAGGTAGCCGGACAGGTTGCGCGCGACCTCCTCGACGGAGTCGCCGCCGAACTTCTCGAGCGCCGCGTCGGCCAGCACCAGCGCGACCATGGCCTCGGCCACGACGCCCGCCGCCGGGACGGCGCACACGTCGGAGCGCTCGTGGTGGGCCTTGGCCGCCTCGCCGGTCTTGACGTCGATGGTGGCCAGCGCCCTCGGGACGGTGGAGATCGGCTTCATGGCGGCGCTGACCCGCAGGACCTCGCCGTTGGTCATGCCGCCCTCGACGCCGCCCGCGCGGTTGGTCATGCGGCGGACGCCGTCGCCGGAGGTGTAGGCGATCTCGTCGTGGGCGCGGGAGCCGGGCCGCGTGGCGGTCTCGAAGCCGTCGCCGACCGCCACGCCCTTGATCGCCTGGATGCCCATGAGCGCGCCGGCCAGCCGGGAGTCGAGCCGGCGGTCCCAGTGGGTGTAGCTGCCGAGGCCGGGCGGCAGGCCGTAGGCCAGGACCTCCACGACGCCGCCGAGCGTGTCGCCGTCCTTGTGCGCCTGGTCGATGGCGGCCACCATCGCGGCGCTGCCCTCGGGGTCGTGGCAGCGGACCGGGTCGGCGTCGATGCGGGCCAGGTCGCCGGGGCCGGGCAGGGTCGGCGACGGGCTGCGCACGCCGCCGATGCCGGTGACGTGGCTGACGATGTCGACGCCGAGCGCCTGCTTGAGGAAGCGCCGGGCGACCTCGCCGAGCGCGACGCGGGCCGCGGTCTCGCGGGCGCTGGCCCGGTCGAGCACCGGGCGGGCGTCGTCGAAGCCGTATTTCTGCATGCCGGACAGGTCGGCGTGGCCGGGGCGCGGGCGGGAGCGGGGCGCGTTGCGGGCCAGGCCCTCCAGCTCGGCCGGGTCGACCGGGTCGGCCGCCATGACCTTCTCCCACTTGGGCCACTCGGTGTTGCCGACGCGGACGGCGACCGGGCTGCCCATGGTGCGGCCGTGGCGGACGCCGCCCACGATCGTGACCTTGTCCTCCTCGAACTTCATGCGCGCGCCCCGGCCGTAGCCGAGCCGGCGGCGGCGCAGCGCCTCGTCGATGGCGGCCGTGGTCACCTCGACCCCGGCCGGCAGGCCCTCCATGACGGCGACGAGTTCGGGCCCGTGGGACTCTCCGGCGGTCAACCAGCGCAACATGCGTACAAGTCTTCCATGCGCGGCCGGGTGGGACGTCCCGTGCTCACCCGTCGAGACAGAGCACGGTGAACGCGCCCATCAGCATGAACGGCCCGAACGGGAACTGCGTGTGCCGGGTGCCGCGCCGGGTGGCCAGCAGCGCCAGGCCGTACAGCGCGCCGAGCACCTGCCCGGCCAGGGCCGCGAGCACCCACGCCGGCCGGCCGGCCGCCGCCGAGACCAGGCCGATGAGCCCGGCCAGCTTGACGTCGCCGAGGCCCATCGCCGCAGGCCGGGCGAACCAGAGCAGCCCGTAGAGCGCCGCCAGCGCCGCCCCGCCGGCCAGCGCGCGCGGCAGCTCCCCGGTGGGCCACAACGCCAGGGCCGTGATCGGGTACGCGGGAAGCGTGATCGCGTCGGGCAGAACGCTGGTGCGCCAGTCGATGACGGCCAGGGCCACCCCGGTCACCGCGAACGGCACGTACGGCAGGCCCATCCGCCAGGCGGTCAGCGCCGCCACCGCGGCGGTCACCAGCTCGACGGCCGGGGGCCAGGCGGGCGTGCCCCCGGCGGCGGGCTCGTGGAGGCGCTCGTAGGCGTCGGCCAGCGCCCTGATGCGGTGCCCGCAGACCAGCCCCGCCAGCGCCATGAGTGCGACCACGAGCCGACCCTAACGGGCCGGGCGCCGCCGGGCGGCCCGTTCCGCGGATACCGGCCAACGGGCGCCGGTCAGCGAGCGCCGGTCAGCGGGCGCCGGCCAGTGGGCGCCGGTCAGCGGGCGCCGGCCAGTGGGCGCCGATCAACGGGCGCCGGCCAGTGGGCGCCGATCAACGGGCGCCGGCCAGTGGGCGCCGATCAACGGGCGCCGGCCAGTGGGCGCCGGTCAGGGGGTGCCGGTCAGCGGCGGGAGAACCAGCGGCGCCTGCGGGCCGGCTCGACCCGGGCCACGGTGGCGCCCTCCAGCCGCGCGGCCGTGCCGGACTCGACCGCGGCCAGCGCCTCCAGCATCGCCCCCTCGATGACGAACGGCACCGGCCCGGCCACGTCCACCACGACCGCCGCCGCCCCCTCCTGGACCGCCGCCCGGCACACCTGCAACGTGGTGGTCTGGATCGGCCGCGCGTCGGGCCGCCACCTGACCAGGGCCTCCGTGCCGGTGAACGCCGGCACCGCGTGCCTGCCGTCCTGCCCGACCAGCTTGGGCAGGGCCATCTCGCTCTCCTTCTCCTGCCGCAGCCCGCGCGCGCCCACCTCGGACTCGGTCAGCAGCGCCACCACGGGCACCAGGAGCCGGGCGCCGCCGAGGGCGTTCAGCACGGCGGCGGCGTCGGCCGTGCCCGCCTGGTAGGCGGCGAGGGCGGCGACCACGGCGGGCGCGGCACCGCCGTCGTCGTGGGGGTCGAGGGGCTGCGGAATGCTCGGCACAGCCCCCGAGACTACCCGCGCCCGCCCCCGCCTCCGCCCCCGATCCTGCCCCGCAGCGCCCGCGCCCGGCGCAGGACGCGCGACACGTCCTCCCGGCGCGGGACGCGCGGCACGTTCCCCCGGCGCAGGACGCGCGGAGCGTTCCCCCGGCGCAGGGTCGCCGCCATGCGCGGCATCCCGGCGACGAGCTGGAGGGCGAAGCGCGCCCTCGCCCGCGGTCCGGGCAGCGCGTGCAGCTCCCCCAGCCACTCCTCCACGTAACGGGCACGGGCACCGGGCGGGAGCAGCACCGCGCCCGCGGCGATCAGCGCGAACGACCCGCGCCCTGGCAGGTTGGCGGCGGACAGCCGCTGGAGCTCGCGCCCGACCGGCTCCAGGCGCGCGCGCCCGGCCACCGGCACGAACAGCTCCAGGGTCTCCCGCGCCTTGCGCCGCCGCTTGTCCTCGGGCAGGAAGCGGGCGGTGCGCAGGTTGTGCAGGCGGTCGGCCAGCTTGATCGCCAGGACGCGCTCGTCGGTGGTGTCCCGCCAGTCCGGCGGAAGGCGCTCGGGGTCGTCGAGCGCCGACACCCCGCGCACCAGCCTCACCACCGTCTCGCCGAACGCGGCGGCCAGCTCCGGCTCCGGGCAGCCCGTGTCCTCCAGCACGTCGTGCAGCAGCGCGGCGCAGATCACCTCGTGGTGCGCACGCCCTGCTCGGCCAGGATCGTCGCGACGGCGACCGGGTGCGTGACGTAGGGGTCGCCGCGGCTCACGACGCCTCCCCGGGGCGGGCCGGCCGGAGCGGCGTGGTGCGGGGGCGGGAGCGGTGGGCGCGGGCGACGGCGTCGCGGGCGCGCTCGGCGCCGTCCGGGGTGAGGCGGTAGTAGCGGCGGCGCGGGCGGCCCGCCTTCTCGTGGGTGCCGGGGTCCTCCCACCGGCTCTCCATCCAGCCGAGCTGCTCCAGCCTGGCCAGGATCGGGTACACCGTGCCGCCGGGCAGCCCGGCCAGGTCGCACAGCTCCAGGCCGTAGCGCTCCCGGGCGGGCTCGGCGAGCAGGACGCGAAGGAGGGCCCGGGTCGGCATGGTCATCCGGGGAACGCCACTCTTCATAGGTAGTACTCTATATAGGTAGAACAGGAGATGGTAGAAGGGACCGCATGCGGATCGCCCGGCTTCCCCTCGACGAGCAGGCCGACGCCACCGTGAAGGTGCTGCGGGCCAGCCCCCGGCTCGCAGCCGTGCTGGAGGGCGCCCGCGCGCTGGGCCTGCCCGGGTGGTGGCTGGCGGCGGGGGCGGTGGCGCAGACCATCTGGAACCACGTGACGGACCGCGACCCCGACCACGGGATCAGGGACTACGACCTCGTCTACCACGACGCCGCCGACCTGTCCTGGGCGGCCGAGGACGCGGCGATCGGCGCGGGGCGGCGGGTGTTCGGTGACCTGCCAGTGGAGATCAGGAACGAGGCGCGGGTGCATCTGTGGTACGAGGAGCGCTTCGGCGTCCCCTGCCCGCCGTACGACAGCGCCGAGGACGCCATCGGCTCCTTCCCCGCCACGACCTGCAGCCTGGGCGTGCGGATCACCGCCGGCGGCGAGTGGAAGGTGTACGCCCCCTACGGGGTCGCGGACGCGTTCGGCCTCGTGCTGCGGCCCAACCCGCGGCTCGCGCCCCGGCACGTCTACGAGGCCAAGGTCGCCCGGTGGACGGCGGCCTGGCCGGAGCTGCGGGCGCTGCCGTACCCCGAGGGGGACGGCTAGGACAGGTCGGCGATGGCCGCGACCGGGCCGCCGCCCGACGGCCCCTGGTGGACGGCCGCCACCGACACGAACACCGCCGGGTCGCCCGTCACCGACGCCGCCACCCCGCCCACGGCCGCCTTGATCTGCCGGTGCCAGTGCACGTCGGAGTCGTCCAGCATGATGTTGCGCCGGCCGCGCACCCGCCCGGACGGGTCGGCCTCGCACTTCATGAAGACGTTGACCAGCCGCCCGCCGAGGTCCGACGGGTGGGGGCGCTCGGGCAGCGGCAGGCCGGAGTCGCGGATGGCGGCCCAGACGCCGTCGGCGTCCAGGGCGTCCTTCATGACGCTGTGGCCGATGCGGTAGCGCCCGCCGATCCCGCGGACGTTGCCCGCCAGCACGATCTGCGCCCGGTCCAGCTCGACGCCGGACGAGCAGGAGGCCACCGACGAGTAGAGCGACAGGTCCTTGTGGATCTGGTCGGCGCGGGGCATGTCGATCTCGCCGAGCGCCACGGCGATGCCGAGGGCCGTGGTGGAGTTGGACAGGTCCATGGAGGGGCCGGTCTCCTCGATGGCGGTGTCCTGGCCGCGGCTCCTGGCGTCGGCGATGCCGGCCATGGTGAGCAGGGGTGTCTTGGTCTGGACGTAGTGGACGTCGCGCGGGTCGTCGATGCCGGCGGTCTTCATGGCCTCGCGCACGCCGGCGGCGACCTTCTCCACCATCGCGGGGCGGCCGATGTCCTCGGGCAGGATGACCTCGCTCATCGCCACGCCGACCGACAGGCGGGGCTCGTCGGTGGCGGGGGCGTCCGCGGTGGTGGCGAAGACGGTGGCGTGCGGGCTCAGGATGCCGTCGGTGCCGCCGGACCACACCAGCGGGACGTTCTCCGGCGCCGGGTGGCCGTGCTCGGCCAGCACGTCGCGGAAGGCGCGGTCGGCCAGGATGCGCGTGTAGTCGTTGACCCCGCCGTTGCCCTCGGTCTTGCCGATGACGGCGAGCACCCGCCCGGCCTCGATCACGCCGTCGGCGATGAGGCGCGACAGCCCGGAGGCGTCGGTCACGCTCTCGATCGGCACCTTGCGCACCTCGATCGGCTCCGGCATCGCGCCCTCCCTTTCCGCACGTCCCTGGCGACGCTAGCCGAGCCGGCCGGCGCGCTTCATGGGCAATGTGTGCCCATGAAGGCCGCCGGGCATGTCAAGGCGCGCCGTACGCCGGCCCTCGTGAGCCGTACGCTGGCCCTCGTGATTCGCGAAGCATCAGTGAACGGGATCAAGCTCCTCTACCGGGAGGAAGGCGACCTCGCCGCTCCCCCGCTGCTGCTGATCCACGGCCGCACGGCCGACCACAACGACTGGAACGGCATCACCCAGCACTTCGCCGCCCGCTACCACGTGCTCGTGCCCGACCTGCGCGGCCACGGGGGCAGCGACCGGCCGGGCGCGTACCCGCTGCCGGACCTGGCCGGGGACATGGCCGGCCTGCTCGACCACGCGGGGATCAGCCGGGCCACGGTGATCGGGCACTCGCTGGGCGGCATGGTGGCGTACCTGCTCGCCATGCGCGACCCGGAGCGGGTGGAGCGGCTCGTGCTGGAGGACGTGCCGCCGCCCCTGCCGCTGGAGAACCGGCCGCCCGTCGTCGAGGACGGCTCCACCGGCTTCGACTGGCGGATGGTGCACGAGACCGAGCGGCAGTTCCTCGACCCCGACCCGGCGTGGCGGGCGGGGCTGGCGCGGATCACGGCGCCGACGCTGGTGCTGTCGGGCGGGGCGGCCAGCCCCTTCGACGCCGGGGCGCTGGCGGCCGCGATCCCGGGGGCCGAGCTGGTGACGATCGAGGCGGGGCACCTGATCCACGTCACCGAGCGGGCGGCGTTCCTGCGCGCGGTGGACGCGTTCCTGCCGGAGTGACGTGGGCAGTGGCTCTGGCCGGAGATAGTGGACTGAACGGGCGAATGTGACCCCAATGTCATCTCTGTCCGCCAGGGTGGGAAGGGTGCGAACGAGGCTCGGCGATCATGTCAGGGAGCGGCTGGGCACGTTCGCCCTCGCCGCGCCGTCCATCGCGCAGTGCGCGGTGGGCGCGGCGCTGGCCTGGGTCGTGGCCACCGAGCTGCTCGGCCATCCGCGCCCGTTCTTCGCGCCGATCGCCGTGCTGATCAGCGTGGGCGTGGGCCTCGGGCAGCGGCTGCGGCGCGTCGCCGAGCTGGTGGTCGGCGTCAGCCTGGGGGTCGGGGTCGGCGACCTGCTGGTGTCCTGGATCGGGTCGGGGCCGTGGCAGATCGCGCTGGTGGTGGCGCTGGCCATGGCCATCGCGGTGCTGCTGGACGGCGGGGCGCTGTTCGTGGCGCAGGCCGCGTCGTCGGCGGTGCTGGTGGCCACGCTCGTCCCCACGGCCGGCGCGGGCGGACTGGACCGCATGGCCGACGCCCTGACCGGCGGCCTCATCGGGATCGCGGCGGTCGCGCTGATGCCCGCCAGCCCGTTCGCCATCGCCGCCAAGCACCTGTCCGGGGTGCTGGACGCGCTGTCCACCGTGCTGGAGCGCGCCGCCGAGGCCATCGAGAAGCGGGACGTGGACCTGGCCGCCGAGGCCCTGGACGAGGCGCGCGGCACGCAGGCGGCGGTCGAGGAGTACGAGAAGGCGCTGGAGACCAGCAAGGAGATCACCACGCTCTCCCCGCTGCACTGGCACCGGCGGGCCCGCCTGGCCCGCTACGAGGCCGCCGCGCTCCCGGTGGACCTGGCGATGCGCAACATCCGCGTGTTGTGCCGGCGCACGCTCGCCTCGCTCGGCGAGGCCAGCCCGCCTCCGCCCTCGCTCGCCGAGGCCATGCGCGAGGTGTCGGAGGCGGCCCTGCTGCTCCAGCTCGAACTGGGCGCCGGCCGGGACCCCGCGCTGGCCCGCCAGGCGCTGCTGGCGGTGGCGGCCCGGGAGCGGCCCGAGCACCTGGGCTTCTCCGCGCACGTGATCATCGCGCAGCTCCGCTCGGTCGTGGTGGACCTGCTCCAGGCCACCGGCATGGAGCACGAGGAGGCCACCGCCTCCCTGACCCCCCTCGACGTGGAGGACGGCGGGAACGGCCAGGACGGCCGGCGGGGGCCCGCCGCGGGTTGAGCCGCCGCGCGGGAGACCCCCTACGATCGGAATACGCGTTCCGCTTGACCACGGGAGGTCCGACCATGCGCGCCGACGCCCAGCGCAACCGCGCCCGCGTCCTGGAGGCCGCCGAGCAGGTGCTGGCCAGGGACGGGCTGGCGGCGTCGATGCGGGAGATCGCCGAGGTGGCCGGCGTCGGCGTGGGGACGATCTACCGCCAGTTCCCCACCAAGGAGGCCCTCTACCAGGCGATCGTGCTCGACCGGCAGCGGCGGCTGGTCGAGCGGGCCGCCGAGCTGGCCGGGGCGCCCGACCCCGGGGAGGCGTTCTTCGCGTTCTTCACCCGGGTCGTGGAGGACTCGACGGTCAAGAAGGTGCTGGTGGACGCGCTGAGGGAGGCCGGCATCGACCCCAAGGCCGGCCTGCCCGACATCCGGGGCGCGATCGCGGAGCTGCTGCGCCGCGCCCAGGACGCCGGGGCGGTGCGCGCGGACGTGGGCATGGCCGAGCTGCTGGCCCTGCTCAGCGCCACGTCCCTGGCGGCCCAGCACAACAACTGGGACGCCGATCTGCGCACCCGCACGCTGCGGGTGGTCTTCGACGGCCTCAGGCCGACAGGCGCTTGAGCCGGGCCACCGCCTCGTCGATGACCTCCTCCTTCTTGCAGAAGGCGAAGCGCACGAAGTGCCGGCCGCGCTCCGGGTGCTCGTAGAAGACCTGGGTCGGGATGGCGACCACCCCGGCCAGCTCCGGCAGCCGCCGCGCCAGCTCCAGGCCGTCGGTGAAGCCGAGCGGCCGGATGTCGGTCTGCACGAAGTACGTGCCGGAGGGCCGCAGCACCTCGAACCCGGCCGCCGCCAGCCCCTCCATCAGCCGGTCGCGTTTGTCCTGGAGCCCGGCGCGCAGCGCGGCCACCCACTCCAGCTCGTGCCGCAGCCCGTAGGCCACCGCGAGCTGCCACGGCGCGCCCGCCGTGAACGTCAGGAACTGCTTGACGGTCTGCACCGCCGTGACCAGCGGCGCGGGGGCGCACACCCAGCCGGTCTTCCAGCCGGTGACCGAGAACGTCTTGCCGGCCGAGGAGATCATGACCGTGCGCTCGCGCATGCCGGGCAGTGTGGCCAGCGGCACGTGCGCGACGCCGTCGAACGTCAGGTGCTCGTACACCTCGTCGGTGATCGCGATCAGGTCGCGCTCGCGGCAGAGCTCGGCGACGACCTCCAGCTCCTCGCGGGTGAACACGGTGCCGGTCGGGTTGTGCGGGGAGTTGACCAGGACGGCGCGGGTGCGCGGCGTGACCGCGGCGCGCAGCTCGGCGGGGTCGAAGGTGAAGCGGCCGCCGTCCGGCCGCAGGGTCACGGCCACCAGCCTGGCCTGGGCGAGGGCGATGGAGGCGGCGTAGGAGTCGTAGTAGGGCTCGAAGGCGATCACCTCGTCGCCGGGCTCGCACAGCGCCAGCACGGTGGCCGCGATGGCCTCGGTGGCGCCGACCGTGACCAGGACCTCGCCCGACGGGTCGTAGCCGAGCCCGTAGTGCTCGGCGCGGTGCTCGGCGACCGCGTGGCGCAGCTCGGGCAGGCCGGGGCCGGGCGGGTACTGGTTCGCGCCGGAGGTGATCGCCTGGACCGCCCGGTCCAGCATGGCGGCCGGCCCGTCGGTGTCGGGGAACCCCTGGCCGAGGTTGATCGATCCGGTCTGCACGGCGAGCGCGCTCATCTCCGCGAAGATGGTCGTTCCGAAAGCGCGCATCCTGGACACTAGTGGTTCCGTCACGGTCACAGACTATTAGTCTCGTCCCGTGATCTTTCGGGTCGTGCTCGCCCTCGCCCTGTCCGCGCCGCCGGTCACGGCCTCCCCCGCTCCGCAGGCGCACCCCTGCCCGGTGGCCGTGCCGGCCCGCACGAGCTGCGGTTTCCTCGTCGTGCCCGAGCGCAGGGACGCCCCGGGACGGACGATCCGGGTCGGCTACGCCGTGCGCCACTCGACGGCGCGCGAGCGCCGACCGGACCCCGTGGTCTACATGAGCGGCGGGCCGGGCTCGGCGTCGCTGCAACTGACCGGGTTCCTGAGCCAGATGTTCCCCGACCGGGACGTGGTGACGCTGGAGCAGCGCGGCGGCCGCTACTCCGAGCCGGTGCTGAGCTGCCCCGAGACCGCGCAGGCGCTGCTCGGCCGGCTGCGCCGCCCGCCCGCCGACGTGGGCGCCGCGGCCGCCGGGTGCCGCGACCGGCTCCGCGAGCAGGGCGTGGACCTGCGCGGCTACACCACCAGGGAGATGGCGGCCGACGTCGTCGCGCTGCGCCGCGAGCTGGGCTACCCGAGCTGGAACCTGTTCGGCGTCAGCTACTCCACCCGCGTCATGCTGGCCGCCGCCGCGGCCGACCCCGGGGGCACCCGGTCGGTGGTGCTGGACTCGTTCCTGCCCGAGAGCGTCGCCTGGTACGACGACGCCGAGCGCAACCTGGCCGACACCGTGGCCCGGCTCGGCGTGAAGGACGCCTTCGCGACCATGCGCGCCCGGCTCAACGCCTCCCCCGCCCGGGTGCCGACCACCGACCCGCTGCTCGGCCGGGCCTTCACCGCGCTGATGAGCGGCGATGACGTGGCCGCGGTGCTCGGCGAGGCGCTGCACGAGACGGACGTGGCGGCGGTGGCCGGCGAGCTGGTGCCCGCGCTCGCCGAGGGCCACGACGAGCTGCTGCGACCGCTGGCCGACGCCGTGGGCGAGGGGCTGGTCTCGCACGAGTTCGGGCTGTACCACGCGGTGCAGTGCCAGGACGAGCTGCCGTTCAACGCCTTCGCCGGCGGCTCCCGGCTGTTCACCCTCGACGCCGACAAGGCGGTGTGCGACGCCTGGGGCCTGCCGAAGTCGCCGCCGCTGAACGCGGCCCCGCGCGCCCCGGCGCTCGTGCTCGGCGGCCAGTACGACCCGACCACCCCCGTGCGGACCGGCCGCCCGGCCGCCGAGGCCCTGCCGCGGGCCCGCTTCGTGGAGATCCCGCGCGCCTCCCACGCGGTCTTCCTGTCCAGCGCGTGCGCCCGGGCCGAGATCGCCGCGTTCCTGGACGACCCGGCGGGCGGCGGCGCGGGCCCGTGCCCGGACGACGAGCACCGGCCGGACGACCTGCGCGTGACGGCGGCCCCGTACGCGATCTCGCGGGCTCCCTGGCTGGCCGCGCCGTTCGCGGTGTTCGCGCTGGCCGCCCTGGTCCAGCTCGTGGCGGCCGGGCTGCGGGGCCGGGCGCTCGCGGCCTTCGGCGGCCTGGCCGGGGTGGCCTTCGCCGGGCTGACCGCCCAGGCGGTGTACGGCCTGGCCGAGCGCAACGAGACGGCGCTGGCCGTCGGCGTCCCCGAGGTGGTCGGTCTCTACACGTGGATCGCGGTGGCCGCGGTGGCGCTCACGGCGGCGGGCGCGCTGGCCCGGCGCCGCCGCTGGCAGGGGTGGGCCGCGACCGCCGTCGGCGCGGGATTCCTCGTATGGTGGTTCACCTGGTTCCTATGACGCGCATCAGAGAGCTCGACGCGCTCCGCGGGTTCGCGGTGTGCGGCATCATGCTGGTCAACACCTGGCAGCACACGCGCGTCGCCGGGGCGCCGGCGGGCGGTGTCGACCTCGTCGTCGAGCACCTGTTCCAGAGCCGGTTCTACCCGATCTTCTCGGCCCTGTTCGGCATCAGCTTCCTGCTGTTCCTGCGCGGCAACAGCCGGTGGGCGCTGCTGAGCCGGCTGTTCTGGCTCTACTGCATCGGGCTGGGGCAGGGCCTGTTCTACGAGGGCGAGGTGCTGACCGACTACGCGCTGTGGGGGGCGCTGGTGCTGCTGCCGGCCTCGTTCGTGCCCGGCGGCTGGGCGCAGCTCGCGCTCGGCCTGGCCGGCATGGCGTGGGGGCTGCTGGCCGGGGGCGGCGGGTCGTGGCTGATCCCGGGCCTGCTCCTGACGGGCATGGGCCTGTGGCTGATCCGGCCGCCGCGGTCGCTGCTGCTGCCGGGGTTCGCCGCCGCCGCGCTGGCCACGGTGCTGCTGACCTACGCCTCGGTCACGGGCGGCGGCTGGAACGTCTACAGCGTGGCGGCGCTGGCCGGGGCGCTGGCGTACGCGCTGGGCCTGGTGCTGGCGCTGCGGCCCGGCCTGTCGGCGGTGCTGGAGCCGCTGGGGAGGATGGCGCTGACCAACTACGTGACCGGCACGGCGGTGATCGTGGCGGCGCTGCCGCTGCTGAGGCTCGACCCGTCCCACTGGGCGGTGGTGGGCCTGGCGGCGGGGACGATCGCCGCGCAGGTGCTGGGGAGCCGGTGGTGGCTGGCCAGATTCCGGTACGGACCGCTCGAATGGGTCTGGCGCTGCCTGACCTGGTTTCGACGGGTGCCCAACCGGTTAGAGTCGGGCCGTGACCACAATCGCCCTCTGCCAGATCCCGGTCTCCCCTGACCCCTCGACCAACCTCAAGAGGGCCAGGGAGGCGCTCGCCCGCGCCGAGGGCGCCGATCTGGCGATCTTCCCGGAGGCCACGCTGACCCGCTACGGGCGGCGCATCACCGACCTCGCCGAGCCGCTGGACGGGCCGTTCGTGTCCGGCCTGGCCGACGCGGCGCGCGAGCACGGGCTGGCGGTGATCGCCGGGGTGTTCGAGCCCGGCGAGGGCCGGGTGCACAACACCGCCGTGGCGCTCGACGCGCAGGGCGAGGTCAGGGCCGCGTACCGCAAGATCCACCTGTTCGACTCCTTCGGCGCGAAGGAGTCCGACCTGGTCGCGCCGGGCGCCGAGCCGGCGGTGGTCGAGCTGGCCGGGCTCCGGGTGGGGATGATCACCTGCTACGACGTGCGCTTCCCCGAGCTGGCCAGGGCGCTGGTCGACAGGGGCGCGGAGCTGTTCGCGGTGATCGCCGCCTGGGGCTCCGGGCCGCTCAAGGAAGACCACTGGGTGACGCTGGTGCGGGCGCGGGCGCTGGAGAACACCATGTGGACGGCCGCCGTCGGCCAGGCGCCCAACCCGGGCGAGTCCTCCGACGGCTACGGCGTGGGCCGCAGCATGCTGGTCGATCCGCTGGGCGTGGTCCGCGCCGACCTGGGCACCGCCCCCGGCGTCCAGGTGGTGCGGGTGGACCACGAGTACACCGAGACGGCCAGGGCCACCCTGCCGTGCCTCAGCCACCGGGTCATGTAGGGGTCAAGCGACCGTAAAGTAGAAGCGTGAGCGGAACGCAGATGCAGAAGGTGATCCCGCCGCGTCTGCTCGTGCCCTATCTGTCGGGCAAGCGCACGGTGATCTCCGGTTACGTCTACCGGGTGCAGGATTGCGTCAGGCTGACCACCCCAGAGGCTCTCTACTGGGGGCTCGACCTGTCGTTCGACGGATCGGAGCTGTTCGCGGAGGTGCCCGAGGTGTATCTGATGCGCTGGTACGCCCGCGACGTCGACACCTACGCGGTGCCGTACGGGCCGCACATGGGTGGCGACTGGAGCGACGCCCCGCCGTTCGCGGGCAACGGCTTCACCACCTCGCCCGACCACGTCGTGCCGCAGTTCCACACCGTCCCGATGCCGATCCCGGCGGGCGCGGAGATCGTGCACGTCACGCGCGACGGCGAGCGGCCCTTCGCCGGCTACGACGGGCTGACCTGGCGGCCCGCCGCATGAGCGAGGACATCACGCCGGTCGCCTCCGGCTTCGTCGCCCGCTACGGCGAGCACACCCTGCCCGCTGCCGTGGGCCCCGAGGACGGTCAGGTGGTGCTGTTCAGCGAGGCCGAGCTGCCCGGCTTCGAGCAGGCCGACGGCTACTGGCGGCGGCGGGTGACCCGCGCCGAGGTGGAGTGGCTGGTGCTCGTCCGCACCGTGGGGGCCTTCGGCGGCGAGCCGTGCATCGTCCTCGACGAGGACGAGGACGGCCTGCACATCGCTTACACCGGGCACAGCGGGATGAAGGCCGAGGCACTGGGCTACTGGATGGTCGACCACGGCGCCTACGAGGTCGTGGTCCCCCGCGAGGAGGTCTTCTCCATCCGGGTCGAGCGCATCCCGGTGCCGTAGGGAAGGCGGTCCGCGTGTTCTCGGTGTCCCTCGGCGACGACGGCGCGCTGCTGCGCCCCCTGGAGCCGTGGCACGCGGCCGAGTTCCTGGCCCACATCGACCGCGGCCGCGAGCACATCGGCCGCTTCATCGGCCTGCCCGACCGGGTGGGCGACCTGGAGTCGGCGCGGGCGTTCCTGATCTCCTACGCCGGCAGGGCCGCCGCCGACACCGGCCGCCTCTACGGCATCTGGCTGGACGACCGGCTCGTCGGCGGGGTGCTGTTCCGCACCATGGACGTCGCCATGGGCACCGCCGAGGCCGGCTGCTGGCTGGAGCCCTCGGCCGTCGGCAAGGGGCTGGTGACCAGGGCGGTGCGGGCGATCATCGACTGGGCCGTCGAGGAGCGCGGCATCCACCGCGTGGAGTGGCAGGCGGCGTCGGGCAACACCGCCAGCATCGCGGTGGCGCGGCGGCTCGGCATGACCCGCGACGGCGTGCTGCGCGAGAGCTACCCGCACCGGGGCGAGCGCCACGACATGGAGGTCTGGTCGGTGCTCGCGCCGGAGTGGCGGGCGGCGCGCGGCTGAGATCGTCCCGCCCGTCGCGTCAACCGGATCACGCATCGGGTGTCTCTTCAGGTGTGATCGACACACCGACCGCCACCACGCGGCAGCCGGCGTTCGCGGAGCTGTTCGCCGCCCAGTACCACGGCCTGGTGCGCCTGGCCGGCCTGCTGGGCGCCGACGACCCGGAGGACATCGCCCAGGAGGCGTTCGCCCGGCTGCACGCCAGGAGGCTGCGCGAGGACACGGCCGCGCTGGCCTACCTGCGCGCGACCGTCTGCAACCTGACCCGCAACCGCCTGCGCCACCTGCGCCTGGTCCGGCTGCGCCGCCCCGACCCGCCCGAGCCGGCCCGCGGCGGCGAGCACGCCGTGCTCGCCGCCGAGGAGCACCGCGAGCTGCTGGCCGCGGTGGACCGGCTGCCCCGCCGCCAGCGCGAGGCCCTGGTCCTGCGCTACTGGCTGGACCTGTCCGAGCGGGAGATCGCCGAGGCCATGGGCGTCTCGCCCGGCTCGGTCAAGACGCACGCCAGCCGGGCGCTCGCCGCGCTGGGCCGGGCACTGAAGCAGGAGGAGGACCCGCGATGAACGACATGGAGGAGCGCCTGCGGGCCGCGTTCCACGCGCGGGCCGAGACCTTCGGGACGAGCCCGGACGCCTGGATCCGGGTCCGGAACCGGCACCCGCGCCGCCGCCGCTGGGGCCACCCGCTGCTGGCCGCGCTGCCCGTGGCGCTGCTGGCCGTGTTCGCGCCGGTCCTGCTGGGCGGGGGCCTGGGCCGGAACACCGCGGCCGACCCGGGCGAGATCCACAGCCGGCTCATGCGGGACCGGACGGCCGCCGGGGAGGAGGTGACCGTGGACAACCCCAGCGAGGAGCGGCCGCTGCGGCTCTGGTTCGCCAAGGCCGCGCTGGGCTACCCGCAGCTCTGCTTCGTGCTCGAACGGGCCGCCGCCGAGCCGTACGGGGGCTGCTCCGAGGTGTCCGAGCAGTCCCAGGTCGAGTTCATGGGCAGCACGAACCGGGACGGGGCGGCGACCGCGCTGGACTGGGGGGTGGCCCAGCCCGGGGTCGGCGCGGTCACCGGGATCACCGCCTCGGGGCGGAGGGTGGCGGGCACGCTGCTGAGCCCGGAGGGCGCGCCGTACCGGATCTGGACCGTCACCTACCCCGCGCCGGACGGGCTGTCCTGGGTCGAGTACGCCGACCGGGGGGGCGCCCCCATCAGCAAGCGCTCCCGCGACCCGCTGGCGATGCCGCGCGGGCCCGCGGCGGGACCGGCGGCCGAGCTGCCCGAGGGCGTCACGGTACGGTACCGGAAGCCGCCGGAGGGCGACCGGCTGACCTGGACGCGCGGCGGCGCCGACCTCGACGACCTCCCGGTGGACGTCCGCAAGGAGCCGGTGCACCTGATCCTGCGCCCGGCCGTCGTCACCGGCTACGCCCGCCCGGACGTCGCCACCGTCAAGGTGTCCTACCAGGACGGCGGCGAGGCCACCGTGAGCACCCGGCCCGACCCGTGGCACCTGGGTCTCGCGCTGTTCGCCGGCGCCGGCCCGGACGTCGATCCCTACGCCGGCTACACGGCGGTCGCCTACGACGCGGCCGGCCGCGAGGTCTGGCGGTACCAGGAGCCGGACAAGTCCGGCGCCGCCACCGCCGATCACGTGATCGGTCCCGTGCAGGACCTGCCGGGCACCGAGGGCTCCGGCGGCCCGACGCGCGTCTGGTTCGTCCGGAGGGGCGAGGATCCGCTCACGCTCTGCGCGAGCGGCGGCGTCCGCCCCAGCGAGCGGCACGCGACGTGGTGCTCCCCCGCGGATCCGCAGGGGACGTTCCCCTCCTACACCACGGTCACCTACCTTCCCGAGCCGGGGGCCGAGACCCTTTACGGCCCGGCCGGCGACGACTGGGAGTGGGTCGAGGCGGTGCTGTCCGACGGGCGGCGGGTGCGCGCCGGCTTCCTGCGGGGCGAGGGCGCGCCCGGCACGGTGTGGCACGTGTCGGTGCCGCTCGGGACCGACGTGCGCGGCTACGTCGTGAAGGTACGCGACCGCAAGCCCCGGCCGGTGCCGATCTACACCAAGGCCTGCGGCCTCGACACCAGCCCGGCCGGGGACAGGCTCCTGAGCCTGCCCGGCGGGACCACCGCCCGGCTGAGCGACAGCTGCCTGGACTTCCGGGAGGGCGGGGAGCTGGCGGCGGCACTGCCGGGACCGGTGCCCGGCAGCAGGCTGAGCGAGCAGTTCGACGAGCGCCACCCCGCGTACTGGGCGAACGGCGAGCACTCCTGGTACGGCTACGCGCCCGCGGGCACGGCCAAGGTCGTGATCGCCTGGAAGGGCGGCGCCACCGCCACCGCCACGACCGTGCCCGACCCCTGGGGACAGGGCGTGACGCTGTTCGCGGGGCCGGCGCCTGACGGCGCCGACTTCGGCGAGGGCGCGACCCTGACCGGCTACGACGCCGCCGGCGAGCGGATGTGGTCCACCCCGCCTCCGTCCTGACGGCGGGCTAGCCGGCGGGCGTGCCCAGCCCCCGGTAGCGGGCCCGGCGGGCCGCGAGTCGGTCCGCCGGGTCCTGCCGCAGCAGCCCGGCGATCTCGTACTCCAGCGCCCGCCCCACCCGCTCGCAGAAGCGCCGCGGCTCGTAGGCGGCGTCGGGCACCTCAGGGATGACCCGGTCCACGATGCCGTCGCGGCGCAGGTCGGTGGCGCGGATGCGCTGGAACTGGGCGATCTCCGGCGCGAAGTCGACCGAGCGGTAGAGGATCGCCGAGGCGCCCTCCGGTGGCAGCGGCGACAGCCAGGCGTGCTGGGCGCACAACACCCGGTCGGCGGGCAGCAGGGCGAGGGCCGCGCCGCCCGCGCCCTCGCCGAGCAGCAGGCAGACGGTGGGCGCGGGCAGCGTGACCAGCTCGGCCAGGCAGCGGGCGATCTCGGCGGCCAGCCCGCCCTCCTCAGCCGCCTTCGACAGGTCGGCCCCGGCCGTGTCGACGACGGTGACCAGCGGCAGGCCCAGGTCGGCGGCCAGCCGCATGCCGCGCCTGGCGACCCGCAGCGCGGCCGGGCCGGGCGGCGCGCTGGCCCGCTGGATCCGCCGGTCCTGGCCGAGCACCACGGCCGGCGCGCTGCCGAACCTGGCCAGCGCGAGCAGCAGCCCCGGGTCGCTGTCGCCGGTGCCGGTGCCGCTGAGCGGGGTGGTGTCGGTGGCGGCGAGCTTGAGCAGCGTGCGCACGCCGGGACGGTCGTCGCGGCGCGAGCGGGTGATCGCCTCCCACGCCTCGACCGGCCGCAGGTCCTCCTCCGGCGGCTCGCCCGCCACCACGGCGGAGCGGTCGGCGGCCAGCACGCCCAGCGCCCTGATCGCGACCGCCCGCAGGTCGGCGGCCGAGACCACGGCGTCCAGCAGGCCCTTGTGGTAAAGGTTCTCGGCGACCTGGACTCCCTCGGGGAACGGGTAGCCGTGCAGCGCCTCGAACACCCGCGGCCCCATGAAGCCGATCAGCGCCTCCGGCTCGGCGGCCGTGACGTGGCCGAGCGACCCCCACGAGGCCAGCACGCCGCCGGTCGCCGGATGGCGCAGGTACACCAGGTAGGGCAGGCCGAGCGCGCGGTGCTCCTGGAGCGCGGCGGTGATCTTCACCATCTGGACGAACGCCGGCGCGCCCTCCTGCATGCGCGTGCCGCCCGAGGCGGGCGCGGCCAGCAGCGGCAGCCGCTCGCGGCCGGCCCGCTCGACCGCGGCGGTGACCCGCTCGGCCGCCGCCATCCCGATCGAGCCGGCCATGAACGAGAACTCGCAGGCCACGACGGCCACCCGGCGCCCGTCGAGCAGCCCCTCGCCGGTGATCACGGACTCGTCGTAGCCGGTCTTGACGCGGGTGGCGGCCAGCTCGTCGGCGTAGGAGGAGCCGGGCTCTGCCGGGTCGGCGGGCGGCGCGTCCCACGACTTCCACGATCCCTGGTCGAGGACCGTCTCGATCAGCGTGCGCGCGTCCGGACGGCTCACTGTCGCTCCCTAGTTGTCGGCCGGCTCTGGGATGGTGCCGCACGGGCGCCCCGGCGGGCGGCGCCGCGTGCCGGTCGTGCCGTTCGTGCCCGTCGTGCCCGTCATCCTTCGCGCTCCGCCAGCCAGGCGAGCACCGCGTCGCCGTCCTGGCCGAGCATGGGGGGCGCGGTGTGCTCGCGGGCGGGCAGGCCGTCGAAGCGCAGCGGCGGGCCGGGCAGCTCGACGCGGCCGAGCACCGGGTGGTCGACCTCGACGACGAGGCCCTGCGAGCGGGTCTGATCCCACGTGTAGACCTCGTCGAGGGAGCGGATCGCGCCCGCGGGAACCCCGGCCGCGCCCAGCTCGGCCAGCCAGTGGGCGCGGCCGTGGGCGGCCAGCGCCTTCTCCATCTCGGCGATCAGCGTCTCGCGGTGGGCGTGGCGGTCGCGGTTGGTGCGGTAGCGCGGTGTGTCAGGGTCGATGCCGAGCAGCGTGGCGACCTTGCGCCACTGGCCGTCGTTGGCGGCGGCGATCTGGAGCATGCCGTCGGCGCAGCGGAAGGAGCCGTAGGGGGTGATGGAGGCGTGGTGGTTGCCGGCGGCGCGGGAGACCTGGCCGCCGACGGTCCAGGCGGTGCCGTGGTAGGAGTGCACGCCGGTGACGGCGGCCAGCAGGGACGTACGCACGACGCGCCCCCTGCCGGTGCGCTCGCGCTCGTAGAGCGCGGCGACGACGCCGTAGGCGCCGTGGATGCCGGCCAGCAGGTCGGCGATCGAGGCGCCCACCCGGTAGGGCTCCTCCGGCGAGGGGCCGGTCAGCGACATCAGCCCGGCCTCGCCCTGGGCGATCTGGTCGTAGCCGGGCCGGCCGCCCTCGGGGCCGTCGTGGCCGAAGCCGGTGATCGACAGGATGACCAGGCGGGGGTTGAGCTGGTGCAGGCGCTCGGTGGAGAAGCCGAGGCGGTCGAGGACGCCGGGGCGGAAGTTCTCCACCAGGACGTCGCTCTGCCGGGCCAGGCGCTTGACGAGGGTTTTGCCCTCGGCGGACTTGAGGTCGACGGCGATCGACTGCTTGTTGCGGTTGGCTGCCAGGAAATATGTTGAAATTTCGTGATCGGGACCGACGAACGGCGGCCCCCAGCCCCGCGACTCGTCGCCGCCGTCCGGGTGCTCCACCTTGATCACCCGGGCGCCCAGGTCGCCCAGCATCTGCGCGGCGTGCGGCCCGGCCAGCGCCCTGGACAGGTCCAGCACGACGACGTCGCCGAGGGGTCCGAGCACGGTCAACCTCCTGCTTGCGTCCAGGGTGAAAGAACATTCTCTCAGTTGCCGCCGCCGCGTCATCTACCCTGGGTCGGTGAATTCGCCGGCCGCCGTCGTCAGGAGCCTGCCGCCGTCGTGCGGCCCGGTCCGCCTGGTGGCGGTGGACGGGCCGGCCGGGTCGGGCAAGACGACGTTCGCCCGGCGGCTGGCGGCGGAGCTGGGCTGCCAGGTCGTCCACAGCGACGACTTCCCGGTGCCGTGGGAGGAGGGGCCGGGCGGCTGGTTCGCCGCGCTGGAGGAGCAGGTCCTGGAGCCGCTGCGGAACGGGCGGCCCGGCGGGTTCCGCCGCTACGACTGGGTGCGGGGCGCCTACGCGGAGCACGTGGACGTGCCGGTGGCGCCGGTGCTCGTCGTCGAGGGCGTCGGCGTGGCGCGCGCCCGCGTCGCGCACCTGCTGGCGTACACGGTGTGGATGGAGGCGGACGAGGCGGTGCGGCTGGCCCGCGTGCTGGAGCGGGACGGCCCGGCGCTGGAGCCGCGCTGGCACGAGTGGTTCGCGGCCGAGCGGGAGTGGTTCGCCGCCGACCGCACCCGCGAGCGCGCCGACCTGGTCGTCAGGACGTGAGGTGCCCGACGTCGTTGAAGCGGACCAGCTCGAAGGCTCCCTCCCCGGTGCGCCACACCGACACCGAGGCGTTGAGCACGGGCGCGAACTCCAGCACCGCGGCCAGCTCGGCGTCCGGCGCTCCGGCGATGACGTGCCGCAGCCCCAGCACCACCGAGTCGTGCGCGACGATCAGCACCCGCCGCCCGTCCGCCCGCCGCTCCAGGTGCCGGACGAACGCGCGCAGCCGCACCACCACGTCCGCCAGCGACTCCCCGCCCGGCGGCCGGAAGGCGTAGGCGCCCTCCGCCTCCCGCCGCGCCGGCTCCCCGGGGAAACGTTCCCTGACCGCCGCCGGGTTGAGCCGGGCGAACGCCCCTTGCTCCTGGTCCCTGAGCCGGTCGTCCACGGTGAGCGGCAGCGGCCCGGCGCCCCAGGCGGCCCTGGCGCCCTCCCAGGTGTCGAGCGCCCGCCGGTAGGGCGAGCACCACACCTGCTCGGGCTCCTCGCCGGCGGGCAGCGCCGCCAGCAGCCGGCCGAGCGCCGCGGCCTGCTCGCGGCCCAGCGCGGTCAGGGTCACCTCGTCGTCGCCCCGCCCGTAGACCAGCGGCCGCTCGCCGGCCCGCCGGTACGCCAGGTTGGCCTCGCTCTCGCCGTGGCGCACGGCGATGATCCGGGAAGGTCCCACGCGGCCATCGTATGATGATCCCATGACTTCAGTCGCAGTTCTCGGCACCGGGATCATGGGCGCGCCCATGGCGCGCAACCTGGCCGCGGCCGGTCTCCGCGTCACCGCCTGGAACCGGACGAGGGAGAAGGCGCAGCCGCTGGCCGAGCACGGGATCACGGTCGCCGGCACGGCCGCGGGCGCGGTCGAGGGCGCGGACGTGATCGTCACCATGCTGAGCGACGCCGGCGCGGTGCGGGCCGCGATGACGGCCGCCGTCCCCGCGCTGCGGGCCGGGCAGGTCTGGGCGCAGATGAGCACGGTCGGCCCGGCCGCCGCCGCTGAGCTGGCCGCGCTGGCCGCCGAGCACGGCCTGGCCTACGTGGACGCGCCCGTGCAGGGCACCAGGCAGCCCGCCGAGCAGGGCAAGCTGCTCGTGCTCGCGGCCGGCCCGCAGGAGGCCAGGAAGGCGGTGGAGCCGGTCTTCGACGCGGTCGGGCAGCGCACGCTCTGGCTCGGCGAGGACGGCGCCGACGGCACCGCCTCCAAGCTCAAGCTGGCCACCGTCAGCTACGCCATCTCGCTCACCGCCGTCGTGGCCGAGTCGCTGGCCCTGGCCAAGGGCCTCGGCCTCGACCCCGGCCTGGTCGGCGAGGTGATCTCCGGCGGCCCTCTCGACAACGCCTACTTCCAGGGCAAGTCCAAGGCGATCATCGCGGGCGACTTCACGCCCAGCTTCACCGTGGCCAACGCCGAGAAGGACACCCGGCTGATCGTCGAGACCGGCGCGGCCGCCGGCGTCCGGCTCGACGTGGTGGCGGCCGCCGGCGAGCGCTTCCGCCGCGCCGCGGCGCGGGGCCACGGGGGCGAGGACATGGCCGCCACCTACCACGCCAGCTTCGACGAGCAGGGTTAGAGCTCGTCCACCTCGGCCTGCGCCCGGCCGCCCGACAGCTTGGCGTAGCCCGGCCCCCGGTCGAAGAAGCGGTTCGACGGGGGCCGCAGGGTGGCGCGCAGCTCGGCGGTGCCCTGCTCGTCGATGCGGTCGCCGTCCAGCACCACGCCGTAGTCGCCGAGGGCGCCGGCGATCGAGACCTTGCCGTCGCGCACATCGGCCGCGACGGCGCGCGGGTCCCGGTCGTACGGCGAGCCCCAGCCGCCGCCCCCGGTGGTGCGGATGCGGATGATCTCGCCGGCGTGCACCGGATGGTCGTCCACCAGGCCGTCCATCTCCCTGCCGTTGATCTCCACCCGGAACGGCCGCCCGGCCAGCCCGCCGTTGACGCCCCAGCACGACAGGATCGAGCGGTCGGCGATCGACATGTACGAGGCGTCGCGCAACATCCGGATGTGCTTGTCGTAGCCGAGCCCGCCCCGGAACATGCCCGGCCCGCCCGAGTCGCAGGCGAGCGCCAGCCGCTCGACCCGGAACGGCCAGCGGGCCTCGGCGAACTCCACCGGGATGTTGCGCGAGTCGGGCACGACGTGGATGGTGTCCTCGCCGTCGGCGTACCAGCGCCCGCCGGAGCCGCCGCCCAGCACCTCGCGCATCAGGTACGGCTGCCCGTCGGCGTCCAGGCCGTGCACGCCGGTGTAGCGGATGGTCTCCTGGTCGGCCGGCATGCGCCCGCCGGTGGCCTTGGCCAGCACCCCGGCGAGCACGCCGAGCAGGCGCAGGATGACGAACGTGCGCGCGTTCGTCGGCGCGGGGAAGACCGGCGTGAGCAGCGTGCCCTTCTCCGGGAAGACCATCTCGATCAGCGGCACGACGCCCTCGTTGACGTCCAGCTCGGCCATCCGCTCGGGCGTGTCGGCCAGGTTGCGCAGCACGGGGGCCAGCCACTTCTTCAGGAACACCCCGTCGGCGTAGTCGCCGGCGTGGTTGATCGGCCCCTTGGCCTGCGGCGAGGTGCCGGTGAAGTCGATGCGCAGCGGGGCCTCGGCGGCGTGGTCCACGGTGAGCGTGATGCGCTGAGCGTGCAGGCGGGGCTCGTCCACGCCGTCGTGCTCGGCGTAGTCCTCCCACACGTACGTCCCCTCGGGGATCTTCGACAGCAGCTCGCGGCGGAAGGTCTCGGTGGTCTTGGTGATGATGGCGTCGAAGCACTCCTCGACGGCCTCGCGGCCGTAGCGCTCGAACAGCTCGCCCAGCCGCCGCGCGCCCATCAGGCAGGCCGAGCACTCGGCGTCCAGGTCGCCGGCGAGGGAGTCGGGCAGGCGGGAGTTGCGGGTCATGATGCGCAGCGCGGCCTCGTTCGGCACGCCCTGGTCCCACAGCTTGATCGGCGGGACCATCAGGCCCTCCTCGAACACCGAGCGCGCGTGCGAGGGCATCGAGCCCGGCACGCTGCCGCCGATGTCGTCGTGGTGGCCGAACGCCTGCACGAACGCCACCACCTCGCCCTCGTGGAAGACCGGCACGGTGACGCACAGGTCGGGCAGGTGGCCGATGCCGCCCTCGGACAGGTAGACGTCGTTGTGGAAGTAGACGTCGCCGGGCCGCATCGTCCCGATCGGGAAGTCGCGCACGACCGGCTGGACCAGCGCGCTGTAGGAGCGGCCGGTGAGCTTGCGCAGGCGGGCGTCGTGGATGCCGGCGCGGAAATCGTGCGCGTCGCGGATCATCGGCGAGCGGGCGGTGCGGGCGATGGCGGTCTCGACCTCCTTCTCGACCGACGCCAGCGTGCCCTCGACGATCTCGACGAGGATGGGATCAGTCACGCTTGACCTCCACGTTGCCGTAGGCGTCCACGGTGGCGGTGAAGCCGGGGTGGATGGGGATCGTCGAGCCGTACTCCTCGATCACCGCCGGGCCCTTGACGGTGGCGCCGGGGCCGAGGGCGACGCGCTGGTGTATCGGCGTGTCGCGGGTCTCGGTGAAGTGCACGGAGCGTACGGAGGTGGCGCCCGTGCCGGGCTTGTCCAGCGGGCGCAGGGCCGGGCGGGTGATGGGGCCGATGCCCGAGACGCGCAGGTTGACCCATTCGACCGCGTGGCGGGGGTCGTCGCGGTAGGCGTAGCCGTACAGCTTCTCGTGCGCCTCGTGGAAGCGCTCGACGACCTGGGCCCGCCAGTCGGCGTCGATCTCCCCCGACGGGGCCGGGACGCGCACCTCGTAACCCTGGCCGTAGTACCGCAGGTCGGCGCTGCGGACGTAGACGGGGTCGGCGAAGCCCTCGCGGTCCAGCGCCTCCCCCGCCTGATGCTCCAGGTCGTGGAAGATCTCCGCGGCCTTGCCGAGCGACAGGTCGCGGGTGACGTACGTCCGCACGTAGTCGTTCTTGACGTCCACCGTGAGCAGCCCGAACGCCGAGACGTTGCCCGGGTCGCGCGGCACCACGACCGAGGGCAGCCCCAGGATGTCGATGAGCCGGCACGCCAGCAGCGGCCCCGACCCGCCGAAGGTCACCAGCGGGAAGTCCCGCACGTCCAGCCCCCGCTTGACGGTGAGCTGCCGGATGGCGTTGCTCTGGTTGAACGCGCTGATCTCCAGGATGCCGGTCGCGGTGCGCTCGGGGGTGAGGCCGAGCTTGTCGGCCAGGGCCTCGATGCCGGCGCGGGCGGCCTCGACGTCCAGCGGGATCTCGCCGCCCAGCAGGTGCGGCGGGACGCGGCCGAGGAAGACGTGCGCGTCGGTGACCGTCACCTCCGTGCCGCCCTTGCCGTAGCAGATCGGGCCGGGGTCCGCGCCGGCCGAGCGCGGGCCGACCTTGAGCGTGCCCTCGGGCGAGATCCACGCGATCGAGCCGCCGCCCGCGCCGACCGTCACCAGGTCGATCATCGGGATCTTGCACGGGTAGCGGCCGATCGAGCCCTCCGTGGTGACCGACGGCTCGCCGTCGATGACCACGGCCACGTCCGTGGAGGTGCCGCCGCCGTCCAGCGTGATCACCGAGCCGTGCCCGGCGGTGGCGGCGACCAGCGCCGCGCCCAGCGCGCCGGCGGCCGGGCCGGACAGCACGGTGGTGATCGGCTGGTTGACCACCTCACGGGCCGACAGGATGCCGCCGTTGGACTTCATGACCGAGAACGGGCGGCCGAGGCGGGTGGACAGGCTCGCCAGGTAGCCGCGCACCGCGGGCTTGACGGCGGCGTCCACCAGGGTGGTGACCGAGCGCTCGTACTCGCGGTACTCGCGCAGCACGTCGCTGGAGAGCGAGATCACCGCCTGCGGGTGCTCGCGCCACAACACCTCGCGCATGCGCCGCTCGTGCTCGGGGTTGGCGTAGGAGTGCAGGAAGCACACGCCGATCGCGTTGATGCCCTTGCCGCGGAACCAGCGGGCCACCTCGACGGCCTGCTCCTCCGAGAACGGCCGCACCTCGTTGCCCTGGTGGTCCAGGCGCCCGCCGACGGTGCGGACGTGGCGCACCGGGACGATCCTGGGCGGCTTGACCCAGAAGTAGGAGTTGCCGTAGCCGTCGGGGACGCTCTGGCGGGCGATCTCCAGGATGAACTCGAAGCCCTCGGTGGTGATGAAGCCGAGGCCGGCGATGCGGTCCTCCAGGAGCTGGTTGGTGGCGACGGTCGTGCCGTGCACGATGCCGCTCACGTCGAGCCCGCCACCGCCGTCCAGCTCGCTCAGCTTCGCGATGCCCGCCAGGAACCCGTCGGCCGGGTTCGCGGGGGTCGAGGGGGTCTTGGTGGTGAGGATCTCACCGGTCTGCTCGTCCACCGCCACCACGTCGGTGAACGTGCCTCCGGTGTCCACTCCGATTCGGACGCTTCGCATGGGCTCCTCAGCTCCGGCGTCGGCCGAGCACTTCGTCGATGACTCGGGGCGCGTTCGCGGTGCCGACGTACGCGGCCAGGCGGATCGCCAGCTCCTGGGTCCTGGCCAGCTCGGCCTCGACCCTGGCCTTCCCCGACTGGCCGGCCTGCACGCCGAAGTACGCGCCGACGATCGTACCGATCACCCCCGCCACCCCGGCGAACAGCGCCGCGAACTCGCGCGTGGCGAACACGGCCGCGCCGAAGGCGACCAGGACGGCCACGATGCCCGCGACCACCACGTAGAAGCCGTAGCGCCATCGGGTGGCATCGGCCTGGGCGGCGGTGAGGTCGTCCTGCTTCAACATCTCGTCGAGCGCGGGCGGTTTTTCGGTGACCACAGTTCCTCCTGAAACCTCAGGGGAGAAATGTCCCACGAGGTTATGGAACAAGCCAAGCCGCTAAGCTGGCGGCCCGTGACCCAATCGTCTGCCTTGTCGCCGGTGCCGTCGGGGGCGCGGGATGCCGTGCTGAAGTTCTACTTCGGCCCCATGGACTGCGGGAAGTCCACCCTCGCGCTCCAGCTGAACTACAACCACGCGAGGCAGGGCCGGCGCGGCCTGGTGCTCACCAAGCACGACCGCTCGGGCGGGCCCAAGGTCACCAGCCGCATCGGGCTCGGACTGGAGGCCATCGAGGTGGAGGACGGCCTCGACCTGGTGCGGCTGGTCACCGCGCACGACCGCGTCGACTACCTCATCTGCGACGAGGCGTGCTTCTACACGGTCGAGCAGATCGAGCAGCTCGCGGACCTGGTGGACGACCACGGCGTGGACGTCTACGCCTTCGGCCTGGCCTCCGACTTCCGGTCGGTGATGTTCCCGGCGGCGCAGCGGCTGTTCGAGCTGGCCGACGAGGTGTGCCGGCTCCAGGTCGAGGTGCTGTGCTGGTGCGGGCGGCCCGGGCAGCTCAACGCGCGGGTGGTGGGCGGGACGATGGCGCGGACCGGCGAGCAGGTCGTCATCGGCGACACCGACGACTCGCCGGTGCGCTACCAGGTGCTCTGCCGCCGCCACCACCGCGCCGGGCAGCTCGGCGAGGGCGGGCCCGTTTCAGCCGACCAGCTTGCCGAGCAGGGCGCGAAACAGGCGGGCCTCCCCCTCCTCTAGGCCCGCCAGGAACTCCGCCTCGGCGGCGTCCACCGCCCGCGTGGCCCCCTCCAGGGTCTCGCGGCCGCGCTCGGTCAGCTCGACGACGTTCTTGCGCCGGTCGTCGGGGTGCGGCCGGCGGCCCACCAGCCTCTTGCGCTCCAGCCCGTCCACCAGCCCGACCATGCTGGAACGGTCGACGCCGAGCCGCCGCCCCACGTCGAGCTGCGACAGCGGCCCCGGCCCGCCGATCACCGCCAGCACCGCGAACTCGCGCCCGTCCAGGCCGTACGGCTCCAGGGCCGGACCGGTCAGCTCGGTCAGGCGCAGATTGGCGTGCTTGAGCAGGTAGCCGAGGCGGCGAGGACGCGACACGTCCCGATTCTCCCACCCGTCCTGGAGTTCACACGGCTCTGGAGTTCACACGGCGCAGGAGCCGTCGTCGCAGCCGTCGGCGGGAGCGGCGAGCACGGTGACCGGCTGCTGGCCGGTGCGCTCGGCCACCTCGTCGATCGCGGCGTCGAACGTCTCCTCCGGCTGCGCGCCCGACACCGCGAACTTCTCCTCGAACAGGAACAGCGGCACCCCGGTGATCCCGAGCGCCCTGGCCCGGCCGAGGTGCTCGCGTACCTGCTCGGCGCCCTCGCCGGTGTCCTCGACGCCGGTCTCGGCGGCCAGCTCGGCCAGCACGGCGGGGTCGGCCACGTTGCGGCCCTCGGCGAAGTGCGCGCGGAACAGCCGCTCGGCCAGCTCGACGCCGCGTCCCTGCCGGGTGGCCAGCTCGATGAGCCGGTGCGCCTCGAACGTGTTCGCGCTCACGCCCTTGCCGTAGTCCAGGGTGAGGCCGTCGGCCGCGGCCACGTCCACCACCCGCTGGACCATCTGGGCGGCGTTCGGCCCGAACTTGCGCTCCAGCGCCGGGATCATCGGCTCGCCCGCCGCCGAGGCGTCCGGGGCGAGCTGGAACGGCCGCATCGTCACCTCGATCGTGCCGCCCCTGGCCCGGAACCGCTCGGCCGCCCTGGAGAACCTGGCGTGCCCGATGTAGCACCACGGGCACGCGATGTCGGAAAATATCTCAACCTTCACATAGGACGACAACCGCGCGCCCCAACGCTCGATTCCGTGCCCGATTCCGTGCGCCGTCGCGGGACCTCAGCCCGCGGCCAGCTCCTCCAGCCGGTACGGCAGGTACGCCGAGTCGTCCACCAGCGCCGAGACCCCCCGCCACCAGCCGAACCACTCGCCGCTGCGCCACATCCAGTCCACCCGCTCGATGGCGCTCACCACGTCGCCGACCGTCTCCCAGCGCTCGCCCAGCTGCTCGGGGGTGGCCCCGTGGCGCAGCGCCCAGGCGCGCAGGATGCCGGAGGCGCGGGCGGGCACCTCGCGGGCGTACGGGTCGGGGTGCTCGCCGGGCAGCCGGTGCGGGCCGAGCCCGGCCGCCACCCCCCAGCTCCACTGGGCCTCGGCCGGGCGCGCGTAACGCAGCGAGTGGAAGTCGAGGTTGGAGCCCAGCTCCTCGTCGGAGCGCCGGGTGACGACCGCGTCCAGCCGGCCGCCGGCGTCGAAGTGCACCACGAGCCGCTGCCCGGGCCTGGCGCCCGGCGGCAGGCCGAAGCGGTCCTCGGCCTGCCAGGAGTTGAGGTCGACCTGGGCGACCGGCGTGCCCCAGAGCTGGTCGGCGGCGTCGTCGGAGATCCAGGCGGCCAGCATCTCCAGCGCGGTCAGGTCGGTCCACGGCTCGATGGCCACGGCCGTGCGGACCACCTCGTCGGGCGGCGGCAGCTTGCCGCCACGGGGGCGCGTCCACCACTCCTCGCCCAGCTCGCGGGTGCCGACCAGCAGCGCGGCGAGGGCCGCCAGCTCGGCCGAGCGCCGGGTGAGCGAAGCGCCGAGTGCCAGTTCGAGCGCGCGGCGGGTGCGCTCCTCCCCGAGCACGGGGCTCACGTCGGCGATCAGGGACTGGGCGGTCGGCCGCTCCTCGCCCAGCAGGTTGCGTACGATCCGTCTGGCCTCGGTCCGTGCGTCTTCCGCGTGTGCCTGGCGCATACCGCCACGCTACGCCGGGAGATCCTTTTCCGCGAGAGCCCGCGCACGGACCGTCATCCCGGCACCGTCCCGGCCGCCGTCAGCCGCGGGGGCGGCGCGAGCCGCGGCCGAGCAGCCAGCCCACGGCGACGCCGGTGAGCGCCACGCCCGCGCCCGTGCCGAAGGAGGCCAGCATCACCCACGGGCGGGTGCCGGCCTGGGCGCGGGCCGCGACGGGCCGCTCGTGGACGGCCCCCCGCACCTCCACGGCATCCGCCCGTTCCCCCACCTCCGCCCCGCCGGACAGGTGCCGTTCGACGGCGGCGAAGAACTGCCCCGCCGTCCGCTTGGCCACCGAGCCGAGCATGCGCTGCCCGACCCCGCCGATCATCCCGCCGATCACCGCCTCGGCGTCGTACTCGACGCGGGTCCCGCCGCCCTGCCCGCCCTCCTGCCCGCCGTCCTGCCCGCTCTCCTCGCTGAGCCGCAGCCGGACGACGGCCTCCACCGTCCCGGGCGCGCCCTGCCCCCGCGCCCTGAGCGTGAAGCTCTCGGGCGGCACGGGCTCGGCCAGCACGACCTCCCCCTGGTAGACGCCCTTGACGGAGGCCACCCCCGCGTTGACCGTCATCCGGTACGCCCCCGGCCCGGTCTCCTCCAGCCGCTCGCACCCGGGAATGGTGCGCACCAGCACCGCCGGGTCCTGGAGCGCCGCCCACAGCCGCTCCCTCTGCACGCCGATCACCGCACTGCCCGCCACTCGCATGCCGCCACTCTAGGCAGCCGCGCGCCTCCGGATAAGGGCAACTCCTGCCAGAGGAGGGGCGTGTCCCGGACGCCGGGGATGGCAGGATGGTGCCCCATGCGTGCGAGATCCGCGTTCGCCGCCGTGCTCGCGCTGACGGCGGCCACGGCCGGCACCGCCTGCGCGCCCGAGCGCGGCGCCGCCCCCGCCGCCCCGGCCACCCGGGCCCCCGCGCCCGCGCAGAGCCGCACCGCCCGGCCGCCGCAGGGCCCGCCGGGCGTGCTCCCGCGCGCGGGCGAGGTCCGCCCGCTGCCCGCCCCCACCGGCTCACTGCCGCCGGTGATCAGCTCGATCCCCACCAGCCGCAAGGTCGTCTTCCTCACCATCGACGACGGCTGGGAGCAGGACCCCGGCTTCGTCCAGCAGGTACGCGACCAGCGCATCCCGGTCACCGTCTTCGCGATGCGCGACGCGGTGGAGGCCAAGGGCGCCCCCGACCAGGCGGGCGGCACGGCCCGCTACGTCGGTGCCGGCAAGTGGGACTACTTCCGCCGGCTCCGCGACGCCGGCGCGCCCATCGAGAGCCACACCCTGACCCACCCCGACCTGCGCACCCTTTCGGCGGCCGCCCAGCGCCGCGAGATCTGCGGCTCGGCGCGGCTCATCGGGAGGGAGCTGGGGGCCAGGCCGACGCTGTTCCGGCCGCCGTTCGGCTCGTACAACACCGACACGCTGCGGGCCGCGAAGAGCTGCGGCATGACCGCCGTCCTGCTGTGGACCGCCACCGTCCAGCCGGGCGGCAAGATCGCCTACCAGGTCCCCGACAAGCGCCTGCGCCCCGGCGACATCCTGCTGCTGCACTTCCGCCCCGACCTGGCCAGGGACTTCCGCGTCCTGGTGCGGAAGATCGAGCGGCGCGGCTACCGGTTCGGCAACCTCCACGCCTACCTGGAGGCGGCCGTACGCCCCGCGGCGGACGGCTGAATCAGCCCGGCGGGTGACGCCCCTGGCCGCCTCGCCAGGGCATCCTCGATACCCGGTAACCAGCACGTACGCACCGATGTGACCAAGCTCGCATCGCATTGCTCTACAGCGTGTAGTACTACTACAAGTAGATGTACTACAGCCTGTAGAGCTCAGGAGTCGACGGGGAAGATGGACGCACTTGACCTGGCACGGTGGCAGTTCGGGGTCACCACCGTGTACCACTTTCTGTTCGTGCCCCTGACCATCGGCCTGGGCATCTTCGTGGCCGGGCTGCAGACGGCCTGGCACCGCACCGGCAAGGAGCACTACCTGAGGCTCACGAAGTTCTTCGGGAAGCTGTTCCTGATCAACTTCACCATGGGCGTGGTGACCGGCATCGTGCAGGAGTTCCAGTTCGGGATGAACTGGAGTGAGTACTCCACGTTCGTCGGGGACGTCTTCGGGGCGCCGCTGGCGATGGAGGCGCTGCTGGCCTTCTTCATGGAGTCCACGTTCCTGGGACTGTGGATCTTCGGCTGGGACAGGCTGCCGAAGAAGGTCCATCTGGCGTGCATCTGGGCCGCGGCCATCGGCTCCAACCTGTCGGCCTACTTCATCCTGGCCGCCAACGCCTGGATGAAGCACCCCGTCGGGTACGAGGTCGTGGACGGCAGGGCCCGCATGACCGACCTGTGGGCCGTGCTGACCAACTCCACCGCGCTGGCCCAGGTGCCGCACGTGATCGGGGCGGCGTTCATCGTGGCGGGCGGGTTCGTGCTGGCCGTCTGCGGCTACTGGATGCTGCGCGGCAACGCGCCCATGTGGCGCGGCGCGGCGCGGGCGGCGCTGGTGATGACGGCGATCGCGGGCGCGGTCGTCGCCGGCACCGGCGACATGTCGGGCAAGCTGCTGTACGAGCAGCAGCCGATGAAGCTGGCCGCCGCCGAGGGGCTGGAGCACGACACCGCGGGCGCCGCCTTCAGCCTCGTCCCCGGCCTCGAGATCCCGCACGTCCTGAGCTTCCTCGCCACCAACGACCCCAACGCCACCGTCCAGGGCACCGAGGACCTCCAGCGCCGCTTCGAGCGGCAGTTCGGCCCCGGCGACTACCGCCCCGACCCCACCGTCGTCTTCTGGTCGTTCCGCCTGATGATCGGATTCGGGATGGCCACGGTCGGCCTGTCGGCGCTCGGGCTCTGGCTGACCCGCCGCGGGCGCGGCTTCCCGCGCTGGTTGTCGCGGGCGCTGCTGGCCGCCCTGCCGCTGCCGCTGCTCGCGGTGATCGCCGGCTGGCTGCTGAGCGAGGTCGGCCGCCAGCCGTGGACGGTGGCCGGCGAGCTGCTGACCGCCTCCAGCGTCTCCCCCGGCGTGTCGCTGGCCGAGGTGGCCGCCTCGCTGGCGGTCTTCACCCTCCTGTACGGCGTGCTCGCCGTGGCCGAGGCCGTGCTGCTGACCCGGCACGTACGCCAGGGCGTCGCCGATCCCGAGCCCGTCCAGGCGGCCGAGCCGCGGCGCGAGCCGCAGCTCATGTACTGAGAGGCCCCGCAGTGATCGATCTCTGGTTCGTCATCATCGCCTTCCTCTGGACGGGCTACTTCGTGCTGGAGGGCTTCGACTTCGGCGTCGGCCTGCTGGCGCCGCTGGTCAGCAGGAACGCCGCCGAGCAGCGGCAGAGCCTGCAGACCATCGGCCCGGTGTGGGACGGCAACGAGGTGTGGCTGATCACCGCGGTGGGCGCCATGTTCGCCGCGTTCCCCGCCTGGTACGCGGGCGTGTTCAGCTCCTTCTACCCGCACGTCACGCTGATCCTGGTGGGGCTCATCCTGCGCGGCGTGGGCCTGGAGTGGCGCGGCAAGGTCCGCGACCCGCGCTGGTGCGACCTGGCCGTGATGGTGGGCAGCGGCCTGCCGGCGTTCCTGTGGGGCGCGGTCTTCGCCGACCTGCTGACCGGCAGCGCGCCCGCGGCCCTGTTGGGCGGCGCGTTCACGCTGGCCGTGTGCGTCCTGCACGGCGCGGTGTTCCTGGCGCTCAAGACCACCGGCCCGGTGCGCGCCCGCGCCCGCGCCACCGCCCTGATCGCCAGCGCCGCGGCCATCCCGGTGGCCGTGTTCGTCCTGTCCGGCCTGGGGACGTTCCCCGCCCTGGCCGCGATGGCGGCGCTGGCCGCGGCCGCGGCGCTGATCTGGCGGCGCAGGGAGGGCTGGGCGTTCGCGGCCACCGCCGGCTCGATCGTGCTGGCCACGCTGGCGGTCTTCATGGAGCTGCGGGTGCGGCCGCTGCCGGGGCTGACCCTGGCGGAGGCGGCCTCGGGGGCGTACACGCTGACGGTGCTGAGCTGGATCGGGCTGATCGCGCTCCCGTTCGTCCTGGTCTACCAGGGCTGGACGTACTACGTGTTCAGGAAGCGGGTCCGGGCGGGCGTCTGAGTCACCGGCCGGCCACCGTCATCCGCCGGGTGCGGTGGTCGGTCAGGTGCAGGTCGCCGCCGAGGCGTTCCTTGAGCAGGTCGAGCACCTTCCGGCTGGACAGCACCGTCCACAGGTTGCCGACCAGGTGCGGGTTGTACTCGGGGGCGGCGTCCATCCAGGCGTCCTTGCCCGCCTGGGTCCTGAACGTGGTCACGAAGAACTCGCCGTCGGCGGTGCGGCAGTACCCGGTACGCAGCTCGGCGGCGTTGACCTGGATGCGCGGCCGGCAGCCGACCTTGGCGGACAGCTGCTCGACGGTGAGGGGGGCGGCGCCGGCCCGCCCGCCGGCCGCCGCGGGGCCGCCGCCCGCGCTGCCCTGGGAGCAGGCGGCGGCCAGCCCGGCCAGCAGCGCGAGGGCGGCCAGACGTGGAAATGTCGTCATGCGCAGGGGTACGCGGCCCGTCCCTGCCGGGTTCGGCGCCATACCGGTTGCCTCTCAGTTCGGCGTCGGCGTCTGCGAGACCCGGTGGTCCATGAGGTGCAGGTCGCCGTTGAGCGGCGACTTGAGCTGCTCCAGCACCTCCAGCGGGCCGAGCACGGTCCACCGGGGGCCGACCAGGTGCGGGTTGTACTCCGGCGCCTGGTCCATCCACTCGTCCTTCAGCTTCTCGCTCTTGAAGGTGTTGACGAAGAACTCGCCGACGGTGGTCTTGCAGTATCCCGTGCGGACCTCCGCGCCGTCGACCTGCATCTTCGGCTTGCAGCCGACCTTGGCGGAGAGCTGCTCGACGGTGAGGGGGGTGGTGTTGGCCGGCTGGTTCTGGCCCGCTGCGACGTAGTCGCCCCAGCCCCCCGAGGAGGAGCATCCGGCGACCAGTCCGGCCAGCAGCGCGAAAGCGGCCAGACGTGGAAATGTCGTCATGCGCTGAGGTACGCAGGGATCGCCACGCCGGTTCACCCCCGAACTTCAGGGCGGGACTTCGGCGCAGGACTTCAGCGCAGGACTTCAGCGCAGGACGACGCAACCCCGACCGGCCAGGACGCGCAGGACCTCGGGATCGGGGTCGTCGAGCTTGTTCCAGCGCAGGTCCAGCTTCTCCAGCGCGGTCAGCCCGGCCAGCCCGGCGGGCAGCTCGCGCAGCCGGTTGGCGCGCAGGTCGAGGTGGGTGAGTCGGGGCGGCAGGGCGTCCGGCAGCGCGCGGAGATGGTTGCCGCGCAGGTCCAGCACGCGCAGCTCGCGCAGGCCCGCCAGGCCGGGCAGGAACCGCAGGCGGTTGCCCTGGAGGTGCAGCTCGCGCAGCCGGGGCAGCCGGCCGACGGCGTCCGGCAGGGACTCCAGGCGGTTGTTGTAGAGGCGCAGCTCCACCAGCGCGGACATGCCGCCGATCGTGTCCGGCAGGCGGGTGAGGCGGTTGTCGGTGAGGTTGAGGTAGGCCAGCCGGTCCAGCCGCCCGAGCGCGGCGGGGACCTCGGTGAAGCCGTTGTCGCTGAGGTAGAGGTAGTCGGTGAGCGGCAGATCGCCCAGCTCGGGCGGGATCGCGGTGAGGCGGTTGTGGCCGAGGTCGAGCATGCGCAGCCGGGTCAGGCCGCCGATCGCGGCGGGGACCTCGGTGAGGGCGTTCTCCGCCAGGTTGAGGGACTCCAGGCCGGTCAGCTTCCACAGGGCGGCGGGGACGGCGGTCAGGCCGTTCGCGCCGGCGGCCAGGTGGCGGAGGGCGGGCGGCAGGCGTTCCGGCAGCTCGGCGAGGCGGTTGCCGTACAGGAAGAGCGTCTGCAGGCCCGGCGGGCAGGCGGGGAGGGACGTCAGCCGGTTGCCGTCCAGGTGCAGCGCCCGCAGCGCGGACAGCCCGGACAGGTCGGGCAGGGCGCTCAGCGCGTTGCCGTCCAGCCGCAGCTCCTCCAGCGCGGTCAGGGCGGCGAGGCCGGCGGGCGCCTCGGTGATCGCGTTCCAGGCCAGGTCGAGGATCCGGACGTCGCCGGGCACGTCGGGGAAGGCGGTCAGGCCGCTGTCGGGGGCACGCACGCCGCCGATCATCCCACGGGGCGATCACTCCTGGCGCAGGTGGAACAGGTCGGAGGGGGAGATGGGCATGCGGTCGATCGGGATGCCCTCGGCGTCCTCGATCGCCGAGGCGATGACCGCCGAGACCGGGATGACGCCCGCCTCGCCCGCCCCCTTGACGCCCAGCGGGTTGAGCGGCGACGGGGTCTCCAGGTGGGCGGTCTCGACGCGGGGCACCTCGGTCGCGTACGGCATGAGGAAGTCCATGAAGGAGGCGTTGACGAGCTGCCCGTGCGGGTCGTACACCATCCGCTCGTAGAGCGCGCCGCCGATGCCCTGCGCCACCCCGCCGTGGATCTGCCCCTCCACGATCATGGGGTTGACCAGCCGCCCGCAGTCGTGCACGACCGCGTAACGCAGCACCCGGATCTCGGCGGTGTCGGGGTCGGTCTCCACGACGGCGGCGTGCATGCCGGCCGCGAACGTGGACCTGATCGGCGAGTAGTAGTCCCGTCCCTCCAGCCCCGGCTCCTCGCCCGCCGCGACCGGCGGCCGGTCGGCGTCGGCGGGCGCGGCGAACTGGGTGGCCCTGGCGGTCTCCTCGTCGAAGGCGTAACGCAGCGGGTTGGCCAGGACGGCGACCGTGGACAGCGGGACGGCCGCGTTCGGCGCCCCGGCCACGTGCACGACCCCCTCGGTGATCTCCAGGTCGGCCGGGTCGGCCTCCAGCGCGTCGGCGGCGATGCGCAGCGCCTTCTCGCGCACCTTGCGGCAGGCCAGCGCGATGGCGTTGCCGCTGACCACGGCCGCCCTGGAGGCGAACGTGCCGACCGCGTAGCCGAACCTGCGGGTGTCGCCGGTGACCACGCTCACCCGGTCGATGGGCACGCCCAGCTCGCTCGCGGCAATCTGGGCGAAGACCGTCTCGTGGCCCTGCCCCTGCGAGGTGAGCCCGGTCGAGACGTGGACCCGGCCGTCGGAGGTGATCTGCACGTGGCCGCCCTCGTACGGGCCGACGCCGGTGCCCTCGACGTAGCAGCCGATCCCGATGCCGAGCCCGGGGCGGCGCTCGAAGGAGTCCCAGCCGACGAGCTCCTTCAGCAGGCGCAACATCTCGGGGTAGTCGCCACTGTCGTAGATCAGCGGCCGGCCGTCCTGGAAGGTCATCCCCTGGTCGTAGGGGAACTCGCCGGGCCCGATGAAGTTGGCCGCCCGCACCTCGGCGCGGTCGCGGTCCAGGTAGCGGGCGATCTTGTCCATGGTCCGCTCCATGCAGAACACGCCCTGCGGGCGGCCCGCGCCCCGGTACGGCGTGACCTGCACGGTGTTGGTGTAGACCGCGCTGAACTCGACCCGGTAGGCCCCGATCTTGTAAGGCCCGAGGAGCTGCGTGGAGGTGACGATCGGCACGATGATCCCGTACGGGGTGTAGGCGCCGTGGTCGTGCAGGATCGTCACGTCCAGCCCGAGCACGCGCCCGTCGTCGTCGAACCCGACGCGCACGTACTGGACCTGCCCGCGCTCGTGCGCGGAGGCGACGAAGTGCTCCCTGCGGTCCTCGGCCCACTTCAGCTCGCGGCCGAGCGTCATGGCCGCCCACGGCACCAGGATCTCCTCCGGCCACGGGTGCACGATCTTGACGCCGAAGCCGCCGCCGACGTCCGGCGCGATGACCTCGACCTGCGGCAGCGGCAGGCCGAGCGCGGCCGCCACCGCCATGCGCACGCTGGTGGAGGTCTGCGTGCTGGAGTAGACGCGCAGGTCGCGGCCGTCCCAGCGGGCGTACACGCCGCGGCCCTCCAGCGGCATGCCGGCGCTGCGCTCGATGTCGAGGCGGAAGGCGAGGGTGTGCGGCGCGGTCTCGATGGCCTCGCGCGCGCCGCGCCCGTCGGCCCCGGCGACCTCCTGCACGAGGTGCGCGCCGACGTTGCCCGGCACGTCGTCGTGGACGAGCGCCGCGCCCTGGACCGCCTCCTCCAGGCCGACGACCGGCTTGAGCACCTCGTAGTCGACCTCGATGAGCGCGCAGGCGTCCTCGGCGGCGTAGCGGTCGGCGGCCACCACCATCACCACCGGCTCGCCCACGTGCCGGACGACGTCCCTGGCCAGCGGGTGGGCGGTGCGGCCGTGGGTGAGCGCCGGGTGCGGGATGAGCAGCGGCAGCGGCCGGCCGACCCGCTCCGGCAGGTCCTCCCAGGTGTAGATCGCGACCAGGCCCTCGACGTCGAGCGCGGGGCCGACGTCGATGTCGCGGATGCGGGCGTGGGCGTGCGGGGAACGCACGAACGCGGCGGCGAGCGCGTCGCGGCCCAGGTCGTCGAGGTAGCGGCCGTCGCCGGTGAGCAGCCGCGGGTCCTCGCGCCGCCGTACCGGCTCGCCGAACAGTTTGGTGGTCATCGCTCCTCAGCCAGCAGCTCGGCGGCCCGGTGGACGGCCTTGACGATGTTCTGGTAGCCGGTGCAGCGGCACAGGTTGCCCGAGACGCCCTCCAGGACCTCCTCCTCCGTCGGGGCCGGGTTGGCGGCCAGCAGGGCGGTCACCGTGCACAGGAAGCCGGGGGTGCAGAAGCCGCACTGCAGGCCGTGGCACTCGGCGAAGGCCCGCTGCACGGGCGACAGGCCGTCCGGGCGGGCCAGCCCCTCGACGGTGGTGATCTCGTGGCCGTCCACGGTGACGGCGAAGGTCAGGCACGAGCGCACCGGCTCGCCGTCGAGCAGCACTGTGCAGCAGCCGCAGACGCCGTGCTCGCAGCCGACGTGGGTGCCGGTCAGGCCGAGGTCGTGGCGCAGGCAGTCGGACAGCAGCCGCCGGGCCGGGACGCGCGCCCGCCGGGCGGCGCCGTTCACGACGAGGGTGATCTCATGCTCCACCGGTGCCCGCCTCCTCCGCCGCCTCGCGCAGCGCCCGCTCGGCCAGGACGCCCACCAGGTGGCGGCGGTAGGCGGCCGTGGCGTGGATGTCGTCGTCGGGGTCGGCCGCCGCCCGCACCGCGCGGACCGCCGCCGCCCGGTCGGGGGCCCGGCCGCTCACGTCCACCACGACCGGGACGGGGCCGACGCCGAAGCAGGCCACCCGGGCGGTGCCGTCGGCGGCGGCCACGGCGCAGACCCCGGCCAGGGCGTAGTCGCCGTGGCGGCGGGAGATCTCGGCGAAGGCGCATCCGGCCCGCTCCCCCAGCGCCGGGAAGAACGCCGACACGGCCAGCTCGCCGGGCCCGACCGCCGACTCCATCGGGCCGAGGAAGAAGTCGGCGGCGGGGACGTCCCGCTCCACCGCCGTGCCGCCTTCCCAGCGCGCCACGCGTACCGACCCGCCCAGCACGGCCAGCACGGCGGGCAGCTCGGCGGCCGGGTCGGCGTGGACGAGGCTGCCCACGACCGTCCCCCGGTTGCGGATGACCGGATGGGCGACCAGCTTGAGCGCCCGCGCCAGCAGCGGGTGCGCGCCGGAGCGCTCGACCTCGGCGTGCCGGGCCAGCGCCCCGACGCGCACGCCGCCGGGCACCCGCTCGACGCCGCCCAGCCCGGCCACCCGGTTGATGTCCACCAGGTGCGCCGGCGCGGCCAGCCGCATGTTGAGCATGGGGATGAGGCTCTGCCCGCCGGCCAGCACCTTGCCCCCGCCGGCGCCCTGGACCTCGGCCAGGACGCGCAGCGCCGCGCCGAGGTCGCGCGGGGCGTGGTACGCGAACGGCGGCGGCTTCACCCGGCCTCGCTCCCGGTCGTGCTCCCGGTCGGGCTCCCGGTCGGGTTTCCCGCCGTGCTCCCGGCTGGGTTCCCGGCCGTGCTCCCCGCTCGCGCGGCCGGTTCGAGCGGCCGGCCGGAGATGGCCCGCAGCAGGTGGTAGCCGCCCAGCACGACGATGGTGCCGAGCGCGATGCCCTCCAGGGTGAACTCGCCGGCGACGGGATGATGGACCGGCCCGATGGCCAGGATGATCCCGGCGCCGATCGGCACCATGTTGACCGGATCGGCGAAGCTCACCCGGTTCTCGATCCAGATCTTCGCGCCGAGCAGGCCGATCATGCCGTACAGGATGACCGTGACGCCGCCGAGCACGCCGCCCGGCGTGGCCGCGACGAGCTGGCCGAACTTGGGGCACAGCCCGAACAGGATCGCGATGACGGCCGCGATGTAGTAGGCGGCGGTCGAGTAGACCTTGGTGGCGGCCATGACGCCGATGTTCTCGGCGTAGGTGGTGGTGGGCGAGCCGCCGACCGCGCTGGCGACCACGGTGGCCACGCCGTCGGCGGCGACCGCGCGGCCCACGTACGGGTCCACGTCCGCGCCGGTCATCTCGCCGACGGCCTTGACGTGCCCGACGTTCTCGGCGATGAGCGCGATGACGGCGGGCAGCACCAGCAGCACGGCCGAGAAGCGGAAGTCGGGCCCGTGGAAGTCGGGCAGCCCGAACCACTCGGCCTTGGCCACCTTGTCGAAGCTCACCCGGTCGTGCGGGAAGGCCGTGGCCACGCAGTACGTGCCCTCGGCCGTGCAGGGGTTACCGGCCGCGTCGCGCAGGTTGGCGCTGGGCAGCACCGACGTGATCGGCCCGGCCAGCCGGTCGAGCACCCACGACAGCACGAACCCGGCGACCAGCCCGACCAGCACCCCGATGCGCCCGACGAACCCCTTGAACAACACGATCACCAGGAACGTGATGACCATCGTGAGCAGCGCCACCCAGTGGTCCTGCGGCCAGTACACGCCGGCCACCACGTACGCCAGCCCGAACCCGATGAGCATGACCACCGCGCCGGTGACCACGGGCGGGAAGATCCGGTGGATGACCTGCACGCCGAGGAAGTGGATGGCCACCCCGGCCAGCGCCAGCACGAACCCGGCGACCAGGATCGCGCCGGTCACGACCGCGTCCGCGCCCGCCGTGTCGCCGCCCGCGACGGCCCGCACGGCGAGCACGCCGCCCACGAACGAGGCGCTGGTGCCGAGGTAGCTGGGCACCCGGCCCTTGACGATGAGCAGGAACAGGATCGTCGCGACGCCGGACATCATCACCGCGATGTTCGGGTCCAGCCCCATGACCAGGGGGAAGACGAACGTCGCGCCGAACATGGCGATCACGTGCTGCGCGCCGAACCCCACCATCCTGGGCCAGCTCAGCCGCTCGTCCGGCCTGACCACCTCGCCGGGCGCCAGGTGCTTGCCGTCACCGTGTTTGGTCCATCCCAAAACCATGAGCGCCCCTTACGCGCTGGGCCTTGCCGGCGACACGTGTGCCGTTGCGGGCACATTAGGCCCGTCCCGGCACTCCTACACGGGCATGATCTGCCAAATCCGCGCCGCTCACCAGTAGGAACCTCGCGTACTGGCGGGATCTAGGCGACGTGAATGGAGAAACCGTCCCCGCTCACGACCTGCCCGGCCCGGATCTTGGCGGTCTTGCGCAGCTCCACCTCCCCGTCCACCAGCACCAGGCCCTCGGCGATCAGGTGCTTGGCCATGCCGCCGGTCTCGGTGACGCCGCAGTACTTGAGCAGGTCGCACAGCGGGATGAAGTCGGAGCGCAGTTCGAAGTCCAGGTCCACGGGGACCCAGCTTAAATGCCCCTCATCCGCAGCACGTGCAGGGCGAGGGTGAGGTTGAGCCGCAGGTGCGGGTCGTCGGTGAAGTTGCCGAGCAGGCGCTCCAGCTTGCCGATGCGGTAGCGCAGCGTGTTGTAGTGGAAGTGCAGCCGCCGGGCGGTCTCGGCCACGTTGAGGTTGGTCTCCAGCAGGACCTGCAGGGTGCGGCGCAGGTCGGCGTTCTCGGCGTCGTCCTCGGCGGCCAGCGGGCCGAGCGTCTCGCGGACGAACGCGTGCAGCTCCCCGGTGTCGTTGACCAGCGACAGCAGCCGGTAGACGCCGAGCTGGTCGAAGTGGGCGACCGCGCCGGGCCCGTGGAGCTGGCGGCCCACCCGGGCGGCCTTGAGCGCCTGCGCGTACGCCTCCGGCAGCGCGTCCGCGCCCGGGCTCGGCCGGGAGGTGCCGGTGGAGAACGTGGCGGGCGGCACGTCGGCGAAGGCCGCGGCGGCGTCCCTGGCCACCCGCGCGGCGTCGAGCGCGGCGTCGATCACCGCCACCACCTCGTGCGAGAACCCGGCCACCGCGCCGCGCGGGTCGTGCCGCCTGATCGCCGCCGTCCAGCAGGACACCAGCCGGTCCTGGGCGCTGCGCTCGTCGCCGTCCGGGTCGAGCTCGGACACCAGCACGGTCACCGGCCGCGACAGGTCCCAGCCGAACGCGCGGGCGCGGGCGGTGACCCGCTCGGCCGCGCCGGCCCGGCCGGTGAGCACGTCGCGCAGGAAGTCGGCCCGGTACTTGCTCTCGACGGCGTTGACCGCCTCCTGCCGGGTGACGACGAGCGCGGCCACGGTGGCGGCCCGCTCCAGGATGCCGACGTCGCTGTCCCTGATCGCCCTCGCCGCGCTGTAGGCGACGATCCTGCCGTGGTGGTGCCCGCCGGCCAGCACCGGCACCGAGGCGAACTCCCGGCCCCGCCCGGCGCCGCGCGCCCCTCCCGGCTGCCGGGCCGCCGGCACCCGGGCGGAGGTGGGCGGGCCCTCGCGGGAGATCGACTCGCGCAGCACGGCCACGTGCCCGGCGGGCCCGGCGGTGGCCAGCACGGCGCCGGCGCCGTCCACGACCGCCACCGACACGTCGAGGAGCTGCGCCACCTCGGCGGCCACCTCGTCCAGCCCGCCGCCCGCCAGCACGACCTGCACCAGCGCGCGGTGCGCCTCCTCGGCGCGGGCCAGCACGGCGGCCTGGCGGTTGAGGATGTCGGTGAGCACCTGGTTGAGGATGTCGTCGAAGCCGACGTCGTTGGGCAGCAGGATGAGCGGGAAGCCCAGCCGGTCGGCCTGCTCGACCATCTCGCCGGGCAGCTCGTCCACGTACCGGCCGAGCTTGATCGCCAGGGCGGCGAGGCCGCGCTCGTCGAGGTCGGCGACCAGCCGGCCGAGCGACTGCGGGGTGTTGCGCAGCGGGTAGCCGGTGGTGAGCAGCAGCTCGTGCGGCTTGACCCAGGCCAGGATGTCGGGGACCTCCATGACGTTGAGCCGCTGGACGATGCGGCCGAGCCCGCTCTCCCCGGCGATCAGCCTGGCCTGGGCGAGGGTGGACACGCCCAGCACCTCCCCGACGGAGACGCCGTGAAGGATGGTGCCGGTGCTGGCGAGACGGACAGGGGGCTCCATGAGGGAATTGTGACTCCGAAGCGGTCTGTCAGGAAGAGCCAACCATCGCGCTGACTGTTGGCAAATTTCTCCGTACGGAGGGTTCCCGGCCCGTTCTACGGTCAGGTCCAGGGTCGGTCAGGGAGGTCTGGTGCCCGTCGGTGTCCATGTCAGCACGTCGTCCGCGCGGCGGGGCCGCGTCCACGTCACGGGGGCGGCCAGCACCGCGGTGCGTCCGGTCCTGGAGGCGCCGCGGCGGCCCGCCCGGGTGCTCGCCGCGTTCCCGGCCGGGGTGTACCTGGAGGTCAGGACGGAGCTGGAGCCCAAGGTGATCGCGGTCATCACCGGCGAGGCCGTCCGGCTGCCCAACTCGGTGCTGCTGGCCGGGCCGCTGCCCCGGGTCGAGGTCGGCGAGGAGGCGTGGGCGGGCGAGCGGGGCGTGGAGCTCGGGGCGCTCAGCCTGCGGGTGCGGCGCTGGTGGGATCCCGCGCCGCCGCTGGGGCCGGTGGACCGGGCGGGCCTGGAGGAGGCCGCCGCGGTCCTCGCCCGGCCGGCGGAGCCCGCGCCCGGACTGCCGGGCAACGGGGTGATCGCGGCGCTCGCGGCGGCCTGCGGGCGGGGCTGGCTGCTGGGCATGGCGACGGCGGCCGAGCAGCTCGTCGGGCTCGGGCCGGGGCTGACGCCGAGCGGCGACGACGTGCTGGCGGGGCTGCTGGTGACGCTCCGGCACCTGGGGGCGGCGACGGGGACCGGGCGGGCGGTGTGGCTGGCCGGCTGGCTGGCGGCGACCGTGACGTTCGACGCGCGGACCCGTACCACTCCGCTGTCGGCCACGCTCCTGCACTGCGCGGCGCGGGGCGAGGCGAGCCCGGAGGTGCTGGCGGTGCTGCGCGGCGTCGCCGGCCACCAGGCGCTCGAACCGGCGCTGCGCCGGCTGCGCCACCTCGGCCACACCTCGGGGGCGGACCTGGCGCAGGGCGTGGCCATCGGCGTGGACGCGGTGCTGGCCCTGGGCGGGCGCCGGTGAGCGAGGGGACGGCGAGCGAGGGGACGATGGGCGAGGGGACGGCGAGCGGCGAGATCGTGCTGGTCCGCGAGGGCGCCTATCACGACTCGGTGCGGCTCATGCGGGTCAGCCGGGCGCTGGCGGCCGTGCCGGGCGTCGAGGCGGCCATGGTCGCGATGGGGACCGAGCTCAACGTCGCGGTGCTCAGGGACCTCGGTTTCACCGTGCCGGCGGCCGGGCCGGGCGACCTGCTGGTCGCCGTGCGGGCCGCCGACCCCGGCGCGGCCGTGGCGGAGGCCGACCGGCTGCTCGGCGCGCTGGACCGGCCGGGGGACCCGGCGGGCGGCACAGCGGGCGGCACAGCGGGCGGCACAGCGGGGCAGCCGCCGCGCACCGCCGGCTCGGCGATCCGCCGGGGGGACGCCGGGCTGGTGCTGGTCTCGGTGCCGGGCGAGCACGCCTTCTGCGAGGCGCACGACGCCGTGCTGGCCGGGCTGCCCGTCATGATCTTCAGTGACGGGGTGCCGGTCGCGCTGGAGCGGCGGCTGAAGGAGCTGGCCGAGGAGCGGGACGTCCTGGTGATGGGTCCCGACTGCGGCACCGCCTCGATCGGCGGCGTAGGGCTCGGCTTCGCCAACGTCCTCGCGCCCGGCCCCGTCGGCGTGGTCGCGGCCTCCGGCACCGGCGCGCAGCAGGTCGCCTCGCTGCTGGACTGGGCGGGCGTGGGGGTCAGCCACATCCTGGGCGTGGGCGGGCGGGACCTGTCGGACGAGGTCGGCGGCCTGTCCACGCTGCGGGCGCTGCGCCTGCTGGAGGCGGACCCGGCCACCGAGCTGATCGTGCTGCTCTCCAAGCCGCCGGCCCCGCGGGTGGCGCGGGCGGTCGAGGCGGCCGCCGCCGGGCTGCGCAAGCCGGTGGTCCGGGCCCTGCTGGGGCCGGGCGCCCCCGACCTCACCGCCGCCGCCGAGTCGGCGCTGCGGGCGCTCGGCCGGGCGGTGCCGGTGTGGCCGTCCTGGCCGGGGCGGCCGTCCCGGGGCGCGAAGAAGGCGCTCAAGGGCCTCTACTCCGGCGGGACGCTGAGCGCGGAGGCCGCGCTGGTGGCCGGTCCGATGGCTGGGCGGGGCGACTTCGTGGACTACGGCGACGACGCCTACACCAGGGGCCGGGCGCACCCGATGATCGATCCGACGCTGCGCGTGGCGGCGCTGGCCGGGGCGGCGGAGACGGACGTCGTCCTCATGGACGTCGTCCTGGGCCACGCGGCCGACCCCGATCCCGCCGCGACGCTCGCCCCCGCCGTCGCCGCCTCGCCCGCCACCGTGGTCGTGGCGCTGGTCGGCACCCGCTCCGACCCGCAGGACCCCCACCGCCAGGCCACCGCCCTGCACCGGGCGGGAGCGGCCGTGTTCCTGTCCAACGCCCAGGCCGCCCGGCACGCCAGGAGCCTCCTGTGACCCCGCCGCCCGTGACCCCGCCGCCCGTGACCCCGCCGCCCGTGACCCCGCCGCCTGTGACCCCGCTGTCCGCTCCCTCCCGCGTCGTCACCGTGGGCGCGGGCCTGCTCGACGAGTCCCTGGCCGCGCAGGCCGTGCCCACGACGCCGGTGGACTGGCGCCCGCCGCTGCCGGGAACCGCCGAGGCCCTGGTCAAGGTGCTGTCCGATCCGCGCAGGCGGGCCGCCAACGAGCTGGCCGCGCGCCGCCTGACCACCGCCCGGCCGCGGCTGGTGGCCGTCCGGCGCGCCTCGGAGGCGCTGGCGGAGGTGCTGGGCGAGGGGGCGTTCCTGCACGCCGGGCCGCCGATCACCTGGGAGCGGGCGTCCGGCCCGCTGCGCGGCGCGCTGATCGGCGCGATGCTGCTGGAGGGCCGGGCGCGCGACGAGCACGACGCCGGGCGCGCGCTGGCGGCCGGCCGGGTGGCGCTGCGGCCCTGCCACGAGCACGGCGCGGTCGGTCCGATGGCGGGCGTGGTGAGCCCGTCGATGTGGTTGTTCGAGGTGCGCGACGAGGAGCACGGCGGCACCGCGTACTGCTCGCTCAACGAGGGCCTGGGCAAGGTCCTGCGGTACGGCGCCTACGGCCCCGAGGTGCTGGAGCGGCTGCGCTGGATGGACGAGGTGCTCGGCCCGGTCCTGGCCGCGGCGCTGGCCGCCACCGGGCCGGTCGACCTGGGCGCGCTGGTCGCGCAGGCGCTCCAGATGGGCGACGAGCTGCACAACCGCAACCGCGCCGCCACCTCGCTGCTGTTGCGCGAGCTGGCCCCGGCCGTGGTCGAGGCCGCCCCCGGCCAGGCCGCGCGGGTGCTGCGCTTCATCCACGGCAACGACCACTTCTTCCTCAACGTGGGCATGGCCGCGGCCAAGGCCGCCACGGACGCCGCCCGCGACGTCCCCGGCTCGTCGATGGTGGTCGCCATGGCGCGCAACGGCACCGACTTCGGCGTGCAGGTGTCGGGGCTCGGCGGGCGCTGGTTCACCGGCCCCGCGGGGGTGCCCGACGGCCTCTACCTCGGCTCGTACGGCCCCCAGGACGCCAACCCCGACATCGGCGACTCCACGATCACCGAGACCTCGGGCCTCGGCGGCTTCGCGATGGCGGCCTCGCCGGCGATCGTGCGGTTCGTGGGCGGCGAGGTGGCCGACGCGGTGCGGGCCACCCGCTCCATGTACGAGATCACGCTGGCCGAGCATCCGGCGTACCAGATCCCGGGGCTCGGCTTCCGCGGCACGCCGACCGGCATCGACGTCGCGCTGGTCGCCCGGACGGGCCTGCTGCCGGTGGTCAACACCGGCATCGCGGGCCGCGTACCAGGAACGGGACAGGTCGGAGCGGGGCTGGTCAAACCACCTGCAGAGGCTTTCATCTCCGCATTGCTGGCATTGGCCAACGAAGTAAGTGATCCATTTGAAAGGGGACATATCAGCACGTCAGAGCCCCAGTAAAGGGGCATCACCTTCCCTCGCGCATTCCCCGCCGATATCGTAACGAACCTCATAATCTGCAAGTAGCGTGAAGAACGCACGTGACGGATGAGGGAGATGGGGGCGGGATCATGGCAGCCGACCGCTTGCTCAGCGGGCCCGGCCGGGAGGGCGACGCGGCGAGCGACGCCGCGCAGAGCCAGGGCCGCCTCATCGGACGGCGTTACCGGCTCATGTCCCCGGTCGGCAGGGGCGGCATGGGCATGGTGTGGCACGCCCACGACGTCCTGCTCGCCCGGGACGTGGCGGTCAAGGAGCTGATCCTGCCCTACGGGCTCGACCACGCGGGCAAGCAGATGGCGCACCGGCGCATGCTCCGCGAGGCCCGCTCGGCCGCCCGGCTGCAGCACCCCGGCATCGTGACCGTCCACGACGTCGTCGAGGAGGACGGGCGGCCCTGGATCGTGATGGAGCTGGTCCGGGCGTGGTCGCTGGAGCAGGCGGTCCGCCAGAGCGGGCCGCTGCCGGTGATCCAGGCCGCCGAGATCGGCATCCGGGTGCTGGACGCGCTCATGCACGCGCACGCGGCCGGCGTCCTGCACCGCGACATCAAGCCCGGCAACGTGCTGCTGACCTCGGACCGGGTGGTGCTGACCGACTTCGGCATCGCGGCCATCGAGGGCGACGTGACGATCACCCAGACCGGGCTGCTCATGGGGTCGCCGGCGTACATCCCGCCGGAGCGGCTGTCGGCGCAGGCGATCACCCAGGCGGCCGACCTGTGGTCGTTCGGCGCCACGCTGTACGCCGCCGTCGAGGGGCGGCCGCCCTACGAGGGGCCGGACCCGGTCGCCGTGCTCGGCCAGGTGCTCACCCAGGACCCGATCCCGCCGCAGCGCGCCGGCTCGCTCATGCCGGTGATCGAGGGCCTGCTGCGCAAGAACCCCGCCGAGCGGCTGACCGCCCCGCAGGTGATCGAGATGCTGGAGGCGGTGCTGCGGGTGCACGGCTCGGTCCGGCCGCGGGCGCCCGAGCCGCTGCCGAGCCCGGTGGACCCGACGCCGGTCGGGCTGCTGCCGCCGCTGGACACGCCGTCGGGGCCGATGCCCTCGCGCATCGTGGAGACGCCGTCGGGGCCGGTGCGGGTGCCGTACGACCCGCTGACCAGCCCGTCGGGCGGGCACTCGATGCCGTACGACGGGTTGTCCACCCCGTCAGGCAGCCACCGTACCGACCAGATCCCGCGCCCGCCCGGCTTCGGCGGCCCGGACCCCGGCGCGCCGCCGTTCGCGGGCGCCAGCGGGCCGCGGATCCCGGCGCGCGACCTCGACGACGACCTGGACAGCCCCTCCGGCCCCCATCCGCGGCCGATCCTGCCGCTGACCACGGACAGCCGCTCCGCCGGCCCCGCCGACACCCCGTGGCCGCTGGCCTCCGACGACGACCTGCGCGAGCAGTCGCGCGGCCTGTCGGGCCAGCTCGGCGGCGGCCGGCTGACCCGGCTGCCCGCCGCCGCGCCGCGCGCGGGCAGGAACCGGCGCAGGGCCGAGGAGGACGGCGGCCTGTGGGTGCGCGGCGGGCGGCCCACGCCGCTGGCGATCGCCGGGTCGCTGGTGGTGATGGGCGGCGCCATCGTCGCGGCGATCCTCGCCCTGTCGAGCGGCGGCTCCCCCGCGCCGGTCGCGGACCCGCCCGCGGTCGCGGCCAGTGCGGGCACGCTGCGGGCCGAGGCGGCGGCCGTGCCCGACGGCTACAAGGAGCAGACCCCGGCCGGGTTCAGCGTCGCGGTGCCCGCGAGCTGGAAGTTGTCCGCGGCGGGCGGCGTGGCCACGTTCACCGGGCCGAAGGACTCCGGCCTGCGCACGCTGGTGGAGGAGGTCTCGCCGCAGGCCGACGGCGGCCTGTCGGAGCTGAGCAGGCAGGAGGCCGACGGCGGCCTGGAGAGCTACATCCAGGTGCAGCTCCAGGGCGTGGCCTACCGCGGCTGGAAGGCGGCCGACTGGGAGTACACCTACACGACCGCGAGCGGCGTCCCCATGCACGCGCTGACCCGGTACGTCACGATCGACGACACCACCGCGTTCAAGATCACCTTCGACGGGCCGGAGCTCACGTGGGACGAGCAGGCCGACATGCGGGAGGTCTTCCTGAAGACGTTCAGGAAGACGACGTGACCCCGACCGTATTGCACTGATCGTTCCAAAACATGTTATCGTCGTGCCATGGCCCGACCGAGGAAGTTCGACGAGGAGCGCGCGGTCGAGGCGGCCATGCGCGCGTTCTGGCGGACGGGCTACGAGGCCACCTCGACGCAGGACCTGTGCGCGGCCACCGGGCTGGGGCGCAGCAGCATCTACAACACCTTCGCCGGCAAGCACGACCTGTTCCGCAGGGCGCTGCGCCACTACATGGACGAGCGTGACACCGCCCTCGCCGAGCTGATGGACGGCGACCTGCCGGTCAAGGAGAAGGTGCGGACCGTGCTGGGGTGGGCGGTCGAGCCCGGCCCCGACGACCCGGCCGGCTGCCTGGTGGTCAACTCGATGATCGAGCTGGGGCCGCACGACGAGGAGGTGGCCGGGATGTTGCGGCGCAGCCACGAGCTGCGGGTGCGGATCATGCGCACGGCGTTCGAGGCGGCGCGGGCACGCGGCGAGCTGGGGCCGGGCCAGGACCCGCTGGCGCTGGCCCGGTTCGTCACCGCCACGGTCAGCGGGCTGCGCGTGCTGGCGCGCGGCGGGGCCGACCGGGCCACCCTGGAGTCCGTGGCGGGCACCGCGCTGGACACCTTCTGAGTTTTTTGTGCCCGAATTTTGGACTGATCAATCTAAAACTGGGGAAGGAGACCGCCGTGCCACTGGCGGTGTACGTACTGGGACTTTCGATCTTCGCGCAGGGCACCTCCGAGCTGATGCTGGCCGGGCTGCTGCCGGAGATGGCCGCCGACCTGGGGGTGTCCGTGCCGCGGGCGGGGCTGCTGATCTCGGCGTTCGCGATGGGCATGCTGGTGGGCGCGCCGGTGCTGGCCGTGGTCACGCTGCGGTGGCCGCGGCGCACGGCGCTGCTGACGTTCCTCGCGGTCTTCGCGCTGTCGCACGTGGTGGGCGCCCTGACCACGGACTACGCGACGCTCTTCGCCACCCGGGTCGCCGGGGCGTTCGTGTACGCCGGGTTCTGGGCCGTGGCGGCGGGCAGCGTCGTCGGCCTGGTGCCCGCCGGGTCCCGGGGGCGGGCGATGAGCGTGCTGGCCGGCGGCCTGACCCTCGCCACCGTCCTCGGGCTGTCCCTCGGCACGGTCATCGGGCAGCACCTCGGCTGGCGGGCGGCCTTCTGGGCGGTGACCGCCATGACCCTCCTGGCGGGTGCGGGCGTCCTCGCCACCATCCCGGGCGCCGGCCCGCGCGCGGCGGGCGGGGGCGAGGCCGGGAGCGGCGGGGCGCGGCTGGGCGCCGAGCTGCGCGCGATGGCCCGCCCCCGGCTCTGGCTCGCCTACGCCACCACCGCGCTCACCACGGGCGCCCTGCTGGCCTCCTTCAGCTACCTGAGCCCGATGCTCGTCACCACCACCGGCCTGGCCCCCGCCTGGGTGCCCGCCGTGCTCGCCCTCTACGGCCTCGGCGCGCTGACCGGCATCACGATCGGCGGCAGGACCGCCGACGCCCGCCCGTTCCCGACCCTGTTCGCCGGCGTCACGGGCCTGGTGGCCACGTCGGTGGCGCTGGCCCTGTCCGCCTCGGTCCCGGTCCTGGCCGTCGTGCTGATCCTGCTGCTGGGCGGGTTCGGCTTCGCCACCAACCCCGCGCTCAACACCCGCGTCTTCGCCGTGGCGCCCGACGCCCCGACGCTGGCCGCCGCGGGCAACGTGGCCGCCTTCAACGTCGGTATCACCGCCGGCCCCTGGCTGGGCGGCCTGGCCATCGACGCGGGCCTCGGCTACCCGTCGGTCTCGTGGCTCGGCGCGGCGATCGGCGTCGCGGCCCTCGGCGCGGTGGCGCTGGCGGCCCGCCTGCACCGTACGGAAGCGGGCGTCGCCGGCCCGGAACCGGCCGGAACCGGTGAGGTACGGTCGGCCGTATGAAGCTGGCGAGCATCCACTTTTATCCCATCAAGTCGACAGCCGGGCACGACGCCGCCACCGCCGAGGTGCAGCCCTGGGGGCTGGCCGGCGACCGCCGCTACCTGGTCACGGACGCCCGCGGCGCCATCCTCACCGCCCGCGAGGAGCCCCGGCTGCTGGCCTGCCGGGCCGAGCTCGACGGCGACCGGCTGACGCTGACCGGCCCGCACGCCGCCCCGCTGCCGGTGACCCCGGGCGGCGGGCGGGCCGTGGTGGAGATGGCGGGCACGCGGGTGGAGCTGACCGACTGCGGCGAGGACGCGGCGCGCTGGCTGTCGGAGCTGACCGGGCGGCCGGTCCGGCTCAGGTGGCTCGACGACCCGACCCGCCGCCGGGTCGACCCGGAGTACGGGCGCCCCGAGGACCGCGTCAACCTGGCCGACGGCTACCCGCTGCTGCTCACCTCCACGGCCTCGCTCGCCCGGCTGAACGACTGGATCGCGGAGGGCGCGCTGGAGCGCGGCGAGGAGCCGCCCGCGCCGCTGTCCATGCGCCGCTTCCGCCCGAGCGTGGTCGTGGACGGGGCCGCGGCGGCCTTCGCCGAGGACGGCTGGAAGCGGCTGCGCATCGGCGAGGTGGACTTCCGCGCCGTCAAGGGCTGCGACCGGTGCGTGCTCACCACGATCGACCCGGAGACGCTGACGAAGGGCAAGGAGCCGATCCGCACGCTGTCCAGGCACCGCAAACGGGACGGCAAGGTGTGGTTCGGCGTCAACCTGATCCCGGACGCGCCGGGCCGGATCTCCGTGGGAGATTCGATCACCATTCTCTGAAATATTGCAGAAAAACCCCTTCCCAGACAGAAAAGGGTTGCTGTCCATCTTTGGGGCGATGTTGGGGCATATGCGAGACTTCACAGGTGACCAGCACCCCCACCAAGCCCGCCGTCTTTCCCCCTGACCGCATCCAGAGCATTCAGCGCCGGACCCTGGGCGTGCTGTCCGCCGCCCAGATCATGGGCGGCGTGGGAGTCGCGGTGGGGCTCGCGCTCAGCTCGGTCGTGGTGGACGAGCTGTCGGGGTCCACGGTCATCAGCGGCTTCGCCGGAACGGCGACCACGCTCGGCGCGGCGCTGCTGGCCCTGCCCACGGCCAAGGCCTCGGGCCGGGGCGGGCGCCGCGCGGGGCTGACCCTGGCCTACGTGGCCGCGCTCACCGGCTGCGCGATCTCGGTGACCGCCATCAGCCTGCGTACCTGGCCGCTGCTCCTGGCCGGGCTGGTGCTGGTCGGCGGCGGCAGCGCGGGCGGCCTGGCCGCGCGTTACTCGGCGACCGACCTGGCACCGAAGGGGCGCTCGGCCCGGCACCTGTCGCTGGTCGTGTGGGCCTCGACCATCGGCTCCGTCGCCGGTCCCAACCTGGCCGAGCCCGCCGACCGGATCGGCATCCGGCTGGGGCTGGTGGACAAGGCCGGGCCGTTCGCGTTCGCGGCGCTGGCCTTCGCCCTGGCGATGGTCATCGTCCTCGCCCTGCTGCGTCCCGACCCGCTGCGGCTGGCCCGCCGCCTCGACGGTGCCGCGGAGGCCGGCCCGGCCGGCAACCGCACGGTCAGCACCGCCTGGCACACCCTGCGCACCACCCCGGCGGCCCGCCGCGCGCTGGTCATGATCGCGGTGAGCCACACCGCGATGGTGTCGGTCATGTCGATGACCCCGGTCAAGCTGCACCACGACGGCTCGGCCCTGGACGTCATCGGGCTGGTCATCAGCCTGCACATCGCCGGCATGTACATGATGTCGCCGCTGGTGGGCTGGCTGGCGGACAGGGCGGGCAAGGTGCCCGTGCTGGTGCTCGGCATGGGGCTGCTGCTGCTCGCGGCCACTCTCGCCGGCACGGCCGGCCACCGGGTGGGGCAGGTGACGGCGGCGTTGTTCCTGCTCGGGCTGGGCTGGTCCTGCGGGCTGGTGGCCGGCTCGGCGCTGGTCACGGAGTCGGTGCCGATCGAGCGCCGCCCCGCCGTCCAGGGGCTGTCCGACCTGATCATGAACGTCTGCGGCGCGACCGGCACGATCGTGGCCGGCGCGATCGTCGGCGTCCTGTCCTACGGCTTCCTGGGCCTGGTGGTCGGCGTCATGGTCGCCCTCGCCGCGCTCTGGCTCCTCGCCACCCGCACCCGGGGCTGAACGGGCCCGCGAGGCGGCGGCTCACTTGGCGTCGGCGTAGCACCTGACGGCGACCGCCTCCATCGGGAAGCGGACCTGGGTCTGCCCGAACAGCAGCCGGGTGGCCTCGGCGGCGGCCGCCGCGACCGCCTCGACCACCTCGCCGGCCTGCTCCTGGGGGCAGTGCACCATCACCTCGTCGTGCTGGAAGAACACCAGCCGCGCCGGCTCGGGCAGCAGCCCCCGCAACACCGCCAGCAGCGCCAGCGCCCACTCGGCGGCCGTCGCCTGCACCACGAAGTTGCGGGTGAAGCGCCCCCGGTCGCGGGCCGCGCGCCCGCCCTCGGGCCCGGACACCAGCTCCCGCCAGCGCGCCGACGGCGGCGGGCTGGTGCGGCCCAGCCAGGAGCGCACGAGCCGCCCCTCCTCCCCCGCCTTGGCGGCGTCCTCCACGAACTGGTAGGCCCTGGGGAAGCGCCGGCGCAGCACGGCCAGCAGCTTGGAGGCGTCGCCGCTGGTGCCGCCGTACATGGCGGACAGCATGGCGATCTTGGCGTTGTCGCGCTGCCCGCCGAAGGACCTGGCCAGCGCCGAGTACAGGTCGATCTGGCCCGCGGCCCTGGCCAGCCCGCCGTCGCCGGACATCGCGGCCAGCACCCGCGGCTCCAACTGGGCGGCGTCGGCCACGACGAGGGTCCACCCCTCGTCGGCCAGCACCACGCGGCGCATCACCTTGGGGATCTGCAGCGCCCCTCCCCCGCTGGTGGCCCACCGCCCGGACACCACGCCGCCCACGACGTACTCGGGCCGGAAGCGCCCGTCGCGCACCCACTGGTCGGCCCACGCCCAGCCGTGCGCGCTGAAGAGCCGGGCCAGCTCCTTGTAGGCCAGCAGCGGCGCCACCGCGGGGTGCTCGACCCGCTTGAGCTCCCACGACCGGGTGCTCTTGAGCGCCACCCCCGCGCCCTTGAACGCCTTGACGAGCTGCTGCACCGAGTCGGGGTTGACCGGATGGCCGAACGCGGCGGCCACCTCGTCGGCCAGCGCCTGGAGCCGGGCCGGCCGCATGCCGTGCACGGGCCGCGGCCCGAGCAGCTCGGTGAGCAGCGCGTCGTGCACGTCGCGCCGCCACGGCATGCCCGCGTGGGTCATCTCGGCGGCGACCAGCGCGCCCGCCGACTCGGCCGCGACCAGCAGCCGGAGCCGGGCAGGCTCCGGCAGCGCCGCGATCCGCCGGAGCTGGCCGGCCAGCACCTCGGCCACCACCTCGGCCGGCACCGGCTCGGGCGCGAACAGCGTGCCCGGCGCGCTCGGCGGCTCCTCGGGGACGGGCAGCCCGTACAGCCGGGCGTGGGCGGCCCTGGCCGAGCGGCTCTCGCCGGAGCGGCCCTCGCAGGCCAGCAGCAGGCCCTCGGTGAGCGCGAGGTCGTGGCAGCGCCCGACCCGGACCCCGGCCGCCAGCAGCGCGGGGTAGGTCTCGCGCGTGTCGGCCCACACCCAGCGCGGCCGCTCGGCCGCCTCGATCTCCCGCACGGCGGCGGCCAGGTCGGCGGGCCGGCGCGCGGCGCCTCCGACCGGCAGCAGCGTCTCCCCCGCGACCACGACGTACACGCGGTCAAGGGTGCCAAACGGCTACGACAGACTGATGCGCACCTCGTCCTCCACCGGCGGCTGCAACTCCTGCGCGAGGCAGCCGGTCGCGGCGTGGCAGCGCAGCGTCAGCTCCCGGGGCGTGACCGAGGCGTGCAGGAAGCTCTTGAAGAACGGCGGGCGGTCCCAGTCGGACAGCTCCGACAGGAAGCGGTGGTTGGCCTTGCCCACGGGCAGCCGCAGCGGCCACGGCCAGGTGCCGAGCAGCCGCGCGGCCCACCGCATCCTGGCGGTGATCTCGACCGGGCCCTCGGGCGTGCGGACCGGCTCGTTGCCGACCTGCCGCGCCGTGATGCACGCCGCCTCGTCCGGCTGCAGGCAGAGCCATCGCATGCGGAGCCTCTGGGCGTAGAGCTGGCTGTAGAACGACAGCGAGTCGCCGCGCAGCGGGTAGCACCGGAAGTCGTCCTCGTGCACCCCGGCCACGTCCACCCGGTCGATGGTGTGCGTGGCGTGCATGAACGCGCCGCCGCCGCCGGAGACGACGTACTGGATGACCCGGTCGCCCACCTTGACCGGGTAGCGCTGGTAGTTGTGCACGTCGCCGCCGATGGCCGCGACGTACCGGTGTGCCGGGTCGCGCACGATGTCGTCGATCGTGCCGCCCTCCTCCAGCTCGGACGGCTTGTAGGCGTTGTCGACGTAGATGGGCTTGCCGGTCACCAGGATCTTGGGGCGGGGGTCGCGGGAGACGCCGCGCAGCCAGGCGGTCTGGCCCTTGTCGATGACGTTCTTGATGCCGGTGTCCACGCCCACGACGAGCAGGGCGGCGGTCTCGATCGCCCAGTAGGGACCCGGCTGGACGGCCTGCTGGGACGGCCTGCCGCGTAACGCGCGGGCCTCGGCCAGCCGGGCCTCGTCGATGGTCTCCGGCTTGCGCCACAGCAGCCGGCGCAGCAGCCCCCGGTCCGGCTTCGGCTTGAGCGGCGGCGCGTCGCAGAAGACCCGCATGAAGCCGCCGAGGCCGTCGTACCAGTCGTGGTTGCCGGGGATGGCGTAGATGGGGGCGTCGTAGTCCTGGTAGGGGCGGAAGAACTTCGCCCCGTACTCGTTGCCGGAGCCGGTGGGATAGATCACGTCGCTGGCGATGACGGCGAAGGCGGTGCCGGCGCCCACTTTCAGCATCGGCGGGACGACGGCGTACTGGGAGGCGTCGCCCTCGCCGGTGTCACCGAGCAGCAGGAAGTCGAAGGTGTCCCCTACGGGCGGCCGGATCCGGAATTCCGGATCGACCCCCCGCGCCCGCTGGGCCTCCACCCACCGCGCCCGCACCTCGCCCGAGGGGTCGCCGAGCATCCCCGCCAGGATCTCGTTGCGCGAGCGCCACAGCGTGCCGGCGTCGAGCCAGCTGAAGCCCTGGTCGTCCGGCCTGAGCCCGGCGAACTCGCCGATCTGGGCGCAGGCCCACCCGGCCCCCGCCTCCGACTCCCGCGAGGAGCGCCCTCTCGCGCGCCCGGCCGCCGCTCCCGTCCTGACCCCATCCATGCCCCCATCTCTACCGCTTCCGGGCCCGGCGCGCGCCCGTACCTCTCGGCTGCCTTCTGGACGGCCTTTGGGACGCTCCGTACCGTGAAGAACACAGAAGGTGCGCCATGGTGTACCCTCACCCCCCAAGCAAGCGGTTGGGACCGCCGAGGGGAGGCTCCCATGTCGCGTAACGGCCCCGATGACGCGACCCGGAAGGGGACCGAGGAGGCGGCCGAGATCGAGGGCCTGCTCGCCCTCGCCGCCACCACCCGCCCCCAGAGGGGCGGGGCGGCGCTGGAGGTCATGAGCGAGGCGATCGCCAAGTGCAGGGTCCTGGCCCGCACCTCTCCCGGCGAGTACGACGCCCTGCTGGCCCGCTGCCTGCGCGACACCGCGACGATGCTGCTCGACCGGCGCCGGGCGGTGGAGGCGCTCACCCTGGCCCAGGAGGCGGTGGCGCTCGCCCGGGCGGCCGGCGGGGTCCCGCTGATGAGGGCGCTGCGGTGCCTGGCGGCCGCCCTGGGGGCGCTCAACCGGTTCAGCGAGGCCGCCGTGACCGAGGCCGAGGCCGAGACGCTCGCCCGGCCGCCGGACTGAGCCCCTGACCTCCCGGGACGCCGGGCCCCTAGTCCTCCGGGACGAGCACGCCGGGGTTGAGGATCCCGGCGGGGTCGAGGCGCGCCTTGACCGCCCGCAGGACGCCGGCCCCCAGCGGGCCGATCTCGGCGGCGTAGGCCGCGCGGTGGTCGCGGCCCACCCCGTGGTGGTGGGAGATGGTGCCGCCGGCCGCGACGACGGCGGCGTTCACCTCGGCCTTGGCCCGCTCCCACTGCGCCACCGGGTCCTCGTTCTGCGGGGTCACGACGGTGAAGTAGAGGGAGGCGCCGGTCTCGTACACGTGGGAGATGTGGCACATCACCAGCGGCGAGCCGAGCGCGCCGAGCAGGGCGAGCCGGACGGCGTCGTACAGGCGGGGCAGGTTCGCCCAGAACCCGGCGGTCTCCAGCGTCTCGACGGTGGCCCCGGCGGCGAGCAGCGCGTCGCGCAGGTACGGCGCGGAGAAGCGCCCGTGCTCCCACGCCCGCCCCGGCCCCTCGCCGAGGGGTTCGCCGCCCAGCCGCGCCAGCACCGCCCCCGCGGCTGCCCGCCGCGCGGCGACCGACGCCCCCTCGTGGCCCGCGACCAGCAGGCATCCCGAGCCGCCCGCGCCGATGGCGTCCGGCTCGGCCAGCCCGATCATCGTCTCGGTCTCGTCCGACAGGCGCAGCACGGTGGGGACCGGCCCCTCCTGGGCGAGCGCCCGCACGGCCGCCGAGCCGGCCCGCCACGACGGGAAGCGCCACCCCTCGTAGGCGCGCTCGGCGGGGGCCCTGCGCACGCGCAGCCGCAGCGCGGTGATGACGCCGAAGGCGCCCTCCGAGCCGAGGACGAGCTGGCGCAGGTCGGGCCCGGCCGCCGACTTGGGGGCGCGGCCGAGGTCGAGGGTGCCGGAGGGGGTGGCGAGGGTGAGGCCGACGACCATGTCGTCGAAGCGGCCGTACCCGGCGGAGGCCTGGCCGCTGGAGCGGGCCGCGGCGAAGCCGCCGAGCGTGGCGTACTCGAAGGACTGGGGGAAGTGCCCGAGGGTCAGCCCGTGCGCGGCGAGCAGCCGCTCGGCGTCGGGGGCGCGCACGCCCGGCTCGAACCCGGCCGTCATCGACTCGGCGTCCACCGAGCGCAGCCGGTCGAGCCGGGCCAGGTCGAGCGCGACCACCCCGGCGAAGCCTGCCCGGGCGGCGGCCAGCCCGCCCACCACCGAGGTGCCGCCGCCGAAGGGCACGACCGCGACGCGCTCGCGCGAGCACAGCGCCAGCAGCTCGGCGACCTCCTCGTGCGAGCCGGGCAGCACCACCGCGTCGGGCGCGTCCGAGCCGTCGCCGGCCCGCAGGCGCAGCAGGTCGGGGGTGGACTTGCCGCGCGTGTGCCGCACGCGCTCCTCGTGCCCGGTGCGTACGTGCTCCGCGCCGACGACGCCGGCCAGCGCGGCCAGGTGCGCCGGGGTGAGGGCGACCGGCGGCAGCCGTACCGACTCCAGCGTGGCGGCGGGCGCGTGCGGGGCCCGCACGCCCAGCAGGTCGCGCAGCAGCCCGCGCACCTGCTCGGGCAGCTCGCGGGCCTTGGCGGGGTCGCCCCAGCCGCACCACGACATCGGTTCGCGCGTCATGCTTACACTGTGACACATGACGTCTATTCGTCACAATGACGGCGTTCTGGACGCCGCCCGCGACTGCGTGCTGGCCTACGGCGTGCGCAGGACGACGCTCACGGACGTGGCCCGCCGCGCGGGCGTGTCCCGGATGACGCTCTACCGCCGCTGGCCCGACGTGCGCACCCTGGTCGCCGACCTGATGACCCGGGAGTGGGTGCGCGTGCTGGCCGGGCTGGACACCTCCGACCCGGTGCGGGCGGTCGTCGCGGGCATCCGCGAGCTGCGCGCCCACCCGCTCTGGCGCAAGATCGTCGAGGCCGATCCCGAGCTGCTCCTGCCCTACCTGCTCGACCGGCGCGGCGCCACCCACGAGGCCGTGCTGGCGCTGCTGGAGCCCGCCGTCGGCGGCCCGCGCAGGGCCAGGGCGGTGCTGCTGGTGGCGCAGTCCTTCCTGCTGTCGGCGCCCACCATGCTCGACCCCGTCACGCTGGACGAGCTCGACGCCGAGCTCGCCGCCCTCCTGGAGGCCTACCTTGGATAGCTCGCTCAACGCCGCCCGCCGCGCCAGGGAGTTGCGCCGGGTCCCCGAGGAACGGCTCGACGTGCTGGTGGTCGGGCTGGGCGCGACCGGCGCCGGGGCCGCGCTCGACGCCGCCGCGCGCGGGCTGAGCGTGGCCGCGATCGACGCGCACGACCTGGCGTTCGGCACCTCGCGGTGGAGCTCCAAGCTCATTCACGGCGGGTTGCGCTACCTGGCCAGGGGGCAGGTCGGCGTGGCCTACGAGAGCGCCGCCGAGCGCGGGATCCTGCTGCGCAGGACCGCCCCGCACCTGGTCAAGGCGCATCCGTACGTGCTGCCGCTGACCCCCGCCGTCTCCCGGCGGCAGGCGGAGCTGGTGATGGCCGGCTACCGCCTGGGCGACGCCCTGCGCGCCGCCGTCCGCACCCCGCGCCGCCTGCTGCCCGGCCCGTCCCGGCTGGACGCGGCGCGGGCGCACACGCTCGTCCCGGTGGCCCGCGCAGAGGACCTGCGCGGCGCCCTGCTGTCCTGGGACGGCCGGCTGCTCGACGACGCCCGCCTGGTGGTGGCGATCGCCAGGACCGCCGCCGCGCACGGCGCCCGCGTCCTGACCCGCTGCCGCGCGCTGCGCCTCGATCCCGCCGGCGGCCCCGGTGGCGGCCCCGGTGGCGGCCCCGGTGGTGGCGGAGTGCGGGCCGCCGTGCGCGACGAGCTGACCGGCGAGGAGTTCGAGATCCGCGCGCGGACGGTGGTCAACGCCACCGGCGTGTGGGCGGGCACCCTGGACCCGCGGGTGCGGCTGCGCCCGTCCCGGGGGACGCACCTCGTGCTGCCGCCCGGGACGCTGCCGGGTCTGATCGCCGGCCTGCACCTGCCGCTGCCGGGCGAGACCAACCGGTTCGCCCTGGTTCTTCCGCAGCCCGACGGCCGCGTGTACGTCGGGCTGACCGACGAGCCGGTGGAGGGGCCGGTGCCCGACGTGCCCGAGGCACCCGAGGAGGACGTCAGAGCGCTCCTGGAGGTGCTGAACGGGGCTCTCGGGACTCGGGTGACCAGAGAGGCGGTCGCGGGCGCGTACGCGGGCCTCAGGCCCCTCCTGGCGGACGACGGGCGGGCCGGGGGTCGGGCCGGCGCGCGGGCCGGGGGTCGGGCCGGCGAAGGAGCCGGGGGGCGGACGGCCGACCTGTCCCGGCGGCACGCGGTGTCGGCCGGGGACGGCGTCGTCACGGTGGTCGGCGGAAAACTCACGACATATCGCCGTATGGCCGAAGATGCGGTGGATTGTGCGGTTTCGTCCGGAGACCTCCGGGCAGGACGATGCCTCACCCGGCGCATCCCGCTCGTGGGCGCGGCGCCCCGACCGGCCGGAGCGCCGTCCGGCGTGCCGGCTCGCCTGACGGAGCGCTACGGCAGCGAGGCCGCCGCCGTGCACGAGCTCGTGCGGGCCCATCCGGAGGAGGTCGGCCTCGGCGTCACCGAGGGCGAGCTGCTCTGGTCGGTCCGGCACGAGGGTGCGCTCGACGAAGGCGACCTGCTGGACAGGCGGACCAGGATCGGCCTGGTCGAGTCGGACAGGGAGCGCGCGTTGCCCGCGGCCCGCGAGGCACTCGCGCGGTTCCCCCGCCCCTGAACCCGCCTATCCGTTAGGTTAGTCTTACCTAATTCACCGGACAGAGGGGGGACGGGCGTTGGTGAAGGGCTGCGACCATCCGTTCGGGTGCCACACCGGGGAGGTGCCCACGCTCGCCAGCGCCACGGCGGGCGCCCGGCTGTGGCTGCTGATCGAGTATCCCGGCCCGTGGCCCTCCCACCTCGAAAGCTTCGAACTTCCTGAAGAAATCTCGGAACTGGTCCGCCGGGCGCTCGAACGCGGTATCAGGCCCCAGCTCATCCGCCGCCCGGGCCGCCGGACCCGTCAGCGGGACCAGGGCATCCGTGTGCTAGTCGGGCACGCGGCGGGCGAGCACCCCTGGCTCGCGAGCGGCGTCGTCGCAGGTCCCGAAGACCTGGACCTGGACGCGCTGGTGGCCGGAGTGGTCCCGGAGTCCTGCATACTTGAAGACGAGCCGGTATTTCTGGTCTGCACGCACGCCAAGCGCAATGTGTGCTGCGCCCGCATTGGACTACCCCTCGCCCGGTCCCTGGCAGAAAATCTGCCGGACAGAGTGTGGGAAACGTCACACGTTGGCGGCGATCGCTACGCCGCCAACCTCGTGTGCTTGCCACACGGAATTTTCTACGGCAGCATGTCTCAGGCTGCTGCACTGGCAGCGGCTAACGCGTACCGGTCGGGCGAGGTCATCCTCGACCGCTACCGGGGGCGCGCAGGCATCCCTGAGCCATTGCAGGCCGTCGAGCACTTCGCCCGAGCCCATACGGGAGAGTGCTCCGTCGGCGCGGTGGCCGTGGAATCCTCCAGGTCGGACGGCGACGTCACCGAAGCCATCGTGCGAGTCGGCACGAAAAGGGACGGCGACGTCCGGTTCCAGGTTGTGGTTGAACCATCGGCGTTCACGACGCCGTGTGGTACGGCTAGCGCCGGAACGATCACCACCTACCGGCTGGTTTCGCTGGACAGGCTCGCGCCTGTGCGGTACGCCACGCCGGCTCTCGCCTGATCAGGGAACATCACGGCCCGAAGTTGCGTTGGAACAGTGACGCCATAAGCGTCCAATGCGGCTCAATTACCGAAATACCTCTCACGAAGGTGGTTTTCTCATGTCTCAGGTACGTCGGCAGCTCGCCCGCCCGCGCCCCAGCTGGGGTTGGCAGGATGATGCCGCGTGCCGGGGTGAGGACCTCGTGCTCTTCTTCGGCCCCGACGGGGAGCGGCAGCCCGAGCGTGACGTACGTGAGCGGAAGGCCAAGGCGATCTGCGCCCAGTGCCCTGTCCGCAACGAGTGCCTTGACTACGCGCTGTCCCGGCCGGAGAAGTACGGCACGTGGGGCGGTCTCAACGAGGACGAGCGCGCCAGCGAGCGTCGCCGTCGCATGCGCCGCGCGGCCAGCGCCGGCATCTCCGCCGCCTGACACACCCGGCAGCAACACCATCATCGCGTGATCCCGCAGTTGTCCCGATGAACCGGAGCCTGGCACCCCACGCCCAGGCTCTGGCGAACCCGGTCGGGACAACTGTTTGATCAGGCCCGCAAGCACGGAGATCCCGGACGTGCGGTGACCGTCGCAGGTCATCGCGCGTCCGGGATCTCGTCACATGAGCGGCCGGCGACCCCTCGCGCAGGGGGCGCCGGCCCGCGCGTTAGAGTGCCCGGCATGGCACGTTCCGACCGGGTTCCCGTGACCGCCGACGACCTGTTGCGGGTCGTGCGGCTGGCCGTCGACCTCCTCGCCACCGCGCCCGCGGTGGCCTGGGACCGCAGGGCGGGCTCGCTGGAGTGGACGTGCAGGGAGACCGCCGACCACCTGGCCGACGACCTGTTCGCCTACGCCGCCCAGCTCGGCCCGCGCCGGCCGCCCCTGGACGGTTACGTCCCCTTCGCGGTGAGCGGGCGCAGGGAGGGCGCGCCCGTGGAGACCATCCGCACCCGCCCGGAGGCGGGCCCGGACGGCGTGCTGCAGGTGGTGGAGGCGTGCGGCGCGCTGCTCGCCGCGATGGTGCGCACGGCCGCGCCCGGCACGCGCGCCTACCACGGGTTCGGCAACTCCGACCCGGAGGGCTTCGCCGCCATGGGCCTGGTGGAGACCCTCGTCCACACGTACGACCTGGCCGAGGGCCTGGGCCTGACGTGGACGCCGCCCGGCGACGTGTGCGCCCGGGTGCTCGACCGGCTCTTCCCCGCCGCCCCGCGCGACGCCGACCCGTGGCCGGCCCTGCTGTGGGCGACCGGGCGCGCCGAGCTCCCGGGACGCCCGCGCCGCACGTCGTGGCGCTGGTACAGCGCGCCCCGCGACTGACCTGACCCCGGCTCGCGGCCGAGGTGATGCTATGTCCGGACCTCACACGATGAGGTCGTCGAACTCCCCGTCCTTGGCCCCGAGAACGAACGCGGCGATCTCCGCCGGGGTGTAGACCAGCGCCGGCCCCTCGGGGAAGCGCGAGTTGCGCATGGCGATCTCCCCGTTGGGCAGGGTGGCGACCTCGACGCAGTTGCCGTTGGGGTTGCTCCGCTTGCTCTTGCGCCAGACGACGGGAAGGCGGCCGGCGGGGGTTCCGTTCCGGAACTCGTGCATGGGGGCGGCTCCTCGCGATCTTACGGATGCACGTGCATCCGCGTTTGCGAGCAGACAATACGGCAGCATGCCCACCTCCATATACCGGACGGCCAAAAATCCGGTATGGAGTGGATCACAGAGGTTTCAGCTGGTCATCATCCGGAAAGCAGCCGCTCCAGGAAACGCCGGGTCTCCCTCGGCGTCTCCGCCTGGACGCTGAGCCGGTCCATGACCTCCATGTAGTGGTCGGAGTCGGCCGGCTTGTCCAGGTAGAGGGCGCTGGTGAGCTGCTCCATGTAGACCACGTCGGGCAGCTCCCGCTCGGGGAAGCGCAGGATGCTGAACGGGCCGCCGGCGGCGGCGTGCCCGCCCCGCTCGAACGGCATGACCTGGAGGGTGATGGTGCGCTCGGCCGTGGCGTCCAGCAGGTGCGAGATCTGGGCGCGCATGACGCCCGGCCCGCCGAGCGTGCGGCGCACCACCGCCTCGTCGATGACCGCCCAGAGGGTCAGGCCGTTCGCCAGCCGCCGCTGGCGGGTGGTGCGCAGGGCGACCCGGCGGTCCAGCTCGGCGCGGGTGGCCTTCTCGTGGGCCAGCTCGATGACCGCCCTGGCGTAGTCGGGGGTCTGCAGGAGGCCGGGGACGAACTGGTTCTCGTAGGTACGGATGCTGGAGGCGGCGCCCTCCAGGCCGATGTAGACCTCGAACCAGCCGGGCAGCACGTCGCCGTACTTGTGCCACCAGCCGGGGGCGTTGGCCTGCTTGGCCAGGTCGAGGAGCTGCTGACGCTCGGCGGGGTCGGTGACGCCGTAGAGGGTGAGCAGGTCGGCCACGTCACGCTGCTTGAAGCTCACCTGGCCGAGCTCCAGCCTGCTGATCTTGGCATGGGATGCGCGAATCGAGTACCCGGCGTCCTCGCGCGAGATACCCTTCTCCGTACGGAGCCTGCGGAGCTGGGTTCCGAGCAGGATCCGCAGCACCGTCGGGCTTCCCGGCGCGTAGTTGAGGAGATTCCCCTCCGCGCTCTCTGCGCTCACCGTACCGCTCCTAGATCATCTGCACGTGCAGATGCGATTAGCATCCGTAAACTACGAAAAGTCTTGCATTGGTAAGCACTCCCCGTAAAGATGGGCATTGGATCACCAGACCGCGCTTCGGGGGCCAGAATGACGACTTTCGACGCTCGGCCGCAAGCCGCCATCGGGGCCCGGCCTCCAGGATGGCTTTTGTCCATTCTGGTGGACGGTCACTCCAGTGACCACGACGCCGCTTTCCCCTTCGCCGAGCGCACCGCGCTGGAGCCGGCCTGCGTGGCCACGGCCCGGCGGTTCGTCGACCAGACGCTGACCTCGTGGGGTGTGGGCGAGATCGCCTTCGACGCGCAGCTGGTGGTCTCCGAGCTGGTGACCAACGCCATCCGGCACGGCGGCGGGGCCGCGCAGCTCCGGCTGCTGTGCCACGGGCCCGAGCTGGCCTGCGTGGTGACCGACCACAGCCAGAGCGTCCCGGTGACCGCCGCGCCCGACGTCTTCTCCGAGTACGGGCGGGGGCTGCGCCTGGTGGACGCCCTCTGCAGCACCTGGGGCTGGCTCTCGACCGGCAGCGCGCGCAAGCTCGTCTGGGCCGTGCTCACCGGCTGACCGCGCCCGGGCACCCAGGAGGGGCAGGAGGTCAGGGGCGTTCCAGCAGCTTCAGCACGTCGGCGTCGGTGAGCTGCTCGAAGTGCTCGTACCACTGGCCCACCGCGCGGAAGTCGACCGGCGTGAGCAGCGCCACCACCTCGTCGGCCTCCCGCCGCATGGACTCCACCGTGTCGCGCGCCCCCACCGGCACGGCCAGCGTCACCCTCGCGGGACGGGCCGCGGCCACCGCCCGCAACGCCGCCCGCGCCGTGCCGCCGGTGGCCAGGCCGTCGTCCACGACCACCACCTCCCGGCCGGCCAGCGGCGGCAGCGGCCGGTCGCCCCGGTAGGCGCGCACCCGGCGGGCCAGCTCGCGCCGCTCCAGCTCCACCACCTCCGCGACGGACTCGGGCGTCATCCCCAGCCGCCGCAGCAACCCCAGGTCGAACACCGGCTCGCCGCCCTCGGCGATCGCGCCGACGCCCAGCTCGGGCTGCGCGGGGTGGCCGATCTTCCTGGTGACGAGCACGTCCAGGGCGGCCCCGAGCCGGCGCGCGACGGGCGCCGCCACCGCCACGCCGCCGCGCGGCAGCGCCAGCACCAGCGGGTCGCGGGCGTCCGGCAACCGCTCGGCCAGCCGCCTCCCGGCCTCGTCCCGGTCTGCGAAGAGCTCCATCCTCCCTGCCTACCCACCAGCCACGACCCCGCACTGAACCGGTCACCCCGCCGGCACCGGGAGACCCCGGAACGCGGTGACCGGGCGGGCGAACGCCGCGCCCCCGCTCCCCCGCCCGGAACGGCCGTCCGTCAGGACCGGGGCAGGGGGCAGGAGGCAGGGGGCAGGGGGCAGGAGGCAGGGGGGCAGGGGGCAGGAGGCAGGAGGCAGGAGGCAGGAGGCAGGGGGCGCGGCCGCCGGGACGGGCGCCGCGCCCCTCACCCCCGCCCCCGCCCCCGGAACGAACGGCCGTTCCGTCAGAGCCGGGGGCGGGGACCCGTCAGGGGCGGTTGCGGCCGGAGCGGCGCATCTCCTTGGTGATCATCTTCCACTTGTTCTGCTGCTCCTTGCGCAGCCGCGCGTCCGTACGGGACGCCATCCAGGCGGCCTCCCGCTGCAGCTTGCGCCAGCTCTCCAGCCGCCGCTCCGGCAGCTCGCCGCTCTCCAGGGCGGCCAGCACCGCGCACCCCGGCTCCCCGTTGTGCCCGCAGTCGCCGAACCGGCACCGCTCGGCCAGCGCCTCGATGTCGGCGAAGACGAGATCGACGCCCTCCTGCATGTCGTACAGGCCGATCCGCCGGATGCCGGGCGTGTCGATGACGAGCCCGCCGCCGGGCAGCGGGATCAGCTCCCGGTGCACGGTGGTGTGCCGGCCGCGCCCGTCCGCGGCGCGTACCTGCTGGGTCTCCATGACGCCCTCCCCGGCCAGCGCGTTGACCAGGGTGGACTTGCCGGCGCCTGACGGGCCGAGGATGACGGCGGTGCGGGAGCCGTCGAGGTAGGACCGGACGATCTCCACGCCGTCGCCGAGCAACGACGACACGGCGTGCACGTCCACCCCGGGCGCGGCCGTGCGGACGTCGGCCAGCAGGTCGTCCAGGCCGTCCTCGAACAGGTCGGACTTGGTGACGAGCACGACGGGCGTGCCGCCGGACTCCCAGGCCAGCGCGACCAGCCGCTCGATGCGGCCGAGGTCGGCGAAGTCGGCGGCGTGCATGGACGGCTCGGCGACGAAGACCACGTCCACGTTGGCGGCGAGCACCTGGCCCTGGCCGTCGCCGGACAGGCCGCCGACCGAGACGCGGCTCACGCCGCCCCGGATGAACGCGGTCGTGCGGGGCAGCACCGCGTCGAGCTCGTAGCGGCCCTCGGGCAGCAGCCGCAGCGCCGCCCAGTCGCCGACGCAGGGCAGCGCGACCGGGTCGGCCGCCGAGGCGCGGCGGATGTGGGCGGCGTGGCGGACGTGGTGGTGGCCGTCGGCGGCGATCACCTCGGCGGCGCCGCGATCGACGCGGGCCACGCGGGCGGGCACGGTGCCTTCCGGCAGCTCGTCGGCGCGCGCCTCGCTCCAGCCGAGCAGGGACAGATCGTACGACGGCAGATCGTGCGACGACAGGTCGTACGACGACAGGTCACGAGAAGAAGACAGGTCGTGAGAAGACAACGGAGGAAACCTTTGATCGAGAAGGGAAGAAGGAAGCCGGGCGGCGTCAGGCGAGCGCCCGGAGGCGAACTGAGGGCACGCTGAACAGGACAACCCGCATGACCCTCACCTCCTCGATCGATGAACCGGGGGTGACTCTACGCATCCCGCGCCCGGCCCGCAAACCATTTTGTTCTGGCGATTCGTTTGTTCCGGCGATTCATTGAACCGTGCCGGGCCGGCCCCCCGTACCTCCTCGCGACGGACACGAGAAAGGGGCGAACATGCGAGCGAGCACGTATCCCCCGCCCTCGGCCGACGGAGCCACCCCGAAAGGGAAGCCGCGCGCACGCCACTGGATGCGGCGCGTGCGGCCGGAGCACGAGGTGCCCGACGACGAGGTGGCCGTGTCCGCGCTCTACCGGGAGTACCACGGGCCGCTGCTCGGCTTCGTGATCCGGCTGACGGCGGGCGATCGGCAATGGGCGGAGGACGTGGTGCAGGAGACCATGATCCGGGCCTGGCGCAGCGCCGAGCAGCTCGATCCCGAGGCGGTGTCGCTGATGCCCTGGCTCGCCACGGTGGCCAGACGTATCGTGATCGATGACCGGCGGCGCAGGGACGCCCGCCCCCAGGAGTCGGGCGACGGGCCGCTGGAGAGCATGCCCGTGCCGGACGAGATGGAGGGACTCCTGCACCAGGTGGTCGTGTCAGAGGCGCTGAAGGCGTTGTCGCCGGCCCACCGCGAGATCCTCAACGAGACGATCCTGCGGGACCGGTCGGTCAACGACGCCGCCGAGGCGCTCGGCATCCCGGTGGGCACCGTGAAGTCCCGGGTCTACTACGCCGTGCGCGCGCTGCGGATCGCGCTGGAGGAGAGGGGGGTGACGGCGTGACAGCGAGAGTCGAGCACACGGATGTGGGCGCCTACGCGCTCGGCCTGCTCGATGAGGAGGACAGAGAGGCGTTCGAGGCCCACCTGCTGCTCTGCGGCGGCTGCCGGGCCGAGCTCTCCGACCTGGCGGGCGTGGCCAGCGCGCTGAACGGCATCGGCCCCGTCCACGACGAGCCGGCGCCCGCCCCCGGCCCCGCGATCGACCTGGTGCGCCGCAAGCGGTCGGCCGACCGGCGCTCGCGGAGGGGGACGTTCGTGATCGGGATGGCGGCGGCGGTCACGCTGGTGGCCGGCGGGCTGACCGTCGGCACGCAGCTCAGCGGCGGCGCCACCGTGCAGGTCGCGCAGGAGCACTCCGGCCATCTCAACCATCTGGGCCCGGCCGAGCAGTTCTACGCCGACGGCCGGCCCATCGAGGGCAAGGGGATCGACGGCGTCACCGGCGGGCTCGTGGTGGAGTCCAAGGGGTGGGGCACGCACGCCGCGCTCAAGCTGGCCGGGGTCAAGGGGCCGCTGGAGTGCGAGCTGGTCTCGGTCGGCAGGTCCGGCGAGCGCCGGGTGATGACGGGGTGGTCCGTGCCTCCGGCCGGGTACGGAGTGCCGGGCTCGCCCGATCCGCTCTACATGCACGGCGGCAGCGCCACGCCGCTGAAGGAGATCGACCACTTCGAGGTGGTCACCTCGGCGGGCAAGCGGCTGCTGACCGTGCGAGTCTGACGGTGCGGGTCTGACGGTGCGGGTCTGACCGTCGTACCAGGCCCTCCTGCCGCCGGCGGCGGAGGGAGGGCACGCGAGGGGCACTCCGGCCACCCCCCCCTCGCACCGCGGCGCCCCGCCGCGCACGGAGCCCGTGCGGCGGGGCGCTGCGGCGGTCACCGAAGGATCAGGACAGGCCCGGGGCCGGGAACTGGGCGGTCAGCTCGCTCACCTCGTGGTGGACGCGGGTGATGACGTCCTCGGCGTCGCCCTTGGCGAGGGCGGTGACGACCTCGTCCATCCAGGCGCCGATCTGCCGCATCTCGGCCTCGCCCATGCCGCGCGAGGTGACCGACGGCGTGCCGATGCGGATGCCGGACGGGTCGAACGGCTTGCGCGGGTCGAACGGCACCGTGTTGTAGTTGGTCTCCAGCCCGGCCCGGTCGAGCGCCTGGGCGGCCGGCTTGCCGCCGATGCCCTTGGGCGTGAGGTCGAGCAGGATGAGGTGGTTGTCGGTGCCGCCGGAGACCAGGTCGAACCCGCGCGAGGACAGCTCGTCGGCCAGCGCCTTGGCGTTGGCGACGACCTGGTGGGCGTACTCGCGGAAGGACGGCTGGGCGGCCTCGTGCAGCGCGACGGCGATGGCGGCGGTGGTGTGGTTGTGGGGGCCGCCCTGCAGGCCGGGGAAGACGGCCTTGTTGAGCGCCGTGGCGTGCTCGTCGGAGGTGGCCATGAGCATGGCGCCGCGCGGGCCGCGCAGCGTCTTGTGGGTGGTGGTGGAGATGACGTCGGCGTGGCCCACCGGGGAGGGGTGGGCGCCGCCCGCGACGAGGCCGGCGATGTGCGCGATGTCGGCGGCCAGCACGGCGCCGACCTCGCGGGCGATGGCGGCGAAGCCCTCGAAGTCGATGGTGCGCGGGATGGCGGTGCCGCCGCAGAAGATGAGCTTGGGCCGGTGCTCCAGGGCCAGCTCGCGCACCTCGTCGAGGTCGATGCGGCCGGTGTCCTTGCGCACGCCGTAGCGGACGGAGTTGAACCACTTGCCGGTGGCCGAGACCGACCAGCCGTGGGTGAGGTGGCCGCCGAAGGGCAGGCCCATGCCCATCACGGTGTCGCCGGGCTGCAGGAACGCCAGGTAGATGGCGAGGTTGGCGGGCGAGCCCGAGTAGGGCTGGACGTTGGCGTGGTTGACGCCGAACAGCGACTTGGCGCGCTCGATGGCGACGGTCTCGATCTGGTCGATGACCTGCTGGCCCTCGTAGTAGCGCTTGCCCGCGTAGCCCTCGGAGTATTTGTTGGTCAGGACGGTGCCGGTGGCCTCCAGCACGGCCTTGGAGACGTAGTTCTCCGAGGCGATCAGCTTCACCGTGTCGGCCTGGCGGCGCTCCTCCGCCTGGATGAGCTCGGCGATCCGCGGGTCGACGCTAGCGAGAGAACTCATGATTCTCCTGTCATCGTTGACGGCTGCGAAGACCCAGGCGCCCGGCCTCCGCTCCTTCCGCTCCCCGGTGGTCGATCCCACCCAATGCGCCAGTCGCGTCTCGCTGTAGACGATAGCGGATGCGGCAGGGGGCTTCCCCCGCCCGATCAGCGCATTCAGCCGCCGCTGGTGCGGCCCTCCCCGGGCCACAGCCGGTCGACCTCGGCGTTGAGTATCGCCCCGATGAGCACGGCGAGGGCCGTGATGTAGAGCCACAGCAGCACGGCGATGGGAGCGGCCAGGGAGCCGTACACGGAGACGGGCGAGAACCAGGCGGCCAGCACCGCGCGCAGCACGGCGGCGCAGACGATCCACAGGAACAGGGCCAGGATCGCGCCGGGCAGCTCGCGGTACCACTTGGTCCGCACCGGCACGCTGACGTGGTAGAGCACGGTGAGGAACAACACCGAGCCGATGATGACGACCGGCCAGTAGAGGACGTCGATCATGACGCCGTACTGAGCGGGCAGGGCGTCCTTGAGCAGCGTGGGGCCGACGACCATGATCGGCATGATGATGATCGCGATGACCAGGCCCATGACGTACAGGCCGAAGGACATGAGGCGGGTGCGGATGATGCCGCGCTCCTCGCCCAGGCCGTAGGCGACGGAGATGAGGTCCACGTAGACGTACAGGGCCCGGGAGCCGGACCAGAGCGACAGCAGGAAGCCCAGCGAGATGATCGACACCTTGCCGGCGTCGTCCCTGAGCACGTCGGTGATCAGCGGGTTGACCACCTTGTTGATGGCGTCCTCGGTGAACAGCAGCCCGGCCTGCTCGATCACCCACGACTTGACCTGGTCGACGACGCCGCCGCCCAGCCAGTTGCCGATCTTGCCGAGCACGCCGATCAGGCCCAGCACGAACGGCGGCAGCGACAGCAGCGCGAAGAAGGCCGCCTCGCCGGCCAGGCCGGTCACGCGGTAGGTGACGCCGGCGTTGGTGGCCGCCTGGACGACCGCCCACGCCTTCGTGCCGAGCACCCGGCTCAGTCTGGCACGGGCGTGCCTGACCAGCCCTCTCTTGTGTCTCCTCTTGGAGTGCGGGGGCGCATCGGTGGACGTCATGGCACCCAACGTTCGCAGTGACACTGGTCGTGGTCTCTTCCGGACAGCTTACGTCCCCAGTCACTGCCCTAGTCGAGGTCGACGATGCGGGCTCCCAGAGGAAGAAGGGAAACAGGGACCAACTTGATGTTCGCCACACCCATCGGGATGCCGATGACGGACAGGAAGAGCGGGATCGAGGTGACGACGTGACCGACGGCGAGCCAGACGCCGGCGACCACGAACCAGATGATGTTGCCGAGCAGCGAGAACACGCCCGCGTCGGGGTCGCGTACGACGGTCCGGCCGAACGGCCACAGCGCGTACGCCGCGATGCGGAACGAGGCGATGCCGAACGGGATGGTGACGATCAGGACGCAGCAGACGACCCCGGCCAGCGCGTAGCCGATCGCCAGCCAGATCCCCGCGAACACCAGCCAGATGACGTTCAGTAGGGTACGCATGGTCACAGCATGTCACCGGCCGCGCCGGGCGGGTCATCCGGAACGACCCTGGTCCTTCCCTAGTCCGCGCGGCGGCCGTCCCTTGCCCGGCGGCCCGGCGAACGCCTGGGCGATCTCCATCCAGGCCCGCGCGGGCTCGCCGGCCAGCTCCAGCGCCGTGTCGGACAGGTGGATGCGCTGGGTGACGGCCAGGCAGAAGTCGAGCATCGGGCCGCGCACGGTGCTCGCGGCGCCGGGCGGTCCGGCGGTCCAGGTGCCGCCGCCGGGCATGGCCAGCTCGACGCGCACCGGCTCGGCCGGCTCGGGCAGGCCGCGCACGGCGAAGCTGTAGGGGCGCGCCCGGCAGCCGATCGCGGCCACGTGCCGCAGCCGGTCGGTGGGCCGCCTGGCGACGCCGAGCGCGTCGGCCACGTCCTGGCCGTGCGCCCAGGTCTCCATGAGCCGGGCGGTGACGAAGGAGGCGGCCGACATGGGCGGCCCGAACCACGGCACCCGGGCGCGGGCGTCCAGTCCGGCGAAGACCTCCAGGCCGCGCTCGCGGGCGGCCAGGAACCAGGCGCGCAGGTCGGCCGGGGACAGCTCGCGCGCCTGGCGGGCGAGGTCGTCCACGGAGGTGAACCCCGCGAGGGAGGCCGTGAAGCCCTCGGGGTCGGTGACGGCCCGGACGGCGGCCTCGTCGAACCAGGCCAGATGGCTCACCTGGTCGCGCACCGCCCATCCCTCGGCCGGCGTGGGCAGCTCCCAGTCCGCCTCCCGCAGCGGCGCCAGCAGCTCCTCCAGGGACGCGGTCTCGGCGCGGAGGTCGTCCAGCAGCTCGGCCATGAGATCCACGCGCGCCAGCCTAACCCGAACAAGGTTCTAGGAGAATAATCGGAGAGGTGATCTGCGAAAGCTGCAAGGACAAACGCCACGAGGACTGCCGGGGCGGCTCCTGGTGCGACTGTCAGCACCAGAGCGCCGACCGGCCCGCGGAGTCCCCGCTCGACTGGCCCCGCCAGGGGTGACCTGACCCGGACAGTCCCACACTCTGGACCCTGTCTTGGACATCCCGGACGCCCGGGGTATCGTCAAGGTATGCCAGCGGATCCCATGCTCGTCGGCCGACGCCACGTCGACCTTCAGCGTGTCCGCAGTGCCATCTGTTGCGACGCCCGCTAACACTCGCTGTTTCTCTGCCGCTGAGCGCGTCGCAAACCTCCTGAATCTCCCTGCCCCTCGACGACGAGGCCACGGAGGGCCCCTGCGCGCGCCCATGAACCGAAGGACGCGCAATGAGCACCCCTGCCAGCCGCACCCCTGCCAGCCGGCACCACAAACGCCCGCGCGGTGAAGGCCAGTGGGCTCTCGGTTACCGTGAGCCGCTCAACAAGAACGAAGAGAACAAGAAGAACGACGACGGTCTCAACGTCCGCCAGCGCATCATCGACATCTACTCCAAGCGGGGCTTCGACTCGATCGACCCGGCCGACCTGCGCGGCCGCATGCGCTGGTACGGCCTCTACACCCAGCGCAGGCCCGGCATCGACGGCGGCAAGACCGCCGTCCTGGAGCCGGAGGAGCTGGACGACCGCTACTTCATGCTGCGCGTGCGCATCGACGGCGGCCAGCTCGACCTGGCCCAGCTGCGCACGATCGCCGACATCTCCAACGAGTACGCCCGCGGCACCGCCGACATCACCGACCGCCAGAACATCCAGCTCCACTGGGTGGAGATCGAGTCGGTGCCGGACATCTGGGAGCGCCTGGAGGCCGTGGGCCTGTCCACCACGGAGGCGTGCGGCGACACCCCGCGCGTGATCCTGGGCTGCCCGCTGGCCGGGATCGACACCGACGAGGTGCTCGACGCCTCCGACCAGATCAGGGAGATCTACGACCGGGTGATCGGCAACCCGGCGTACTCGAACCTGCCGCGCAAGTTCAAGACCGCGCTGAGCGGCTGCCCGGCGCACTGCACGGTGCACGAGATCAACGACGTGGCGTTCGTCGGCGTGGTCAACGAGCACGGCGAGGCCGGCTACGACCTGTGGGTGGGCGGCGGGCTGTCGACCAACCCGATGCTGGGCAAGCGGCTGGGCGTGTTCGTCAGCCCCGAGAAGGCGGCCGACGTGCACGAGGGCGTCGTGGGCATCTTCCGCGACTACGGCTACCGGCGGCTGCGGCACCGGGCCCGCATCAAGTTCCTGGTCAACGACTGGGGGCCGGAGAAGTTCCGGGAGATCCTGGAGACCGAATACCTCAAGGAGCGACTGCCCGACGGGCCCGCCCCCGTGCAGCCGCGCGACAGCCGCCGCGACCACGTGGGCGTCTTCCCGCAGAAGGACGGCAACTTCTACGTCGGCTTCGCGCCCAAGGTGGGCCGGGTGGACGGCGACACGCTGCACCGGATCGCCGACATCGCCGAGCGGCACGGCTCCGGCCGGGTCCGCACCACCGTCGAGCAGAAGATGGTCATCCTCGACGTCGCGCCCGACCGGGTGGACTCCATCGTGGCCGAGCTGGAGGCCGGCGACCTGCAGGTCAAGCCCTCCACGTTCCGCCGCCAGACGATGGCCTGCACCGGCATCGAGTACTGCAAGCTGGCCATCGTCGAGACCAAGGCCGCGGCGATGGACCTGATCGACGAGCTGGAGCGGCGGCTGCCGGACTTCCAGGAGCCGCTGACCATCAACCTCAACGGCTGCCCCAACTCCTGCGCCCGCATCCAGGTCGCCGACATCGGCCTCAAGGGCCAGCTCGTGGTGGACGAGAACGGCGACCAGGTCGAGGGTTTCCAGATCCACCTGGGCGGCTCGCTGGGCGTCGGCTCCGGCTTCGGCCGGAAGGTGCGCGGGCTGAAGACCACCGCCAAGGGCCTGCCCGACTACGTCGAGCGGGTGGTGAAGAACTACGACGCCCAGCGCAAGGAGGGCGAGTCGTTCGCCGACTGGGTGCAGCGGGCGGACGAGGCGGACCTGCGATGAGCGAGCGAGCGGTTCCCTTCCACTGCCCGTACTGCGGCGAGGAGGACCTCGAACCGTACGAGAGTGACGGCGGCTGGTACTGCAGGTCCTGCGCTCGCGCTTTCAAGCTGAAATTCCTCGGGATCGGAGTGAAGATATGACGCTGGTGGACATCGAGGTCGGTTTAAGAGATCAGCGCGGCACGCTCGACCTGCAGGACATCGTCGAGTCCGCCGCCACGTTCCTGGAGGGCGCCCCGGCCCGGGAGATCATCCGCTGGGCGGCGGCCACCTTCGGCGACCGGCTCTGCCTGACCTCCTCGATGAGCGACGCGCTCCTGATCGACCTGGTGAGCAGGGTCAAGCCCGGCGTGGACGTGTTGTTCATCGACACCGGCTACCACTTCGCCGAGACCATCGGCACGCGGGACGCGGTGCGCCAGGTCTATGACGTCAACGTGATCGACGTGAAGCCGTCGCGGACGGTCGCCGAGCAGGACCGCGACCTCGGGCCGCGGCTGTTCGGCCGCAACCCGGACCTGTGCTGCTACCTGCGCAAGGTGGAGCCGCTCAACCGGGCGCTCGAGCCCTACCTGGCGTGGATCTCCGGCATCCGCCGCGACGAGTCGTCCAGCCGCAAGGACACCAGGGTCGTCGAGTGGGACGCCAAGCGGCAGATGGTGAAGGTCAACCCCATCGCCGCCTGGACCCAGGAGGACGTCGACAACTACATCGCCGACAACGGGGTGCTCATCAACCCGTTGCACTATGACAACTACCCCTCGATCGGGTGCGCGCCCTGCACGCGGCAGGTCGCCGAGGGGGAGGATCCGCGCAGCGGGCGCTGGGCGGGCCTGGGGAAGGTCGAATGCGGCATTCACCTGTGATCCCCGGAAGGGGTCTCGTCCCGTTGGCAGGCGGGGCGGCCCCCGGTCGCGTGCCACTGGTGGCGGTGGCGCACGGGTCGCGTGACCCGCGCGCCGCCGCCACCGTGGCCGCGCTGCTCGACCAGGTGCCGCTGGACGTGCGGGTGGCCTACCTGGACCACTGCGCGCCGGCGCTCGCCCAGGCCCTGCACGGCCTGGACGAGGCCGTGGTGCTGCCGCTGCTGCTCACCGAGGCCTACCACAGCCGGGTGGACCTGCCGGCGGCGCTGAACGAGGCCCGCGCCCACCAGCCGCGCCTGCGCGTCCACTACGGCACGACGCTCGGCCCGCACCCGCTGATGCGCGCGGCGCTGGAGCGGCGGCTGGCCGAGGCGGGCGTGCCCGCCGGCGACCCGGACACCGCCGTGGTGCTGGTGTCGGCCGGCTCCAGCGACGTCCGCGCCAACGCGGTGGTCTCCAGGACGGCCAGGGAGTGGCGACGGGCCGGGTGGTGGACGGTCCGGGCCGCGTACGCCTCGGCCGCCGGGCCCACCCCCGCCGAGGCGGTGGCGGAGCTGGTGCGGGCGGGGGCGCCGCGGGTGGCCGTGGCGCCGTACCTGCTGGCGCCCGGTCACTTCGCGGACAAGGTGCGCCGCGAGGCGCTGGAGGCCGGCGCGGCCGTGGTGTCCGACGTGCTCGGAGCCGCGCCGGAGCTGGTGGACGTGCTGCTGGAGCGGTACGAGGGGGCGCAGCGGGACCCGGTGTCGCTGGTCGGCTGAGCCGGAGGGCCGGGCGGGCCGGTGGCCGCAGGGCGGGGGGCGGGGTCAGTAGCCGCGCCTCTGGTCGCGGATCTGCCGGTTCATCTCCCGGGTCTGCTCGCGGATCTGCCGGTTCAGCCCGCGGGTCTGGTCGTTGATCTCGCGGTTCAGCGCGCGGGTGTCGTCGCGGATCTGGCGGCCCAGCTCGCGCCAGTCCTCGCCGTGCATCTGCCGCCAGTGCTCGCGCCAGGCGGCGAACCCGCGCTTGAGCGGCTTGGCCCGCGAGTCGCCGAGCACCTTGACGTCGCCCATGACGGCGTAGGCGCGGACGCGCACCACGGGCACGTTCGTGCCGGGCGCGCCCTCCAGCACGTCCACCCGCTTGTCGCCCATGACGGCCATGCCGTCGAGGTCCACGTTGACGCCGTCCGGGACGATGATCTTGACGTCGCCCATGACGGAGACGGCCGTGATGTCCACCACGTCGGTGCGCACCTCGGCCTCGCGCAGGTCCAGCACCACGTCGCCCATCACCGCGACCGCGCCCAGCTCCTGGTCGATGCGCCACTTGCCGCGCCGCTTGGTGTCGCCCATGACGCCCACGAACCACCGCCGCTTCCTGCCCTGCGCCGCGGGCGCGGGCGCCGCGGGCGCCGCCCCGGGGCCCGGCAGGTCCTGGGTGAGCAGGGCGAGCTCGGCGTGGGTGGTGGCGGTGTAGGCGGCCTCCGTACGATCGGTCAGCTCGGCCAGCGTGAGCCTGCCCTCCACCGACGCGACGCGGAGCTGCTCGACGACGGCTTCGCGCTCGGCGTCGGACGCGCGAAGCTCCCCAGGATCGCTCATACTCGCAACATATCGCGTTTGCCGGGATGGGGAACTCCTCCTCCAGGAGGAGAAGCACCGCAGTCGAACGATGCACGTTCCCCCGGCCGGTGAACCGGAGGCGGGCCGGATCGCGTACCACTCGATGACATGGCCCTAGCCTGGCCCGGGGCGCGGCCGGACCAGGCTAGGGTCCGTGTCATGCATGAGGAACAGCTCTACCGCGCGGCGTTGAACGGCGAGACCGACACGGTGGCCAAGCTGCTCGCCGCCGGCGCCGACCCCAACAGGCCCAGCGAGGGCGAGGAGGAGGGCCTGCCGCTGTGCGCGGCCGCCGCCTGGGACCGGCAGGAGGTCGCCCGCGCGCTGCTCGCGGCCGGCGCCGAGGTGGACGGCCGGGAGAGCGGCGGCTGGACGGCCCTGCTGTGGGCGGCCGCCAACGGCCAGGCCGCCACCGCCCGGCTGCTGATCGAGGCGGGCGCCGACGTGGACGCGAGCAACGACGACGGCGACACCCCGCTCACGCTGGCGGCCAGGCGCGGCGCGCTCGGCGTGGTGCAGGCGCTGCTGGAGGCGGGCGCCGACGCCGGGAAGTACGACGGGGACGGCGACACGCCGCTGGAGATCGCCGTCGACTGGGTGGGCGTGCACCTGGAGAGCGCGCTGCTCGACCAGGTCGAGCAGGACGGCTGGGAGTACGTCGTGGCCCGCCAGTACGCCAAGGACGGCACCGAGCTGGTCACCGTGGCCGGCCGCTCCCCCGACGGCGAGCGGAGCGAGCAGGTGCAGGCGCAGCGCGGCCACGCCGCCGTCGCGACCCTGCTGGAGGACGCCCTCGGCCTGCGTACGCCGGTGGAGCGGCTGGTGGCGCGGGCGGTGGCGCACCGCGACACCGACGAGGACGCCGAGACGTGGTGGATCGTCGCCGACACGCTGGCCAAGCGGGCCGACGACGACACCTACGAGGAGCTGGCCCGGCTGTGCGTGAGCGAGGACGCCAGGGAGCGGGAGTTCGGCGTGGACGCCATCGCCCAGTTCGGCTTCGCCGACGGCGAGAAGCCGTACCTGGAGCGCACGCTGCCGCTGCTGCTGAAGATGGTCACCACCGAGAGCGACCCGCAAGTGCTGCGCTCGGTGCTGGCCGCCCTCGGCCACCAGGGCGATCCGCGGGCGCTGCCCGCCGTGCTCGACCTCCTCGGCCGCCCGGGGCACCGGCGCACGACGACCGACGCGATCGCGCTGGCCGACGTGCTGCCGCCGGACGACGAGGAGGGCCTGGCGCTGCTCGTCTCGATGACCGAGGACGACGACGCGGAGGTGCGCGACTGGGCCACCGCCGGCCTCGCCGCGCTCGACGCCGACACGCCGCGCATCCGCGAGGCGCTGGCGGCCAGGCTCACCGATCCCGACCTGCGCACCGTGGCCGAGGCCACCCGCGGGCTCGCCGCGCGCGGCGACGCCCGCGCCGCCCAGGGGGCCGCGCGGGTGCTGGCCGAGAGCGACGACGAGTACGCCAGGGACCTCGTCACGCAGGACTGAGCACGCGAGCCGGAGCCGGCTACGAGGGGCCGCCGTTGAGCACGCGGACCACCCAGTCGAGGGTGCCCGTGCTCAGCGCCTCCTCCGCCAGGCGCTTGCCGGTCGGGGTGGTGATGGCGGCCAGCGAGCTGTCGATCCACCCCTGGGTGTTGTGGTTGCCCTGCTCGCGGTACTCCACGGCCTGCAGGAGGCACTCCAGCTTGTCGGCGTCGCGCGCGCAGACGGCCTCGATGCTGGCCTTCTCCTCGTACTCGGCGACCGCGTCGCGCACCATGTCGCCGACCGGGCCGCTGACGCCGCGCGTCTGGTCGGCGGTGACCTCCTCGTTGGCGGCGGCCTTGAGGTAGCGCTTGCCCAGGTAGGGGATGTCGGTCAGGCGCGTCTCCTGCGTGTCGTGGAACAGCGCCATGAACGCGGCCCGCTGCGGGTCGCCGCCCTCCAGCCGGGCGATCACAGCCGCGATGACCGCCGCCCGGAAGGAGTGGTCGGCGACGCTCTCCGGGTCGCGCACCCCGGCGACCAGCCATCCCGTGCGCTTGTAGCGCTTGAGCAGCCCGAACTCGTACAGCAGGTCCGCCAGCCCCGTCACATCGCCCGTCACGATGAGCCCCCTCTCGTCATGCGCCCGAGCCTAGACGACTTCGGTCGTCAGTCGCCGATGGCCGCGTACCCCGGCGTCCAGAAGTCGCGGAACGGCCGCGGGGCGGGTCAGGGGCCGGACAGGGCGGGGGCGGTACGCAGGACGTCGGCGGCGAGGGCGCGGTCGCCGGTGACGTCGGCGGGGAAGTCCTCCGGGTCGCCCCGGCCGCCCAGCAGGAAGCAGAAGGCACGCACGTCCGCCGTGAGGTGCGCGTCCGGGTCGCCGGGGACGGTCTCCGCCACGCCCAGCGGCAGCAGCCACTCGCCCCCGCCGGGGCCGGTCAGCGTCAGGCGCAGGGTGCGGCCGGTGCCGTCCAGGCCGGAGAAGAGCATCGTCCAGGGCAGCAGCCGGGCGCACAGGTCGGCGGTGGGCCGGACGTGCTCGGGGACCGGGTCCGGCAGCCGGACCCCGGCCGCCCGCGCGGCGTCGTCGGTGTGGACCCAGGTCTCCAGGCCCCGGCCGAGCAGGTGGTCGCGGAGCGGCACCTCCATGCCGTCGAGGGTGGCCGGGGTGGTCTCGGGCAGCGTGGCCACGTGGCGGCACAGGGCGTCGGCCTGCGCCCGCCAGTCCCGCCGCGTCTGCTCGGGGCTGCGCGCCCGCTCGTACGCCTGGACGTCGCCCGTGCGCCCGAGCGCGTCGAGCGCCCCCAGGGGCGGCCCCAGCACGGGGGCGCCCACGGAGGCGGCCAGCAGGCCGTCCTTGGCGGCCAGGTGCGCGACGAGCTCCTGCAACGTCCAGCCCTCGACGATGACCCGCGACCAGTCCTCGTCCGCCGCCGAGGCGAGCAGGGCGTCCATGGCGGCGACCCGGCCCGCGTACGGCTCCGCCCACACCGCCGTGGGGGCCGCCGGCCTGCGCCTCGCCCGGGCTCCGGCCAGGAGCTGGGGCCGCAGCGAGTGGGCCGGCGACGCCGGTTCCTCCATCAGCGCGTCCAGGTAGAGACGCTCGACGGGATCCATCACACCTCTTCCTCCGCCAGCGCGTCCGCCAGCCGCCTGAGTGCCAGCCGGATGCGCGACTTGGCCGTGCCCTCGGGCACGCCCAGCTCCTCACCGACCTGCCGGTACGTCCGGCCTCCGAAGTACGCCAGCTCGACCGCCTGGCGTAACCCGTCGGGCAGTGACGTCACCGCCTGGCGCACCCGTTCGGCCTCGTCGGCGGCGAGCACGCCGTCCTCCAGCCGGGCCGGCTCCCGTTCGAACAGCCGGGGCCCCAGCGCCGACACGCGGCGCCGCTCCTCGGCGCGCACGTGGTCGACCGCCCGCCGGTGGGCGATGGTGGCCAGCCAGGCGCGCAGCGTGCCGCGGCCGGGGTCGTAGGCCAGCGGACGCTCCCAGAAGACCAGGAACACCTCCTGCGTGATGTCCTCGGCGATCACCCGGTCCCTGGTGACCCGCAGGGACAGGCCGAAGATCAGCGCGGAGAGCCGATCGTAGACCTCCCCCAGCGCGGACTCGTCGCCGCCGACCACCCGCTGGTGCAACAGGCGGTCGTCGTACGGTGCCTCCACTGGCACCACGCTCCCGTTGTATCCGGATCCGGACCCAGGCGGCAGGTGCGCCGCGACCCGAGCATGTCATTATTCGCGGCAAATGTAGAGACGGATGAGTGCCGCGCCGCCTTCGTCCCCTCCGCCGGGTGGTGACGCGGGCGCGATAGGGTCGGAGGACCATATCGGAAGGGAGCACAGCCATGGCCACCACCCGCACCGCCACCACGCAGTGGAAGGGCGCCCTGCTCGACGGCTCGGGCACCGTGTCGCTCGACACCTCGGGCGTGGGCACCTTCGAGGTCTCCTGGCCGTCCAGGGCCGAGGCCGCCAACGGCAAGACCTCCCCCGAGGAGCTCATCGCCGCGGCCCACTCGTCCTGCTTCTCGATGGCGCTCTCGCACGGTCTGGCCGGCGCGGGCACCCCGCCCGAGTCGCTGCGCACCAGCGCCGAGGTGACCTTCCAGCCGGGCGAGGGCATCACCGGCATCGTGCTGACGGTGCAGGGGCAGGTGCCGGGCATCACGGCCGAGCAGTTCCAGGAGGCCGCCGAGACGGCCAAGGCCAACTGCCCGGTGAGCAAGGCCCTGGCCGGCACCACGATCACGCTCAAGGCCGAGCTGCTCTGAAACGTCATCCACGGCGCCGGTACCCTTCCGGCGCCGTGCATGTGAGGGCATCTGTGCATTGAGAGACCAAGAGCGCCATCCCGTGCGACAATTGGGCCACATGCGCGAGGTCTGGCCGGGGCAGCCCTATCCACTCGGCGCGACCTGGGACGGCGTTGGCACCAGCTTCGCGGTGTTCTCAGAGGTCGCCGAGCGGGTCGAGCTGTGCCTTTTTCACGATGACGGCTCCGAGGAACGCCTGGAGCTACCCGAGGTCGACGGGTTCGTCTGGCATGGCTACCTGCCGGGCATCCAGCCGGGGCAGCGCTACGGTTACCGCGTCCACGGCCCGTACGCGCCCCAGCACGGGCACCGGTGCAACCCGAGCAAGCTGCTGCTCGACCCGTACGCCAAGGCGATCGACGGCGAGCTGACCTGGAACCAGGCGCTGTTCCCCTATTACTTCACCGACCCGGGGCGGCGCAACGCCGAGGACAGCGCGCCCTACATGCCGAAGAACGTGGTCATCAACCCGTTCTTCGAGTGGGGCAACGACCGGCCGCCGCGCATCCCGTACCACCAGACGGTGATCTACGAGGCCCACGTGCGCGGGCTCACCATGCGCCATCCCGCCGTGCCGCGCGACCTGCGGGGCACGTACGCGGCCATGGGCCATCCGGCGATCATCGAGCACCTGCTGTCGCTGGGCGTGACGGCGGTCGAGCTGATGCCGGTGCACCACTTCGTCCCCGAGCACTTCCTGGTGGCGCGCGGGCTGACCAACTACTGGGGCTACAACACCATCGCCTACCTCGCCCCGCACGGCGGCTACTCCAGCGCGGGCACCAGGGGGCAGCAGGTGCCGGAGTTCAAGGGCATGGTGCGGGCGCTGCACGAGGCGGGCATCGAGGTCATCCTCGACGTGGTCTACAACCACACCGCCGAGGGCGACCACATGGGCCCGACGCTGGGCTTCCGCGGCATCGACAACACCGCCTACTACCGGCTGCACGACGGCGACCGCCGCTACTACCTCGACTACACCGGGTGCGGCAACTCCCTCAACGTGCGCTCCCCGCACGCGCTGCAGCTCATCATGGACTCCCTGCGCTACTGGGTGCTCGACATGCACGTCGACGGGTTCCGCTTCGACCTGGCCTCGGCGCTGGCCCGGGAGCTGCACGACGTCGACCGGCTGAGCGCCTTCTTCGACCTCATCCAGCAGGACCCGGTGATCTCGCAGGTCAAGCTGATCGCCGAGCCGTGGGACGTCGGCCCCGGCGGCTACCAGGTGGGCAACTTCCCGCCGCTGTGGACGGAGTGGAACGGCAAGTACCGCGACATCGTCCGCGACTTCTGGCGGGGCACGCACTCGGCGCTGCCCGAGTTCGCCTCCCGGCTGACCGGCTCGGCCGACCTCTACGAGTCCTCCGGCCGCCGCCCGGTCGCCTCGATCAACTTCGTGACCTGCCACGACGGGTTCACGCTGACCGACCTGGTGTCGTACGACCACAAGCACAACGAGGCCAACTGCGAGGACAACCGCGACGGCACCAACGACAACCGCTCCTGGAACTGCGGCGCGGAGGGCCCGGTCGAGGACCTCGACATCGTGACGCTGCGCCGGCGCCAGCGCCGCAACTTCCTGGCCACGCTGTTCCTGTCGCAGGGCGTGCCGATGTTGTCCCACGGCGACGAGATCGGCCGCACCCAGCGCGGCAACAACAACGCCTACTGCCAGGACAACGAGCTGGCCTGGGTCGACTGGTCGACGCTGCACACCGAGTCCGAGCTGCTGGGGTACGTGCGGGCGCTGTCGAAGCTGCGCCGCGAGCACCCGGTCTTCCAGCGCCGCCGCTTCTTCCGCGGCCGGCACCCCGACAACGGCGACCGCGACCTGGTGTGGCTCACGCCGGGCGGCACGGAGATGACGGCCGGCGACTGGCACATCGGCTACGCCAAGTCGCTCATGGTCTACCTCAACGGCGAGGCGATCACCGAGCCGGGGCCGCGGGGCGAGCGCATCGCCGACGACTCGTTCCTGCTGCTGATCAACGCCCACCACGAGGACATGTCGTTCACGCTGCCGGGCAGGGAGTGCGGCGAGGTGTGGCTGCCGGTGCTCGACACCACCCACGAGGTGGCCGGCGAGGGCTTCCCCACGGAGCGCTACCGGCCGGGTGACGTGGTCGCGGTGACCAGCCGCTCGCTGCAGGTGCTCCGCCGCCCCCGCACCCCGGCCCCGGCGGCCCAGAACGGCCGGCGGAACCCCTGAACCGGCGGAACCCCTGAACCGGCACGCCCAGGCCCGCCGGCGCGGGGCGGCCGGCGGCGCGGGGCGGCTCGTGGCTCAGAAGGCGCGGGCGGCGCTGGCGGCGAGGAACACCAGCGCGAACGTGGCCACCCCGGCCGCCCCGTGCAGCGTCACCGCCAGCAGGGGCAGCCCGCCGGCTCCGTCGCCGTGCCGTCCGGTGCCGAGCCACCGCGTGAACATCACGAACCCCAGCAGCGCCGTGGCCGCCAGCCCGGCGGTGGCCAGCCAGGCCAGCGCCCGTACGCCGGTGACCAGCGCGGCCGCCCAGCAGGCCAGCGCCGACACCGCCAGCGCGGGATGGGACAGGATCAGTGCCAGGGGAAAGGGCGTGACCTTGGCGCGGCGCACGCCGCCGCGCGCGACCCAGAAGTGGAGGAGATATGCCCCTGCGGCAGCGGCGACCGTTCCCGTCGCGGCGGTGACCAGCCCCACGGGCCCTCCCCTGTCCGTTCCATGCCTCTCGTCACGTTAAGTAGAGAACCCCCCTTATGTCGTTGATACCGGGAAGTGCGGTTGTCAACGATCGCCGGCCACGCCAGGCGCCGTCAGCCGGCTTCCAGAACGAAGAACAGGAAGCTCAGGAACCTCGCCCCGGTGATCCCGCGGAACTCCTCGGGGAACAGTTCGCGGGCTTCCGGCACGAACGGCGGTTCGCTGATGACGCTGATGCGAAAGCCGGCCTCGGTGAAGGCATCGGTCATCGCGTGCAGCGGCCGGTCCCAGAAGCGCATCCGGGTGGTCCGCCCGCCCATGGTCCATTCGTCGGTCCGGGCCCGGGTTCCGAAGTACCTGGGCTTCTCCCCGGCCAGGTGCTGCCAGAGGGTGACGGAGAAGGGATGGTCGACCGAGACGAGGAGCCGGCCGCCAGGTCTCAGCACGCGTCGCAGCTCGGCCAGTGCCGGCCCCCAATCCTCCAGGTAGTGCAGCACCAGCGACGCGATGACGTCGTCGAAGGTGTCATCGGGGAAGGGCAGCGGGCCGGCCAGGTCGGCGGCCCGCAGGTCCGCGTCGGCGCCCAGCCGCCGTCGGGCCATCTCCAGCATCCCGGCGCTCGCGTCGATGCCGGTGACGACGGCGCCCCGATCGCGCAGCTCGGCGAACAGGGGGCCCGAGCCGCAACCGGCGTCGAGGATGCGCCGGCCGGTCACGTCGCCGGCGAGTTCCAGCATCGCGGGACGCTCGTAGTACGCGTTCAGGAGGCCGGTCTCGTTCTCGGCCGTGTACCCCTCGGCGATGGTGTCGTAGTCGTTGAACCGGGACGGATGGGCAGTCTCACCGTGATCCTCGGGTATGGCGGGCATGCGGGCCATTGTGGACCAGCAGGCTCGGCGGCACAGACATATGGCCCGTTCGCCGTGACTGAGCGCTTCGAGCGCTCCCACGCCCGGGAAGCCAGGGACGGACGGGACGTGCCGGAGGGTTGTCGGTGGCGTGTGCCAAGGTAGAGGAGTGCGGCGCATCTACCCCGACATCGGTGACAATCCAGACATCCCCCAGGCGTACGCCTACCCCGAGCACCGGCCGTGGCTGCGGCTCAACATGGTGGCCAGCGCCGACGGCGCGGCCTGGCTCGACGGGCGCTCGGGCGGGCTGTCGAGCAGCGGCGACAAGCGCATCTTCCAGATCCTGCGCGGCCTGTCCGACGTGGTGCTGGCGGGCGCGGAGACCGTGCGCAAGGAGGGCTACGGCCCCATCGAGCCGCGCGAGTCGTGGGCGGGGCTCCGCGCGGGCCGCCCCGCCGTGCCGCCGATCGCGGTCGTCTCCCGCAGCCTCGACCTCGACCCCGGGCACGCGCTGTTCACCGAGGCCACCATCAGCCCGACCATCGTCATCACCTGCGAGGCCGCCCCGCGCGAGCGGCGGGCGGCGCTGGCCGGGCGGTGCGACCTCATCGTGGCCGGCGAGGAGAGCGTCGATCTGCGCGAGGGCGTGGCACGGCTGCACGAGCGCGGCCTGACCCGCATCCTGTGCGAGGGCGGCCCCCGGATCAACGCCCAGCTCTCGGCCGGCGGCCTGGTCGACGAGCTGTGCCTGACGATCAGCCCGCTGCTGGTCGGCGGCGGCGCGGCCCGCATCCAGAACGGCGAGCTCGCGCGGGTCGGCCTCTCCCTCGTCCAGGTGCTGGAGGAAGAGGGAGTCCTGTTCTGCAAGTACGCCAAGGAGAAGGAGCCCGACGCATGACCGAGCCGACCAAGCCGTCGAGGCCGACGCGATCGGCGAAGCCGGCCGAGGAACCCGCGCCGGGGCCCGCGCCGGAGCCGGTGCCCGGCCTGGTGGTGCGCCCGCCCGTGCCGCCGATGCTGGCCAAGCCGGTCAAGGCCATGCCCGCGCAGGACGGCGGCCTGTTCTACGAGCCGAAGTGGGACGGCTTCCGCTGCATCATCTTCCGCGACGGCGACGAGGTCTACCTCGGCAGCCGCAACGAGCGGCCGTTCACCCGCTACTTCCCCGAGCTGGTCGAGGCGGCCAGGGCCGAGCTGCCCGACAAGGTGGTGATCGACGGCGAGATCGTGCTGCCCCGGGGTACGCAGCTCGACTTCGACGCGCTGCAGCAGCGCATCCATCCGGCCGCGTCGCGGGTGAAGCTGCTGTCGGAGCAGACGCCCGCCCAGTTCGTCGCCTTCGACCTGCTGGCCGTCGGCGAGGAGTCGCTGATGGAGGCGCCGTTCGCCGAGCGCCGGGCGCGGCTGGTGGAGCTGTTCCCTGAGAAGGGCGGCTCGATCCGGCTGACCCCGGTGACCACCGACGAGGCGCGGGCCCGCCAGTGGTTCGAGACGTTCGAGGGCGCGGGGCTCGACGGCATCATCGTCAAGCCCGGCGACCAGCCGTACGCGCCGGACAAGCGCACGATGTTCAAGGTCAAGCACGAGCGCACGGCCGACGTCGTGGTGTGCGGCTACCGCGAGCACAAGTCGGGGCCGGTCGTCGGCTCGCTGCTGCTCGGCCTCTACGGCGACGACGGCAGGCTGCACCACGTCGGGGTGGCGGCGTCGTTCCCGATGGCGCGCCGGGCCGAGCTGGTGGAGGAGCTGCGTCCGCTCGTCGCCGAGCTGAGCGAGCACCCGTGGGGGCACTGGGCCGAGGCCGCGCAGGCCGGCATCGGCCAGCCGGCGCCCGGGCCGTCGCGGGGCGGGCAGCGGGTGCCGGGCGCGGTGTCGCGGTGGAACGCCAAGAAGGACCTGTCGTTCATCCCGCTGCGGCCCGAGCGGGTGATGGAGGTCGCCTACGACCAGATGGAGGGCGACCGGTTCCGGCACACGGCGCAGTTCCGGCGGTGGCGGCCCGACCGCACGCCGCAGTCGTGCACGTACGAGCAGCTCGAACGGCCCGTCAGTTACGACCTCGACGACATCCTTGCGCGCTGAGCCGGTGCCCTGTCTAGGCTCGGTGCATGAGCACCGGCGATGAGTTAAAGGCCGCCATGTCCGCCCGCCGCGACCTCGGGCCCGACTTCGAGGACGCCATCGTGGAGTCGTTCCTCGACAAGATGGGCCAGGAGGTCGACCGGCGGGTGGACGAGCGGCTGGCCCAGGTCGCGCCGCGGGCCGCGGCCCGGCAGGGGGCGGGCGACGGGCAGCGGCTCGCCCTGGCGATCGTCTCCCTCTGCCTGGGCACGATCATGACGCTGGCCGTGATGTTCTCGGGCGACACGCCGATGAGCTTCATCGTGCCCGTGTGGGTCGGGATCATCATCGTCAACGTGGTCTTCAACGGCAACCGGGGGAAGGGCTGACCGCCGGGCCGCCAGCCGCCGGTGGCGGGTGCCGTCACTCCAGCCAGATGAGGCCGGCGAAGCGGCCGCCCGGCTGCTCGCGGCGGTGGGAGTAGAGCTCCCCCGACTCGATCGTGCAGCGCGCGTCGTGCCGCACCTCCGTCAGGCCCGCCGCCCTGAGCTGGGCCTCGATGCCGGCCCGCAGGTCGAGCGCCGGCGTCCGCCACGACGTCTCCGACCAGGTCTGCGGCATCCGCGCGGCGACGCGCTCGCGCAGCTCGGCGGGCACCTCGTAGCAGCGGCCGCACGCGCCGGGGCCGACCAGCGCGACCATCCGGCCCGGCTCGGCGCCCTTGGCCGTCATGGCCTCCACCAGGGCCGTGGCGATGCCCGCCTCGGTGCCGGGACGGCCGGAGTGGGCGGCCCCCACCATGCGCGCCACCGGATCGGCCACCAGCACCGCCGGGCAGTCGGCGCCGAGCGAGGCCAGCGCCAGCCGGGGCTCGGTGGTGAACACGCCGTCCAGCGGCGGCGGGTCGTCGCCGAAGGGCTCGCTCACGTACGCGATGTCGGTGCCGTGGACCTGCCGCATGTAGACCACGGCCCGCACGCCCAGCTCGGCCACGACGCCCGCGCGGTTGGCGCGCACGGCCGCCGGGTCGTCGCCGACCATGCCGCCGAGGTTGCGCGAGCCGTAGGGCGGGGCGCTGACGCCCCCGTGCCGGTCGGTGACGGCGACGCGCACTCCGGGGGCCAGCTGCATGTCTAGATCCTAGAGCCCCGGCGGGGGGCGGGTGGTGGCGCGGTGGTGGGTCGGATGGGGTTTGCCCCCTTTCGGCGACAGCGAGGGTGGGGCGTGCGATGATGATCGTGCCATGCCCGCCATACCCGCAGCCGCCCCGGCCACCGCTGCGACCGCCGCTGCGACCGCCGCTGCGACCGCTGTCCCGGCTGCCGCTGCGACCGCTGTCCCGGCTGCCACTGCGGCCGTTGCTCCGGCTGCCGCTCCGGCTGCCGTTGCGAACGGCGTTCCGGTCGCTGGGTCTCGTGGAGGCGCCCCGGGAGCGCTCGCCGAGGGGGCCGGGGTTCCGCTGCGCGGGGCGCGGGCCGGGGTGTTCGCGGCGGTCTCGGTGTTGCTCGGCCTGGCGGCCCACCTGCTGCCGGGCGGGTCGGTGTCGATGGCCTGGCTGCTGCCGGCGTGGGGCGTGGCGTTCGTGCCGGCGTACCTGCTGGCGGGGCGGGAGCGCTCGTTACCGGTCATCGTGACGGCGCTGGCCGCCACGCAGGTCGCGTTGCACCTGCTGTTCTCCTCGGCGCACGCCGTCGAGGCGGCGGTGGCCGGCGGGCACGCGCACGCCGGCTCCGGGCTGGTGCCGGGTCTCGGCATGCTGACCACGCACGCCTGGGCGGTCGTGCTGACGGCGGTGTGGCTGGCCCGTTGCGAGGCGGCCGTCTGGGCGGTGCTGCGCCGGCTGGCCGTCCGGTTGTTCGTCGCGGTAGTGGCGGCCGTCGTGCCGGTCGCCCGGCAGGTCCTGGCCGTTCCGGCGTCCCGGCGGCCGGTGATCCTGCGCCCGGCCCTGCTCGGTCATGAGATGGGCCGGCGCGGTCCTCCCCTTCGCCGCGCCGTGCTCGTGCCCGCCTGATCCTGCCGTCGTCCACGGCCCGGCGGGCCCTTTCCGACCTCTTCTGTCGTTCTCACGCCCCCGGACGGGGGTGTCCTCGGCGTGCGCGCCCTCGGTGGCGACCGCCGAGCCGTTCCACAGCGAACCGTGCCGGCTTGAGCCGGATGAAGGGCTTTGTCATGTTCTCGCGTACCAGTAAGGCCACCGCGATCCGCGTCACCGGCCTCGGCCTCGTCGCCGCCGCCGCCGTCCTGACCGCCTGCGGCTCCCCGCGGCAGGCGGCGCCGGCCGCCGCCCCTGCCGCCGCCACCACCGCTCCCGCGACCGCGCCGGCCGGGCCGGCGCTCGCCATCACCGACCCCTGGGTCAAGACCGCCGAGAAGGGCATGAGCGCCGCCTTCGGCACCCTGGTCAACAACACCGGCTCCGACATCGTCGTGGTCTCGGGCACCACGCCGCTGTCGCCCGAGGTGGAGCTGCACGAGGTGGTGGAGTCGGACGGGAAGATGGTCATGCGGCCCAAGAAGGGCGGTTTCGTCATCCCCGCGCACGGTTCCCACGAGCTCAAGCCCGGCGGTGACCACATCATGCTGATGAACATCGTCGAGCAGGTACGGCCGGGCGCGGAGGTGCGCTTCACCCTCACGCTCAAGGACGGCGGCACCTTCAGCTTCACCGCCCTCGGCAAGGACTTCGCCGGGGCCAAGGAGGACTACCAGCCGGGCTCGGGCATGCACATGGGCGGCGGGAATGGCTGAGCGGCGGCGGCCCGCCGGGCAGGGCGCCGAGAGCCCGGCCTGGCTGACCCGGCGCGGGTTGCTGAGCGGAGGCGCGCTGGCCGCCGCCGCCACGGTGACCGGCGGCGCCCCGGCCGGGGCCGCGGCGACCAGCTCCCCGCCCGGGGCCGCAGCGACCGGCTCACCGCCCGGGGCCGCGGCGACCGGCGGCCCGGCCGGCGCCGGACCCGCGAGCGGTGGCACGAGCGGCCCCGCGGGCGGCGCGGTGGAGCCCTTCCACGGGCCGCACCAGGCGGGGGTGGCCACGCCACCGCAGGCCCACGCCGTCTTCGTCGCCTTCGACCTGCGCAAGGGCGTCGATCGGGAGGCGCTGGCGCGGATGATGCGGCTGCTGACCGACGACGCCCGCCGCCTCACCCAGGGGCGGCCCGCGCTGGCCGACACCGAGCCGGAGCTGGCGGCGCTGCCCGCCCGGCTGAGCGTGACCTTCGGCTTCGGGCCGCGGTTCTTCGACGCCGCCGGCGTGGCGGAGCACCGCCCGGGGTCCGTGGCCGCGCTGCCCGCGTTCGCGATCGACCGGCTGCAGCCCCGCTGGAGCGGCGGCGACCTGCTGGTGCAGATCTGCTCCGACGACCCGCTCACCGTCACCCACACGCTGCGCATGATCGTCAAGGACGCCCGCGCGTTCGGCAGGGTGCGCTGGACGCAGCGCGGGTTCCGCCGCGCCGCCCACAGCCAGCCCGGCGGCATGACCCAGCGCAACGTCATGGGCCAGCTCGACGGCACCGTCAACCCGGTCCCCGGCACGGCGGACTTCGACCGCGCGGTGTGGATCGCGGACGGCCCGCTGCGCGGCGGCACCACCCTGGTCCTGCGGCGCATCCGGGCCGAGCTGGAGACCTGGGACGCCGCCGACACCGTGGCCAAGGAGTTCACCGTGGGCCGCCGCCTGTCCGACGGCGCTCCGCTGACCGGCCGGTACGAGCGGGACGCCCCGGACCTCGACCGGCTCACCCCGGCGGGCTTCCCGGTCATCTCCGAGTTCGCCCACATCCGCCGCGCCCACGTCGCCGACCCGGCGCTGCGCATCCTGCGCCGGGTCTACAACTACGACGAGGGCGTGGCGGCCGACGGCACCGCCGACGCGGGGCTGCTGTTCGCCTCCTACCAGGCCGACGTCGCCCGCCAGTTCGTCCCGATCCAGCGGCGGCTGGCCGAGGCGGACCTGCTCAACGAGTGGACCACGCCGATCGGCTCGGCCGTCTTCGCCGTCCCGCCGGGCTGCGGCCCGGACGGCTGGATCGGCCAGACCCTGCTGGCCTGATCGGGGCACCCCGGTACGGGAGGGCGCGGCCGGCTCTCCCGTACCGGCCATGCCGGGTGCCGATGGGGTTGAACCGGGCGGGGCCGCGCCGCGTACCTGGGCACGATCGGCACCCGCCGGGGTCCAGAAAGTTGCGTGAGATGAAGCGTCTGCGGTCCTTCGTGGCGTCCGGCCTGCTCCTGCTGGGCGCGGTCCTGGCGGTGTCCACGATCCTCGCTCCGGCCTCCACGGGGACGGCGGCGGCCGGACACCGGCACCGGGCCGGGCCCCTGCCGGTGGCCGGGCTCGACCGGATCCTGGCCGCCGTCGCGTGCCGGCATCCCGAGGTGCAGGTGGACGCCGCCGAGCTGCACGAGGTGGCCTGCCGCTCGGCCGCCGGGCGGTACACCGTGATGACCTTCGCCACCTCGCGGGGGGAGAGCTCCTGGCTCGGCGAGGCGGAGCCGTACGGCGGGACGTACCTCGTCGGTGACCGGTGGGCCGTCGTGTCCACCCCGGCCCTGCTGGACGGGCTGCGCGCCCGGCTCGGCGGGCGGATCGAGGGCGGGCCGGGGAGCGGGCCGGGGAGCCATCACTGAGCGGCGCCGCCTGGCCTCCGCCATCAAGCAAGCATATGCTTGGTTACGTGCCTGACTTTCGCAACCTCATCGGCGGCGAGCTGACCGCCGCGGCCCGCACGATGGAGACGGTGGACCCGAGCACCGGCGAGGCGTGGGCCCGCGTCCCGGCCGGTGGCCCCGAGGAGGCCGGGGCCGCCGTGGCCGCCGCCCGCGCGGCGTTCCCCGCCTGGGCCGCGCTGCCCGCCCCGGCCCGCGCCCGCCACCTGCGCGAGGTCTCGGAGCTGTTCGGCCGGCACGCCGAGGAGCTGGCCCGGCTGGAGACCCGCGACAACGGCCGCGTGCTGCGCGACACGCTGCGCAAGGACCTGCCGGGCATGGCGTTCCTGTGGCAGCTCGCGGCCGGGCAGTGCCTGGACGCGGTCACCGGCGACACCGTCGTACTGGGCCCGGACACGCTCGGCATGACCCGGCGCGAGCCGTACGGGGTGGTGGTCTGCATCATCCCGTGGAACTCCCCCATCTCCACCTTCTCGGCCAAGGCCGCGTACGCGCTGGCGGCCGGCAACACCGTCGTGGTCAAGCCCGCCGAGCAGGCGAGCGCGTCGGTGCTGCGGCTGGGCGAGCTGCTGGCCGGGGTGTTCCCGCCCGGCGTGCTCAACATCGTCAGCGGCCTCGGCGAGGAGGCCGGCGACGCCCTCGTACGCCACCGCGACGTCGCCAAGATCAGCCTCACCGGCTCCACCGAGACCGGCCGGGCGATCACCCGGGCCTCGGCGGACGCGCTGAAGCCGATGACGTTCGAGCTGGGCGGCAAGTCCCCCAACATCGTCTTCCCTGACGCCGACCTGGACGCCGCCACCCTGGGCGTCACCGTGAACTCGATCTACACCGGCAACGCCGGGCAGGTGTGCGTGGCCGGCTCGCGCATCCTCCTGCACCGCTCGATCTGGGACGAGATGCTGGGCCGGATCAGGGACGTGTGCGCCGGGCTGGTGCTGGACGACCCCCAGGACCTGCGGACCACGATGGGGCCCATCGTGTCGGCCGGGCAGTTCGAGCGCGTGACCTCCTACCTGGAGCTGGCGGAGAAGGAGGGCGCGCGGCTGGTGTTCGGCGGGCGCAGTGGCGCGGAGGTGGTGCCGGGGCTGCCGGGGGGCTACTGGGTGGAGCCGACGTTGTTCGCGACGGAGGACAACGCGCTGCGGATCTGCCAGGAGGAGATCTTCGGGCCGGTGGCGGTGGCGTTGCCGTTCGACAGCGACGAGCAGGCACTGGAGATCGCCAACGACTCGGCGTACGGGCTGGCGGCCGGCGTGTGGACCCGTGACCTGGGGCGGGCGCACCGGTTCGTCCGGGATCTGCGCAGCGGGACGGTGTGGGTGAACACCTTCCGGCAGATGCCGCCCGGGCTGCCGTTCGGGGGCGTCAAGGACAGCGGCTACGGCCACGATTCGGTCCTGGAGTTCACCCGGGAAAAGGCAGCCGTTATCCAGATCTAGTCGGATAGAGTTCCGCCTCATGAGCGAGGGGATCAAGGATCGGGCGGAGCACGGGCTGTCGGAGGCGGCCGCCCGGTCGCGGGCGTCGGTGCTGCGGAGCCGTGCCGAATCGTACATCGCCCTGTCGCGGCACGACGCGGCGATCGCGGATCTCACCGAGGCGATCGCCCTGGTGCCCGACAGCGCCCGCGCCTGGCGCCTGCGCGGCGAGAGCCACCGCGTGCTCGAACGGTACGAGGCCGCGCTGACGGACTTCGACGAGTCGCTGAAGCTGGAGCCCGACAACGCCTACGCCCTCGGCTCGCGCGGCCAGACCTACGCGGCCATGGGCCGCATGGAAGAGGCCATGACCGACTTCGAGCACGCCCTCACCATCACGCCCGACTCGTTGTGGATCCTGGAGGCGAAGGCGGACGCCCTGGTGGACCTCGACCGCCTCGACGAGGCCCTGGACGAGCACGCGAAGATCATCGCGTTGAACGGCGAGCAGCCGTACCCGTGGGTGGCCCGCGGCGACCTCTACCAGCGCCTCGACCTGTACGCCGAGGCCATCGACGACTACACCAAGGCCCTGGCCCTCGACCCCGCGCACGTACGCGCCCTGAGCCGGCGCGGCGAGGCCCTGCGCATGATCGACCGCTACGAGGAGGCGCTGGCCGACCTCAACCGCGCCCTGGAGCTGGACCCCGGCAACGACCGGGCGCTGGGCAGCAGGGGCGCGGTGCTGAGCGAGCTGGGCGACAACGAGGCGGCCCTGCGCGACCTGGACCAGGCCATCGAGCTGGACCCCGAGTACGTCTGGGCGTACCGGGTGCGGGGCGAGATCCTCCAGGAGCTGGACCGCCACGAGGAGGCGGTGGCCGACTTCACGCAGGCGCTGCACCTGGAGTTCGGCGACTGAGCCACTCCAGCGCGCCGGGCGCGGCGTGGAGCACCGAGATGTGACCGTCGCCGGGGAGCAGGCGCAGCTCGGCGCCCGGGCAGTGGCGGGCCAGCCACTCGCCGTGCGCGGCGGGGATCACGCGGTCCTCGGTGCCGTGCAGGATCAGCACAGGGACGGCGATCCCGGACGGGTCGCAGCCCCAGGGGGCGACGTAGGAGAGGTCGTCGTCGACCGGGCCGGGGCCGTCGGGGCCGGCGGCGAGGGCCGGCTCGACGACCTCGCCGAACCAGGACCACTCGCCGCCGAGGGCCTGGTGGTCGGCCGGGGTGAACATCTCGGGGTCGTAGCCCGCCTCCGCCTCGTGGCGCCGCTTCGCGGCCCGGCCCGCCAGCGCGGCACGCAGGGACGCCTGGCCCGAGGGGCACATGCCGGCGAACCAGTCGAGGCCCTCGGCGCCGTACGGGGCCGGGCCGGACACGTCCACCGCCGCCAGGACGCGCTCCGGCAGCAGGGCGGCGCAGGCCAGGGCGTACGCGCCGCCGCCGGAGTGCCCCATCACCGCGAAGCGGCCCACGCCCAGGGCGTCGGCCACCTGGGTGGCGAGGGCGGCGGCGGAGGCGAGGTCGCGGCCGGGAGCGGGCGTGGAGGTGCCGTAGCCGGGACGGTCGTAGGAGATCCAGCGGATGCCGAGCCGGGCGGAGGCCGCGAGCAGCGGGGCCGGGGGCGTGCCGATGTTGGGCGTGCCGTGGTGCCAGAGGATCGTCAGCCGGTGCGCGCCGGAAGGCCCGCCGGGGGCCGCGGTGTCGTAGACGTGGAGGGTGCGGCCGTCGCCGAGCCGCATGTCGAGCTCTCTCAGCATCCGGCGAGCCTAACCACTGTCGAACAAGTGCGCTAGTCTGCTCCCGCTCTCCTCGCCGGGCCGCGGGGGGCGGGACCGGCGAGGAGAGCCTTGGGAGCGGGCTGTCAGAGGGCGAGCAGGGCGGTCGCCGGCAGGCGCCCGCCGAAGGACAGCGGGCGGAAGGCGACGCGGAGCAGGGCCCGCGCGTTGTCGTCGCCCGCGATGCGGTTGGCACTGAGCCCGCCGCACGACTGGCAGTGGTGGATGATCAGCCACTCCCCGTCCGGCCGGACGGTGACGCTCAGCGCCGCCATCCGGCCCCGGCAGCCCGCCCGCCGGTCACCCGGTACGCGGTGATCGACGTGCAGGCTGGTCAGGCAGTGCGGGCAGTGGTTGCGGTGCGCGGTGCCGGGCGCGGACATGGGCACGTCCAGCCGGCAGCCGACGCAGCGGAACGCGTCCCCGCGCTCGCCGTGCCGGACCGGGCTCTTGCGCCGTTGCGGCCGTTGCCCACGGCCAGGGTTCCTCCTGGGCATGTCACAGATCACCGAACGCCTCAAGGGGGAACGGCGGCTGCGCGAGCGGGCGTACCGCCATGCGCATGAGGATGAGCTGGTTGTCGTCCCCGCAGATGGGGTTGGACGTGAGTTCGCCGCAGCGGGTGCAGCGGTGGATGATCATCCAGTCACCGGTACGGAGGACCGCGATCGAGATCGGGATCATCCGCGACCGGCACTCGGACGGGCCGCCCTCCACCCGGTCGAGCACGTGCAGCGAGTGCAGGCAGCTCGGGCAGTGGTTGCGGCGCGTGCCGTCGGGCGCGGTGGCGGTCACGGTGAGGCCGCAGCGCACGCACGGGAAGGTGTCGGTGGTGGAGACGGTGGAACGAGGTTTGCCGTTGCTGGACAACGCGGGTGGCTCCTTGCCGGAAGAAGGTCGATGAACGTCGGCGGCTGCGGCGAAGATGCGCCTGGCGAGCGCCGCGCGAGAGCGCGCGGGCACGCCGGTGCCGCGGGCGGTCGTCCTCCGGCCGGTCGGGAGCGAGGGTCAGAGGCGGAAGGCGCCGGCAGCACGTCGGGGCGCACACCGCAGGGTGACGGTCATAAACGCACTCCCTCCGTGGGCGGCACGACGGCCCGCCCGGCTGCTCTTCCTCCATCCGGCACTGACAGATCGGAGGGTAGCGGGGGCGGGCCGCGGGCCGCCAACGGTTTTTCGCCGGCCGGGCGGGCCGGCTGCCGCGCGATCCGCGATCCGCGATCCGCGATCAGCTCTTCGCGCCCGGGTAGTACGGGGCCGCCAGGTGGGCGTAGACGATCGTGTTGTCGCGGTAGCTGTGCGCCTGCCGGTCGAACGTCCCGCCGCACGTCACCAGCCGCAGGCCCGGATAGGAGAGCTTGCCGTAGACCTTCCTGGCGGGGAAGCCCGACTTCGGCGCGTGCTCGACCCGGTCCACGACGAACACCGCCACCGAGCGGTCGGCGCGCAGCACCTGGACCTGGTCGCCGCGCCTGACGTCCTTGAGCCGGGCGAAGACGGCGGGGCCGCTCCTGGTGTCGAGGTGGCCGGTGATGACGGCGGCGCCGCGCTGGCCGGGGACGGGGGCGTAGCGGTACCAGCCGGCCAGGTTCGGCTGGTCGAGCGGGGGGTTCTGGATGGCGCCCCGGGCGTCCAGGCCCAGCTCCATGAGCGGTGCCGCCACGCCTGCGGACGGGATGTAGACGGCGGTGGGGCGGGCGGCCCTCATCGGCCGGGCTACCTTGCCCACGGGCAGCGGGCCGGTGACGGGCGCGGCCCCGGGTGGAGCCTGGCGCGCCGCCGTGGCCGTCTCCCCCGCCGGGGCGGGCGCGCTCGCGGGCTCGCCACCGTTCCCGGCGATGCCACTGAGCCCGAACGCGATCAGCGACACCCCGGCCAACGTGACACCCCCGGCCAACCCCCAGATCCCCCACTGCCCCCGACCCCCCTGCGAAGAGGGAAGCGAAGCCCCACCGGAACGCCCATGCGTCTCGGACGCCGCCCCACCGGAACGGCCGGACGTGCCGGATGGCGCTTCGCCGGGGTCGGCGGGGGCGGTGGGCGGGGCGGGCTGTGTGCCGTCGGAGGGGGTCATGCCGTCAGGGGGTGGTCCGGCGGCGGCGTACCGCGAAGCCGGTCAGGCCCGCGCCCGCGAGCAGGGCCGTGCCGCCCGCCGCGAACGGCCACGCCGCCCCCTCCTCGGCCAGGCCGCCCCCTCCGGTCTCCGGGTGGCCGCGCGGGATCCGGTGCTCGCGCTGCCCCGCCGGCCGCCACGGCCGGTCCGATACGACGGGACCGGGCTGGGAGGGCCACGAGTCCTGCGGGGCGGGCGCGTCGGACCAGGTGTCACCGGGCGCCGGAGCAGCGGGCCAGGAGTCGTCGGGCATGGTGTCATCGGGCACGGTGCCGTCAGGAACGGTGCCATCAGGAACGGTGGCGCCAGGAACGGTGCCGCCAGGAAGGGTAGCGCCGGGCGCGGGGGCGTTCGACCAGGAGTCGTCGGGCGCGGGCTCGGCCGGCCAGGAGTCGCCCCCGCCGTGGTGGCCCCGCCGGGAGCCGTCCGTACCCGCCCGCGGGTCGCCCGGGGCCTGGCCGCCGGACCAGGAAGCGTCGTCCGGCTCGTCGCAGAGGGCCGGCAGCGGCAGGACGCAGTCGGGCCTCGTGCCCGGCACCCGAGGAGCGGCCCCGGTGGAGGCGGCTGTGGAGGCGGCGGAGGCCGCCGTGGACGCGCCGGTGGTGGCGGCGGCCGCGGTGCCGAGACCGGCGGCCAGGCTCACCCCTGCCACCACGAAGGCCGTCACCGCTCCAGCGGCCGAGAGACGTCGCGCTCTTGCCATGGAAGGCTCCCGAAGAGATCGGCTGTCGCCCCCGATGCCCTAGAGAGCCTTGCGGACTATTGGACCGAGCGTCAAGTAATGTGACCGAAGCGAAACAGGCCAATACGGACTGTGGGGTGTTTGGCTTCCGCCCGCCGTGGCAGGGGGAACGGAGCTAAGGGGGACAAACGCCATGACCAATCCACAACAGCCCGAACTTCGCAGATCAGGAAAATCAGCCACCGAGTCCAAGTCCGCGAACGGCATGCCCGACACCCGGAGCGGCACCAAGCCCTCGGGCCGTGCCCACGGCACCGACAAGGGCAACAAGGGCGGCGGCAAGGGCGGCGGCGTGCCGCCCGACCAGCAGCCTCCGCACCCGGAGTGAGGCGGGCCGTGAAGGGAAGCCTCCAGTTCATCGGCAACGCCACCACGCTGATCCGCTACAACGGCTTCACGCTGCTGACGGATCCCAACTTCCTGCACCGGGGCCAGCGCGCCTACCTCGGCCACGGCCTGTTCTCGCGCCGCCGCACCGACCCGGCGGTGGAGATCGAGGACCTGCCGCCGCTGGACGCGGTGGTGCTGTCCCACATGCACGGCGACCACTGGGACCGGGTGGCCCGCAAGGGCCTGGACCGGGACACCCCGATCGTGACCACCCTCTCGGCGGCGGGCAAGCTCCGCCGCCAGGGGTTCGGCCAGAGCGTGGGCCTGCGGCAGTGGCAGCAGCACGAGCTGCGTAACGCGCACGGCACCGTCACGATCACGGCGCTGCCCGCCAAGCACGCGCCGGGGCCGATGGAGCGGCTGCTGCCGCCCGTCATCGGCACGATGCTGGAGTTTCGTGACCGCGAGGGACGGGTGGAGCTACGCCTGCACATCAGCGGGGACACGCTGCTCGACCGCCGCCTGGACGCGATCCCGCGCCGCTTCCCGGACATCGACCTGGCGCTCGTCCACCTGGGCGGCACCAAGCTGCTCGGGGCCGTGCTGGTGACCATGGACGGCGAGCAGGGCGCCTCCTGGGTGAACCTGCTCAACCCGCGCACGGTCGTACCGGTCCACTACGACGACTACACCGTCTTCACCTCCCCACTGGACGACTTCCGGCACCACGTCGAGCAGGCGGGCCTCGGCGACCGGATCGTCTACCTGGAGCGAGGCGAGACCCGGGAGCTCGCGCCCCACCACATCGCCCGCCACTGACGACGCGCTCGTCAGGGCGACGCGCTCATCAGGGCGACGCGCTCATCAGGGCGACGCGCTCGTCGGAAGGCCCGGCGGGCCCTTCGTGGACGTCGAGCGGCCGGCCGGACAGGTCATCGACCACCTGCCCGGCCCGCCGCCACCGGCTCTCGCCCAGCACCTGGGGCACCTCCACACCCCGCGGAAGGAGCGCGAGCGCCCGGGTGAGCGCCCGCTCCGCCCGCATCACGGGGAGCGGGCTCGTCCACATGCGGCCCACCGGACCGCACCACGCCAGCATCGCGACGGACCCGTCCGCCACCGGCCGCGCCAGCTCGGCCGCCGTGGACGCCCGCAGGTCGCCCCGGACCCGATGCCCCACGGCCACCCACGTGATGATCGCCCCGGGGCCGAGCGTCGGGTCGTAACCTCTGCGCCGCTCCCGAGAAGCGGCGGGATCGGGCGGCGGCGGGCGGAAGCCGTGCGGCAGGTACCAGCCGGCGCATACGACCGTGCCGGCCAGCTCGAAGACGCGGCGGAACCGCGCGACCGCCTCCGCCATCGCCTCCGCCGGGTAGCCCCAGCCCGCGCGCTCGGCGACGAGCAGCGCCTCGGCCCGGGTGAATACGCGTTCATCGGCGACCGGGCCCCGGTACAGCGCGTGGAAGCCGGCGGCGGGCATGTCAGTCGGTCGCTCTGGCCCGGCTGGGCTGCACGCGCATCGGCTCGCCGGGCATCTTCGGGTAGTTGGGGGGATAGGACAGGTCGCCGCGGTCGTCCTTGGTGTACAGCTCCAGCAGCGGCTCGATCGAGTAGGCCCGCTCGTCGATGGCCGCGTGCACGTCGCCGACCTCGGCGAAGCGGGCGGGGACGGTGCGGATGTCGAAGTCGCGCGGATCGGCGTCGGCCAGCTCGTCCCAGGTCAGCGGGGTGGAGACGGGCGCGTGCGGCTGGGCCCTGACGGAGTAGGCGCTGACCACGGTGCGGTCGCGCGCGTTCTGGTTGTAGTCGATGAAGACCCGCTCGCCGCGCTCCTCCTTCCACCAGGCCGTGGTGACCAGGCCGGGGTCGCGCTCCTCGACCGCCCGGGCCAGGGCGATGCCGGCGTGGCGGACCTGGACGAAGTCCCAGCGCGGCTCGATGCGTACGGCGATGTGCACGCCGCGGTTGCCCGAGGTCTTGACGAAGCCGGACATGCCCAGCTCGCCCAGGACGTCTCTGGTCAGGAAGGCGGCCCGGCGCGCGGCGTCGAACTCCAGGCCGGGCTGCGGGTCCAGGTCGACGCGCAGCTCGTCGGGGTGCTCGACGTCGGCGGCCCGCACCTGCCAGGGGTGGAAGTCGATGGTGCCGAGGTTGGCGCAGTAGGCCAGGGTGGCGACCTCGGTGACGCGGATGGACCGGGCCGTCCGGCCGCTCGGGAAGGTGACCTCGGCCGACTCCAGCCAGTCGGGGTGCTTGGGCGGCATGCGTTTCTGGTAGATCGCCTCGGTCTGGATGCCGTCGGGGTGGCGCTTGATGTTGGTCGGGCGGTCGCGCAACGCCCGCAGCGCGCCCTCGCCGACGCTCACGTAATACTCCACCAGCTCGCGCTTCGTGACGCCGAGCTGCGGGAAGTAGACCTTGTCGGGATTGGTGACCTTGACGGTCCGCTCCCCCACCTGGAGCTCGATGAACGGCGATGCCATGCCCAGGAACCTACATTCCCGCGCCGACAAAATCGCCCCGACGAGCGGCGGGCGAGCGGGCATGCGGGCGAGCGGGCAGGTAGGCGAGCGGGCAGGTAGGCGGGCGGGCAGGTAGGCGGGCGGCGGGCGAGCAGGGTGGGCCCGCCCCGGAGCACTTCTCGGTGGCGGGACCGAGGGCTCGACAGGGCGGGCCTGCAGACCGCCCGCCACCGTTCCGGGCGCTGGCGCGCCACCCGGTCGGCCGTTGCGATCCCCCCAGCGGCGCCAGCACGGGCGTGGGCTGCGCCGCTCTGCGGGACCTGCGGACGATCTCACCCCTTCGCAGGAGGCGATGACACCCCCTTACCGACAAAGACGCGAATTCTCCCCCGAATGGATGCTTCGACCTGCGGAGATCTCTTTTTGCCGGATCTGGTACTTCGGCTGTCTCGTACTCTGGTCGTATGGAAAAGGTCGTCAAGAGCGAGGCCGAGTGGCGGTCCGAGCTCTCCCCGGAGGAGTACCACGTCCTCAGGGAGGCCGGGACCGAGCGCCCGTTCACGGGGGAGTACGTCGACACCAAGGTGGAGGGCGTCTACTCGTGCCGCGCGTGCGGGGCCGAGTTGTTCCGTTCCGACACGAAGTTCGAGTCCCACTGCGGGTGGCCGAGCTTCTACGCTCCCTCCGAGTCCGACGCCGTGAAGCTGATCGAGGACCGCAGTCACGGCATGGTCCGCACCGAGGTCCGGTGCGCCCGGTGTGACTCCCACCTGGGGCACGTCTTCCACGGCGAGGGTTACCCGACGCCGACCGATGATCGTTACTGCATCAACTCGGTCTCGCTGCGGCTCCAGCCCAAGGCGTGATCGACTAGCGACTCCGCGTACCGACCGGTGGCCACGGGTAGACCCTCCCGCGTGCGGTTCATTCATCTCCGCCACCGCTGGATGACGATCGAGACCATCGGTCGGGTCGTCACCCAGCGGTGTGAGGTGTGCGGGAAGACCCGCGTACGGGTGCGGTGAGCCTCCGCGCCTCCGTCGCCCCTCCCCTGTTTCTGTCCCTGTCAGCCCGGGGCCGGGTGGGTGACCGTACAACCGCGGTCGGAGGGGCCGAGGATGTTGGCGAGGACGGGGTTGCCGTTCCCCCCGAACCTCGCGTGGACGAACACCACCGGCCGGCGCACCCCGGCGGCGCGCAGGTAGTCCAGGCCGCGTTCGCACAGGGTGATCGCGGTCGGGGAGTTGTGCGCGGACTCCGGCAGGTTCGTGTAGATGCGGAGGTATCCGCCGACGGTGCGGATGTCCGTCATGCGGCGCAGGGCTTTGTCGTCCGGGCCCCAGTTGCCGCGGAAGTAGTCCAGCGCCCGGTGGTCGGTGTGCGACGAGGGGCCGTCGGCGCGGTGGCCGTCGGTGTCGCCCGTGCCCGGCACGGCGGGCGTCCCCTCGCCCTGGGGAGGGAGGGCGCCCGCGATCGCGTTCGGGCCGGTGGCCGTGGCCGGAGCGGGCGCCGAGAGCCGGCGCTGCCCGCCTGGTCCGCCCGGTCCGCCTGGTCCGTCCAGCCGGTCCTGGTCGTCCGGGTCCTGGGCGCCCTCGCGGCCGGTGGCCCCTTTCGGGCCGGTCGTGCTCTTCGTGCCGACGGTCCCCCGCGCTCCCGCCGTCCGTAGCGGGCCCGCGGTCCGTCCGGACGGGCCGGGCTGCACGGGTGCCGCCTGCCCGACCCCGGGCCCCCCGGACGCCTGGGCGCCCGTCCGCGATCCCGCGCCGCTCCGCCCGCGTGCCGTCGCGCCCGGGTCGCCCTGCCCGGCGCCCCCGCCCGGGGACGTGCCCGGCCCGGAACCCGCCAGTGACCCGGAGCCCGCCGGCGTGCCGCCGGTCACCCCGCTGACGCCCGCCATGCCTGCCGCTCCCCCGGCCAATACCAACGCGCCCAGCACCACGGCCACCACCGGCCGCGTCCGCCGCCCCGGACCTCGTACCCCGCGCCGCCCCGGACCTCGTACCCCGCGCCGCCCCCGCTCCTCCCCGCTCTCACGCCGCGGTTCCTCCCTGCTCCCACGCCGCGGCTCCTCACCGCCCTCGCGCCGCGGCTCCTCACCGGCTCCGCGCCGCCGCGCTCCTCGCGACCGGCCTGCCGCATGCCGCCCGCCAGCGTGCCGTCCCCTCGCCCGCCGCCCGTCCGCGTCCCGCCCGTCCGCGTCCCGCCCGTCCGCGTCCCGCCCGGCGGCGTGCCGCTCGGCAGCGCGGCCGGCCTCTTCGGATGGCTCCACCCGTCCTCCTCCACACCCCGTCCGGATGCCGTCGGCGAGTCGCCGGCTCGGGGCTTGCCGGTGTAGGACGCGTACGATCACACTACGGTTGTGGCCCGGGACGAGATCCTGAGATGTCGCGGCCTGCGCAAGACGTTCGGCGACCTCGTGGCGGTGGACGGCGTCGGCTTCACCGTCGCCGCAGGCGAGACGTACGGCCTGCTCGGCCCCGGGGGCGCGGGGAAGACCACCACCCTCGCGATGATCGCCGGCACCCTGCACCGCGACGGCGGAGAGGTGCTGGTCCGTGGCCGCCCCCACGACCCGTCCCGCCCCTGGGGCAGGCGCCGCGTTGGCTACGTCCCCCAGGAGCCGTTGCCGGCCCTCTCCCCCGGCCTCACCGGCCGCGAGAACCTGCGCCTGCTCGCCCGCCGCCACGGGCTGGGCCGCGCGCGGGCCCGCCGCCGCGCCGATGAGGTCCTGGAGGCCGTCGGCCTCACCGGCCGGGCGGGGCAGGCCGTCAAGGCGTACTCGGACGGCACGATGCGCCGCCTCCGTCTCGGCGTCGGCCTCCTGCTCCGTCCCCGCCTGCTGATCCTGGACGAGCCCACCGCCGGCCTCGATCCGCGCGGCCGCGACGCCGTCCTGGCGAGCCTCGCCACGCTGGCGGGCGAGGGCGTCGCGATCCTCTGCGCGACCCGTCGCGTGGCCGAGGCCGGGCGCCTCTGCGACCGGGTCGGCCTCGTCGATCTCGGCCGGATCAGGGCCGAGTGCACCCGCGCGGAGCTGGCCGGCCCGGCCGCCGAACTGGACCGGATCACGCTGACCGTGGACGGCCGGCCCGACGTGCCCGCGCTGCTGGCGCTGCCCGGGGTCCGCGAGGCCACCGGGCACGAGGGCCACGTGGACGTCATGACCGAGGACGCCGGCCGGGCCCTGCCCGGGGTGCTGGCGGCGGCCGCGGGCGCGGGCATGGCGGTGCGCGCGGCCGAGGTGTACGAGCCGGCCCTGGAGTCGGTGTTCGTGCGCCTCACGGGCGGGCCGCCACGGGGCTGACCCGCGCAAGGCCAGGCCGTGGTGGCTACGGCAGGGCGTTGACCAGCTCGCGCACCGGCTTGCGGGCGCCGGTGTAGAACGGGATCTCGACGCGGGTGTGGCGGCGGGCCTGGGCGCCGCGCAGCGTACGCATGAGATCGACGATGCGGTGCAGCTCGTCGGCCTCGAACGCCAGCATCCACTCGTAGTCGTTGAGCGAGAAGCAGGCGACGGTGTTGGCCCGCACGTCGGGGTAGTCGCGTGCCATCCGGCCGTGCTCGGCCAGCATCGCCCGCCGCTCGGAGTCGTCGAGGAGGTACCACTCGTAGGAGCGGACGAACGGGTAGACGCTCACGTACGCGCGCGGCTCCTCCTCGGCGAGGAAGGCCGGGATGTGCGACTTGTTGAACTCGGCCGGCCGGTGCAGCGCCATCGCCGACCAGACGGGCCTGCTGTGGCGGCCCAGCGCGGTGCGGCGGAAGCGGGAGTAGACGTCCTGGAGGTCCTCGGGGGCGGGCGCGTGCCACCAGAACATGAAGTCGGCGTCGGCCCGCAGCCCGGCCACGTCGTAGACCCCCCTGGTCACGACGTCCTTGCCGGCGGCCTGCTCCAGCAGCTCCTCGACCTCGCCCGCCAGGCCGTCGCGATCGGCGGGGCACGGGTCGGTCACCTGGAAGACCGACCACATGGTGTAACGGATCACCTGGTTGAGATCGCGGGCCTTGAGCCGCGGGGCTCCCTCTGTCATGGTTCCTATTCTCCTCGCTCGGACAGGTGGTCCAGAATCCGGCCGGCGGCCGTGCGGGCCGCGCCGACGCAGGCCGGGATGCCGATGCCGTCGTAGGCCGCGCCGCAGACGGCCAGCCCCGGCTCCACCGCGACCGCCGCGCGCACCCGGGCCACCCGGTCCAGGTGGCCCACGTTGTACTGGGGCAGGCCGCCTCCCCAGCGGGTGACCCGGCTGTCCAGGGGCAGGCCGCGCGCGCCCATCACGTCGGCCATCTCGGCGGTGGCCAGCGACACCAGCTCGACGTCGTCGCGCTGGAGCAGGTGCTCCTCGCCGACGCGGCCGATCGAGCAGCGCAGGATCACCAGGTCCTGGGCCAGGTGGGGCCACTTCACCGAGCTGAACGTCACCGCCTTGACCGGGCGGCGCTCCACGGGCGGCACCAGGTAGCCGCTGGTGGTGGGCGGCTGGGGGAAGGCCGACAGCGGGTAGGCGAGCGTGACCACGGCCATGCTGGCGTACTCGATCCTGGACAGCTCGGCCGCGGCCTTGGGGACCTCGGGCTTGAGCAGGCGGGCGGCGGCGGGGCCCGGCACGGCGACGATCACGGCGTCGGCCTCGACGGTCTCCGGTCGCGGCACCGGCCCGGTCACCAGGCGCCAGCCCTGCCCGGCGCGGCGCAGCTCGCGGACGGTGACGCCGGTCCTGACGTCGGCCCCCGACGCCTTGGCGACCGCCTCCGGCAGGGTGCCGACGCCGTGGCGCAGCGTGGTGAAGACCGGCCCGGCGTCCTTGGGGGCCTCCGCGACCAGGTGGCGGGCGGCCGACAGCAGCGAGCGCTCGGCGCGGGCCACGGCCGCCACGCGGGGCATCGTGGCCTCCAGCGACAGCATGTCGGCGCGGCCCGCGTACACGCCGCCGAGCAGCGGCTCGACCAGCCGGTCGACGATCTCGCCGCCCATCCTGGCGCGGATGTAGGCGGCCACGGAGACGTCGGTGCGTACGAGCGTGGCGGGCAGGACCTGGTCGAGCGGCACGCGCAGCAGCCCCGCGGGTGAGACGATGCCGGACCTGGCCAGCTCGGCCAGGTCGGCGGGCACCCCCATGACCTGGCCCTTCGGCATGGCGTGCAGGCCGCCCCTGGAGTAGATGGCCGAGCGGGTGGTGCCGGGGTGGACCAGGTCGTCGCCGAGCCCGACCGCCCTGGCCAGCTCGATGCCCTCGGGGCGGCGGGCCAGCATGGCCTCCGCGCCGGCGTCGACGCTCACCCCCGCGACCTCCGAGGCGTGCAGCTTGCCGCCGATGCGCGAGCCCGCCTCCAGAACGGTCACCTTGACCCGCTCGCCCGCACCCTGCCGGAGGTACCACGCGGCGGCGAGCCCGGAGATCCCGCCACCGACCACGACGACGTGCGCCCGATTCCCTTCCACGCCTCCAGACGCTACCGCCTCGCCTCCCCGCCCGGCCGCGCGGGGCACGTGACCCGACCGTGATCCGTCCCGTCAAACCGCCCTGATCACCGGGCCGTCTTAAGGGCATGAGGAGAATCCGGTACGGGATCACCGCGTTATCCGTTCTGCTCCTGGCGGGGTGCGGCGCCGGCGCCACGTACGAGAGCACGGCCAGCGCCCCCGAGCACGCGGCCGGCGGCGCGAGCGCCTACCCGATGCCCGCGCAGACCAGCGCGGCCAAGCGCCCCCGGTCGGAGGCGGCCGACCAGAGCGGCGGCGTCTCCGACGGTAAGAGCGGCGTCTCCGACGTCAAGGTGACCCGGCAGGACCGGCAGGTCATCTACACCGGCGACATGACGGTCCGGGTCAAGCAGGTCTCCGCCGCCGTCGAGCAGGCCAAGCAGATCGTCACCGCGGCCGGTGGCTACCTGTCCAAGGAGGAGAGCAGCTCGGCCAGCAAGGCGCGGGAGACGGCGTCGCTGGAGTTCAAGATCCCGCCGAGCGGTTACGGCGCGGTGCTCGCCCGCCTCGGCAAGGAGCTGGGCACCCAGACCGCCATGAACCAGTCCACGCAGGACGTCACGCTCCAGGTGGCCGACGTCAACAGCCGGCTCAAGTCGGCCCAGCAGTCGCTGGAGTCGCTGCGCACGCTGCTGAAGCGGGCCGACACGATCGGCCAGGTGCTGGAGGTGGAGCGGGAGATCGCCACCCGCGAGGCGGACCTGGAGTCGTTGCAGGCGCAGCAGAAGGAGCTGGCCACGCAGGTCGCGATGGCGACGCTGACCCTGCGGCTGCTCGGGCCGGTCGCCGCCGCGCCGAAGCCCGAGAAGAGGAGCGAGGGTTTCCTGGCCGGGCTCAAGAGCGGCTGGAAGGCGCTGCTGGCCAGCCTGGTGACGTTGCTGACGATCCTCGGGGCGCTGCTGCCGTGGCTGGTGGCCTCGCTGCCGCTGGTGCTGCTGGTCGTCTACCTGGTGCGCCGCGCCCGGCGCGACGACGCCCGCGGCGGCCGCCTGCCCGCGCCCCCGCCCGGCACGCCCCGCTCCGGCGACCCGGACCCCGAGGCCGCCTGAGCCCGGCCGCCGTCAGGCCCGGCCGCGGGGCGCCGGTCGCCCAGGGCCGGGCCTCGGGCGCCGGCCGTCCAGGGCCGGGCCTCAGGCGCCGGTCGCCCAGGGCTGGGCCTCGGGCGCCGGTCATCCAGGGCCGGGCGTCAGGCGCCGGTCTCGTGGACGAGGTCGGTCAGCCGCTTGAGCTGGTCGGGGTCGGTCGAGGGCAGCACGCCGTGCCCCAGGTTGAACACGTGCCCCTCGGCGGCGCGGCCCTGCCGCAGCACCTCGCGCGCCTTGCGCTCGACGACCTCCCACGGGGCCAGCAGCACGGCCGGGTCGAGGTTGCCCTGGAGCGCCCGGCCCGGCCCCACGCGGCGGGCCGCCTCGTCGAGCGGCACCCGCCAGTCGACGCCCACCACGTCGGCACCGGCCTCGCCCAGCACGCCGAGCAGCTCGCCGGTGCCGACGCCGAAGTGGATGCGCGGGACGTCCGCGATGCCGTCGAAGATGCGCCGGGTGTGGGGCAGGATGAACTCGCGGTAGTCGGCCGGGGCCACCGCACCCACCCACGAGTCGAAGAGCTGCACGGCCGAGGCGCCGGCCGCCACCTGGATGCGCAGGTGCTCAAGGACGATGCCGGACAGCCGCTCCATCAGCGCGTGCCACAGCTCGGGGGCGCCGTACATCATGGCCTTGGTGCGGTCGTGGTTCTTCGACGGGCCGCCCTCGATCAGGTAGGAGCCCAGTGTGAACGGCGCCCCCGCGAACCCGATCAGCGGCGTGCCACCCAGCTCGCCGGTCAGCGCGCGGATCGACTCGGTGACGTAGGGAACGTCGCCGGGCTCCAGCGGCCGCAGCGCCTCCAGCCCCCTGGCGTCACGGATGGGGTCGGCCACGACCGGCCCGACGCCCGGCTTGATGTCGAGGTCGACGCCGATGGCCTTGAGCGGCACCACGATGTCGCTGAAGTAGATGGCCGCGTCCACGCCGTAGCGGCGGACCGGCTGCATGGTGATCTCGACGATGAGGTCGGGCGTGGCGCACGCGGTCAGCATCGGCACGCCCTCGCGCACCTTGAGGTACTCCGGCAGCGAGCGGCCGGCCTGGCGCATGTACCAGACCGGGGTGTGCGGGACGGGCTGGCGGCGGCAGGCACGCAGGAACGCGGAGTCGGCGAGGTTCACCTGTCAAGGGTCCCATGTCAGGGCAGCGGTCGGGGCAGCGGTCCGGTCACCGGCGCGGATCGGCGCGCGGTGTCGGAAAAAGATGCATTGGATACCCCAAATCATGATCAGATAGCAGGATGAAGGTTTACCGGTCTGCTCGGCATCGGCGGCTCAGCCGGGTCCACTGCGCCCCATGGCGGGCCAGGGAGCCGGTCTGGATCGGGCCAAATGTTCCCCAACCCACCGCGCGGCACCGATTCAGCGACCACTTTCGGGACACGCCGAGCGCGTTGCGGGGAATTGTCGGCGGCTCATGCCAACGTCAGAGCCACGACCCGAAGAAAGGCCCGTTGTGATGACCGCGTTGTGGAGTTCTCCAGAGCGCCGCAGTGAGCGCTGCGCCTCCTGCGGTGACGAACGGCCGTTCGAGCAGCCGCCGTGCCCCGACGGGCACGAGGTGGGCGAGTGCCCCGAGTGGGCCTGCGCCGACTGCGGCCACGCGATCACGCTCGGCACGGCCGAGACCGCCCGACCGCTTCGCCGGCTCGTAACGGCTACGGCTTGATCACCGAGGATGAGCACCCCCGTGGTCCCCTTCCGCCCGATTTCGACCTACGCTCCGGCCATGACGCCCGGTGAGCAGCCGCCGCCTCCGGCCGCGTTCACCCGCGCGGCGGAGAGCCTGCGGCCGCCCGAGGTCAGGCCGGAGATCGAGCTGGAGGACCTGCCCGCGCCGCAGCGGCTGGCCCCCTACTCGGCCGCGATCGGCGCGTCGGTCTACCGCGACGACGACGAGCTCGCGGTCGGCAGGCTGATCCTGCTCTACGACCCCGACGGCCAGCGCGGCTGGGAGGGGCCGTTCCGGCTGGTGGCCTACGTCAGGGCCGACATGGAGCCGGAGATCACCTCCGACCCGCTGCTCGGGCCGGTCGCGTGGAGCTGGCTCACCGAAGCTCTGGAGGCCCATCAAGCCGTTTACTCGGCCGCCGGCGGTACCGTGACAAGAGCCGTGTCCGAGGGGTTCGGCAACAAGGCCGAGGACCCGGTCACGACCGAGCTGGAGCTGAGGGCGTCCTGGTCTCCCGCCGAGGAGGATCTGTCCGGCCATGTCGCCGCCTGGTGCGATCTGATGTGCCTGGCGGCGGGCATGCCCCCGCTCCCGCCGGACGTGGCCGCGCTGCCCCGGCGACGTGATGATCCGGAGAGTGACCGAACGAAGTGAGGGCACCAGTCAATACAGCACAAGCGTCATGAGGTCGGTGAGCTCATGACAGAAGAACGAACCGTCGAGCCGCTGCTCGAACCTCGTGAGGGCATCCCGCCGGTGATCGCCGACGCGGACGGCCTGGCCAGGGTGGTGGAGCGCTTCGCCGCGGGCGGCGGCCCCGTCGCCGTGGACGCCGAGCGCGCCTCGGGCTACCGCTACGGCAACCGCGCCTACCTGGTGCAGCTACGCCGCGCGGGGGCCGGCACCGCGCTGATCGACCCGATCGGGTGCCCCGACCTGTCCGCGCTCGACGCCGCCGTGGCCGACGCGGAGGTCGTGCTGCACGCCGCCTCGCAGGATCTCCCCTGCCTGCTGGAGGTGGGGTTCCGGCCGCGCGAGATGTTCGACACCGAGCTGGCGGGGCGGCTGCTCGGCTACGAGCGGGTGGGGCTCGGCACGATGGTGGAGACCGTGCTCGGGCTGCGGCTGGAGAAGGGCCACTCGGCCGCCGACTGGTCGACCAGGCCGCTGCCCGAGGACTGGCTGCGGTACGCCGCGCTCGACGTGGAGGTGCTGGTCGAGCTGCGCGACGTGCTCCACCGGCAGCTCGCCGACAGCGGGAAGCTGGAGTGGGCGCGCGAGGAGTTCGCCGCCGTGCTCAACAGCCCGCCGCCCGCGCCCCGGTCCGACCCGTGGCGGCGGACGTCGGGCATCCACAAGGTACGCAACGTGCGGGCCCTCGCGATCGTCCGCGAGCTGTGGCTCATGCGCGACCGCATCGCCCGCGAGGCCGACCTCGCGCCGGGGCGGGTGCTGCCGGACGCGGCGATCGTCACGGCGGCGCTGGAGGGGCCGCGCACCAAGAAGGCGCTGACCGAGATCTCCGCCTTCACCGGGCGCAGCGCGCGCCGCCACATGAGCGACTGGCTGGCGGCCGTCAACCGCGCCCGCACGCTGCCCGACAGCCAGCTCCCCGCGCCCAGCACGCCGGGCGACGGGCCGCCGCCGCCCAACCGCTGGGCCGACCGCGACCCGGCCGCCGCCAGGCGCCTGGCGGCGGCGCGTGCCGTCGTGGCCGCGCTGGCCGACAAGCACCACATGCCGACCGAGAACCTGCTGCAACCGGAGGCGGTGCGCCGGCTCACCTGGGAGCCGCCGGAGGAGATCAGCGACGAGACGGTCACCGCCCGGCTGCGGGAGCTGGGCGCCCGGGAGTGGCAGCTCGCCCTCGCCGCCCGGCCCATCGCCAAGGCCCTGTCCCGGCTGAAGGGCTGAGGCGGCCTCGGCCCCCGCCCCCAGGACGTCCCGGCCGTCCGGCCGGGTGAGCGGACGGGCGGGCGGGGGTAAACCCGTTACCAGCGGGCGGTCGGGAGGTCGCGGCACTTGACGCCTTCGGGCGGCCCGCCGTACCGTTCGGGAAAGCGCTTTCCCCCGCCTTTGTCCTGAAGGGATTCTCATGAGCGTGCGCACCATCGGCGTCGTGATGAACGGCGTCACCGGACGGATGGGCTATCGCCAGCACCTGGTCCGTTCCGTCCTGGCCATCAACGAGCAGGGCGGTGTGACGCTCTCGGACGGCGGCCGGGTGAAGCTGGCGCCCGTCCTTGTAGGCAGAAATGCTGACAAACTGGCAGATATAGCTACCAAGCATGGAATTGCCGACTTCACCACGGACCTCGACGCCGCCCTCGCCGACGACGGCAACCTGATCTACTTCGACGCCCAGGTCACCAGCGCCCGCGTGAAGGCCGTGCTGAAGGCCATCGAGGCCGGCAAGCACGTCTACGCCGAGAAGCCCACGGCCGAGTCCACCCAGGAGGCCGTCGCGCTGGCCGAGGCCGCCACGGCCAAGGGCGTCAAGAACGGCGTGGTGCAGGACAAGCTGTTCCTCCCCGGCCTGCTCAAGCTGAAGCGGCTGATCGACGGCGGCTTCTTCGGCCGCGTCCTGTCGGTGCGCGGCGAGTTCGGCTACTGGGTGTTCGAGGGCGACTGGCAGGAGGCCCAGCGCCCGTCGTGGAACTACCGCAGCGAGGACGGCGGCGGCATCGTGCTCGACATGTTCCCGCACTGGCACTACGTGCTGGAGAACCTGTTCGGCCGGGTCGAGTCGGTCTACGCCCGCGCCGTGACGCACATCCCCTCCCGCGTGGACGAGCAGGGCAACGCCTACCAGGCGACCGCCGACGACGCCGCGTACGGGATCTTCGAGCTGGAGGGCGGCGTGGTCGCGCAGATCAACTCGTCCTGGACCGTCCGGGTCAACCGCGACGAGCTGGTCGAGTTCCAGGTGGACGGCACGCACGGCAGCGCCGTCGCGGGCCTGCGCAACTGCCGCGTCCAGCACCGCTCGGCCACGCCGAAGCCGGTCTGGAACCCCGACCTGCCGGTCACCGCGCGCTTCCGCGACGGCTGGCAGGAGGTGCCGGACAACACGGAGTTCGACAACGGGTTCAAGATCCAGTGGGAGGCGTTCGTCCGGCACGTGCTGGAGGACGCGCCCTTCCCCAACGACTTCGCCTCGGGCGCGCGCGGCGTGCAGCTCGCCGAGCTGGGGCTGCGCTCGTCGGCCGAGGGCCGCAGGATCGAGGTGCCGCAGCTGTGAGGATCGACCTTCCCGGCTTCGGCTCCTACCCGCTGCGGGAGCCGGTGTCCTGGCCGGTCGTCGGCACGCCGGCCGGCAGCCGCGTCGTGTACGCCGCCGCGCACGTGGTGGCCGACCCGCTCGGCGACAACACGCCCGGCTCCCCCGCCGCGGTGGACTGGGACGCCACGCTGCGCTTCCGCCGCCACCTGTGGTCGCACGGCCTGCGCGTGGCCGACGCCATGGACACCGCCCAGCGCAACATGGGTCTGGACTGGGCGGCGACCAGGGAGCTGATCAGGCGCAGCGCCGCCGAGGCCCGCTCGTACGGCGACCCGGCCACGCTGGTCGCCTGCGGCGCCGGCACCGACCACGCGCCCGGCGCCGCCGACCTGGACGCGATCACCGCCGCCTACGCCGAGCAGATCGAGACCGTGCAGGCCGCCGGCGCCGGCGTGATCGTCATGGCCTCCCGCCAGCTCGCCAGGGCCGCCACCGGCCCGAAGGACTACCACCAGGTGTACGGCAAGCTGTTCGGCCTGGCCGAGCGCCCGGTGATCCTGCACTGGCTGGGCGAGATGTTCGACCCCCACCTGGCCGGCTACTGGGGCTCGCGCGACGTGGCCGCGGCCACGGAGTCGTTCCTGGAGCTGGTCCACGCCCACGCCCCGATGGTGGACGGCGTGAAGGTGTCGCTGCTGGACGAGGAGCACGAGGTGCGGCTGCGTGCCGCGCTGCCCGAGGGCGTCCGGCTCTACACCGGCGACGACTTCAACTACCCGTCGCTGATCAGGTCGGGCTCGCACGCGCTGCTGGGCATCTTCGACGCCATCGCCCCGGCGGCCGCGGCCGCGCTGCGGGAGCTGGACGCCGCCGAGGCCGGCGACGAGAGCGCGGCGGCCCGCTACGAGGAGATCCTCGCCCCGACGGTCCCGCTGTCGCGCAAGATCTTCGAGACCCCGACGTACAACTACAAGACCGGCATCGTCTTCCTGGCCTGGCTGAACGGCCACCAGAACGCCTTCGCCATGGTCAACGGCGCCCAGTCGGCCCGCTCGCTGGTCCACCTGTCGGAGGTGTTCCGCCTGGCCGACCAGGCCGGGCTGCTGGCCGACCAGGAGCTCGCGGTGCGCCGCATGAGGGCGCTGCTGGCGGTGAACGGCCTGTGAGCCTGTCACTCAACCAGTGGACGACGCGGCGCTGGTCCGTGGCGGAGGCCGTGGACGGGTGCGCGCGGCACGGCCTGGAGGCGATCGGGCTGTGGCGCGAGAAGGTCGCCGAGACCGGGCTCGCGGAGAGCGTCAAGCTCGTGCGGGCGGCGGGGCTGCGCGTCTCGTCGTTGTGCCGCGGCGGTTTCCTCACCGCGGGTGGGCTGCCGGGCGAGGAGGGCCGCACGGCCTTCGCGCGGGCGCTGGAGGAGAACCGGCGGGCCATCGACGAGGCGGCCGAGCTGGAGGCGGCCTGCCTGGTGCTGGTCGTGGGCGGCCTGCCCGGCGTGAAGCCGGGCGAGGAGCTGCCCGGCTCCGGCTTCACCCGTGACCTGGCGGGCGCGCGGGAGCGGGTGGCCGAGGCGCTGGCCGAGCTGGCGCCGTACGCCGGGGAGCGCGGGGTCAGGCTGGCCCTGGAGCCGCTGCACCCGATCTACTGCCCCGACCGCGCGGTGCTGTCCACGCTGGGCCAGGCGCTGGAGTTGTGCCTGCCGTACCCGGAGGAGCGGGTCGGCGTGGTGGTGGACACCTTCCACGTGTGGTGGGACCCGCGCCTGCTCGCGGACGTGGCGCGGGCGGGCAACCGCATCGCGAGCTACCAGGTGTGCGACTACCTGCATCCGCTGCCGGCGGACGTGCTGCTCGGGCGGGGCATGATGGGCGACGGCGTGATCGGCTTCGGGCCGATCACCCGCGCGGTCCTGGACGCCGGCTACACCGGCGACATCGAGGTGGAGATCTTCAACGCCGAGGTCTGGGCCGCCGACCCGGACGAGGTGCTGGCCACCATGAAGGCCCGCTACGCGGACGTGGTGCTCCCCTGACCGCCCGGCCGGGGGCCGCCCCGGCCGGGTGAGGCCCCCTCACAGCGGCGTCACCGTGCCGGCCGCGCCGTCGATCGTGACCTCCTGGCCGGTGGTGATCCGGTGGGTGGCGTCGGGGACGCCGACGACGGCCGGGATGCCGTACTCGCGGGCCACCACCGCGCCGTGCGACATCGCGCCGCCCATCTCCATGACCAGCCCGCCCGCCGTCAGGAACAGCGGCGTCCAGCCGGGGTCGGTCGAGGGGCAGACCAGGATCTCGCCCGGCTCCAGGTGGGCGCCGACCGGGTCGAGCACGACGCGGGCCCGGCCGGTGACCGTGCCGGCCGAGGCCCCGATGCCCGCGAGCCCGGCGCCGTCGAGCGCGCCCGGGGCGGCCAGCGCCTCCGGCTCGGTGCCGTCGGACAACAACATCCTGGGCACGTGCCGGCGGCGCGACTCCTGCTCGTAGGCCGCCCGCCGCCCGGCCACCAGCGCGCGCAGGTCGCCGCCGTCCAGCGCGGCCCTGGCCTCGCGGAAGTCGAGGAAGAACACGTCGCCGGGCGCGTCGAGGACGCCCAGCCCGGCCAGGTGCTCCCCGACGGCGAGCAGGCTGCGCCGCACCCCGGCGAGCGTCTTGACCAGGTAGAACTTGGGCAGCTCGCGCAGCCCCGCGTACGTCCTGGTGCGCCGGAGCCCGAAGCGCACCACGGCGGCCCGCCACCGGCCCCGGCGCCGGGCCGCGGCGACCACCCGGTCGGCCGCGGCGCGGGCCTGCGCCTCGCCCTTGGCGAACAGCGCGGCGGGGGCGAGCCCGGAGCCGGCGTCCATGCGCAGGTAGTTGGCCAGCGCGCCGAGGATGTGGGCGGGCTCCTCCGACCAGCGGGGCAGGCCGAGGTCGATCTCGGCGACGCCGCGGTGGCCGTAGGTGTCGAGGAACGCGGCGATCCCGCGCTGCGCGACGGGCGGCAGCTCGCCGGCCTCGTAGCGGCGGGTCAGCTCGGCGACCGTCAGCTCCCTGAACGGCTCCGGCTCGACCCGGGTGGCCAGGTCCCACAGCTCCAGGTCCATCTCGGTGGTGGGGTTGTGCGGGACGCTGCGCAGCACGTCCTGCATCTCGGCCAGCGACAGTCCGGAGAGCCTGGCGGCCAGCGCGAACAGGCCGTAGCCGGTGACCACGATCGGCATCACCGTGATGATCGCCGGGAACGTGCCGGCCAGCATGCGCTCGGCGTGGTCCAGCCGCTGCGCGGGCGTCGCGGAGGCGGCCACCCGCAGCCGCTGGTCGAGCACCTCGCCGATGCGCCGGCTGTAGGCCAGGGCCCGCCGCGGGCCGGCCAGCGCCAGCAGCGCGCGGGAGGGCAGGTGGACGCGCCGGGCGAAGCGGGCCAGCCTGCGCAGGAACGCCAGGCGGGAGGCGGGCACAGGCGCCAGCCTGGGGTCGTCGAAGAGCCGCTGGACGAGGGCCACGCCGCGGGCCTCGCCGAGCGCGAGCGCGCGCGGCAGGACGGCCCGGCCAGGGCGGCTGCGTACGGCGGTGGTCAGGTCGAGCCACACCCGTTGCCCGGAGACCGCCATGAAGGGCGCGCCGTCCAGGGGGTCGGCGGGGGCGAGCCCGGCCAGGCCGGCCCCTCCCGCGCCGAGCAGCCGGAACGCCGACAGGCCCATCGGGGTGAGCGGCCCCATGACGCCCTGGATGACGTTGACCGAGAAGAAGACCCGCAGGCCGGGCCTGGTCGGCTCGGGCAGCGGGTAGAGCGTGGTGATCGGCCGGGCCTGGGTGAGCCAGAGCCCGCCGTCGCCGTCGATCGCCCATTCGGTGTCCTGGGGCGCGCCGTAGTGGTCCTCGACGCGGCGGCCCAGCTCGGCCAGCCGCAGCACCTCGGCGTCGGTGAGGCAGAGCCCCTCGTGCGCGGTGTCGAGACGTTCGGTGCCGCCGCCGGGCAGGGGGCGGATGGCCAGCCGCTTGTCGCCGGCGCGGCGCTCCAGGATCCTGCCGCCGTGCACGACGAAGCGGTCGGGGTTGACCGCGCCGGACACGACGGCCTCGCCGAGCCCGGGGCTGGCGTCGATGACGGCCTCGTGCCGCCGCCCGGTGACCGGGTCGGCGGTGAACATCACGCCCGCCACCCGCGCGTCCACCATGACCTGGACGACCACGGCGAGGCGGACGGCGGCGTGGTCGATGCCGTTGGACTCGCGGTAGGCCACGGCGCGGTCGGTCCACAGCGAGGCCCAGCAGCGGCGCACGGCCTCGACCACGGCGTCGGCCCCCACGACGTTGAGGTAGGTCTCCTGCTGCCCGGCGAAGCTGGCGAAGGGCAGGTCCTCGGCGGTGGCCGAGGAGCGCACCGCCACCGGCACGTCGGGGCCGAGCGCGGCGTAGCGCTTGACGATCGTCTCGTGGACGGCGTCGGGCACGGGCGCGCCCAGCAGGTGCCGCCGGGCACGCTCGGCCAGCCCGTCGCCGGTCAGGTCGAGGCCGGTCGCGGCCTGCCGGTAGGCGTCGGTGGTCAGCACCCAGCCGGGCGGGACGGGCAGCCCGGCCCGGGTGAGCTCGCCGAGGTTGGCTCCCTTGCCGCCGACCTCGGCGAGCATGCCGCCGTCGATCTCGGAGAAGTCCAGTGCCGTGTTCATCGAATGCACCCCTGCCGTTCGGCTCGTCGACACCAGTGTCACCCCTGCCGGGCAGAAATTCAACACCCGATGAAAATCGATCACGGCTCCAGGGGCGCGCCGTCCAGCTCCCAGGCGGACTCGACCGGCACTCCGAGCGCCGCGAGGGCCGTCGGCGCCACGTCCACCAGGCGCGGGCCGGGCAGCGACCGGCCGCCCAGGTCCTCGCCGAGGCGGTGGGCGATGACGAACACCGTGCGCTCCTCGTCCGAGACGCCGCCGTGGCCGCCCTCGTCCACGTGGCCGTGGTCGGTGGTGACCAGGACCGTCCAGCGCTCGCGCGGGTAGTCCGGGCGGGCGCGGACGGTGTCCAGCAGGCGGCCCAGGTGGGCGTCCTGGGTCCGGAGGGCGGCGGCGTACTCCGGGCAGTGCGGGCCGAGGGCGTGGGCCACCTCGTCGGTGTCGCCGAGGTAGACGAAGACGGCGTCCGGGTCCCGCTCGGCGAGGTGGCGCTCGGCGGCCGCGGCCACCTGCTCGTCGGCCCGGCTCCAGCCCAGGGCGTAGCCGTCCACGACGAAGCGGTGGTCGATGGCCGGGCCGAGGGCGCCGTGCTCGGCGAGGGCCGTCCAGGAGAAGAAGGCCGCGGTCGCGAGGTCGGGGCGGGCGTGCTTGGCCCGGGTCAGGAAATCCGGAAATTTCTGGAACTGGGGGTCGCCGAAGGCGTTGTCCACGACCCCGTGCTTGTCGGGCCACACCCCGGTCGCGATGGACGACCACCCGGGCCCGGAGTCGGTGCGGGAGCGGATCGCCCGGCCGCCGCCGCCCGGCTCGGGGCTCTTGGGCACGACCTCGCCGATCGACTCGGTACGGGGCGCGCCGGCCTCGCCGTAGGGAAGCCTGCTGGTGCCGTACGCGCCGGCGGACATCAACCCGGTCAGGACGGGCACGCCCGAGGCGGCCAGCAGGTCGAACCGGAGGCCGTCCATGCCGACCACGAGGACCTTGGAGCGAAAGGTGTTCTTAGATGCGGACATACCGCTATCTAAGCGGGCGATCTACCCGGCGAATCGGCGCACCCAGTCCGCCGCGCCCGGCAGGATCTCCTCGACCGGCGCGACCTGCGGATACCAGGTCCGCTCCCACTCCAGGGACACCCAGCCCGCGTACCCGGCCGCGCGCAGCAGGGCGCCCGCCTCCTCCAGCGGCACCGAGCCCGCCCCCAGGGGGACCGGCGTGGTGTCCTGGGCCGAGACCGCGTCCTTGATCTGCACGTACGCCAGGTGCGGGCCGAGCGCGGCCAGCGAGCCGGCCGGCGCTTCGCCGTGCCGCCAGGGGTGCAGCAGGTCCCAGATCGCGCCCGTGGACCCCGGGCGGCCGGCCGCGTCGAGCAGCCCGGCCACGGCCGCGCAGGTCGCCATGGCGTCGTGCGTCTCGACGAGCACGCGCACGCCCAGCTCGGCGGCGGCCCCGGAGACCGCCCGCAGCCGGCGGGCGCCGAGCGCCGGGTCCGCGCCGCGCGGGAACACCCGGACGCCGGGCGCGCCCAGGTCGGCGGCCAGCCGCAGGTCGGCGAGGAGGGCTTCGGTGACCGGCCCGTCCGGCCCCGGCGCGCAGATCCCGACATATCCGGCGAGAGCCGCGATCTCCAGGCCCGCGCCCGCCACCCGCGAGCACACCGAGCGCCGCTCCGCCGCGTCCAGCCCGGCGTGCACGCCGGTGTCGGGATGCAGCCGCAGCTCCAGCCCCTGGCAGCCGTGCTCCGCCGCGAGCCGCACGGCCCGGCCGAGCCCTTCCCCGGGCATCCCCAGGGTGCTGACCGCCAGCCTCACCCGGACCTCCGCGCGTTCCGGGACCGCGCCCCCGCAGAACTCACCCGGGCCCCCGCAGAACTCACCCGGGCCTCCGCACGCCGCTCATCCGGGCCTCCGCACGCAGCTCACCCGAGCCTCCGCACGCTCTCGCGCAGCACGACCTCGCCGTCGACCTGCTCGACCACCGGGCCGTCCGCCTCGCCGAGGGCCAGCTCCAGCGCCCGCGCCCCCATGTCCTTCAGCGGCAGCCGCACGGTCGTCAGCGCCGGGACGTGGTCACGCAGCGTGACGATGTCGTCGAACCCGGCCACCGAGACGTCCTCCGGCACCCGCACGCCCGCCTCCCGGTAGGCCGCCAGCGCGCCGACCGCCATGACGTCGTTGACCGCGAACACGCACGTGACGTCCGGCGCGACCCGCCGCGCGGCCTCGTGGCCGCCGTCGCGGTCGAACGGCCCGGGGACGATCTGCGGCGCGGGCAGCCCCAGCTCCTCCAGCGCGCCGGCGAAGCCCGCGCACCGGTCGGCCGCCGTCACCAGGTGGGGCGGCCCGGCCAGCACCGCGAAGCGCCGGTGCCCGAGCCCGGCCAGGGCCCGCGCCAGCTTCGCCGCGCCCTCGCGGTTGGCGGGCGCGACGGTGTCCACGGCGAGCAGGTCCTGGCCCACGCAGGCCGCCCGGCCGCCGCCCGCGCAGTACTTGGCCAGCTCCTCGCGCAGCCGCCCGGTGACCCGGGGATCGGCGACGCGGGAGCCGACCAGCAGCACCGCCCGCACCCGCTGGGCGCTGAGCGTGGCGACGTAGGCGATCTCCTGCTCCGGGTCGCGATGCGTGGTGCCCACCATGACCAGCAGGCCCTGGGTGGCCGCCGCCCGCATCGCCCCGTCGGCGAGAGCGGCGAAGTAGGGGTCGGTCAGGTCGTGCACGACGATGCCGATGACGTTGCTGGCGCCCCTGGCCAGCGTCTGGGCCGCGATGTTGGCCCGGTAGCCCAGCTCGACGGCGGCCTGCTCGACGCGGGCCCGCAGCGTCGCGCCCACCTGGCGGGTGCTGCCGTTGAGCACCCGCGAGGCGGTCGCCAGCGAGACGCCCGCCTGCTTGGCGACGTCCTCAAGCGTGACCACGAGACCTCCCCCGTCGGAAAGCGGTTTCCAGTGTGCCAGAACAGCACGGTGATCCGCATCCTCGCACGGGCCGGGCCCCGGACGACAGGACGCCCGTGGCCCGTTTCGCGGGCGCCCCGCCCGGAACGGCCCCGGACGTGGGGAAACCCGGTCCCCGGGGCTCAGGCCCAGGGGAACAGGAAGTCCAGCAGCCCCTTGCGCTCCTCCTGCGTCGGCGCGGGATCGGGCGCCTCCGTGGCGGAGGGGGCCTCGGTGGGCTGCTCGGTCTCGGCCTGCTCCTTCCGCTCGGTCTGCGAGTCGCGCACGCTCGCGGGCGGGTCGTCGTCGGTCTCCCGCGCCTCCGGCTCCTGGGAGCGGGACGGGCGGGCGCTCGACCGCGCCGACGGCTCCTCCTCGCGCGTGCGGGTGGGCCGGGCGGCCGGCTCGCGGGTCGGCCTGGCCCGCTCGGGGGACGGGGTGGACCGCGCGGTCCCGGGCTCGCCCGGCTCGGTCGTGGCCGGCTCCGTGGGCTCGGCGGTGGGCTGCTCGTCCTCCTCCTGCGGGGTCTCCTCGGGCAGCGCGGACTCCGACGGCGCCCGTACCTCGCCGGCACTGGCACAGCGGCCGCCGGCGCACGGGTCGTCGGAGGAGGTGCCGGTGAGCAGGAAGCCCGCGCCCACGCCGACCAGCACCACCGCGACGGCCGCCAGCACCAGCGTCCGGGTGCGGCGGCGCACCTCGCGCTCGGCGCGGCCGGAGTGCCCGTCGCCGGAGTCGTCGGTCCAGCCGGAGCCGAGGAAGCCGCGCCTGGGCCGGTCGTCGTCGCCGTAGGAGTCGTAGGAGTCGTAGCCGCCGGGGCCGCCGGGGCCGCCGCCGTGACCGTCGTCACCGCCCCCGCCGTGACCGCCGTCGTCGGGCCCGTCGCCCTGGCCGGCGCCGTCGTGGCCGCTCCCCGCGAGGGCGGGCCGGTCGTCGTGCTCGCCCTCGTAGCCCCGGTCGAGCGGCAGGTACGGGCTCTCCTCCTCCAGGGCCTCGCCGGAGGGGGCGAGTTCGTCGTACGGGCCGGCCTGCGGGGTGCCGCCGAGCACGTCGCCCCCGGGCTCGGGCGGCAGGATGTAGGTCTCGTTGCCGGACACCTGGACGGCCGGCTGCTCGTCGGTGTCGTCGTTGCTCCACCGCGGGGACAACACGTCGCCCGTCAGCTCCGGGTTCAACGACCTTGCCTGGCCGTCCTCGTATGGCCTGTCGTTCTCGTCGCGCGCCACGGTGGAACCTCTCTAAGTACGTAAAGTGACCGCGCCCTTTCTTAGCAGAGTCAAACCCCACTTGTCCGGAAATTCCACACGTTTCGCTAAAATCACTCTACGTAACATTCGCCCCTTACGTGCAGGGCGGCGGCCTCACTTGCACGGATTGGTGTTGACGTCCACCACCTTGTCCTTGAGCGAGTCAGGGATCGCCGACAACACCCGCACCCCCGGCCAGTCCTTGCCGATGACGAGCTGGACGATCGGCCCCTTGGCCGGCACGGCCACCTTCGACGGGTAGGCGTCGGTGGTCACCGGCTTGACCTTGCCCGCCACCGGCGTGCGCTTGTCCTTCGACAGCCGGGCGGCCACCGCGTCGGCGTACGCCGGCCCGTCCTGGGCGTCCTTCTTGGCGTAGCGGACGGCGGTGGTCGCGGTGGCGGGCGCGTTGCCCACCCCGACGACCGGGAAGCCCTGCGCGGCCAGCTCGTCGGCGACCTGCACGGCCTTGCCCTGCTCGCCGCTGCCGTTGAGCACCTGCACCCGGACCTGGCCGTGCTCGATCTTCGGCGCGGACGACCTGCCGGGCGAGGGGGTGGCGGTGACCTCGACGTCGTTGCGCACGGCCTCGAAGAAGTTCGCGGCGGCCGGCTGGCTGAACTGCACCCGGTTCTTGTCCTGCGGGTACGCCTCCACCGGCACCGTGATGCCCTTCAGCTCCTTGGCCGTCAGCCCCTTGACGCTGTTGGCGATCTCCAGCATGCGGTCGGGCGACAGCCCGCTGTCCACGGTGACGGCGGCGGCGGCCGAGCGCAGGAAGTCGTTGAGCTTGACCGGGTTGGTGAGCAGCCCGCCGTCGGTGACCTTCTCCAGCACCTTGGTGAGGAACACCTGCTGGCGCTGGATGCGGCTGAGGTCGCTGCCGTCGCCGAGGGAGTAGCGGGTGCGCACGTACCCGAGGGCCTGCTCGCCGCTGACCACGTGCTTGCCCGCGCCGAGCACCAGCTTCGCCTTGGGGTCGTTGACCGGCTTGGGCAGGCAGATCTCGATGCCGCCGAGGGCGTCGATGATGCCCTTGAAGCCGGTGAAGTCCACCTTCACGAAGTGGTCGATCTTGATGTTGGTGAGCGACTCCAGCGTCTTGATGGTGCAGTTGATGCCGCCGTCGTTGAAGGCCGCGTTGATCTGGCGGACGCCGGGGGCGATCACCGTGCCGTTGCGGGCCCGGCACTCCGGGATCTGGACCACGGAGTCGCGCGGGAAGCTGATCATGGTGGCCTTGTCCCGGTTGGGGGAGATGTGCAGCAACATGATGGTGTCGGTGCGCTCGCCCAGGCCCTGCGACTTGGGGCCGTACTTCTTGTTGTCGCCCTCGCGCGAGTCGGAGCCGACGAGCAGCACGTTGAGCGCCCCGGTCTCCGGCGGCCGGGTGGCGTCGATGACGATCTTCTCCTGGTCGATGCCGCTGAAGATGCTGCGGTAGTACGCGTACCCGCCGAGCGTGCCGGCCACCAGCACGCCCGTCAGGCCGACGCTCACCCAGCCCAGGGGCGTCAGCCGGTTGCGGCGCGGGCGCGGGCCGCCGTCGTGCGGGGACCGGGGGCCGGGGGCGGGACGGGGGCCTCTGTCCGTACTGCCAGGTCTTGCTCTCACACGGTCCACCCCTTGCGCCATGATCGCGCAGCATAGTCACAAACGAGCAGCCACGACGACAAAACTCCGCTTCTCCCCCATCGCACCCCCGGAAGGCCGGAAGGCGCCGAGGCTCACTTGGTAATTCGGCTGCCGGCGCCCGGAGAAGCCTGGCGCGCGCGCCACTTCTTGCTCACCTCGCCGGGATCTCGCCGGGCGGTGAGAGCTCCGTCCGAACCGGGGAATCACGGGCGGGACCACGTGCGATGCCGCCATCATGGCGTTCATGCCGCTCACCGAGATGCCGCCGCCAGGAGCCGTGGAACTGGCCGCGCTGCGGGCCGCGGCGCGGGTGGCGCGCCGGAGCGCCGGCGTCGCGCTCGTGGTCGGCATCGCGCTGCCGGCCGCCGCCCAGGTGCTCGCCGAGCGCGCCACGAGGGAGCAGGCGCCGGCGCTGGCCGCCTTCTCCCTGGCGGCCCTCGCCGCCGCGCTGCCCGTGCTGGCCGTCACGCAGTACGTCTGGGGCGTGCGCGCCCGCCGGGTACGCCACCGGGAGCGCGAGCTGTACGCCAGGGCCCGGTCCGGGCGGGCCCGGCCGCTGAGCCGGCTGGGGGTCGCCGCCTGCTGGGCGGTCGCGCTGCTGCTGGGCTGCGCGCTGCCGCACCTGCTGCGCCGGGCCGCCCTGGATTCCGCCGCGGGCGCCCTGAGCTGGGCGGTCGAGGCGCTCAGGGTGCTCGGGCCGGTGGCGGGGGTGTCGTTCCTGCTGTGGTGGGCACGGGACGTGGCAGGGATGCTGACGCGCGTCCGGCGCCCGGGAGGATCACCTGGCGATCCATGGGACCCCGGCCCCGGCGCGCGTCCGCGGACGGGCGCGGCGCTCTGGACCGGCGCGGCCCTGGCGGTCACCGCCCTGGTCGGGGCCCGCGCCCACCTCTGGGAGCCCGCGACGGGCTGGATCTACACGTTCCTGACGGCCGCCCTCGTCTGCGGAGTAGTTACTGACGAGTAGCATAGGCACGGAACCCCTTTCCAGAACGAGGAGCTAATCCGTGCCTTCCTCTCGTGACGTCGTGTTCGTCGACGGCGTGCGCACGCCTTTCGGCAGGTCAGGGCCGAAGGGGCTGTACGCGGAGACCCGCGCGGACGACCTGGTCGTCCGGGTCATCCGCGAGCTGATGCGGCGCAATCCCGGCCTGCCGCCGGAGCGCGTGGACGAGGTCGCCATCGCCGCGACCACCCAGATCGGCGACCAGGGCCTGACCATCGGCCGCTCGGCGGCGGTGCTGGCCGGCCTGCCCAAGACCGTGCCCGGCTATGCCATCGACCGCATGTGCGCGGGCGCGATGACCGCGGTGACCACGGTGGCCGGCGGCATCGCCTTCGGCGCGTACGACGTGGCCATCGCGGGCGGCGTCGAGCACATGGGCCGCCACCCGATGGGCGAGGGCGTCGATCCCAACCCGCGCTTCCTGTCGGAGAAGCTCGTCGACCCGAGCGCGCTGGTCATGGGCATGACGGCCGAGAACCTGCACGACCGCTACCCGGCGATCTCCAAGGAGCGCGCGGACGCGTACGCGGTGCTGTCGCAGGAGAAGGCGGCCAAGGCGTACGCCGACGGCAGGATCCAGCCCGACCTGGTCCCCACCGCGATCAGGACCGCCGAGAAGGGCTGGGGCCTGGCCGTCGAGGACGAGGCCCCCCGGCCGGGCACCACGATGGAGGCGCTGAGCGGGCTCAAGACCCCGTTCCGGCCGCACGGCCACGTCACGGCGGGCAACTCCTCCGGCATCAACGACGGCGCCACCGGCTGCATCGTGGCCGCCCGCGAGGTGGCCGAGGAGCTGGGCCTCGCGCCGCGGATGCGGCTGGTGTCGTACGCGTTCGCCGGCGTGGACCCCGAGGTCATGGGCGTCGGCCCGATCCCGTCCACCGAGCGCGCGCTGCGCCTGGCCGGGCTGGACATCTCCGACATCGGGCTGTTCGAGATCAACGAGGCGTTCGCCGTGCAGGTGCTGGCCTTCCTCGACCACTTCGGCATCGCCGACGACGACCCCCGCGTCAACCCCTACGGCGGCGCGATCGCCTACGGCCACCCGCTGGCCTCCTCGGGCGTGCGGCTGATGACGCAGCTCGCCCGGCAGTTCGGCGAGCGTCCCGAGGTGCGTTACGGCATCACCACCATGTGCGTCGGCATGGGCATGGGCGGCACTGTGATCTGGGAGAACCTGGCGTGAGCAACATCGACAACTGGCGGGCGCTGCTGGGCGAACGCAACCCCGACGAGGTCGTCACCAAGGCGCTGGTGCGCGACGTGCGGCTGCCCGGCGGCGCGGGCACGATGGCGCTGATCACGCTGGACAACGGCTTCGACCACACCAAACCCAACACCTTCGGCCCGCACGGCCTGCTCGCGCTCGACGAGGCGCTGTCGGCGATCGCCGGGCGCGGCGACCTGGCGGCCGTGGGCGTGACCGGCAAGCCGTTCATCTTCGCCGTCGGCGCCGATCTCAAGGGCGCGGCCGCGGTACGCACCCGCGAGGAGGCGCTGGCCATCGGCGCGCTCGGCCACCACGTCTTCCGGCGGCTGGGCGAGCTGGGCGTCCCGTCGTTCGCGTTCGTCAACGGCGCGGCGATGGGCGGCGGCCTGGAGATCGCGCTGCACTGCACGTACCGGACGATCTCCTCCGGGGTGCCGGCGGTGGCGCTGCCGGAGTGCTCGCTCGGCCTGGTGCCGGGCTGGGGCGGCACGCAGCTCCTGCCGCGCCTGATCGGGCCGGCCGCCGCGATCAAGCTCATCGTCGAGAACCCGCTCGCCCAGAACCGCATGATCAAGGGCAGGGACGCGTTCGAGCTGGGCGTCGCGGACGCGATGTTCGAGCCGGCCGACTTCCTGGAGGAGTCGCTGCGCTGGGCGTCCCGGGTGCTCAAGGGCGAGGTGACGGTCGAGCGCGAGACCCACGACGGCTGGGAGAAGGCCGTGGCGGACGCGCGCTTCCTGGTGGACCTCAAGCTGCACGGCGCCTCCCCCGCCCCCTACCGGGCGCTCGACCTCATCGCCAGGGCCGAGACCGCCACGCCGGACGAGGGCTTCGCCGCCGAGGACGAAGCGCTGGCCGACCTGCTGACGAGCGACGAGCTGCGGGCCGGGCTGTACTCCTTCGACCTGGTGCAGCGCCGGGCCAAGCGGCCCGCGGGCGCGCCGGACCAGGCGCTGGCCCGCAAGATCACCAAGGTCGGCGTGGTCGGGGCCGGGCTGATGGCCTCGCAGATGGCGCTGCTGTTCGCCCGCCGCCTGGAGGTGCCGGTCGTCCTGACCGACCTCGACCAGGCCCGCCTCGACAAGGGCGTCGGGTACGTCCACGCCGAGGTGGACAAGCTCCTGGCCAAGGGCCGCGTCTCGGGCGACCGGGCCAACCGCCTGAAGTCGCTGGTCACCGGCTCGCTGACCAAGGACGCCTTCGCCGACGCCGACTTCGTCATCGAGGCCGTCTTCGAGGACCTGGCGGTCAAGAAGCAGGTGTTCGCCGAGGTCGAGGCCGTGGTCACCGCCGAGTGCGTGCTCGCCACCAACACCTCCTCGCTGTCGCTCACCGAGATGGGCGCGGACCTGGCGCACCCGGAGCGGCTGGTCGGCTTCCACTTCTTCAACCCGGTCGCGGTCATGCCGCTGCTGGAGATCGTCCGGGGCGCCGCGACCGACGAGGCCACCCTGGCCACGGCCTTCGCCGCCGGCAAGGCGCTGAAGAAGTCGGCCGTGCTGGTCAAGGACGCCCCGGCGTTCGTGGTCAACCGGCTGCTGACCGTCTTCATGGGCGAGGTCGTCAGGGCCGTGGACGAGGGCACGCCGCTGGAGGTCGCCGAGCACGCGCTGGACGGGCTCGGGCTGCCGATGACGCCGTTCGCGCTGCTGCAGCTCGTCGGCCCGGCCGTCGGCCTGCACGTGGCCGAGACGCTGCACGCGGCCTTCCCCGACCGCTTCGGCGTCTCGGAGAACATGTCCAAGCTGGTGGCCGCGGGCAAGCCGGGCGTGTACCGGCCGGACTTCAGCCTCGACCCGGAGGCGGTGGCCCTCTTCGCGGGCGGCGACCGGCCGTCCACGGCCGAGCAGGTCCGCGAGCGGGTGCTCGGGGCGCTGGCCAGGGAGATCCGGATCATGCTGGACGAGGGCGTCGTGGCCGCGCCGCAGGACATCGACCTGTGCATGATCCTCGGCGCCGGCTGGCCGTTCCACCTGGGTGGCATCACGCCTTATCTGGACAGGACCGGCATCGCCCAGCCGCGTTTCCTTCCTCCCGGTGTGGCCTCCCTGCCGGCCTGACTCTTTACCGGAGCCCGGTCCTGGACACCGCGTTTCATGACCTCCACCTCCGTAGCGTTACGTCCCGCACGACGAACGGAGAGTAATCATGATGCGAGCAATCGGCACGATGGCCCTGTGCGCGGCGTTCCTGGCGTGCGCGGCCTCCGCCCCCGCGCAGGCCGCGGCGCGCCCTGCCAAGGGCAAGCTGAAGATCGTCGTCGCGGTGAAGGGGTCCCCCACCAAGGGGGTCACCCTTCGCTGCAGCCCCGACGGCGGCACCCACCCGCACCCGAAGGCCGCCTGCGACGTACTGCGCAGGTACAAGGGCGACCTCAGCGGGATGCACGTCCCGAAGTCCAACTCCTGCGGGCCGGAGGTGCAGCCGTACGCGGTGGTCGTCAAGGGCACCTGGGAGGGCAAGAAGGTCGAGTGGAGCAAGGGCTACCGCAACGCCTGCGTGATGAAGGCCGCGGCCGGGGCGCTGCTGTCCTGACCGGCGGATAGAAGGGGGGCGGGCCGGGCACGGCCCGCCCCCCTTCGCGCGCTCAGCGGACGGACTCGCGGACTCCGGTGCGGCTGTGCCGGTAGCCGTAGCCGAAGTAGACGACCACGCCGATGACCATCCAGATCACGAACCGCAGCCAGGTCTCCACCGGCAGGTTGAGCATCAGGTAGACGCAGGCCAGCACCGACAGGATCGGCAGCACCGGCACGAGCGGGGTGCGGAAGGCGCGCGGCAGGTCCGGCCGGGTGCGCCGCAGCACGACCACGCCGATCGAGACCACCACGAACGCGAACAGCGTGCCGATGTTGACCAGCTCGGCCAGCTCCCCGAACGAGACGAACCCGGCCAGCGCCATCGTCACCACGCCGATGATGACGGTGAGGGTGGCGGGCGTGCCGAAGCGGGGGTGCACCTTGGCCAGCGAGCGCGGCATCAGCCCGTCGCGGGACATCGCGAACAGCACCCGCGTCTGGCCCAGCAGCAGCACCAGGACCACGGTGGTGAGGCCGGCCAGCGCGCCCAGGCTGATGATGGTGGCCAGCCAGGGGTGGCCGACGGAGGTGAAGGCGTCCGACAGCGGCGCGGCGGTGCTGAGCCGGTCGTAGCGCTGCATGCCGACGACGACGAGGGAGACGGCCACGTACAGGACCGTGCAGATGACCAGCGAGCCGAGGATGCCGCGCGGCACGTCCCGCTGCGGCTTGACGGTCTCCTCGGCGGCCGTGGCCACGATGTCGAAGCCGATGAAGGCGAAGAACACGATCGCGGCGGCGGCGAAGACGCCCACCACGCCGAACGCGACCGGCGTGATGCCGAACAGCACCTGGATCAGCGGCGCGTTCAGCCCCTCCACCCGCGGCGTGGACACCGGGTCGGGGACGAACGGCGTGTAGTTGGCGGCCTTGACGAAGAACAGCCCCGCCACGATGACCAGCAGCACCACGGCGACCTTGGTGATCACCAGGATGAGGTTGACCCGGGACGACAGCTTGATGCCGGCCACCAGGACCGCCGTGAGGATCGCCACGATGACCACGGCCGGCACGTTGACCACCGGGTCGTCGCCGGCGATCGTGGCCGGCAGCGGAATGCCGATGGAGTTGAGCATGGAGGCGAAGTAGCCCGACCAGCCGACCGCCACCACGGCCGCGGCGAGGGCCAGCTCCAGGATGAGGTCCCAGCCGATGACCCAGGCGGGGAACTCGCCGAGGGTGGCGAAGGAGAAGGTGTACGCCGATCCGGCGACCGGGATCGTGGAGGCGAACTCGGCGTAGCACAGGGCCGCGAGCCCGCACACCACGCCCGCCACCACGAACGAGATCGCCACCGCCGGGCCCGCCATCTCCTTGGCGACCTGGCCGGTGAGCACGAAGATCCCGGTTCCGATGATCACGCCGATGCCGAAGACCGTGAGGTCGAGGGCGCTCAGGCGCTTGCGGAGCTGGTGATCCGGGTCCTCGGTGTCACGGATCGACTGCTCGACGCTCTTCGTGCGAAAGATGTCCACGGCCGGTGATCCTTCCCACACCCTAGGCGATCATTCCTGGCGCGCGCACGTCGGCGCAGCGGGGAGAACACGCTCAATGGTGTGCTGGACGCCCGCGACCGGCAAGACCCAGAGTTCACCGCCACCCCCCGGCGCCGGGGGGTGGCGGTGGGCCGTCGGTGGCGGTGGACCGGCGGCGGGACGTCAGTCGCGGTGGACCGGCGGCGGGACGTCAGTGGCCGTGGACCGGCGGCGGCGGGACGTCAGTGGCGGGCCGGCTCCGCGGCGGCGGAGGTGGTGCGCCTGGCGACGGCCTCGGTGACCTGGCGGGCGAGGTCCTGCCCGGTCAGGCCGATCCGGCCGAGGATCGCGGCGCGCTTGGCGTGCTCGAGGAACTCCTGGGGGATGCCGAAGGTGCGCACCGGCACGTCGACGTCGGCGTCGCGGAGCAGGCGGGCCACGGCGTCGCCCACGCCGCCCACGCGGCCGTTGTCCTCGACCACGGCCACCAGCTTGTGCGCGCCGGCGGCCGGCACCAGCGCGTCGTCCAGCGGCTTGACCCAGCGCGGGTCCACGACGGTGGCGGCGATGCCCTGCGCGTCGAGCAGCACGGCGGCCTCCAGGCAGACCTGGGCCATCGGGCCCACGCCGACCAGCAGCACGTCGGGCTCGGCCGCGGGGGCACGCAGGAGGTCCATCTCGCCCAGCTTGCCGACCGGCTCGACGGCCTCGGCCACCGGGCCCTTGGGGAAGCGCAGCACCGTGGGGCCGTCGGTGACCGCGACCGCCTCGCGCAGCAGCTCGGCGAGCCGGTCGCCGTCGCGCGGCACGGCGATGCGCAGGCCCGGCACGACCTGGAGGATGGACAGGTCCCACATGCCGTTGTGGCTGGCGCCGTCGTCGCCGGTGACGCCCGCGCGGTCGAGCACGACGGTGACCGGCAGGCGGTGCAGGGCGACGTCCATGAGGAGCTGGTCGAAGGCCCGGTTGAGGAAGGTGGCGTAGACGGCCACGACCGGGTGCAGGCCGCCGAGCGCCAGGCCGGCGGCGCTGGTCAGCGCGTGCTGCTCGGCGATGCCGACGTCGTAGATGCGCTCGGGGAAGCGGTCGGCGAAGGCGTTGAGGCCGGTGGGGTGGAGCATGGCCGCGGTGATGGCGACGAGGTCCTCGCGCTCCTTGCCGAGCCGGACGAGCTCCTCGCTGAAGACGTTGGTCCAGATGCGGCCCTTGGGCTTCTCCGTGCCGGTGGCCCGGTCGAAGGCGCCCGGGGAGTGGAACTGGTCCTCGTCGTGGTTCTCGGCCGGGGTGTAGCCGCGGCCCTTCTGGGTGAGGGCGTGCACGATCACCGGGCCGCGGAAGTCGCGGGCCTTGCGCAGCGCCGCCTCCATGGCCTGCTCGTCGTGGCCGTCGATGGGGCCGACGTACTTGAGGCCGAGGTCCTCGAACATGACCTGCGGGGCGAGGACGTCCTTGACGCCCTTCTTGAAGCCGTGCAGGGCGTCGTAGAGGACGGGAACGTTCCCGAGCTTGTCCTTGACGTAGCCGAGCATGTCCTCGTAGCGGCGGTTGACGCGCAGCGAGGACAGGTGGGAGGCCAGGCCGCCGATGGTCGGGGAGTAGGAGCGGCCGTTGTCGTTGACCACGATGACGACCGGGAGGTCCTTGGCGCCGGCGATGTTGTTGAGCGCTTCCCAGGCCATGCCGCCGGTGAGCGCGCCGTCGCCGATCACCGCGACCACCGTGCGGTCGCGGTCGCCGCGCAGCTTGAACGCCTTGGCCAGGCCGTCGGCGTAGGACAGGGCGGTGGAGGCGTGGGAGTTCTCCACGAAGTCGTGCTCGGACTCGGCCTGGCTCGGGTAGCCGGACAGGCCGCCCTCCTGCTTGAGCGCGTCGAAGCCGGCGACGCGGCCGGTGAGGATCTTGTGGACGTACGCCTGGTGGCCGGTGTCCCAGATCACGGGGTCGCGCGGGGAGTCGAAGACGCGGTGCACCGCGATCGTGAGCTCCACCACACCCAGGTTGGGGCCCAGGTGCCCGCCGAAGCGCGCGCACGAGTCGACGAGCAGGTCACGGATCTCCCCTGCGAGCCGCGGCAGCTCCTCGGCGGCGAGCCGTTTGACATCATGCGGTCCTCTTATCCCGCCCAGCAACCCGCTCACGGACGCGACTCCCCTCTGCTGTTGTCAGCGCCGACTCCTCGAGTCTAGTTCGCCGACGCCTCATTGACTCCATCGAGTCAATTCCACCCCTATATGTCCGATCTTGACCTAGTCTTTCGGTACCTATGAACTCCGTCTCCACTGGCAAGGTCGTGGTGCTCGTGGCCGCCTTGCTGGCGTTAGCCCTCGCCGCCGCGGGTCTGGTGCTCGTCCTCGCCGACTCGGCCACGACCTCCGCCAGGCCGGTGAACGAGGCGCAGCAGGTCGCCGCCCCGCCCGCCAGTGCCGCCGAGACCAAGCGGGTCCCGGTGCCCGGCAAGCGCCTGGCCACGGACAGCCCGCTCTACCGCACCGGCCGGCTGACGGACGTGAACTGCACGCCGGGGCCGCTGCCCGCGGGCAGCATCACGGCCTACCGGCGCTTCCTGCTGCGGGTGACGACATGCCTCAACAGGGCGTGGGCGGCCCAGTTCCGCAAGGCGGGGATGCCGTTCAGCAAGCCGCGCCTGCGCATCATCACCGGCAGGGTCCGCACGCCCTGCGGCGCGTGGAACACCGGCGCGGACGGCGTCTACTGCTCCACCGACCGCACGATGTACCTGATGATCAGCCGCGACCAGCTCCGCAACCCGTTCCCGCTCGGCATCACCCGGCTGATCGCCCACGAGTACGGCCACCATGTGCAGCAGATCTCCGGCATCTGGAGCTACTACTGGACCGCCAGGGCGAGCGCCGGCAAGGCCGGCCGGCTGCTGCTGTCGCGCCGGTCGGAGCTGCAGGCCGAGTGCCTGTCGTCGATCTTCATGAGCACGATGCGGGACACGCCGCTGGTCACGGACGCCGACTGGGCGTACACGGTGGACTGGTTCAGGAAGAACGGCGCCAAGGGCTGGCCCCAGAACGACCACGGCAGGGGCCCCACGCAGGCCGCCTGGATGACCCGCGGCTTCAACCGCGGCACCCCGGCCGCCTGCAACACCTGGTCCGCCCCCACCCGCAACGTCACCTGACGGCTAAGGCGTACGTGTCCTGACAAATCGGGAAATAGTGCTTTATTATGCGCCAACGTGCGCACTGCTCTCGTGGTGGCGGGCTGGGGGCTGCTCGCGGGGATGCTCGGGGCCGGGCCCGCGCAGGCCGGGCCGCGGGTGGGGCAGCCGGTGCTGTCCGATGTCATGGGCGGTGACCGGGGCGAGCTGGCGTGCGCCGTCCCGCCGATCAAGGTCGGGTCGGTGGGCTCGTTGCGGGCCTTCCACCGGGCCATGGCCGGGTGCGCCGACCGCTTCTGGGCGGCGCGGTTCGCCGCGGCCGGGATCGCGTACAGCTCGCCCGAGGTGACGATCACCACCGGCGCGGACTCGGTCTGCGGGCGCATCTCGGGCGCCGGCGCCCATTACTGCCCCGAGCAGCGCGCGATCGTCATCCGCATCACCCGGCAGGACCTGCGTGACCCGTTCAGGATGAACATCGCGCACTCCGTCGCCCACGAGTGGGGCCATCACGTGCAGCAGCTCACCGGCGTGCTGGGGGCGCAGGAGGCGCTGTACCAGCAGGCCACCGACCAGGCGCGCACCGTGCTCAGCCACCGGCTGGAGATGCAGGCCGAGTGCTACGCGGGCGTCTTCTACAGCGCCGCGCTGAAGTCGATCAGGCCGGGGATCACCTGGAAGGCGTGGATCGGCGCGGTACGGCAGGCGGAGGAGAGCGAGGTCCACGGCAAGCCGCGCAACCTGGCGTTCTGGCAGGACCGCGGCTACCGCGGCGGCGCCACCGGCTTCTGCAACACCTGGACGGCGGACGGGACGAAGGTCGGCTAGCCACCGGCTAGCCGTTGGCGCGGGCCAGGACCTCCAAGGGGTCGGCGAGGACGTGTGCGAAGGCCAGCTCCGCCGCGCCGACCAGGGTGGCGGAGTCGCCGAGCGCGGAGGTGCGCAGCCGCAGCCGCTCGCGCTGCGGCGCCATGGCGTGCAGGGTGAGCTGCGTGCGCACCTGCGCGGCCGAGCCGAGGTAGACCTCCCGCAGCATGCCGCCGAAGATCACCATTTCCGGGTTGAAGATGTTGACGAGGTTGGCCACGCCAAGGCCGAGCCACTCGCCGATGCGGGTGAGCCCCTCCTGGGCGACGATGTCGCCGCGGTCGGCGGCCTCGACCACCGCGCGCACCGCGTCGCGGCCCTGCTGGCCGGCGCCGAACCGGCCGGCCGCCTCCAGTAAGGCCCGCTCCCCCACCTCGGCCTCCAGGCAGCCGTGCGAGCCGCAGCCGCAGGCCCGGCCGCCCGGGTTGACGACCATGTGGCCGACCTCGCCCCCGTAGCCGTCGTGGCCGCCGAGCAGCTGGCCGCCGGCGATGATGCCGCCGCCGATGCCCACGTCGCCGTGCAGGTAGATGAGGTCCTTGACGGCGACGCCGATGCCCCGGCTGTGCTCGGCCAGGGCCGCCAGGTTGGCGTCGTTGCCCACGCTGACCGGCAGCCCCAGGCCCAGCCTGCGGCCCAGCTCCTCGCCGAACGGCGCCTCCTCCGCCTTGAGGTTGGGGCCGAAGGAGACCACGCCGTCGGCCTTGCGCACGCCGCCCGACACGGCCGCCGCGGCCCCCACGCACACCGTGTCGGCCCTGGTCCTGCGGCGCATCTGCCGGGCGAAGCCGGCCAGCGCGCCGGTCAGCTCGTCCAGCCGGAACGCGCCCCGCCTGCGTACCGCCTCGCGCCGGTCGAGGATGACCCCGCCCAGCCCCACGCGGGCGACCGCGAGCCGGTCGGGGCCGACGTCGAAGGCGAACACGTAGACCCGCGACGACTCCGGCCGCACCACGAGCGAGGGCCGGCCCGCGCGCCCGGTCTCCTTGGGCAGCTCCTCGCGCACCAACCCGGCCGCCGTGAGGTCGGAGGTCAGCGCCATGATCGTGCTGCGGTTGAGCCCCATCTTGGAGGTGAGCTCGGCCCGCGAGGTCGGCCCGCCCAGGTGGACATGGCGAAGCAGCGCGCCGAGGTTGTGGCGCCTGATGTCCTCCTGCGAGGGGCCGGCACGCATGGTCTGGAGTTCCTTCAGGGGCTGCGGGTCGCTGATCACCTTAGACCAGCGATCACCTTAGGCCAGCGGCAGCCGCCCGCCTGCGCGCCAGGGCGTCCACGCCCGCGGCCAGGAGCAGAACGGACCCGGTGACCAGGTACTTGACGCTGGCGCCGTACCCCATCAGGCCCATGCCGTTCTCGATGACGGCCACCACGGCGCCGCCGAGGACGGCGTCGAGCACCCGGCCCTTGCCGCCGAACAGGCTGGTGCCGCCGATGACCGCGGCGCCGACCGCGTACAGCAGCACCGAGCTGCCGCCCGTGTTGGGGTCGACGGAGCTGGCCCGGGAGGCGGCCACGATGCCGCCGACGGCGGCCATCGAGGAGCAGATGACGAACGCGCTGATCTTGAGCCGGTCCACCGGGATGCCCGCGCGGCGGGCGGCCTCGGTGTTGCCGCCGACCGCGTAGAGGTGGCGGCCGAACGCGGTGCGGCGCAGGATGACCGTCCACACCACCAGCAGCACCAGGATGATGGGCACCACGATCGGCACGCCGGTCAGCGACACCAGCGCCGGGTTGCGGCTGCGCTCCAGGTTCAGCGCGAACACCGCGGCTCCGGCCAGCACCGCGAGCGCTCCCACGCGGAAGGCGATGAGCGACAGCGGGTCGGCGGTCAGCCCGCGCTTGGCGCGCCGGTTGGCCCGGACGAGCTGGAGGGCCGCGAACGCCAGCACGCACACGGCGTAGAGCGCCCAGCCGAGCCACGGCGGCAGGTTCTTGTTCGCGATGGCCACGATCGTCGGGTCGTGGATGGAGATGTTCGTGCCTTCCCTGACCAGCACCAGGACCAGGCCCTGGAAGGCGAGGAAGGCGGCGAGCGTCACGATGAACGACGGGATGCCGACCTTGGCCACCAGCGCGCCGAGCACGGTGCCGATGACCACGCCGGTGAGGATGGCGGCCAGCGCGCACACGTACCAGGGCAGGCCGAGGTTGGTGAGCGTGACGGCCAGCACCGCCGCGCATACGCCGCTGGCGAAGCCGGCCGACAGGTCGATCTCGCCGAGCAGCAGCACGAACACCAGGCCCATCGCGATGAGCGTGACGGCGGCGCCCTGGGTGAACAGGTTCGCGAAGTTGATCGCGGTGACGAAGGACGGGCGGGCGACCGCGAAGACCGCGCAGAGCACGACCAGGCCGAGCACGGCGGGCAGCGCGCCCATGTCGCCGCCGCGTACCCGCTGGGCGTAGGCGCGGAAGCTGTTGCCGATGGACGGGGCCTCGGTCGCGGCGACGATGGCCTCGCTGGGGAGTTCCTTGACCTTGCTCATGGGGTGACCCCGTTCTTGAGGCCGAGGTCCCCGCTCCGGCCTGCAGTGATCAGTTCCACGACCTGCGCGTGCGTCACGTCGGCGGTCTTGACCTGGGCGGCCATCCTGCCGAGGTAGAGCGCCGCGATCCGGTCGGAGACGGCGAACACGTCGTTCATGTTGTGCGAGATGAGGACGACGGCCAGCCCCGTGTCGGCCAGCCTGCGGACCAGTTCGAGCACCTGGGCGGTCTGGGCCACGCCCAGGGCCGCGGTGGGCTCGTCGAGGATGACGACCTTGCTGTTCCACAGCACGGCCTTGGCGATGGCGACGGTCTGCCGCTGCCCGCCGGACAGGCTGGAGACCTGCTGCCTGATGGACTTGACGGTGCGTACGGACAGGCTGCTGAGCGTCTTCTCGGCCAGCTCCTCCATGCTGTCCTCGTCGAGCATGAAGCCGCTCTTGCGCTCCCGGCCGAGGAACATGTTCTGGACGATGTCCAGGTTGTCGCACAGGGCCAGGTCCTGGTAGACGATCTCGATGCCCAGCTCGCCCGCGTCGCGCGGGGTGTGGATGTGCACCTGCTTGCCGTCGAAGAGGACCTCGCCGGCGTCGATCGGGTAGATCCCGCCGATGCACTTGACCAGGGTGGACTTGCCCGCCCCGTTGTCGCCGACGAGCGCGGTGACCTGGCCGGCGTAGGCGGAGAACTCGACGTTGTGCAGGACTTTCACCGGGCCGAAGCTCTTGTCGATCCCGCGCACTTCAAGGAGGGGGGTCATGGGGCTCCCTACAGGGGGAGGGTACGGCACCGCGCTCGTGACGCGGGCCGTACCCTTCGGTTCTACTGGATTCCGGCCTCGGTGCACTTCGCGGCGAAGTCACCGGTGCACAGTTCCTCCTTGGTCACGTAACCGTCGGCCACGACGTCCTTGACGTTGTCGGCGTAGATGGCCTGCGGCTCCATCAGCTCGGCGGGAACGTCCTGGCCGGTCTCCGGGTCCTTGACGCTGGAGCTCGCCGTGGGCTTCTCGCCCTTGGCCAGCGCCACCGCCAGCTTGGCACCGGCGTCCGCCTCCTTCTTGACCGCCTTGTAGACGGTCATGCACTGGTCGCCCGCGAGGATGTTCTGCAGGCCCTGGACGGTGGCGTCCTGGCCGGTGACCGGCACCTTGCCGTTGAGGCTGTTCTTCTTCAGCACGGTGATGGCGGCGTTGCCGAGGCCGTCGTTGGCGGCCAGCACGCCGGCGATCTTCGGCTGCTCGGTCAGCATCTGCTCGAAGAGCGTGCCGGCCTTGGTGTTGTCCCACTCGGGCACCGACTGCTCGGGGCCCTTGACGTAGTCGCCGGAGTCGAACTTCGGCTTGAGCACGCCGTCGTAGCCCTCCTTGAACAGCGTCGCGTTGTTGTCGGTCGGCGAGCCGTTCAGGTAGGCGACGATCGGCTTCTCGGCCTTCTTGTCGGTCAGGCACTTGACCAGGCCCTCGCCCTGGAGCGTGCCGACCTTCGTGTTGTCGAAGCTGACGTAGTAGGCGGCGCCGCCGCCGAGGGTCAGCCGGTCGTAGTCGATCACGGCCACGCCCTGGGACTTGGCCTTGTCGATCACGGCCTTGCCGCTGCCGCTGTCCAGGTTGGTGATCATGAGGACGGTGGCGCCGTTCGTGATCATCTGGTCGGCGATGGTCTGGAACGCCGTCTTGTCGTTCTGGGCGTTCTGGATGTCGTACGCGACGCCGGCGGCCTTGAACGCCTCTTCGAGGTACTTGCGGTCCGCCGTCTCCCACCGGGCCGAGGACTTGCTGTCCGGCAGGATGACGCCGATCTTGCCCGCCTTGGCCGCTGCCGAGGCGGGGGCGGACGAGGCCGACGAAGAGGTCTGACCGCTGTCGCCCCCGCAAGCGGTGAGACCGAGGGCGAGCGCGGCTGCCGCGGCGGTCAGGCTGAGGATCCCCTTGCGCATGGTGCAGGGTCCTTTCTTCCGGAGGGGCCCGGATGAATGTTGTTTGCGGCAACGTATTCCGGTACGGCCCTGCTTTGGAAGGGGGTCGAGGCCGGGAGTTTGTTGTTTCCGGTAACAATCCAGAAACGTCGCCTCAATCTGCCGGACTCCCGGACGTCGTCCGGCGGCGTCCAGTTCCGGACAACGGGCGTGACAAGGCCACCGGTTGTTTGCGATACATCGATCAAGGCCATCGGCGTTCGGGGGCGCTGTCCTATCCGCTGGGGGTCCCGTGAAGCGCTTGTGCTCCGTCCTGTCCTCCGTCCTGCTCGTCACCGCGGCGCTGGCCGCCGGGAACGCTCCACCCGCGCGGGCGTTACCCGCGTCGTTCCAGAAACAGGCCGTCCTGAGCGGGCTCGACCATCCCACCAACGTCGAGTTCGCCGCGGACGGCCGGGTGTTCGTGGCGGAGAAGAACGGCCTGATCAAGGTCTTCGACTCGCTGTCCGACACCACCCCGTCCACCTACGCCGACCTGCGCACCCAGGTGCACAACTTCTGGGACCGCGGCCTGCTCGGCATGGCCCTGCACCCGAACTTCCCGGCCGACCCGCGCCTGTACGTCCTGTACACCTACGACGCCGTGCCCGGCGGCACCGCCCCGCGCTGGGGCAGCCCCGGCGGCACCGACGACCCCTGCCCCTCCCCGCCCGGCGCGACCGGCGACGGCTGCCTGGTCACCGGCCGCCTGTCGGTCATCTCCCCCTCCGGCGCCGAGACGCCGCTGATCACCGATTGGTGCCAGCAGCACCCCAGCCACTCCGTCGGCGACCTGGCCTTCGGCCCCGACGGCGCCCTGTACGCCTCGGCGGGCGACGGCGCCAGCTTCAACTTCGCCGACTACGGCCAGGACAACCTCACCGCTTCCGACGTCACCCCGGACAACCCGTGCGGCGACCCGCCCTCGCCGGTCGGCACCGCCCTGTCGCCGCCCACCGCCGAGGGCGGGGCGCTGCGTTCCCAGGACGTGCGGACCACCGGCGACCCGGCCGGCCTCGACGGCTCCCTGATCCGGATAAATCCGGACACGGGGGCGGCGGCCGCCGGCAACCCCAACGCCGCGAACCCCGACCCCAACGCCGCCCGGATCGTCGCCCACGGCCTGCGCAACCCGTTCCGCCTCACCGTCCGCCCCGGCACGTCGGAGATCTGGCTCGGCGAGGTCGGCTGGAACACCTTCGAGGAGATCAACCGGGTCACCGCCCCCACCGCGGCGGTCGCCAACTTCGGCTGGCCCTGCTACGAGGGCGCCGGCCGCCAGGGCGGCTACGACAACCTCGACCTGACGCTGTGCGAGAACCTGTACGCCGCCGGCGCCGCCGCCCACGCCGCCCCGTACTTCGCCTGGAACCACAACGCCCGCCCGGCCCCGAACGACCCGTGCCCGTCGGGCGGCTCGTCGGCCAGCGGCGTCGCGTTCTACGACGGCGGCACCTACCCTGACGCCTACGACGGCGCGCTGTTCTTCTCCGACTACAGCCGCCAGTGCGTGTGGGTGATGACCAGGGGCGCCGACGGCCTGCCCGACCCCGCCACCGTGCGCAACTTCGACTCCGGCATGCCCGCGACCGAGCTGGAGATCGGCCCCGGCGGCGACCTGTTCGCCGTGGACTACGACCACGGCACGCTGGTCCGCTACCTCTACGCCAACACCCCGCCCACGGCCGTCGTCAACGCCACCCCGTCCTCCGGCGACGCCCCGCTGACGGTCGCCTTCTCCGGCACCGCCTCCAGCGACGCCGACGGCGACCCGCTCACCTACGCCTGGGACCTCGACGGCGACGGCGAGCTCGACGACTCCGCCTCCCCCACCCCGTCGTTCACCTACACCCAGCCGGGCTCCCCCGTCGTACGGCTGCGGGTGACCGACGGCAGGGGCGGCCAGGGCGACGCGACCGTGACGATCAACGTCGCCAACACCGCGCCGAGCGCCACGATCACCACCCCGTCGGCGTCCACCACCTGGGCCGTCGGCCAGACCATCGGCTTCTCCGGCACCGGCACCGACGCCCAGGACGGCACGATCCCCGGCTCGCGCATGACCTGGACGCTGATCCTCCAGCACTGCCCGAGCACCTGCCACGAGCATGAGATCACCTCGTTCACCGGGAGCAGCGGCTCCTTCCAGGCCCCCGACCACGAGTACCCCTCGCACCTGGAGCTGCGCCTGACCGTGACCGACGCCCACGGGCTCAGCGACACCGAGAGCGTGGTGCTCCAGCCCAGGACCGTCGCGCTGACGTTCGCCTCCGCGCCTTCCGGGCTGCGGCTCGGCTTCAACGGCGAGCAGGCGGTCACGCCGTTCACCCGCACGGTGATCGTCGGGTCGGGCAACTCGGTCTCGGCGCCCTCGCCGCAGACCTCCGGCGGGCAGAGCCACGCCTTCGCCTCGTGGTCGGACGGCGGGGCCGAGACCCATCAGATCGTGGCCCCGGCCACGGCGACCACCTACACGGCGACGTTCACGCCGGTGCCGCCCGCGGGCGGGCTGGTGGCCGCGTACGGCATGAACGAGGGCTCGGGCAGCGCGGTCGCCGACGCCTCCGGCAACGGCAACCACGGGACCGCCACGGGCACGAGCTGGACGGCGAGCGGCAGGTACGGCCGGGCGCTGTCCTTCAACGGCCTGACGAGCTGGGTCAACGTGCCCGACTCGGCCGGCCTGCGGCTGACCGGCGGCATGACGCTGGAGGCGTGGGTGCGGCCGTCGAGCGTGAACGCCTGGCGCACGGTGGTGATGAAGCGGCACTCCGGCGGCCTGGCCTACGCGCTGTCGGCGGGGGCCCCGGACCGGCTGCCGCACGCCCGCGTGTACACCACGGCGGCGTCCGACCTGGCCGGGGCCGCCGAGCTGCCGGTCAACACGTGGTCGCATCTGGCGGCGACGTACGACGGGGCCGCGCTGCGGCTGTTCGTCAACGGCGTCCAGGTGTCCCAGCGGGCCGTCACCGGCGACCTGCGCACGGACGGCAGCTCGTTGCGGATCGGCGGCAACGGCCTGCTCAACCAGGTCTTCAGCGGCCAGATCGACGAGGTGCGCGTCTACGGCAGGGCGCTCACCCCGGCCCAGATCCAGACCGACATGAACACACCCGTGAGCTGACCTCAGCCCCGGACGTCAGCCCCGGACGACGACGTTCTGGACGATCAGCGCCAGTGCGGAGGCGGCCGCCACCACCAGGACGGCCGCCCGCACCCGCCCCCCGTCGAGGTAGCGCCGCAACGGCCCCGACACCAGGAACCCCACCACCATGGGGACGAGCAGGAACCCGCCCGTCGCCAGCGCCCGCCCAGGCAACTCGTCCACGATCGCCAGGATGACGAGCGACTGGGCGGCGCTGAGGAAGAAGAACATGGCCAGGGTGGCCCGGATCTGGGGCCCCTTGGCCGTCTGGTAGACCAGCGCGACGGGCGGCCCGCCGATGCCGGTGGCGGTGCCGGTCACCCCCGACACGAACCCCGCCGAGGTGATGGTGACGCCGTTGCGCGGCACGCTGAGCGCCCGCGCCGTGAGCGCCACCGCCACGAGCACCATGACGGCCACGAGGACGCCTCTGGTGTAGACAGAAACGTATACAACGACGAGCGCGCCGAGCACGCTCCCCGGAACCCTCCCGAGCACCGCGAACCCCAGCCCCCGCCAGTCCACGCGGCGCCACTCGGCGGCCAGCGTGAACAGCGGCAACGTCATGTTGACCACCTGGATGGCCCCCGGCATCAGGTCCGGTTCCAGCATCGTGAGCACGGGCGCCGCCACCAGCCCGAGCCCGAACCCCACCCCGCCCTGCACCACCGCCCCGACGAAAACCGCCAAACCACCAAGTACCAGCACCAATGCCGCATGAGTCATGCGAAAGAGTCAACCATCTTTACTCACTGTTGCCGCTCATGCCTCCGGAGTGACCATCGGCCTGTAGGGTCCGTACAGACGCCGACGTAGCCTGCGGAGTATGACGATGAAGCCTAAAGCCACCACGATCCGCGTCAGCGTCAAGACCCGAGACCGACTAGCCCGCATCGCCCGACAGGAGGGCCGGACCATGACCGAGGTGCTCAACGACGCCATCGCCGACTACGAACACAAGCAGTTCTGGCAGGAGGTCGACGCACAGGTCGAGCGGACGCAGCGCGAGGACCCCGAAGGATGGGCCGACTACCTCGCGGAGCGCGATCTCGTCCTGGGGCCGCGGCCACGCTCGCGCCGCGTGGCGCCCGAGTGGAAGGGCCTGATCGCCTTTCCCGAGGAGAAGCATGAAACTCGCACAAGGTGAGATCTGGTTCGCCCGGTTCGGCAGTCCGACCGGGCACGAGCAGGGCTACGACCGGCCCGCGCTCATCGTCAGCAACGACAGCCTCAACCACTCACGGCTGGGGCTCGTCCTGGCGGTGCCGCTGACCACCCGCGAACGCGGTTATCCGACGCACGTCCGCGTCGGCCGCGGTGACAGCGGCCTGGCCAGGCCGAGCTGGGCGATGGTCGAGCAGGTGCGCGCCATCTCGCCCGACAGGTTCGACTTCTTCGTGGGCAACGCGCCCGAGGAGGCCGTCGCGCAGGCGGTCATCGTGCTGAAGCGCATGGTGTGACACGCCGTCCGGCGAACCGATACTTCGCCGGACGGCATGCTCATCGTGCCACATCCGCCGCTCGCCAAGCTGCCGATCGTGCACCCCCTCCCGATCGTGCTCGCCCTCGCCACGGCGCTGTCGGCCGCTCCCGCGGACGCGGGAGTACCTGCGGACCGTCGTGACCTGTCTCGACACGTCGTGGAAGGCGTACGTCACGAAGGCCGGGCGCCCGTTCCGCGAGCCCGCCGTGCGCTACTTCGAGGAGCCGGCCGACCGCGTGTGCGGCGGCGACTGGCCCGCGCAGGCGGCCGCCTTCTACTGCGTCGAGCGGCGCACCCTCGTCTTCCCGCTCACCGGCGGCTGGATCGAGGGCCGCGACGACCTCTGGCTGGAGCGCGGCTACCGGGCCGTCTCCCCCTCGGCCTGCGACACCTGGCGGGCCCCCGCCTCGCGCGTCGCGTAGGAGCGCAGGCGCAGCTCCAGGCCGTCGAGCACGAGCTGGAGGCCGTCCTCGAACGCCTGCTCCCCCTGCGGGTCACCGCTCTGCCTCAGCGCGGCCATGACGCGCGGGTGCGCCGCCGCGAACGCCTCCATGTCGGGCAGGGCCTCGTCACCGCCCCTGCGCGCCCTGTCGGCCTGCTCCTCCAGCACGAACCCGGCGACGTACCCGCCGAGGACGGACAACCCGCGGAAGGCGTCGCCGACGGTGAAGCCGACACGCTCCAGGGTCGCCACCGTGCGCTCCACCGCCGCGAGCACCTCGGGTGACGGCCGCGTGCCCGCCACCAGCCTGGCGCCGTCGCGGTAGGCGTTGAGCATCGCCCGGTCGGCCCGCGCGTGGCCGGCCAGCCACGCGCGCCACTCGCCCGGCTCCGCCAGCTCCGGCCGGGACAGGTGCCGCGCGGTCATCGCCGCCGCCATCGCGTCCAGCAGCTCCTGCTTGCTCGCGAAGTGCCAGTAGAGCGCGGGGGCCCGCACGCCCAGCTCGGCGGCGAGCTTGCGCAGCGTCACCCCGTCGAGCCCGGCCTCGTCCAGCAGGCGCAGCGCGGCCGCCACGATGGTCTCTCTCGCCAGTGCCACGGTTGACAGCTTAACAACGTTAGAGGACCCTTAACACTGTTAGATTTAACACCGTTAAGGAGGCTCCGGCCATGATCAGAACTGAGGGGCTGCGCAAGCGGTACGGGGACCGCGAAGCGCTCAAGGGCATCGACCTCGACATCCCCGCCGGCACCGTCTGCGGCCTGCTCGGGCCCAACGGCGCCGGCAAGACGACCGCCGTCCGCATCCTCGCCACCCTCCTGCGCCCCGACGCGGGCCGCGCCGAGGTCGCCGGCCTCGACGTGGTGCGGGACGCGGCCCGCCTGCGCTTCCGCATCGGCCTGGCCGGGCAGCGCGCCGCCGTGGACGATCTGCTGACCGGCCGGCGCAACCTGGAGCTGTTCGGCCGCCTCTACCACCTGTCCAGGGCCGGGGCGCGGCGCAGGGCGGGCGAGCTGCTGGAGCGCTTCGGGCTGGCGGAGGCGGGAGGGCGGCCGGTGCGCGAGTACTCGGGGGGCATGCGCCGCCGCCTCGACCTGGCGGCGAGCCTCATCGTGTCGCCACCGGTGCTGTTCATGGACGAGCCGACCGGCGGGCTCGACCCGCGCAGCCGGCTGGGGCTCTGGGAGGTGCTGCGCGAGCTGGTCGCGGAGGGCACGACGCTGCTGCTCACCACCCAGTACCTCGACGAGGCCGACCACCTGGCCGACCAGGTGGTCGTGCTGCGGGAGGGCGTCGTCGCCGCGGCCGGCTCGCCCGCCGCGCTCAAGCGGCAGGTCGGCGGCGACCGGGTACGCGTCGTCTTCCGCGAGCCCGCGGACGTGCCGGCGGGCCTGCGCGCGCTGGGCCACGCGCCACCCCCGCCACCCCCGCCACCGGCGCCGCTCGCGCGCGACGGCCGCGCGGCGACCCCGCCACCCGCGCACGGCACCCACGAGGCGACCCCACCGCTCGCGTGCGACGGCCGCGAGGTGGTCCTGCCCGCCGGGGACGGCGCGCAGGCGCTCGTCCGCGTCGCCGCCGCCCTCGGGGCGGCCGGCATCCCCGTGGAGGACCTGGCCCTGCGCCGCCCCACGCTCGACGAGGTCTTCCTCCACCTCACCGCCTGACGACCGCGCGCGCAAGGAGAGCCCCCCATGCACCAGACCATGCACCAGACCAGGCACCAGACCAGGCACCAGACCGTGTACGAGACCGTGCGCTGGACCGTCAGCGACTCCCTCACCATCGCGGGCCGCACCTTCTCCCGCCTCAGGGCCCAGCCGGGCGAGATCGCCGGATTCCTCGTCTTCCCGGTGATCATGACGGTGCTGTTCGGCTACGTCTTCGGCAGCGCCATCACCCTGCCCGGCGGCGGCGACTACCGCGACTACCTGATGCCCGGCATCTTCATGCAGGTCATGGCCATGACCGCGACCTCGTCCGCCACCGCCGTGGCCGAGGACATGGCACGCGGCGTCATCGACCGCTTCCGCGCCCAGCCCGTGGCCCGCGGCGCCGTACTGGCCGGCCGCAGCCTGGCCGACCTGTCGCTGCACCTGCTGTCGCTGGCGGGCATGGTGGTCACCGGCGTGCTGCTGGCGGGCTGGCGCCCGCACGGGACGCTCCCCCGCACGGCCGCCGCGTTCGCGCTGCTGGCGCTGTTCGGGTACGCGATGCTCTGGGTCGGCACCCACATCGGCCTGTACGTCAGGAACGGCGCGCAGGCGGACGCCGCCACGTTCGGCTGGCTGTTCCCCATGACGTTCCTGGCCAACACCTTCGTCCCCACTGGCGGGCTGCCGGCCTGGCTCAGGCCGCTGGCCGACTGGAACCCCATGAGCGCCGTGGTGGCGGCCGCCCGCGAGTTGTTCGGCAATCCGGCTCCGGCGGCCACCGCCTGGCCGCTCCGGCATCCGGTCGTCGCCGCCCTGGCCTGGTGCCTGGCGCTGCTCGCGGTGTTCGGCCCCCTGGCCGTGCGCCGCTACGCGCGGATGTCACGCTGAGGGGCCGGGACAGCAGGAGCCGCCCGGCGGGGGTGTCCCGCCGGGCGGCTCCGAAGGAGATCGGGTGGTTCCCCCGATGCGGGGCGCGTGAGAACCGCGCCCGACCCCCGGCCCCCGCCCGGCTCATGACCGGGCGGGCACCGGGAAGATCACTTGGCCAGCAGCGAGCGCAGGACGTACTGCATGATGCCGCCGTGCCGGTAGTAGTCGGCCTCGCCGGGCGTGTCGATGCGCACGACCGCGTCGAACTCGACCTCGCCCGCCCTGACGTGGACGGTGCGCGGGATGCCGCCCTGGTTGAGCTCCTCGACGCCGGTGATGTCGAACGTCTCCTCGCCCGTCAGGCCCAGCGACTCGGCCGTCTCGCCCTCGGGGAACTGCAGCGGCAGCACGCCCATGCCGATGAGGTTGGAGCGGTGGATGCGCTCGTAGGACTCGGCGATGACCGCCCGCACGCCCAGCAGCGCCGTGCCCTTGGCGGCCCAGTCGCGCGAGGAGCCCGAGCCGTACTCCTTGCCGGCCAGCACCACCAGCGGCGTGCCGGCGGCGGCGTAGTTGACCGAGGCGTCGTAGATGAACGACACCGGGCCGTCGGCCTGGGTGAAGTCGCGGGTGTAGCCGCCCTCGGTGCCGGGGGCGATCTGGTTGCGCAGGCGGATGTTGGCGAACGTGCCGCGGATCATCACCTCGTGGTTGCCGCGCCGCGAGCCGTAGGAGTTGAAGTCCTTGACCTCGACGCCGTGGGCCTGCAGGTATTGGGCGGCCGGGGTGCCGACCTTGATCGAGCCGGCCGGCGAGATGTGGTCGGTGGTGACCGAGTCGCCGACCTTGACCAGCACGCGGGCGCCGGTGATGTCGGTGACCGGCTGCGGCTTCTCCGGCATGCCGTCGAAGTAGGGGGCCTTACGCACGTAGGTGGAGTCGGGGTCCCACTCGAAGGTGTCGCCGGTCGGGATCGGCAGCGAGCGCCAGTGGTCGTCGCCCTTGAAGACGTCGGCGTAGTCGCGCTCGAACATCTCGCGGCCGATCGAGGAGTGGACGACCTCGGCGATCTCCTCCGGCGAGGGCCAGATGTCGCGCAGGTAGACCGGCTGCCCGTCGGAGCCGGTGCCGAGCGGCTCGTTGTCGAGGTCGATGTCCATGGTGCCGGCCAGCGCGTAGGCCACCACGAGCGGCGGCGAGGCCAGGTAGTTCATCTTGACGTCGGGGTTGATCCGGCCCTCGAAGTTACGGTTGCCGGACAGCACGGCGGTGACGGCGAGGTCGTTGGCCTGGATGGCCTCGGAGATCTCCGGCAGCAGCGGGCCCGAGTTGCCGATGCAGGTGGTGCAGCCGTAGCCGACCAGGTTGAAGCCGATCTTGTCGAGGTAGGGCTGGAGCCCCGAGCGCTCGAAGTAGCCGGTGACGACCTGGGAGCCGGGCGCGAGCGAGGTCTTGACCCACGGCTTGCGGGTCAGGCCCCTGTCGACGGCGTTGCGGGCGAGCAGGGCCGCGCCGAGCATGACGTAGGGGTTGGAGGTGTTGGTGCACGAGGTGATCGCGGCGATCGAGACGATGCCGTGGTCGATCTCGAACGAGGTGCCGTCGGCCAGCGTGACCGGGACCACGGTGTGCGGCCGCTCGCCGTTGAGGTCGGCGGCGTGCGGCTTGTCGCCGTTGCCGTCGTGGCCGATGGCCGGGGAGTCGGAGGCCGGGAAGGACTCGGCGGAGGCCTCGTCGGCGGGGCCCTGCACGCTGGGCGCGTAGTCCTTGACGGCGGCGCGCCAGGCCCGCTTGGCGTCGGACAGCGCGATGCGGTCCTGGGGGCGCTTGGGGCCGGCGATGGAGGGCACGACGGTGCCGAGGTCGAGCTCGATGTACTCGGAGAAGACCGGCTCGGGCGCCGACGGGTCGAGCCACAGGCCCTGGGCCTTGGCGTAGGCCTCGACGAGGGCGATCTGCTCCTCGGAGCGGCCGGTCAGGCGCAGGTAGTCGGTGGTCTGGCCGTCGATCGGGAAGATCGCGCAGGTGGAGCCGAACTCGGGGCTCATGTTGCCGATCGTGGCCCGGTCGGCCAGCGGCACGGAGGCGACGCCCTCGCCGTAGAACTCCACGAACTTGCCGACCACGCCGTGCTTGCGCAGCATCTCGGTGATGGTCAGGACCAGGTCGGTGGCGGTGGCGCCGGCGGGCAGCTGCCCGCTGAGCTTGAAGCCGACCACGCGCGGGATGAGCATGGAGATCGGCTGGCCGAGCATCGCGGCCTCGGCCTCGATGCCGCCGACGCCCCAGCCGAGCACGCCGATGCCGTTCTCCATCGTGGTGTGGGAGTCGGTGCCGACGCAGGTGTCGGGGTATGCCCGGAGAGTGCCGGCCTCGTCGCGGGTCATGACGACGCGAGCCAGGTGCTCGATGTTGACCTGGTGGACGATGCCGGTGCCGGGCGGGACGACCTTGAACTCGTCGAAGGCGGTCTGGCCCCAGCGCAGGAACTGGTAGCGCTCGCGGTTGCGCTCGTACTCGCGCTCGACGTTGCGCTGGAAGGCGTCGGGGTGGCCGAAGTAGTCGACGATCACCGAGTGGTCGATGACCATCTCGGCCGGGGCCAGCGGGTTGATGCGGGCCGGGTCGCCGCCGAGGTCGCGTACGGCCTCGCGCATGGTGGCCAGGTCGACCACGCAGGGCACGCCGGTGAAGTCCTGCATGATGACGCGGGCGGGGGTGAACTGGATCTCCACGCTGGGCGTGGCGTTCGGGTCCCAGCCGCCCAGGGCGCGGATGTGGTCGGCGGTGATGTTGGCGCCGTCCTCCGTGCGCAGGAGGTTCTCCAGCAGGATCTTCAGGCTGTACGGGAGGCGTGCGGCGCCTTCGACGGCATCCAGCCGGAAAATCTCATATGACGCGTCGCCGACGCGCAGCGTGTCACGGCTGCCGAAGCTGTTCGCGGACACGGTGATTCGCCTCCTCATCAGACCGGTGTTCAGTCAATCCTGCCGCACAGCCGGGACGACACGTACGTTAGGTAACCCTAACCACCTGGCCGCGGCGGATGTCTCGACGTCAAGATATCTCCAGGATATCTCGACATCAAGTTAAACCGGTACGAGACGCCAGAAGAGCAGGCCGATGATGGCCACCGAGAGGATCGGGGCCAGGATCTTCTGCTCGAACTTCTTGCCGGTCTTGATGCCGATCTTCCACGGCAGCACGAACTTGGCCCCGAGCGGCCAGAGCACCGGGCAGCCCCGCTCGGTCATGCAGTCGCCGACGACGTGGATCAGGCAGCCGACGCCCACGGCCAGGCCGAGCCAGGCGTAGCCGACGCCGAGGGAGAGGAAGACGGCGTACAGGCCCGCGGTCATGCCGATGTTGACCATCGCGGAGCCGAGCTTGTTGCCCGGGATGCCGATGCCGATCGCGCGCAGGGCCAGGCCGATGAGCAGCACGACCATGATGTCGCGGCCGATGGGATAGGCGGTGGCCAGCCAGTGCGCGCCGAACCCGAGCGCGACGGCGAAGGCCAGCGAGTGGGTGGCGCCGCGGTGGCCGCCGCTGAGCCAGGACACGAGCTTGCTCAGCAGCCAGGTCACCGGCCCGAAGGTCTGGGCGATGGTGGCGCTGGGATGGTCGAGGTCGGGCAGCATGGCCGCGCCCGCGCAGATGAGGGCCCCGGCGATGAGCTCGGCGGGGGTCAGGGCGCCGGCCATGATCCCGGTCTCGATGAAGCGGGAGGACTCGTTCAGCAGCGGCAGCGCGGCGAGCGGCGGTGCCAGCCCCAGCCAGGCGATGGCCCCGGTCATCGCGTGCGTGTGCCCCATCATGATCGGGACTGTACGGCAAAGCCGGCTTTGACGCGGACCCGCATGCTGCTCCTTTGCTCCCGCGCGTGAAAGACCCGTAAACGCAGACGAGGCCGTCTCTCGCGGCGACAGCACCCCCCAGCCCTGCCGACGCGGAACGACCTCGTCTGCTCTGTTCAACGGCGCCACCCCCGAACCTGTTCCCGGATTCCGCAACTTTTTCGTGATCTGGCTCACGTCCGGCGGGGGCTTGCTGCCGACACAGTAACGATATATCTTTGACGCATCGAGAACATATCACGATGTAGGGGGAAACCTATGAGTTCCGCACAGGCAGCGTCCGGCCCCTGGCCGGGCTCGCACGAGTACCGCCGCGCCGCCCGCGAGGCCTTCAAGGCCGTCGCCGACGCCTTCGAGGAAATGGGCGGCCGCGCGCACCGCCGGCACGAGCACCGGCACGAGCACCGCGAACGCGGCCGCAGGGGCGGGCCGGGCCCGTTCCCGTTCGACTTCGGGCGCGGCCCGTGGGGCGGCCCGGGCGGGCCGTTCGGCGGGCACCGCGGCTGGGGCGGCCGGGGCCGCAAGGCCAAGCGCGGCGACGTCCGCGCCGCCATCCTGGCCCTGCTCTCCGAGGAGCCGCGCAACGGCTACCAGATCATCCAGGAGATCGCCGAGCGCAGCGAGGGCGGCTGGAAGCCCAGCCCCGGCGCCGTCTACCCGGCGCTCCAGCAGCTCACCGACGAGGGCCTGGTGGTCGCCGAGGAGAACGAGGGCCGCAAGACCTTCCGCCTCACCGAGGAGGGCCGCGGCTACGTCGAGTCGCACACCGACGAGGTCCGCGCCCCGTGGGACGAGATGCGCCCGGACATCGACGACAACGTCACCGAGCTGTGGCAGATCGGCCGCCAGTCGGCCTTCGCGATGATGCAGATTCTCCAGACCGGGAACGACGCACAGATCCGCGAAGCGCGTAAGACTTTGGTGGAGACCCGGCGCAAGCTCTACCAGATCCTGGCTGACGGCGACCCGGGCGAGGAGTGACCCTGCGAGGCCGGAAGAGCGAGGAGCCAGGCAATGGACCCGAACGACCTCCGCATCGGCGACGCCGAGCGCGAGCAGACGATGGCCGCCCTGCGCGAGCACTTCGCCCAGGGCCGCCTGACCCGCGAGGAGCTCGACGAGCGGCTGGACCAGGCGCTCGCGGCCAGGACCGGCCGTGACCTCTCCCAGGTCACGGCCGACCTGCCCGGGCCCCACCACCGGGAGGCCGCCGCGCGTCCCGCGTCACCGTACGACATGGACGGCTGGCGCGAGGCGATGACCGCGCACCACCGCCAGGTGCAGTCCCCGCACCAGACGCATCACGACATGCGCCGGGCCCGCAGGGAGATGCGTCACCAGATGCACCAGTGGCGGGGGCACCCCGGGCGCCGCCACCACCACGGCCCGCACCCGTTCGTCGGCGTGCTGTTCCTCTTCATGATCATCGGGCTGATGGTGGGCGGCTTCGGCATCTTCAAGGTGCTGTTCGGCGTGTGGCTGCTGGCCATGGTCTTCAGCCTGGTCCACCGGCGCTTCCACTACCGCGGCTGAGGAGGCCCGCGCAGATCGTTTTTGGGCCTTGACCCTGCGGGGGGCGCCATTGATGATCTGGGCGGGTTTTCCAGACGCGAAGGGAGCCGCATGACCGAGCACGGCGCTCCGGCCGGGATCGACAATCCGTTCGCCGCCGTCGCGCACGCCGACGGGCTCGTCCTGGATCCGCTGGAGTACCAGGCCGCCTTCGACCGTGACCACGCCGTGCGGACCGAGCCGATGTGGAAGCTGGAGCGCGCCCAGAGCTTCTACGAGCCCGACGTGGCGAGCTGGCGGGCCATGATGGACGGCGACTGGGCGGGCTCCCTCGCCCTGGTCGCGCGCATGGCCGAGCCGCTGGAGCGCTACTTCCGCGACCGGGTGCCGGTCCGGCGGGTGCGGGTGGTGGAGTTCCCGATCACGCCCTACCTGCAGTGGGAGATGCACGTGCTGGCCGAGCGGGCGCGGGCCGGCTCGCCGTGCCGGGTGGTGGGGGCCGCGCGGGTCGCCGGCCTCGACCCGCTGCCCGAGCTGGTCGTCTTCGGCCCGTCCCTCATGTACGAGGTCCTGTACGACCGCCACGGCGGCTGCCGAGGCGGCCGGCGCGTCACCGACGCCCGCGTCGTGGGCCCCTGCCTGGAGGCCGTGCGCGACCTGTACGCCGGCGGCGAGGACGTGCTCGCCTTCCACGAGCGCGAGATCGTGCCGCTGCCGCCGCCGGCCGTCACCGACGAGATGCGGGCCGCGGTGCCCGCCTACGGGCACCGCACCGAGGAGTTCAGGGTCTGAGCGGCCCGCCCGCCTCGTTGACGCACCGCAGCACCGGGAACCTGGTCAGCGCCGCCGCGTCCAGCTCCCTGCCGGTCGTGACGTGGAAGTGCGCGCTCTCGCCCGGCAGCAGGGTGACGAGCTGGTCGTCCACGCTCGCGTCCGGATCCAGCCGGTCGGGGAAGAGGGCCAGCTCGCGCAGCACGGTGCGGGCGGTGACGCTCACCCGGTAGCCGCCGGGCGCGGGCTCGGCGTGCGCCTCCCAGGCCGCCTCGGGGAAGGCCACGGCCGGGTCCTCGGCGTAGAACCGCACGGCCCGGACGGGGCCGAGGCGGGCGGCCAGCAGCTCGCGCGCCGGGTCGTCGGCGGCGGCCACCGGCGGCGGCAGCGCCACCCTGGACACCGCGCGCGGCGCCACGTGCACGGCGACGACCTCCTTGGCCAGCGGCTCGCCCGCCAGGCCGCGCCGGGTCAGCTCCAGCTCGCCCGACCACGCCTGCGAGGTGTCGTTGACCACGGCCAGCTCGCCGTCCACGAAGGTGAGCAGCCGGTCGGCGTAGGCGCGGCGCAGCGCGTGCCAGAGCGGCTTGCGCCGGCCGTCGCCGTCCACCGCCGACCAGGACGTCACCGGCCAGCAGTCGTTGAGCTGCCAGACGATCGTGCCCATCGTGTGCGGCATGAGGGCGCGGAAGCGCTCCACGCCGAACGCCACCGCCCGCGCCTGGTTGAGCTGCGTCAGGTAGTGCCAGTCGTCGAACGTCTGCGGCCGGGGCAGGTGCGCGCCCAGCCCGCGCAGCAGCTTGTCCTGGCCGTCCACGGCCTTCTGGTGGGAGGAGTCCGGGGTCAGCGGGTCGTCGGAGGAGGCCCGGCGCAGGGTGGCGTACGCGGGCGGCCCCTGGAAGCCGAACTCGGCGACGAAGCGCGGCCGGTAGGCGGCGTAGCGGGTGTAGTCCTCGCGGTTCCAGACGTCCCAGATGTGCACGGTGCCGCGGGCCGGGTCGTTGGGCGGCAGGCCGGGGGCGCCCGAGTAGGGGCTGCCCGGCCAGTACGGCCGGGTCGGGTCCAGCTCGGCCACGATGCCCGGCAGCAGGTCATGGTAGAAGCCGGCGCCCCAGCTACGGCCCTGGAGCCGGTCGCGCCAGCCCCAGTCGGCGTGGCCCTCCAGGTTCTCGTTGTTGCCGCACCACAACACCAGGCTGGGGTGCGGGGCCAGGCGGGTGACGTTCTCGCGCGCCTCGGCGGCCACCTCGGAGCGGAACGGCTCCTCCTCGGGGTAGGCGGCGCAGGCGAACGGGAAGTCCTGCCACACCATGAGGCCCAGCTCGTCGGCCAGGTCGTAGAAGTCGTCGCTCTCGTACAGGCCGCCGCCCCAGACCCGCAGCAGGTTGACCCCGGCCGCGGTGGCCTGCTCGAACCGCGCCGCCAGCCGCTGCCTGGTCACGCGGGCCGGGAAGCAGTCGTCGGGGATCCAGTTGACGCCCTTGACGTAGACCGGCACGCCGTTGACCTTGAAGCGGAACGCCTCCCGTTCCAGCTCCACCGAGCGGAACCCGATCCGGCCGCGCCACTCGTCCTCGCCGAGCCGCACCGCCAGGTCGTAGAGGGGCTGGGCGCCGTGGCCGCGCGGCCACCACAGCTCGGGGCCGGGCACCCTGAGCCTCAGCACGGCGGCGCGGCCCTCCAGGCGCTGCTCGGCGCTCACCCCGCCCACCTCGGCGGAGAGCGTGAGCGGCCCCTCCGCCACGCGCTCGACGCGCACGTGCACCCGCACGCTCCCGTCGGCGTACGCCAACGGCCGCACCTCCGCCAGCCGGGCGCCGCTCCAGCTCTCCAGCCCGATCGGCCGCCAGATGCCGGCGGTGACCAGCGTGGGCCCCCAGTCCCAGCCGAAGTTGCAGGCCATCTTGCGGATGAACGGGTAGGGCTCGTCGTAGGCGCCGGGCCGCTCCCCCAGCGCCGCCCGCCGCTCCTCGGCGTAGGCGTAGGCCGAGCCGAAGGTGACGCTCAGCTCGTTGGCCCCGTCGCGCAGCAGGTGGCGGACGGGGAAGCGGTAGGAGCGGTGCTGGTTGGCGGTGCCGCCGACGCGGACCCCGTTGAGCCGGACCTCGGCGACCGTGTCCAGCCCCCGGCACACCAGGTCCGTGCGCTCGTGCTCGTCGGGCGACCAGGCGAACGTGGTGCGGTAGGTCCAGTCCCGGCGGCCGATCCAGGCCAGCCGGCGCTCGTTGTCGTCCAGGTAGGGGTCGTCGATGAGCCCGGCGGCGAGCAGGTCGGTGTGCACGCAGCCCGGCACGGTGGCCGGGACCCCGGTGATGAGGTCCGCGGGGTCCTGCGACGACAGGGTCCAGCCGTCGTGCAGCGGACGGTAGTTCAAGAAGATCTCCTTAGCAGGTCGTCAGCCGGGCGCACGCCACGAAGTGTCCCGGGCCGGCCTCCAGCAGGCCGCCGGACGCGCCGCGCTCGTGGTAGAGGCAGGTCTCCACGGCCTCGGCGTCGGTCCATTCCTGGTGCAGGCGCGGCACCGCCGACAGCAGCTCGCGGGTGTAGGGGTGGAGCGGGCCGCCGAAGACCTCGCCGGTCGGGCCCATCTCCACGACCGTCCCCTTGCGCAGCACGATCGTGCGCTCGGCCAGGTAGTTGCCGAGCGACAGGTCGTGCGTGATGTAGAGCACGCCGAGGCCCCTGGTCTTCAGCTCGGCCAGCAGGTTGAGCACGTCGATGCGGGTGGAGGCGTCCAGCATGCTGGTGATCTCGTCGGCCACCAGCAGCTTGATGTCCAGCAGCAGCGCGCGGGCGATGAGCAGGCGCTGGAGCTGGCCGCCGCTGAGCTGGTGGGGGTACTTGCCGAGCACCTGGTCGGGGTTGAGCCGCACGTCGCGCAGCGCCGCCCGGACCCGCTCGTCCCACTCCCGGGCGGGCACGTCCGGACGGTACGACTCCTTGATCATCGCGAACACCCGGTCGGCCTTGAAGACCGGGTTGAACGAGCTGAACGGGTCCTGGAAGATGCCCTGGACGTGCCGGTAGTACTCCTTGCCCGAGCGGGCCGGGCGGCCGTCGAAGGTGATCGTGCCGCTGGTGGCCGGGTTGAGCCCGAGGATCATGCGGCCGATCGTGCTCTTGCCGCTGCCGCTCTCCCCGATGAGGGAGACGACCTCGCCGGGCACGACGTCGAAGCTGACGTCCGCGACGGCGGTGACGGTCCGGCCGCCGAAGGCGCCGATCCTGAACACCTTGGTGACGTGGTCGAGTCTCAGCATCATGCCTTCCAGCAGGCGACGTAGTGACCAGGCGCGACCTCGGCCACCGGCGGCTGCTCGGCGCACTCGTCCCCGGCGAGGGGGCAGCGGTCGCGGAAGCGGCAGCCCGGGGGCGGGTCCAGCAACGACGGCGGGCTGCCGGCGATGCCCTCCAGCCTGCGCTCGGCGTAGCGGACGCCGACCTCGGGCAGCGCGTCGATGAGCAGCCTGGTGTACGGGTGCCTGGGCGCCTTGACGAGCACGTCGGCGGGGGCCTTCTCGGCGAGGCGGCCCGCGTACATGACCATGATCGTGTCGGCGATGTGGTGGGTGAGCGCGATGTCGTGGGTGACGAAGATCATGCTCTTGACGTAGCCGCTGTCGCGGAAGCCGAGCAGGGCGCGGGCGACGGCCTTCTGGGTGGAGACGTCGAGCGCGGAGGTGACCTCGTCGGCGATGAGCAGGGACGGGTCGAGCAGCGTGGAGATGACCATGACCATGCGCTGCTTCATGCCGCCCGACAGCTCGATCGGGTAGCGGTCGAGCACCTCGCGCGGCAGCCCGACCTGGTCCATGCGCCGCTCCAGCTCGGCGACGTCCAGCGCGGCGCCGCGCGACCTCAGCAGCTCCCCGACCATCTTGCGGATCTTGCGGGTGGGGTTGAGCGCGCTCATCGCGTACTGCGGGATGAGGGAGACCTCCTTGAAGCGGAAGTCGTTCATGGCGCGGTCGTCGGCGATGGGCAGCTCCCGCCCGTCGAGGACGACCCGGCCGCCGACGTGCCGCATGCGGCCGTCCATGCGGATGAGCGCCTTGCCCAGGGTGCTCTTGCCGCAGCCGGACTCGCCGACCAGGCCCAGGATCTCGCCGTCGCCCAGCTCGAAGGACATGCCGTCGAGCGCGCGCACGTCGCCCCTGAGCGTGCGGTAGTGGACCTCCAGCTCGCTGACGTGCAGGCTCATGTCTCCCTCAGCTTCGGGTTGAAGACCTCGTCGAGGCCGACGTTGGCCACGTACAGGGCGCCCACGATGGCGGTGATGGCGGCGCCGGGCGGGACGAACCACCACCACATGCCGAGCTGGAGCGCGCTCCACTGGTTGGCGTTCTGCAACATCAGGCCCAGCGAGACGCCCTCGGTGGGGCCGAGGCCGATGAAGTCCAGCGAGGAGGCGATGAGCACCGAGCCGCCGAACAGCAGGATGAACGTCATGAACAGGTAGGAGCTCATGTTCGGGGCGATCTCCCTGGCGATGATCCGCCAGGTGCCCGACCCGCTCATCCTGGCCAGGTCCACGAACTCCCGGGTACGCAGCGAGAACGTCTGCGCCCGGATCGCCCGCGCCGCCCACGGCCACTGCGTCAGCCCGATGAACAGGCCCTGCACCGCCACGCTGCGGATGCCCAGGTAGGCGTTGACGATGAGCAGGACGGCCAGGGTGGGGATGACCAGGATGACGTTGGTCAGCATGTTGAGCACCTCGTCCACGAACCCGCCGAGGTAGCCGGCCGCGAAGCCGACGGCCATCCCGATGACCGCGGCGATGCCGCCGCCGATCACGCCGACCGCGAAGGTGCTGCGCAGGCCGTACACGAACTGGGCGAAGATGTCCTGGCCGAAGGTGGTGGTGCCGAGCCAGTGCTCGCCGGTGGGCGGGCTCATGGGCCGGGGGCCGTACTCGTTGGGCGTGGCGTCCACCAGCAGCGGGCCGAGCAGGCCCAGCAGGAGCAGCGCGAGCACGATGACCAGGCCGGCCATCAGCTTGCCGTTGCGCACCGCGAAGTGGAGCGCCTCGCGCCGCACCCCCTCCCGCTCGCGCGGGACGGTTTCCTGGATCGTCGTCATGCCTGCGCACCCGCCATTCCCGCCCTGGTCCTGGGGTCGACCACGACGTAGACGATGTCGATGATGAAGTTGGCGATCAGCACGCCGAGCACGATGAACAGGAACGTGCCCTGCAGCAGGAAGAAGTCCTTGTTCTGGATGGCCTTGAGTATGAGGCTGCCGAGGCCCGGGTAGGCGAAGACGATCTCGGTGACCAGGGCGCCGGCCACCAGCACGCCGAGCTGCAGGGCCAGGCCGGTGATCTGCGGCAGGACGGCGTTGCGGAAGGCGTAGCGGCGGACGAGCCGGGCGGGCGCGCCGAGCGCCGACAGGTAGGTGGAGTAGTCGGACTCCAGCTCGTAGATGATCATGTTTCGCATGCCGATCGCCCAGCCGCCCAGCGCCACCAGGAACAGCGACAGGAACGGCAGCGTCCAGTGGTGCAGCAGGTCGAGCAGGAACGCCCACGACAGGTTGGGGCGCATGGAGAAGCTGTAGCCGCCGGCCACCGGGAAGATCCCCGCGATGACGCCGAGCGACCAGGCCAGCAACACCGCCAGCCACATGTACGGCATGGCCGTCAGCACGTACCCGACCGGTAGGACCGTGTTGTCGAGCAGCTTGCGGCGGGCCGCGTACGCGCCGAACCGGTTGCCGACGACCCAGCTCAGCAGCACCGACGGGACGATCAGCGCCAGCGTGTACGGCACCGCGCCGCCGATCACCTGGCTGACCGGGGTCGGGAAGAGCCAGATGCTGGTGCCGAAGTCACCGCGCAGCAGCGCGCCCCAGAAGTTGGCGTACTGCGCGAGCAGCGGCTGGTCCAGGCCGAAGAGGCTGGTGTAGTAGGCCCGCATGGCCTCGACGGCCTCGGGCTTGGTGACGTTGGCCCGCGCGACCATGCTGGCGACCGGGTCGCCGGGCATGAAGCGCGGGATCATCCAGTTGATCGTGACGGCGACGAAGAACGTCAGCCCGTAGATGAGCAGTTTCCTGCCGAAGTAGCGACGCACGTGATCTGTCTCCGGGAAGGCCCCGCTCCCGGGCCCGCCGACCGGCCGACCGACCGGCGGACGGGCGGACGGGCGGGCGCGCGCGGAAGCGGGGGCGGGGGCGGGGGCTGGCGGCTCGGCTAGGAGGCGTTGGGCTGGAGCTGGGTGAGGGTCTCGAAGCCGCCCAGCTCGATCCAGTTGCGCCACATCACGGCGGGGGTCTTCGGCGCGCCCCCGGCGGCGGCCGGCCAGTTCTTCCAGGTGGAGGTGCTGGACTGCGCCCACAGGCCGTTGTACCAGAGCGGGATCACCGGCAGGTCGTCCAGGTGGATCTGCTGGAGCTGGGAGATGATCTTCTGCATGCCGGCGGTGTCGTCGGTCCTGACCTGGTCGAGCTGCTGGACGAGGTCCCAGGCCTTCTTGTTCTCGTAGCGGGCGAAGTTCACCGTGTTCTGCTGCTTCTGGATCGGCAGCTGGAAGAGGTACTCGTAGTAGGTGTAGGGCGAGTTCGACAGCTGCCGCTCGTTGTTGATCAGCAGGTCGAAGTCGCCCTTGCCGCGCTTCTCGACCAGGGCGTTGAAGTCGGGGAAGTCTGGGGTGATCTGGATGCCGGCGGTCTTGGCGCTGGCGGCGATCGAGCGGGCCGACTCCATCCAGTCGGTCCAGCCGGACGGGACGATCAGGGACAGGCTCAGCTTGGAGCCGTCCTTGTTCTCGACGTACCCGTCGCCGTCGCCGTCCTTGTAGCCGGCGTCGGCCAGCAGCTTCTTGGCCTTGGCGGTGTCGAAGGTGAAGCCGGAGGCGCTGACCACGTTCTGGTCGACGTACTTGTCCCACTGCGGCAGCAGGCCGGTCGGGCTGGCGGCCTTGACGAGGTTGCCGTACACGCCTTCGACGATCTTCTTGACGTCGATCGAGGAGGCGAGGGCCTTGCGGAAGGCGGGGTCGTCCATGGGCTTCTTGGTGGTGTTGGGCACCAGCCAGGCGGTGTTGGCCGACAACATGTACGGCGGCTCGTTGTAGTAGGTCGTCAGGCCGAAGTTGCCCTTGACCAGGTTGGCCACGCCGGGCAGGAAGTTGTTGCTGAGGTCGAGGCCCTTCTGCAGCAGCAGGCCCATCGCGACCTCGTTGCTCGGGGTGGCGATGTCGACGATGTAGCGGGGCTTGGGCTCCATGTTGAGCGTGCTCTTGCCCCACCAGTCGTCGCGGCGCTGCAGGACCACGCGGTCCTGGTCCTTGCTCATGAACTTGTAGGCGCCCGTGCCGACCGGGTTCTCGTTGAGACCGTCGAGGACCTCCTTCTCCGCGCGGCCCTTCCAGATGTGCTCGGGGACGATCGAGCGGCTGTAGAGGTTGAAGTCCCACTGCTGGTAGTTGGCCTTGGAGAAGGTGAACGTCACCGTCTGGTCGTCGGTGGCCTCGACCGACTTCAGCCAGTCCCACAGGTGGTGGTAGGGGATGGTCTCCATCTTGCCGAGCTCGAAGGAGAAGACGACGTCCTTGGCGGTGAAGGGCTGGCCGTCGGACCACTTGACGCCGGGGCGCAGCTTGACCTCGTAGGTGGTGTCGTCGGTCCAGGAGCCGCTCGCCGCCAGCCAGGGCGTGAGCTTGGCGGCGACGGTGTCGTAGTGGAACAGCGTCTCGTACACCAGGCCCTTGGTGCCGACCGCCGAGTCCCACTCGCGGATCGGGTTGAAGTTGGCCGGCGGGCCCCACTGGGTGCCGGTGGTGTAGAGGGTCTCGTTGCGGGGGAGCTGGTTCGGGTCCGCGCCGGCCGGCCCGCTCTGGCCCTGGCCCTGGGTGGCGGCCGGCCCGGTCGGCGTGGAGGGGCCGCCGCTGCAGGCCGTGACGGCGAGCAGGCCCGCCGCGACGAGCGGGATGATCTTCCGAGCCCGGTTACGCATCGCTTCTCTCCTTCCTTCGCGCGCGGCGCGAAGGCTCCTACGTGCCAGTCCGATGGGAGCGCTCCCAGTGACCCCCGCCGATGAGCGCATGGATTGCTGAACCGGATAAGTACCGCGAACGTAAATTCCCCGTGTCACCTCCGTCAAGAGCCGTGACGCTTTCGAGACACAGGGCTGGGAACGCTCTCAAAGCCTGGCTAACCGGTTCAATCACCGGGTTTCGGGCAGTCCGTATAGAGAGCCGCAGAGGTCGCTTCAGACGCCTCAGAGGACACTTCGGTTTACCTGCAACATCACGGAAATGTCGCGAATTGGATGACAAACGGGTTGCGGCCCCGCCAGAATGCCTAGCCATCCAGCGTCTATCGCAACTGGAGGAAACCCCCCATGCGCAGACCCCTAGGGGTTCTAGCCGGCCTGGTGAGCGCCGCCGCCCTGTGCGCGCCGGTCACCGCGGCCGAGGCCGCCACCGCAACCACCGCGGCCGAGGCCGCGAACGCATCGCAGTCGGCCTGCCGGGTGACCGTCACCAAGCCCAGGCTGAGCGGCAACGCGCTCACGATCGTCTCCTCGGCCGCCCGCCGGGGCTGCTTCTCCCGCGCGCTCGTCCGCATCCGCGTCCAGCGGGCCGTCCCCGGCCCGGACCCGGTCGTCAAGAGCGGCGCCACCAGGAACGGCCGCATCACGCTCACCCTGCCCTGCGCGCCGGGCACGTACTACGCGACCGTCACCGACTACCGCGGCGGCACCGCGAAGTCCAGGCCGGTCAGGCTCACCTGCACCCCCACCACCCCGGCGCCGGGCACGCCGACGCCCACGCCGACGGGCTCGTCCACCCCGACCTCGACCCCGACCTCCTCCCCCACCACCTCCGCCCCGCCCTCCGGCGGAACGGTCGGCACGGCCGAGGAGAACGAGGTCCTGCGCCTGACCAACGCCGAGCGCGCCAAGGCCGGCTGCGGCGCGCTCAAGCACGACCCGCAGCTCCGCGCGGCCGCTTCCGGCCACTCCGCCGAGATGGCCAGGCGCGGGAAGATGGACCACAACTCCGCCGACGGCAGCAGCTTCATGGACCGCATCCGCGCGGCGGGCTTCACCGGCGGCTCGGCCTTCGCGGAGAACATCGCCGAGGGCTACACCACGCCCAGCGCCGTGGTCCAGGGATGGATGAACAGCTCGGGGCACCGGGCCAACATCCTGAACTGCCGCTACACCCTCATCGGGATCGGCGCGGCCAAGAACGCGGCGGGCCGGATGTACTGGACGCAGGACTTCGCCGCCCGATGAGCCCCTCAGGCGGCCAGTGACGATCGCAGGCGGCGCATCTCGTCCGCGATCCCGGCCAGGGTCCAATGGGCGTTGAGCCCGCTCGGGTTGGGCAGCACCCACACCCTGGCCCCGCCCACCGTCTCCTCCTGCGGCCCGATCCGCGCCTTGGGCCGCAGGAAGGCGGTGCGGTACGCCGAGACCCCCAGCACGGCGAGCACCTGCGGCGCGACCCCCGCCACCTTGGCGGCCAGCACCGCTCCGCCCTCGACCAGCTCCTCCTTCGTCAGCTCCGACGCCTTGGCGCTGGCGCGGGGCGCGAGGTTGGTGATGCCCAGCCCGTACGAGGGCAGCAGGTGCTGCTCGGACGGGGCCAGCAGCCGCGGCGTGAAGCCGGACAGGTGCAGGGCGGGCCAGAAGCGGTTGCCGGGCCTGGCGAAGTGGTGACCGGTGGCCGCGGACATGAGACCGGGGTTGATGCCGCAGAACAACACGTCGAGCGAGGGACCGAGAACGTCGTCGAGCACGGCACAGGTTAGCCCATGTCTTCGAGTTTGCGACCCTTCGTCTCCCTGACCCACTTCATCACGAAGAAGAACGACAGCAGGGCGAACAGCGCGTACGCGGCGTAGGTGAGCGGCAGGTTCCAGTCGGCCAGGGCCGGGAACGACACCGTGATGGCCCAGTTGGCGATCCACTGGGCCGCCGCGGCGACGCCGAGCGCGGCCGCGCGGATGCGGTTGGGGAACATCTCGCCCAGCAGCACCCAGACCACCACACCCCACGACAGCGCGAAGAACAACACGAACACGTTGGCCGCGACGAGCGCGATCGGCCCCTGCGGCTCGGGCAGCGCGACCCCCCCGCTCGCGGTCGTCCGGGACGCGCTGAACGCCCACGCCGCCGTGGCCAGCGAGAGCGCCATCCCGGCCGAGCCGATCATGAGCAGCGGACGCCGGCCGATCCTGTCCACCAGGGAGATCGCGATGAACGTGCCGATGATGTTGATGATCGAGCTGGAGAAGCTGATGAGCAGCGAGTCGCTCTGGTTGATGCCGACCGACTGCCACAACACCGACGAGTAGTAGAAGATCACGTTGATGCCGACGAGCTGCTGGAAGGCCGACAGCACGATGCCGACCCACACGATCCCGAGCAGCCCGAGCGCGGGCCCCCGCAGGTCCTTCAGCCCCGGCACCCGCTGGGTGCGCAGCACGTGCTGGATCTCGGCGATGCGCTCGTCGAGGTCCACGCCCTCGCCCTCGACCTCGGCCAGCACCTCCCGCGCCCGCCGCGACCGTCCCGACATGATGAGGTAGCGCGGCGACTCGGGGATGGTCAGCGCGAACAGCAGGTACAGCAGCGCCGGGACGACGCACGCGCCCAGCATCCACTGCCACGCCTCCAGCATCCACAGCCGGTTGTTCACCTCGCCGCCCGCCAGCCGCGCGATCACGTAGTTGACGAGCTGCGAGACCGCGATGCCGAGCACGATGGCGAGCTGCTGGAACGAGCCCAGCCGCCCCCGGTAGGCGGGCGGCGCGACCTCGGCGATGTAGGCCGGCCCGAGCACCGAGGCCATACCGATCGCGAAGCCCGCGACCACCCGCCACAGCGCCAGGTCCCACAGCGCGAACGGCAACATCTGCCCGATCGAGCTGACCGCGAACAACAGCGCCGCCACCTGCATCGACCGGGTGCGCCCCCACCGGTCGGCCAGCCGGCCGCCGGCCCAGGCGCCCACGGCCGAGCCCAGCAGCGCGATGGCCACCACGAAGCCGGTCTCGACCGATCCCACCCGGAAATGCCGCTCGATCCCGACGACCGCGCCGTTGATGACGGAGCTGTCGTAGCCGAACAGGAACCCGCCGATGGCGGCGGCCGCCGTGATGAACACGACGTGCCCCAGGTGCTCTTGGTGCGTGTGCTGAGTGGCCATGCGGGTCCTTTCCCTGGATCCAGGGGGCATACCCGCACGTCACAGCCCTAAGAAGGCGATTGCCCAAGCTTTAAAGGCGCGGGTCCACCGGCTCCGACTCCAGGGCCAGCACCGCGAAGACCGGCTCGTGCACCCGCCAGGCCGCCTCGCCGTCCGCCAGCCGGGCCAGCGCCTCCAGGCCGAGCGCGTACTCGCGCAGCGCGAGCGAGCGTTTCTTGCCGAGGAAGCGCCTGCGCAGCACGTCCAGCGACTCGGTGTAGTCGGGGCCGTAGATGATGCGCAGGTACTCGCGCCCGCGCACCTTGATCCCGGGCTGCACCCGGCCGGGCGTGTACGCGGCGGGCTTGACCACCATGCCCTCTCCGCCGGCCGCCGTCATCGACTCCCACCAGGCGGTGGCCGCCGCCCGCGACTCCGGCGAGCCGAGGTCGGCGAAGACGTGCCGGGTCGGGGCGATCAGCGGCCCGTCCAGCCTGGACAGCGTGGCCAGGTGCCAGGCGTGCGGCTCCAGCGCCGTGGCCCGCCCCTCGCAGGCCAGGATCTGGAACGGCGCCACCTTGACCCCTTCCAGGCCGTCCACCGGCCAGCAGTACCGCGCGTAGGCCGCGCGGAACAGCTCGGCGTTGGCGGAGCGGCGCCGGGTGCGCTCCAGCAGCCCGGCCACGTCCAGCCCGCGCCCGGCCGCCGCCTCCAGCGCGGACAGCGCCGCCGGCAGGGCGGCGCCGGCCGCGGCGCCCACCGACGCGTACTGGCTCCTGATGAGGTCGCCGGCCTTGGCCGACCAGGGCAGCAGCTCGCAGTCGAGCACCACCCAGTCGGAGCCCAGCTCGTCCCACAGCGGCGCGCAGGCCGCCCGCAACCCCTCGACCAGCGGGCCGGTGTCGGCGAAGAACGGCCGCCCGGTACGCGTGTAGACCGCGCCGCAGGAGCCGTCACGCACGCCGAACCGGGCCGCGGCGGCCTCCGGCGTCCGGGCCAGCACGGCCACCGCCCGCGAGCCCATGTGCTTCTCCTCGCAGACCACCTCGCGCACCCCGGCGGCGGCTAGCTCCTCGAACGCCTCGTGCGGGTGCTCCAGGTAGCCGTCCAGCCGGGAGGTCTCCGGCGGGGCCATCGTCGGCGGCAGGTAGACCAGCCAGCGCGGGTCCACCGCGAAGCGGCTCATGATCTCCAGGGCGGCGGCCGCGTTCTCCTCCGCGACCTTGATCCGGCCGCCGAACCGGGTCTCGACGTGCCGGGTGCCGATCACGTCGCCGACGTCCAGCATGCCCGGGTCGCGGGCCGGGCCGGTGCCGAGCGGCTTGACCGGCTCGTACCAGACCTTCTCCGCCGGGACCTGGACGAGCTCCCGCTCCGGGTAGCGCAGCGCGGTCAGGTGGCCGCCGAAGACGCAGCCGGTGTCGAGGCAGATCGTGTTGTTGACCCACTCGGGGCTCGGCGTGGGCGTGTGGCCGTAGACGACCATGGCCCGGCCGCGGTACTCCTCGGCCCACGGCAGGCGGACCGGCAGGCCGTACTCGTCGGTCTCGCCGGTCGTGTCGCCGTACAGGGCGAACGAGCGCACCCGCTTGGAGGCCCGCCCGTGGTAGGACTCCTTGAGCCCGGCGTGCGCGACCACCAGCCGTCCGCCGTCCAGCCGGTAGTGGCTGAGCAGGCCGTCCATGAACGCCTTGGCCCGCGCCACGAACTCCGGCGGCTGCGCGGCGAGCTGGTCCAGCGACTCCCGCAGGCCGTGGGCGACCTTGACGTTGCGGCCGTTGAGCGCGCGCACCAGCTTCTGCTCGTGGTTGCCGGCCACGCACAGCGCGGTGCCCGCCTCGACCATGTCCATGACCAGGCGCAGCACGCCCGGCGTGTCGGGGCCGCGGTCCACCAGGTCGCCGACGAACACCGCCGTGCGGCCCTCGGGGTGCCGGATGCCCTCCCAGCCCAGCCGGGCCAGCAGCGCCTCCAGCTCCGCGCGGCAGCCGTGCACGTCGCCGATGACGTCGAACGGGCCGCTCAGGTGGGTCAGGTCGGACCACGCCTTCTCGTAGGTGATGCCGGCGGCGTCGATCTCGTCCGTGCCGCGCAGCACGTGGACCTTCCTGAACCCGTCGCCGGAGATCTTGCCCAGCGAGCGGCGCAGGTCCTTGCGCTGGCGGATCACCACGCCGGGGCCGAAGTCGCGGTCGGGACGCGCGGCGTTGCGCGCGATCGCCACCTCCTCGGGCACGTCGAGCACGATGGCGTCGGCCAGCACGTCGTGCTTCCTGGCCAGCTCGACGAGGCTCTTGCGGGCGGCGTACTGGACGTTGGTGGCGTCCACGACGGTGAGCAGGCCGCGGGCCAGCCGTACGCCGACGATGTGGTGCAGCAGGTCGAAGGCGGCCGGGGTGGCGGCCTGGTCGTTCTCGTCGTCGGCGACCAGGCCGCGGCAGAAGTCGGAGGAGATGACCTGCGTGGGCTTGAAGTGCCGGCGCGCGAAGGTCGACTTGCCGCTGCCGGACACGCCGACGAGCACCACGAGGGACAGCTCAGGAACGCTGATCACGGGTGAAGACTCCCATCTGGGTGGGCGGGCCGACCTCGGGGTCGTCGTCGCCGACCGGCTCCAGGGTCACCTGGTAGCCGTGCTCGGCCGCCACCCGGCCGGCCCAGGCGGCGAACTCGGCTCGGGTCCACTCGAAGCGGTGGTCGGGGTGGCGCAGGCCGGTGAGGAATTCGTAGCGGACGTTGTACTCGATGTTGGGGGTGGTGACGATGACGTGCCGGGGGCGGGCGTGGCCGAACACCACGCGCTCCAGCGCCGCCAGGCGGGGCGGATCGACGTGCTCGACCACCTCCATGAGCACGGCGGCGTCGTAGCCGGACAGGCGCTTGTCGGTGTAGGTGAGCGCGCCCTGGAACAGGGTGAGCCGGGCGCGCTTGGCGTCGGGCATGCGGTCCAGGCGCAGCTTGCGGGCGGCGATCGCGAGCGCCAGCGGGGAGACGTCCATGCCGGCCACGCGGGCGAACCTGGGCCTGGACAGCAGCGCGCCGACCAGCTCGCCCTGGCCGCAGCCCAGGTCGAGCACGCTCACCGCGCCCAGCTCCTCCAGCCTGGCCAGCACGGCCTCCCGCCGCCGCACACTCAGCGGCCTCGCGGGAACGGCGGGCTCCGCAGCGCTCTCGCCTGCCGCCTCCGCTTCGGCGGCGGCGGCCTCGTCGGCGGCGCTGGCGCCGGCCGGGGCGTCCTCGGCGAGCGCGGGCTCCAGGTGCTCCTCGGTCTCGTCGCCCAGCTCGGCCAGCCGGGCCAGCGCCGTGCGGGCCAGCGTCCAGCGCCGCCCCAGGTAGCGCCGGGTGATCAGGCCGCGCTCGGGATGCCCGCGCAGCCAGCCCTCCCCCGCCCGGATGAGCTTGTCCACCTCGTCGGGCGCGATCCAGTAGTGCTTGCCGTCGTCGAGGACGGGCAGCAGCACGTACAGGTGGTTGAGCGCGTCGGCCAGGCGTACGGTGCCGCGCAGCGCGAGGCCGACGTAACGCGACTCGCCCCATTCGGGGAAGGCGCTATCCAGCGGCAGCGCCCGCGCCTCGACCTCCCAGCCCAGCGGCTCGAACAATCGGCGGGCCAGGTCGGGCCCGCCCCGGCAGGGCAGCGCGGGCAGCCGCAGCTCCAGCGGCAGCGCCCGGTCCGGCAGCTCCGGGCGGGCCTTGCAGCGGCCCGCCCGCGCCGTGCGGAAGACGTCGCCCAGCGCCACGGCCAGCAGCGAGGAGGCGGCGTAGGGGCGGTCGTTGACGTACTGCGACAGGCTGAAGTCGGGCGAGCCCTTGCCGCGCGACCTGACCAGCGCGACCGGGTCGATCTCCAGCAGGAGCGCCGCCGTGCAGCGCTCCTCGTCCGCCTCGGGATAGAACACCGTGGCCGTGCCGGAGGACTGGCTGAACTCCTGCACCCGCCCGGGATGCTTGTGCAGGAGGAAGCCCAGGTCGGTGGCGGGTCTCGCGGTGTTCGTGATCGTCAGCAGCACGTCCCAAGTGTGCCGGAACGCCACGAAGGCCCGCCAACCGTTTACCCCGGTCACACGTGGGGCAGCACCTCGGCGGCGATCAGCTCCAGGTGCTCCAGGTCCGCGAGGTCGAGGATCTGCAGGTAGAACCGCTCGGCGCCGAGCGCGCCGAAGGCGCCGATCTTCTCGACCACCTCCGCCGGGGTGCCGCACAGGCCGCGCTCGCGCAGCTTGTCCGGGTCCTCGCCGATCGCCGCCGCGCGCCGCGCGATCTCCGCCCGGTCCGCGCCCACGACCGTGGTCTGCGCCGCCGACATCACCACCTCGCGGCCGGTCGCCTCGCACGCCCGGCGCACCCGGTCGAACGCCGCGCCCGTCTCCTCCAGGGAGCGGAACGGCAGGTTGAACTCGTCGGCGTAGGTGGCCGCGAGGCGCGGCGTGCGCTTGGCGCCGGACCCGCCGATGATGATCGGCGGGCGGGGCCGCTGCACGGGCTTGGGCAGCGCGGGCGAGTCGGCCAGCCGGTAGTAGCTGCCCTCGAAGGAGTAGGTCTTCTCCGCCGTCCACAGGCCGGTGATGATCTCCAGCTGCTCCTCGAAGCGGCCGAAGCGCTCGCCGACCGGCGGGAACGGGATGCCGTACGAGGTGTGCTCGGCGTCGTACCAGCCGGTGCCGAAACCCAGCTCGACCCGGCCACCGCTCATCTGGTCCACCTGGGCCACGCTGATGGCCAGCGGCCCGGGCAGCCGGAACGTGGCGGGCGACACCAGCGTGCCCAGCCGGATGGCCGAGGTCTCCCTCGCCAGCCCCGCCAGCGTGATCCAGGCATCGGTCGAGCCGGGGCCCGGCGCACCCGTACCGATGCGTTGGTAATGGTCGGACCGGAAAAAGGCGTCGAAACCCAGCCGTTCGGTGGCCTGGGCGACGGTGAGCAGGTCGTCATATGTCGCGCCCTGCTGGGGCTCGGTGAAGATCCGCAGCTTCATGGGACACATTATCGGCGCGCGGCGGACCCGAATCCGGAAGGGGGTGACGCCGTGCCGCCGGGCTTGCTAGCGTTCAACCTCTGCGCCCTATGTAGCCGGTCGAACACAGGGAGTGCACTATGTCGCGGCAGCCGAGGGAGCCGGGCATGCTCCCCCGCCCCCTCGCGGCTCTCGCGGCGCTGGCGCTCGTCGCCGCCACCACGGCCGCCGTCCGGCTGCTGCCCGCGGGCGCCGCCCCACCCGCTCCCCCTGCTGGTCCCCCTGCTGCTCCCTCGTCCGTTCCCCGGGCCGGGGTGATCGTGCGGCACACGCCCGCGCTGTCCGTCGCCGTGACCGGGGCGCCGGTGCCGGTGTTCGCGAGGTTCGTCGACACCGCCCGCGAGCCGGGCTTCGACCTGCCGGCCGAGGCCCTGCGCACCGGCGTGCGCCACTACCTGCTCGGCCATCTCGTCGCGGGCGGCGCCGACGGCTGCTCCCCCCGGTGGGCGAGCCCCGACGGCACGCACCTCGGCCCCGGCGAGAACCCCGTGGCCAACCGGATCGGGCGGCTCAGGGCGCTCGGCGGCGACGCCGCGCCCTCCTTCGGTGGGGCCGGCGGCGCCGACCCGGCGGCCGTCTGCGTCCGGCCGGGCGGGCTCGCCGCCGCCTACCGCCGGGTGGTCGGCGCCTTCGACGCCGGCACGCTCGACTTCGAGCCCCACGACGCCCCCGCCGCGTACCCCGCCTCAGGGGACCCCGCCTCAGGAGAGCCCGCCCCAGGAGACCCCGGTCCGGGGGCCGACGCGGGGGTGGTGCTGCGGAGGGCGCGGGCGTTGCGGGCGTTGCAGCGGGAGCGGCCGTTGCGGGTCAGCTTCACATTGCCGCTGCGGGCGTCCGGGCTCGACCCCGCGGACGCCGCCGCGCTGCGCACCACCCGGCAGGCCGGCGCCGACGTCGCGACCGTCAACCTGCTGGCCCTCCTGGAGCCGCGCGCGGCTCCCGCCGGCCGCCTGGGCCGGCTCGCCACGGCCGTCCACCTCGCGCGCGCCCAGATCGCCCGCGCCCAGGCGCTGGACGACCCGGAGGAGGCGTGGCGGCGCGTCGCCCTGACGCTCTTCCTGGAGCACGGCTCCGACCTCGACGTACGCGACGCCCGCACCCTCAAGGCGTACGCCGCCCGCCACGGCCTGGCCTGGCTGTCGCTGCGCGGAGCCGCCCCCGACGAGGAGATCTCCGACGTTCTACGAGGTACCGCACCCTGACCTATAAAATCCCCTTACGCGATGTTGTTCCAGCCGGCAGGGGAGGGGGGCGATGGCGGCTCGTCCCGAGACGGCGCGGAAGATCCTGCTCTACTGGATGGACGGCAGCATGGCGCTCGTCGCCGTCATCTCCGTGGCGTTCGTCGCCGGCCGGACGATGGCGGGCGCGATCACGACCGCCCACGCCGCCCTCGTCATCACCTGCCAGCTCGGCCTGTGCGGGTTGTTCCCCTTCGTCATGCGCGAGGCATTCGACCGGCGGCCGCGTCCCGGCTGGAAGCTGATGGTGTCAGGGGTGTTCGCGACGGGCACGGTCCTGCTGCGCCCGCCCGCCTTCAACGGCGCGTCCCCCGTGATCGAGATGGGCCTGCTGTGGCTGTCGGCGGCCGCGCTCTACCTGTCCCTGCGGGCGACGGCCTGCCTCGCGGCCGTGGTGGTCGCGCTGTTCACCGTGTACGCCACGCTCGTCCACGGCCAGAGCTGGCTCAACACCCTGGTCGGCACCGCCGTGAACGCCTTCGTCATGGTCACGGCCATGCTCCTGTGGCGCTGGCTCTGGTGGATGATCAGGGACGCCCACCACAGCCGCGAGGCCAGGGCGCGGCTGGCCGTGGCGGAGGAGCGGCTGCGCTTCGCCCGCGACCTGCACGACCTGCTCGGTCACAGCCTGTCGGTGATCACGCTGAAGAGCGAGCTGGCCGCCAAGCTGGCCACCAAGGATCCCGGGCGGGCGCTGGCGGAGATGGCCGAGGTGCGCGGGCTGGCCGCCGACTCGCTGGCCGAGGTGCAGCAGGCCGTGCACGGCTACCAGGCGCTCGACCTGGACCAGGAGCTGGCCGGCGTGCGGGCCGCGCTGGAGGCGGCCGGGGCCCGCTGCGTGGTGCGCGCCCGGCCCGAGGACCTGTCGCCGCCCGCCCGCGCGCTGCTGGCGTGGGTGGTGCGCGAGGGCGGCACGAACGTGCTCAAGCACAGCGCGGCCACGTACTGCGCGATCACGATCGACGGCGGCGTGCTGGAGATGCGCAACGACGGGGTGCCGCAGGCCGCGTCCCGGCCGGGCAGCGGCCTGCGCGGGCTGGCCGAGCGGCTGGTCGCGGCCGGCGGCACGCTGTCGGCCGCGACCACGGCGGACGGCGAGTTCCTGCTGCGCGCCACGGTGCCGGTCGGCGGCGAGCTGCCGGCGCGCGAGGTGGTTCCGGCATGAGGCCCGCCCGCCCGCCGGGGCCGCTCGGCCGGCTGCGGAGGGCGACCAAGCTCGACAAGGTCCGCTGGCTGATCGTCTACTCCGCCGACGTCGTCCCGCTGCTGAGCCTGTTCGGCTTCTACGGGCTCTACCTGCAGGTGCAGGCGGGGATGTGGCCGTCCCTCGCGGTGGCGGCCGGGGTGCTGCTGGTGGTCTTCATCGCGCTCAGCACGCGGCCGTTCCGGGTGGCGGTGCGCGGCGGGCCGCGGCCCACGGCGTTGCTGACGGCGAGCGGGGTGATCGCCCTGGTCCTGTGCTGCTTCGCCGTCGTGTGGGCGCTTCCCACCTGGCTGGGGACGCTGACGCCGTTCGTCCGCACGCGCACGGCCGTCGCCCTGTCGGCCGGCTCGATCGCCGTCCTGGCCGTGGCCCTGACGCTGGCCGGCGCGGGGCTCACGGACGTGCTGATCCTGGTGGCGGCGCTGGCGTTCATGGTCGTGGTCGCGGCCGGCGGGGTGTGGGTCAACCTGCGGCTGTGGCGGACGGTCCAGGAGGCGCACCAGGGCGAGGAGGCGCTGGCCATGCTGGCGGTCTCCGAGGAGCGGCTGCGCTTCGCCCGCGACCTCAACGACCTGCTCGGCCAGAGCCTGACCGACGTGGCCGCGCGTACCGCGAGGGCCGAGGAGCTGCTGCGCGCCGATCCCGGGGCGGCCGCGGCCGAGATGTTCGAGGTACGCGACCTGTCCCGCCGCTCGCTGCGCGAGGTGCGTACCGCGGTGCAGAACTACCGGGCCATCGACCTGGACGAGGTGCTGGCCGGCGTCCGGGCGGTGCTGGAGGCGGCCGACGTGCGCTGCACGGTGCGCGCCGACACCGCGGCGCTGACGCCGGAGACCCGCACGCTGCTGGCCACGGTCGTCCGCGAGGGCACCACCAACGTGCTCAAGCACAGCCGGGCCGCGTCCTGCACGATCACGATCGAGGACGGGGTGCTGGAGATGTCCAACGACGGGGTGAACGGCCCCGTGGGCGAGCACGCGCCCAACGGGCTGGCCGGCCTGGCCGACCGGTTGCGCGCGGCGGGCGGCAGCCTGGAGGCCGCGCCCACGCCCGAGGGCCGTTTCCTGCTGCGGGCGGCGGTGCCCGCGTGAGCCGTGGGGAGAGATCATGACCATCCGCGTCCTGCTCGCCGACGACGAGCACCTCATCCGCGGCGCCATCGCGGCCCTGCTGGACCTGGAGGAGGGCATCGAGGTGGTCGCCCAGGTCGGCCGGGGCGACGAGGTGCTCGCCGCGGTGGCCGAGCACCGGCCGGACGTGGCCGTGCTCGACATCGAGATGCCCGGCATGGACGGCCTGAGCGCGGCCGAGCGGATCAGCTCCCAGTGCAAGATCGTCATCCTGACGAGCCTGGGCCGCCCCGGCTACCTGCGCCGGGCGATGGCCGCGGGCGTCAGCGGCTTCCTGGGCAAGGACGCCTCCGCCGAGGAGCTGGCCATGGCGATCCGCAAGGTCCAGGGCGGCGGCCGCTACCTCGACGCCGAGCTGGCCGCGGCGGCGATGGCGGCCGGCGACAGCCCGCTGACCGACCGCGAGCGCGACGCGCTGCGGCTGGCCGGCGACGGCGCCACGATCGCGCGCATCGCGGGCGAGCTGCACCTGACCGAGGGCACCGTGCGCAATTACCTGTCGAGCGCGATGACCAAGCTCAACGCCCAGAACCGCCTGGAGGCCATCCGCACCGCCCAGCGCATGGGCTGGCTGTGACCCGGGCCGGGCAGCGGCAGCCAGGACGGCGGTAGGCAAAAAGGCACACGGCCGCTGTCCCTTCCGGCACAGGGCGGCGGCGCTCCCGGCGCTGTACTCGTCCTCGGCCCTCGCGACCGCGGGGGCCTGCCATCCAATCGCTGGAGGGGATTTCGATGAGTACACGGGGGAACGCGCCGCGCGCCAGGGCCCGCGTCCTGCGGCGCAACGGGGTGCGCGCGCTGACGGCGGGCGCGGCGCTGGCCGGCTGCCTGCTGGCCGTCACCGGGCCGGCGCAGGCCGCGACCGGCGTGCGCGTGGCGGGGTCGGTGCTGGAGGTACGCGCGGGCGCGGCGGCCGACGACATCGCCGTGTCCGTGGACACCGACGGCTCGCTGCTGGTCAGGAACGCGGCCGACACGGTCGTCGCGGGCGCGCTGTGCGTCGCGGTGACCGCCGACCAGGTGGACTGCGCCGCCGCGGGCGTCACGACGGTCTCCGTCCTCACGGCGGAGGGTGACGACCTGGTGCGCAACCGGACGGCCCTGCGCTCCAGGGTCGTGCTGGGGCCGGGCGCGGACGCCTTCCTCGGCGGCCTCGCCGCGGACGCCGTCTCCGGCGGCGACGGCGACGACCGGCTGTCCGGCCTCGGCGGCGACGACCTGCTGCTGGGCGACGCGGGAACCGACACGGCCACCGGCGGGGACGGCACCGACCGCTGCGACGCCGAGTTCGAGACCACCTGCGAGTCGTGAGACCGGGCCGGCGCGGGTAAGACAGGGCCGGCGCAGGCGAGACCGGGCCGGCGCGGGCGAGACCGGGCCGGCGCGGGCGAGACCGGGCCGGCGCAGGTAAGACCGAGCCGGCCCGGGCGAGACCGGGCCGGTGTGGCCCGCGTGCCGCACCGGCCGTCCGGGGTCGCGCCCCGGCGCCGCCGGCGGAGCTAGTGCTGGGACAGCAGGCGGGCGAGCTCCTGCTCGACCTCCTGGCTGGCCACGAACAGCAGCTCGTCCCCCGCCTCCAGGGGGTCGTCGGCCGACGGGGTCAGCACCCGCCCCTCACGCAGGATGGCCACCAGCGCGGTGTCCGGCGGCCACGGCACCGCCCCGGTCCGCTGGCCGACGACCGGCGCGTCCTCGGCCAGCGTCAGCTCGACGAGGTTGGCCTGGCCCTGGCGGAACGTCATCAGGCGCACCAGGTCGCCGACGCTCACCGCCTCCTCCACCAGCGCGCTGAGCAGGCGCGGCGTGGAGACGGCGACGTCCACGCCCCACGACTCGTTGAACAGCCACTCGTTGTTGGGGTGGTTGATGCGGGCCACCACGCGCGGCACGCCGTACTCGGTCTTGGCCAGCAGCGACACCACGAGGTTGACCTTGTCGTCGCCGGAGGAGGCGACCACGACCTGGCAGTTGTTGAGGCCGGCCTCGTCGAGGGAGGCGATCTCGCAGGCGTCGGCGAGCAGCCACTCGGCCCGCGGCACGCTGTCGATCTTGATGGCCCTGGGGTTGACGTCGATGAGCAGGACCTCGTGCCCGTTCTCCAGCAGCTCCGCGGCGATGGAGCGGCCGACCGCGCCCGCTCCGGCGATGGCGACGCGCATCAGTGGTCCTCTTCCGGCGCTCCGGCGAGCACCTTGTTGATCCGGTCCATGTCGTTCTCGGCGGCGATGACGTGCAGCACGTCGCCCTCCTGCACCACCGTGTCGGTGGTGATGGTCAGGGCCTCGCCCATGCGGTTGATGAACGCGGCCCGGGTGCCCGCGCGCTCCTCCAGGTCGACGACGCGGGTGCCGATCCAGGAGGGGTTGATGATCACCTCGGCGAGCACGACGGTGCCCGTGGGGTCGCGCCAGAGCGGCTCGGCGCCCTCGGGCAGGATGCGGCGCAGGATCTGGTCGGCGGTCCAGCGGACGGTGGCCACCGTCGGGATGCCCAGCCGCTGGTAGACCTCGGCCCGGCGGGGGTCGTAGATGCGGGCCACGACGTTGTCGACGCCGAACGTCTCGCGCGCCACCCGCGCGGAGATGATGTTGGAGTTGTCGCCGCTGGAGACGGCGACGAAGGCGGCCGCCGACTCGACGCCGGCCTCGGTGAGCACGTCGCGATCGAAGCCCATCCCGGTCACCCGGCGACCGCGGAACCCGGCACGCAGCCGGCGGAACGCCTGCGGGTCGCGATCGATGATGGCGACGGAATGGCCGCTGTCCTCGAGGATGTGCGCGAGGGTCGATCCCACGCGGCCACACCCCATGATCACAATATGCATGTCCCCCCGCATCGTCGCGGCCGGCCGGTTGTTGAACACCAGTATGGCGCCAGGGGGGAGCGCCTCGTTTAGGCCCCGGCTCTAGGGCTAGCATCTGGTGACGTGGCGAAGGTAACGGATCTTGTCAAACGCTTGCTCGTGGGGCGCGCCCTGCGCAGCGGGCAGCTCCACGAGCAACTCCTCCCCAAACGGATCGCACTCCCCGTCTTCGCCAGCGACGCGCTCTCCTCCGTGGCCTATGCCCCCCAGGAGATCCTGGTCATCCTGTCGCTGGCCGGTGTCTCCTTCTACTCCTACAGCCCCTGGATCGCGGTCGCCGTCGTCGTGGTGATGCTCACGGTGGTCGCCTCCTACCGGCAGAACGTGCACGCCTATCCCAGCGGCGGCGGCGACTACGAGGTGGCCACCACCAACCTCGGCAAGAACGCCGGCCTCACGGTGGCCAGCGCGCTGCTGGTCGACTACGTGCTGACCGTCGCCGTCTCCGTCGCCAACGGCGTCGACTACGTGGGCGCCACCATCCCGTTCGTGGGCCAGCACAAGCCGGCCGTGGCCATCGTCATCGTCGTGCTGCTCACCGTGATCAACCTGCGCGGCATCCGCGAGTCCGGCGCCGCCTTCGCCGTCCCCACGTACGCGTTCATGATCGCCGTGGTGGGGCTGATCGTCTGGGGCGGGTTCCGGCTGCTGGTGCTGGGCGACGAGCTGCACGCCCCGAGCGCGGACTTCACCGTGCGGGCCGAGCAGACCAACCTGACGGCCTTCGCGGCGGCCTTCCTCATCCTGCGGGCCTTCTCCTCCGGCTGCGCGGCCCTGACCGGCGTCGAGGCCATCAGCAACGGCGTGCCCGCCTTCCGCAAGCCCAAGAGCAGGAACGCGGCCACCACGCTGCTCATGATGGGCGTCGTGGCCATCGTGATGTTCGGCGGCATCATCGCGCTCGGGCTGGCCTCGGGCGTGAAGGTGGCCGAGCCGTCCGTGGTGCCCGAGGACCTGCTGCGGCCGGACGGCACGCCGGTCGGCCCCGGCTACTACCAGCAGCCGATCATCTCGCAGGTGGCCGACGCGGTGTTCGGCGGCGGGTCGCTGCCGTTCGTGGCGATCTCGGCGGTGACCGCGCTCATCCTGTTCCTGGCGGCCAACACCGCCTTCAACGGTTTCCCGGTGCTCGGCTCGATCCTCGCCCAGGACCGCTACCTGCCGCGCCAGCTCCACACCCGCGGCGACCGCCTGGCCTTCTCCAACGGCATCATCATCCTGGCCGCGGGCGCGTGCCTGCTGCTGTGGGGGTTCGACGCCGACGTCAGCCGCCTGCTCAACCTCTACATCGTCGGCGTCTTCGTCTCCTTCACGCTCAGCCAGATCGGCATGGTCATCCACTGGACCCGCCACCTGCGTACCGAGACCGACCCCAAGGTCCGCCACCAGATGCACCGCTCGCGGGTGATCAACTTCTTCGGCGGCGTCATGACGGGGCTCGTGCTGATCGTCGTGCTGCTGACGAAGTTCATGGTCGGGGCGTGGATCGTGGTGATCGCGATGCCGATCCTGTTCCTCATGATGAAGGCCATCCGGCGCCACTACGACAACGTGGCGGCCGAGCTGGAGATCACCGAGGACTACGAGCCGGCCATGCTGCCCGCCCGCAACCACGCGATCGTGCTGGTCTCCAAGATCCACAAGCCGACGATGCGGGCCCTCGCGTACGCGCGCGCCACCCGGCCGTCCATGCTGGAGGCCGTCACCGTCGGCGTCGAGGGCGAGGAGGCCCGCCAGCTCCAGGAGGAGTGGGAGCGGCGCGGCATCCCGGTGCCGCTGAAGATGCTGGACTCGCCCTACCGGGAGATCACCCAGCCGATCCTCGACTACGTCAAGACCCTGCGCCGGCGCTCGCCGCGCGACGTGGTGACGGTGTTCATCCCCGAGTACGTCGTCGGCCACTGGTGGGAGCACCTGCTGCACAACCAGAGCGCGCTGCGGCTGAAGGCGCGGCTGCTGTTCAAGCCGGGCGTCATGGTGACCAGCGTGCCGTGGCAGCTCCACTCCTCCGACCGGCTCAAGGGCCGGCCCGAGCCGTACGCGCCGGGCGCGGTGCGCCGCCCCGGGCACCAGCCGGTCAAGAACGACGAGATCAGGACGAGCTGAGCAGCGACCTCAGCCGCACGCTGTCGGCCGTGCCCCAGCCGCGCGGAGCGGCCACGGCGGCCCAGGCGTCCACGATGCCGGCGTTGTAGCGGTGCCCGTGGCCGGGCGGCACGGACAGCGCCGCGGTCATGTCCACCAGCACCTGCCAGAACGTCACCAGCGGGAACCAGTTCATCTGCGGGTTGACGCCGGGGCCGCGCTCGCCCTTCAGCCAGGCGGGCCGGCGCAGGATCAGCCGGGGCGTCCACCAGACGACCGGGTCGGAGGCGTTCTGCAGGTAGACCACGCGCGGCGGGGCCCACGGGCCGGGAGGCCGGGTCAGGTCACCGGGGGTCTGCGCGAAGCGGACGGTGCGGCCCGCCTCGTACACCGGCCGCCACAGCGGGCTGTCCGGCTCCCGTCCGGCCGTGACGTGCTGCCAGATGGGGTTGGCGTTGGGCGGGCCGACGAAGACCGCGCCGTCCGTGCGGGCCACCAGGTCGCCGAGGTCGTGGAAGGCGTTCTCCAGCTCGTAGGAGCCGAGGCTCTCCCCCGACAGCAGCAGCTTGGGCCGGTCGCCGGCGGGCAGCCGGGCCCACCGGGCGCGCACCGCCTCGAACAGCGCCCGCCCGGCCGCGGCCGCCTTGGTACGGTCCACCAGGAACGACACCCAGCTCGGCAGGTAAGAGTACTGGACGGCGACCATCGCCGAGCCGCCGTTGTACATGTACTCCAGCGCGTCGGGGATGTGCGGGTCCACCCAGCCGGTGCCGGTGGTGCCGAGCACGGCGAGCACGGGACGCTCGAAGGCGCCGGTACGTTCCAGCTCGCGCACGGCCAGCGCCGCCTGCGCCTGCGGGGTGGGGGCGGCGTCGAGGCCGACGTACACCCTGATGGGCCGCGTGGCGGGGCGGCCGGAGAAGGCGGCCAGCCGGTCGGGCGGGACGGCGGTGCCGACGAAGGTGCGGCCCTCCCTGCCGAGCGAGCCCCACGCCACCAGCGAGCCGGGGCCGCCGGACACCAGGCTCGACGCGGGCGGCCGGATCCCGGCGGCGGTGCCCCGGTTGGTCACGGCGGACACGTCGCTCACCCGGGCGACGAACGCCGAGAACAGCACGTCGTTGGCGAACACCGCGACGAGGAAGGAGATCAGCAGCACGCCGAGCGCGTGGCCCACGTAGAAGGGCACGAACCGGTCGAGCCAGCCGATCAGCTTGCGGCCGCCCAGCCGGACCAGCCGCGACAGTACCAGCCCCAGCGTGAACAGCACCGCCGTCACGGCCAGGATGAGCGGCGGGAACCAGGTGATGCGGGTGTCCATGCCCATGAGCGAGCGCAGGTCGCGCTGCCAGTCGTAGCTGTACCAGAGCGCCACCAGCGACAGCGCCGAGCAGGCGCCGATCATGACCTGCCAGGCCGTGCGGCGCCACCGCTCCGGCGGCCGGTAGGAGACCAGCGCGCGGCAGAGCGCGCCGATCGAGGCGCCGACGGCGTAGCCGAGCAGGCCGGTGACGGCGCCCATCACCCCCTGGTACATCCAGGTGCGCGGCAGCAGCGACGGCGTCAGCGAGGCGCAGGCGAACAGCGTGCCCAGCAGCGCTCCCCCGAAGCCGGGCCATCGCCGTACCACCCGCGCCGTGTCCACGACGACCAACAGTAGTGGATCAAGTCCGACGGTAGTCAGCCAGGTCAGGGCATAGGGTGTCGGATGTGGAACAGGCATCTCTGGAGCTGACGGTGGGTCCGGTCGCGCACGGCGGCTGGTGTGTGGCCCGGCACGAAGGGCGCGTGGTGTTCGTGCGGCACGCGCTGCCCGGCGAGCGGGTGATCGCCGACATCACCGAGGAGACCTCCAGGTTCCTGCGGGCCGACGCCGTGGAGATCCTGGAGCCCTCGCCCGACCGGGTGGTCCAGCCCTGCCCGTACGCGGGGCCGGGCCGCTGCGGCGGCTGCGACTGGCAGCACGCCACGCTGGAGGCGCAGCGGCGGCTCAAGGCGCAGGTGGTGGCCGAGCAGCTGCACCGGCTGGCGGGCATCGAGCGCGAGGTGGTGGTCGAGGAGGTGCCGGGCGCGAAGGACGGCCTCGGCTGGCGCACCCGCGTGCAGTTCGCCGCCCTGCCGAGCGGCGAGCTGGGCCTGCGCAAGCACCGCTCGCACGAGATCGAGCCCGTCGACGCCTGCCTGATCGCCCACCCCGAGGTGGAGGCGGTCGGCGCGGAGGCGCGGAGCTGGCCGGGGGCCGCCGGGGTCGAGGTGATCGCCTCCTCGGGCGGCGACCGGGCGGTGGTCGTCACGCCCCGGCCGCGGCGCAGCGTGAGCGTGCCCGACCTCGACGCGCCCGCCTCGATCCTGCTCGACCAGGGCAAGGGCCGCACGGTGCCGCGGCGCGGCTCGGGGGTGCTGCACGAGCAGGTGGGCGAGCGCGGCTTCCGGGTGGCGGGCAGCGGCTTCTGGCAGGTGCACCCGGGCGCGGCCGAGACGCTGCTGGACGCGGTGCTCGCCTACGCCGCGCCGGAGCCCGGCGAGTGGGCGCTCGACCTCTACTGCGGGGTCGGCCTGTTCGCGGCGGGCCTGGCCGAGGCGGTGGGGCCCGAGGGCGCCGTCTTCGGCCTGGAGTCCGAGGCCGCCGCCGTGCGCGACGCCCGCGCCAACCTCCGCGACCTGCCGCAGGCCCGCATCGAGCGGGGGCGGGTGGAGGAGGCGCTCGACCGCTTCCGGATCGAGCGCGCCGACCTGGTCGTGGTGGACCCGCCGCGGTCGGGTCTGGGGCGCGAGGTGGTGGAGCGCGTCACGGGCCTGGAGGCGTCCAGGATCGTGTACGTCTCCTGCGACCCGGCCACCCTGGCCCGCGACCTGAAGTGGCTGGCCGAGCGCGGCTACGCCCTGGCCGACCTGCGGGCCTTCGACGCCTTCCCGATGACCCACCACGTGGAGTGCGTGGCCCTGCTGGCCCGCACCCCGTGATCGGGGGGCGGGTCAGGCGGGGGCGATCGGGGGCTTGACGGGGGTGCGGCCGCGGCCGAGGGTCCAGAGCATGGCGGCCAGCGCCGCCACCTGCAGCGGCCACCCCATGACGATCTTGGCGACGCCGAGCGCGGCCACCGCCTCGTCGCCGCCGCCGAACAGGTAGACCGGCCCCTGCACCGCCACCCGCACCGCGCACGGCAGCATGAGCAGCCAGGTCAGGCGGGTGCAGAGCCGGACGATGCCGGGGTCCTTGTGCCAGGCGGTCGGGTCGCCGGTGACCGAGCCGATCAGGAAGCCGACCACCGGCCAGCGGGCCACGATGGAGACGAGCATCCCCACCATGTAGCCGGCGTTCCACAGGATGCCGGGCAGGAAGTAGTCCTTCGCGTCGCCGGAGCGGCTGGCGAAGAACGCGCCGATCGCGATGCCGATCAGGCTGTTGATGACGAACTGCGGCGTGGATCGCTGCAGCAGCCGCCCCAGCAGCAGCACCACCGACAGCGAGACGCTGACGACGAGCGACGTCTTCAGCTCCTCGGTGACGATCCAGCACACCGTGAAGGCGATCGTCGGGACGGCGGCCTCGATGATGCCGCGCACCCCGCCGAACGCCTTGGCGAGCTGCGCTCGCACCGCCGCCTCCACGGTGTCGTGGGCGACCTCTTCCGCCTCAGCACTCACCTGATCAACTCCCTGGCCGGAGCTCGTAACGCGGATTGAACATCACCTTGCGGCCGTCCTGCACGCTGACCAGCCCCTCGGCCTTCACCGTGCGGCCGGGCTCGATGCCGGCGATCCTGCGGCGGCCGAGCCAGACCAGGTCGATCACGTCCGACCCGTCGTAGAGCTCGGCCTCCAGGGCGGGCGCTCCGCCTCGCGGGCGCAGCGTCACCGTACGCAGCGTACCGGCCACGCAGAAGCGCCGCCGCCCGCCGCACGACACGATCGGGGTCGCGCCGACCTCGTCGGCGTCCTCCCGCAGCTCCTGGGCCTCGATCTCGGACTGAGGAGATGCCAGCCGAGCGAAGAACCCACGCAATCCCCCGCGTTTAGCGGGCTCTGCCGTACTCATGATGACTCAGCCTACGTGATGTCAGCTCTCAGCGAATCTCGCTGATCTCGGGCCCTCGCCGGAACGGGTTGAAACCGGGTCTTTCATCCCCCACGTCGCCGCCGGACTGCTCGTTGGGACGGCGCAGCGGGATGGGCTCCTCGCGGGCCATCGGCTCGTCACCGCGCACCACCACGACGTCCTTGACGAAGTCGACGAACGCCCCGGAGACGGCCTCGTCGTCGGCGCCGGGGCCGGAGATCACCGCCAGCAGGAACCAGCGCGGGCCGTCGATGCCGAGGTAGCGGGCCGGCCGGTCGCCGCCGTCGGTCTTGAGCAGGCCCGCCAGCTCGGTGCCGAACGGGCCCTCCCGCTCCTCCAGCCCTTTCGCCTGCGCCCGGATCTTGGTCTTGACCTCGTCCCACAGGCCCGAGCTGCGCGGCGCGGCCAGCGCCTGCAACTGCAGCGTGTTGTCGCCGTGGATCGCGACGACGCCGACGTGCTGGTCGCCGACCGAGGCCAGGCGCACGTCGAAGTCGGGGTTGTGCGGCAGCCGCAGGCCGCCGAGGTCGACGCGCTCGGTGTCCGGATGGGGCTCGTCGGCGTCCCACGGGCCGGACTCGCGCGTGGGGGCGGCCGGCCGCTGCTCGGCCACCGCTTCCGGCTGCTCACGACGACGACGTCGGAACACTTTCCTCACTCTCCCTGATCGTCCTGATGGAGCTGATGGAGGCCGCTGGGCCCGGTGGAGGGCCGTCAGCGGCCCGTCGAGCCGAATCCGCCCGCGCCGCGCACCGAGCCCGGCAGGCGCTCGACCTCGTAGAACGCCGCGCGCTCGACCCGCTGGATCACCAGCTGCGCCACCCGGTCGCCCCGCTGGAGCCGGAAGGGCTCCTTGGCGTCGGTGTTGATGAGCGTGACCTTGATCTCGCCGCGGTAGCCGGCGTCGACGGTGCCGGGCGCGTTGACCAGCGTGACCCCGTGCCGGGCCGCCAGCCCGGAGCGCGGGTGCACGAAGGCGGCGTAGCCGCCGGGCAGCGCGATCGCCACGCCCGTGCCGACCACGGCCCGCTCGCCCGGTGCCAGCTCGACGTCCTCGGCCGCGTAGAGGTCGGCGCCCGCGTCGCCCGGATGGGCGTAGGACGGCAGCGGCAGCCCGGCGTCGAGCCGGTGGATGAGAACCTCCACGTCGCTCAAGGGTTCACCTCGTAGTCCTGGTGCTCGGCGGCGATGGCGGCCAGATCGCCGTGCTTGGCGAAGTGCTCCATGCCCACCTCGATGAACAGCGCCGCCGCGCGGACGGCGACCGGCCCGTCGGGGGCGCCGATGCGCCCCTCAGCCTCAAGGTACGCCTTCCTGCCCGCGATGCCGTTGCACCAGGCACGCAGGTGGAGTGTCGTGCCGACGGGGACGGGGAGGAGGTAGTCGGTCTCCAGCCGCCCCGTGACGTACGGCTTGCGGAACAGGTAGACCGACATCCCGAGGACCTCGTCCATGGCGGCCGCCAGCACGCCGCCGTGCGCGAGCTTGGGCGCGCCCTGGTGCGCCTCCCCCACCGTGAACTCGGCCTCGACGGTCGTGCCGTCGGGTGTCATGGCCTTGAGGTGCAGCCCGGTGGGGTGCTCGGTGCCGCAGCCGAAGCAGTGGCCGTAGTGGGAGCCGAGCACGGCGCCGGCCGGCGGCGCTCCGGGCTGGGCCGCGGGCGCGACGGCGCCGGGCGGCGGGGTGGTGAGGGAGGAACGCGTCACGGGTGACGAGGTTACTCCCTGTTCACGCTCCGCTCGTCCTCGGCGGGCGCGGCGCGCGGGCCGTCGCCGGGATCGCCGTCCGGTACGTTCCCCTCGTCCGGTATGGGGCGCGGCGGCGGGGGCGGCAGGGCCGGCTGCTGGTGGCGCAGCTCCGGCAGCGCCCGGTAGATGACGGCCGCCACCGGCACCGCGACCGCGGCCCCCGCGATGCCCGCCAGGATGCCGCCGACGGCCAGCACCAGGATGATCGCCAGCGGGTGGAAGTTGAGTGCCCGGCCGACGATCAGCGGCTGCAGGACGTGGTTCTCCAGCTGCTGCTCGACGATGAGGACGCCGAGGAAGACCAGCGCCAGCACGAGCCCCTTGGCCCCGAGCGTGACCAGCGTGGCCACCGTGCCGGCGAAGAAGATGCCGACGATCGGGATGAAGCTGGCGAAGAAGATCAGCACCGCCAGCGGCGCCCACAGCGGCACGCCCATGCCGGCCAGCACGATGCCCATGATCACGCCGTGCACGGCGGCCACCGCGACCGTGCCCTGCACGTAGTGGGACAGCGTGGTCCACGCCGCCCGCCCGGCACGGTCCACGCGCGGCGCGACGTCGCCGAAGCCCCTGAGGATCCACGCCCAGATGCGGTCGCCGTCCTTGAGCAGGAAGAACGTCACGAACAGCAGCAGCACGATGGAGGCCAGCACCTCGAAGGCCACCGCGCCCGCGCTCAGGACGGTGGTGGTGATCGCCTGCCGCTGGGCGTTGACCACCTGGGCGATCTCGTCGACGTAGGCGGTGATCTGCGCCTGCTGCAGGTGCAGCGGGCCGGTGATCAGCCACTCCTGGACGTCTCTCGCGGTGGTCTGCACCTGCTCGACCAGGTTGGGGAACTCCTCGCTGGCCCGCGCCCCGACCAGCCAGCCGGTGCCGACGAGCACGGCCAGCGCGATCAGCATGGTGACCCAGGTGGCGTAGATGGGCCGCATGCCGGCCTGGCGCAACCGGTGGGTGAGCGGGAACAGCAGCGCGGTCAGCAGCAACGCGATCGCCACCGGCAGCGCCACGAACGTGAGCCGGGCGATGATCATCGCGAAGATGTAGACGACCACGCCGACGAGGATCAGGCACACGCACCAGGCGGCCATCTTGGCCAGCACGGGCGGCACGAGCTTGGTGGGACGGTCGGGCAGCACGTGTTCAAGACTGTCACGTCCGGGCCGCGGGCGCGCGCGGATAACCGGCCGGAGATCGGGCCTGGGCAACGGACGGGCGGCGTGCCACCGTCATCGTCATGAAGGCCGTGGCGACTCTCACACTGGCTCTGCTCGCCTCCCTCACCGGCGCCCCGGCGCAGGCCGCCACCGGCGGCGCGCTGGCGCTGGAGGTGCTCTCCAGCCGCGCCGACCAGGTGAGCGGGGGTGATGCCCTGGTCAGGGTCCGCCACCCGAGGGGCGTCCGGCCGGTCGTCGAGCGCAACGGCGAGGACGTGACCGCCGCGTTCACGGCCACCGGGGACGGCCTGACCGGCCTGGTGACCGGCCTGCGGGCCGGCCCCAACACGATCACGGCCGAGGCCGGCCCGCTGCGCGCCACGCTGACCGTGCGCGACTTCCCGATCGAGGGCCCGATCTTCTCGGGGCCGCACCAGTACCCGTTCCTGTGCAAGACCGAGCGCGGCGGCCTGGGCCCGCCGGTCGCCGACAACCAGGACGGCCAGGGCATGCGCACGGCGGGCGGCTGGAGCAGGGACTGCTTCGCGCCCGCGGTGACCGACCGGCTCTACCGCTCGACGGACGGCACGTTCAAGCCGATGCCGGCCGGGCGCCCCGCCGACCTGGCCACGACCACGCTGCTGGACGGCCGGACGGTGGACTTCGTGGTCCGCCGCGAGCGCGGCGTCATCAACCGCTTCCTCTACTCGATCGCCCTGCTGGAGGACGGCTGGAACGGCCGGGCGATCTACCGCTTCGACGGCGGCGTGGGCATCGGCCACGACCAGGGCACGCTCGGCGGCGGCGCGCTGGACCCGTACGGGCTCGGCAAGGGCTACGCCGTCCTGTACTCCTCGGGCACCCGCACCTCGGTCCACTACAACCTGGTCCTGGGCGGCGAGACGGCCCTCATGGTCAAGGAGCGCTTCATCGAGACCCACGGCCGCCCGCTCTACACGGTGGGCGTCGGCGCCTCCGGCGGCGCGATCCAGCAGTACATCTACGGCCAGAACTTCGGGAACCGGGTGATCGACGCCGCGATCCCGCAGTACTCCTATCCGGACATGGTCACCCAGACCATTCACGTGGGCGACTGCGAGCTGCTCGAACGCTACATGGACCACGATCCGCGCTGGGCCCACTGGGACGAGCGCACGGCGCTCATCGGCATGAACGCCGGCGACACCGTCGCCAACCCCTACACCGGCCGGCCGGGCTCCGACGAGTGCGTCAACGGCTGGCGCGGCCTGGCCCCGCTGACCATGAACCCGAAGTGGACCCCCAACGAGGACCCGGAGTGGGCGCTCATGGACCCGCCCGGCGTCAAGGACACCGTGAACTGGACGCACTGGGACGACCTGCGCAACGTCTACGGCGTGGACGAGCGCGGCCACGCCCGCTCCACCTGGGGCAACACCGGCGTCCAGTACGGGCTGAAGGCGCTGGTGGACGGCGTCATCACCCCGGCGGAGTTCCTGGACCTCAACGCGAAGGCCGGCTCGTGGAAGGAGGCCGCCGACATGGTGCAGGAGGGCTGCCCGTTCGTGCGCGCCGCCTGCCCGGCCGACCCCGACCCGTGGAGCGCCCGCAACATGAACCTGGGCGACCCGGCCCCCCGCCGCACCGGCGACCCGGTCGCGATCAGGAACGTCGAGCGCAGCGGCCTGGTCTTCCGCGGCGCCATCGACATCCCCGTGATCGACTGGCGCCACTACCTGGAGGACCGGCTCGACATGCACAACTCCCACCAGTCGTTCGCGGCCCGCCGGCGCATGCTGGACCACGACGGCCGGGCCGGCAACCAGGTCATCTGGTTCACCGACGCCCGCCCGGACGGCCCGAAGCACGACCAGACGCCGGAGGCGCTGGCGGTGATCGACCAGTGGATGGCCAACCTGCGCGCGCACCCCGGCCGGGGCGTGGCGGGCAACCGGCCGCCGCTGGCCGTGGACCGCTGCTTCGCCACCGACGGCACGCAGCTCGCCGCGGGGCCGCACGTCTGGGACGGCGTCCTGGACCGCCGCCCGCCCGGCGCGTGCACCCGGCACTTCCCGCTGTACGGGACCTCCCGCACGGTCGCGGGCGGCCCGCTGGAGGGCGGCGTCTACGCCTGCCGCCTGCAACCGGTCGCGCGGGCCCTGGCCAGGGGCCTGTACGGCTCCTGGCGGCCCACCCCGGAGGAGCGGGCGCGCCTGGAGCGGATCTTCCCCACCGGGGTGTGCGCCTACTGACCGCGGAAAGAGGGGCGGGGAACGCCCCCGCCTCTCTTCGCGGCGTCAGCCCAGGTGGACCTCCACGGTGAGCTCGTCACCGTGGTCGAGCACGAACTCCTCGACGTTCCCGGCCGCGCACAGGTCGTCCTGCGCCTGGCGCACCAGCTCCACCTCGGGCCCGGTGACGGTCAGCCGGGCCACCTCGGCCCGCATCGACAGCTTGGCCTCGGACTTGGCCTTGCGCACCCGCCCGAGCACCTCGGAGGCCACGGCCAGCACCGCCGGGTTGCCGTCGCCGGGCGCGGGCTCGGGCCACGGCGCCCGGTGCACCGAGCCCTCCCGCCACCAGGACCAGACCTCCTCGGTCACGAACGGCAGGAACGGCGCGAACAGCCGCAGCAGCACGTCCAGGGCCTGGCGCAGCGCCGCGTGCGCCGAGGCCGCCCCGGGCCCGGACTCCTCGTACGCGCGGGCCTTGACCAGCTCCAGGTAGTCGTCGCAGAACGCCCAGAAGAAGCGCTCGGTGCTCTCCAGCGCGCGCGTGTGGTCGTAGGCGTCGAACGCCCCGGTGGCCTCGCGGACCACCCCGGCCAGCGCCGCCAGCATCGACCGGTCGAGCGGCTCGCTCACCTCGCCGTCGGCGCCGGCCAGGCCGAGCACGAACTTCGAGGCGTTGAGGATCTTGATGGCGAGCCGCCGGCCGATCTTGAGCTGCCCCGGCTCGAAGGCGAAGTCCACGCCGTAGCGGCCGTTGGCCGCCCAGTAGCGCACCGCGTCGGAGCCGTGCTGCTCCAGCAGCTCCAGCGGGGTGACCACGTTGCCCTTGGACTTGGACATCTTCTTGCGGTCGGGGTCGAGGATCCAGCCCGAGATCGCGACGTCGCTCCACGGCAGCCGGTCGAACTCCAGGTGCGAGCGCACCACCGTCGAGAACAGCCAGGTGCGGATGATCTCGTGCGCCTGGGGCCGCAGGTCGGCCGGGTAGACCCGCTCGAACAGGTCGTCGTCGCTGCCCCAGCGGCCGGCGATCTGCGGCGTCAGCGACGAGGTCGCCCAGGTGTCCATGACGTCGGGGTCGGCCATGAAACCGCCGGGCACGCCACGCTGCTCCTCGGTGTAGCCGGGCGGCACGTCCGTGGACGGGTCGACCGGCAGCATGTCCTCCTCGGGCAGGATCGGCGCGTCGTGGACCGGCTGCCCGGACCCGTCGATCGGATACCACACGGGGAACGGCACGCCGAAGAAGCGCTGGCGGGAGACCAGCCAGTCGCCGGTCAGCCCCTCGACCCAGTTGTCGTAGCGCACCCGCATGTGCGGCGGGTGCCAGGCCAGCTCGCCGCCCCGCTCCAGGAGGCGCCGGCGCAGCTCCTCGTCCCTGCCGCCGTTGCGGATGTACCACTGGCGGGTGGAGACGATCTCCAGGGGCTTGTCGCCCTTCTCGTAGAACTTCACCGTACGGGTGACCGGGCGCGGCTCGCCGTCGAGGTCGCCGGACTCGCGCAGCAGCTCCACGACGCGCTCGCGGGCGCTGTGCACGGTCTTGCCGGCCAGCTCCTTGTAAGGCTCGGGGTCCACGCCCTCGGGCGGCTCGGGCAGCAGCCGCCCGTCCCAGCCGATGACCGAGCGGGTGGGCAGGCGCAGCTCCCGCCACCAGATCACGTCGGTGAGGTCGCCGAACGTGCAGACCATCGCGATGCCCGAGCCCTTGTCCGGCTCGGCCAGGTGGTGGGCCAGCACCGGCACCTCGACCCCGAACAGCGGCGTGCGCACCGTGGTGCCGAACAGCTCCCGGTAACGCTCGTCGGAGGGGTGCGCGACCAGCGCCACGCACGCCGGGAGCAGCTCGGGCCTGGTCGTCTCGATCAGGACCGGGCCCTTGTCGCCGTGGAACGACAGGCGGTGGAAGGCGCCGGGCCACTCGCGGTCCTCCAGCTCGGCCTGCGCGACCGCGGTGCGGAAGCCGACGTCCCACAACGTCGGCGCCTCGGCCAGGTAGGCCTCGCCGCGCAGCAGGTTGCGCAGGAACGCGCGCTGCGAGACCGCCCGCGCCGCGTCGCCGATCGTGGTGTAGAGCAGCGACCAGTCGACCGACAGGCCGACCCGCCGCCACACCTCCTCGAACGCCTGCTCGTCGATGGCGGTCAGCCGGTGGCACAGCTCCACGAAGTTGCGCCGTGAGATCGAGATCTCACGTTTGCCGGGCTTGTCAGGTGGAACGAAGTCGGGGTCGTAGGGCAGCGACGGGTCGCAGCGCACGCCGTAGTAGTTCTGGACCCGCCGCTCCGTGGCCAGGCCGTTGTCGTCCCAGCCGATGGGGTAGAACACCGACTTGCCGATCATCCGCTGGTAGCGCGCCATGATGTCGGTGTGCGTGAAGGAGAAGACGTGGCCGATGTGCAGCGAGCCCGACACGGTCGGCGGCGGCGTGTCGATCGCGTAGACCTGCTCGCGCGGCCTGGACCGGTCGAAGCGGTAGGTGCCCTCGGCCTCCCAGCGGGCTACCCATACCTGCTCCAGGCCGTCGAGAGTGGGTTTCTCCGGCATGGATGCATGGCGTAGTCGCTGTTGAGTCATGCCTCCTTATGGTACGGCTTCGGGGGCTCGCCAAGCGGTACAGACTAGTGTTCGTTACATATGGGGAAGGAGATCGGCATGGCGGATGACAAGCCGGACGTGACCTGGCGGATCATCGGCGGCCTGGTGGGGCTGGCGACGGGGTGGGCGGCCCGCAAGCTGCTCACCTTCGTCTGGGTGAAGGCGACCGGCAAGGAGCCGCCCGTCGACACCGACTCGCCCGAGGTCAGCCTGGCGGAGGCCATCGGGTACGCCGTGCTCATGGGCGTCGGCATGTCCGTGGCTCAGATCGTCATCAACCGGACCGCCAAGAAGCGCTATGACGCGTGGCGGGCTCTGCGGCAGGTGACTCCAGGGCACTGAGGAACTCGCTGGCCCAGCGGTCCACGTCGTAGGTGGCAACCCGGCGGCGCATGGTGCGCATCCGCCGGGCCAGCTCGTGCGGCGTGGCCCGCATCGCCGCCAGCATCTGGCGCTTGACGTCCTCCACGTCGTACGGGTTGACCAGGTAGGCCTGGCGCAGCTCGTCGGCGGCCCCGGCGAACTCGCTGAGCACCAGCGCGCCGCTGAGGTCGTGGTGACAGGAGACGTACTCCTTGGCCACCAGGTTCATGCCGTCGCGCAGCGGGGTGACCACCATGACGTCGGCGGCCAGGTAGAGCGCGGCCAGCTCCTCCTGCTTGTACGACTGGTGGAAGTACCAGATCGGCTGGTAGCCGAGCGTGGCGTGCTCGCCGTTGATCCGGCCGACCTGCAGCTCGATGTCGTCGCGCAGGCGGCGGTACTCGTCCACGCGCTCCCTGCTCGGCGTGGCGATCTGCACGAACACCGCCTCGCCCGGCCGCAGCAGGCCGTCCTTCAGCAGCTCGCCGAAGCTCTCCAGGCGCTGGCCGATGCCCTTGGTGTAGTCGAGCCGGTCCACGCCCAGCAGCACGTGCTCGGGGTCGCCCAGCTCGGCCCGGATCTCCTTGGCGCGGGCCACGATGTGCGGCTCGCGTACCAGCGAGTCGAGCTGCCCGAAGTCCACCGAGATCGGGAACGCCTGGGTGTGCACCACCCGGTCGTCGAGGAAGATCTCGTTCCCCTTGTACGGCAGCCCGAGCAGCCTGCGGCACAGCCGCCGGAAGTTGGAGGCCCCGCCCGGGAGCTGGAAGCCCACCAGGTCGGCCCCGAGCAGCCCCTCCACCAGCTCCTTGCGCCACGGCAGCCGCCAGAACAGCTCGGTCGGCGGGAACGGGATGTGCAGGAAGAACCCGATCCGCAGGTCCGGCCGGAGCTTGCGCAGCATCGAGGGCACGAGCTGGAGCTGGTAGTCCTGCACCCAGACGACCGCCCCCTCCTCGGCGCTGTCCGCGGCGGCGGCGGCGAAGCGCTCGTTGACCGCCCGGTAGGTCTCCCACATCTCGCGGTGGTAGACCGGCGGGGCGACGGCGTCGTGGTAGAGCGGCCACAGGGTGGCGTTGGAGAAGCCCTCGTAGTAGAGCTCCACCTCCTCGGCCGACAGGGGCACGGGGATCAGGTTCATGCCGTCCTGCTCGAACGGCTCCAGCTTCTCGTCCGGCGCCCCGTGCCAGCCGGCCCAGGCTCCGTGGCGGCGCTGCATCACCGGCGCGATCGCGGTGACGAGCCCGCCGGGGCTCCTGCGCCACGAGGCCGTTCCGTCGGGCTCGATCGTCCTGTCCACCGGCAACCGGTTGGCGACGATCAGAAACGAACTCCGGCCAGTCACGCAGTCCCTCCTCTATGGGGTCATGTATCAGCAGAGCCACCGAGAGCGCGGCTCATGGCGACCGCCACCGGCTCAGGCCCCGCATGGGGGATGATCGCGGCGATGTACGCATCGGGCCTGATGAGCCATGCCTCATCGGGCCCGGCGCCGAGCTTTTCAGCGAGCGAGCCTGTGCCGTCCATCTCCGCGAGCCCGCGTACGGCGAGCGGCGCGGTAATGACCTTGCCCAAGACCTGCGCAAACAAACTCGAATCACACATATCACCCAGCAGGAGGAGGAAACCATCCCGGCACCTCTCGCGCAGCCGGCCCCCGGGGAGCGCGGCGTCGGGCAGGATCACGCCGGGCGCGGGCGGGCACGGCGCGCCCCGGGGCGGGCGGCCGGCGAACGGGCGGCCGGGCTCGGGCGTGGTGAGGGGCGAGTCGACGTACCAGAAGGGCTCGGCGAAGCGCCCCGAGTCCACCTCGGCCACCCGCCCGCCCTCCAGCACGGCCCGCCGGCGCGCGCGCTCCTCGGCGCTCCTCGGCGCCAGGAAGCGCATGGTGGCCCCGGTCACCTCCAGGTTCTCCCTGGCGGCCGCGTGCCGCTCGGCGTGGTAGGACTCCAGCAGCTCCTCCCCCGCCCAGCCGTTGAGCACGAAGGCCAGCTTCCAGGCGGCGTTCTCCGCGTCGGGGACGCCGGAGTTGAGGCCGCGCGCCCCGAACGGCGCCACCAGGTGGGCGCAGTCGCCGGCCAGCAGGACCCGCCCGACGCGCATGCGGTCGGCCAGGCGGTGGTGGAAGCGGTAGGTGCTGTGCCAGAGCAGGTCGTAGGGGCGCTCGCCGATGATCTGCCGGATCCTGCGCGCGACGTCCTCCCTCGTCGGGACGGAGCCGGGCGCGATCTGCCAGTCGATCCGGAACGTCCCGCCCGGGCACGGGTGGATGAGCACCTGCCGGCCCGGGTTCCAGGCGGGATCGAAGTAGAAGCGCCGCTCGTGCTCCCAGCCGGGCAGGTCGGCCCTGATGTCGCAGATCAGGAACTGGTCGCCGAACGTCTCGCCGTCGAAGCCCACGCCGAGCGCCCGCCGCAGCGGCTGGGCCCGCGCCCCGGCGCACAGCAGCGCGTACGGCGCCCGCAGCAGCCGCCGCCCGCACCGCACGCTCACCCCCGAGGCGTCCTGCTCGATCCCGGTGACCTCGTGACCCCAGCGCACCTCGACCAGCGGCTGCCCGGCGGCGGCCGCGTCCAGGATCTGCTCGGTGCGGGCCTGCGAGAGGTTCACGAACGGCGGCAGCGGCCCCTCCCGCTCGAACGACCACGACAGCAGCTCGCGGTCGCGGTAGTAGGTGCGCGCGGTGGTCCAGGTCACGCCCTCCTCGGCGATCGCGCCCGCGCCCGCGGCCGCCCAGATGTCGAGCACGTCACGCTGCTGGCAGATCGAGCGCGACCCGATCGCCTCCCGCCCGGGCCGCCGGTCCAGCACCAGCGTCGGGACGCCCCACCGGGCCAGCAGCAGCGCGGCCGTCAGCCCCACCGGCCCGGCGCCGACCACGATGACCCGTCCACTCATGCCTGCAGCTCGTCCCAGATCGCGCGGTCGCGCTCGGGGGTCCACACGCGCGGGCGCTCGACGCCGTGCAGCTCGTCCCACAGCCGGGAGACGTTGAACGGCAGGCAGTGCTCGAAGATCGGCCAGGTGCCGTAGCGGGGGGCCAGGGCGTGGTGGGTGCGGGCGAACGCCTCCTTCAGGGTGCCCGCCCCGCCCACCTCGCGCAGCATGACCTCCAGGAAGTCGCGGGTCTGCCCGACGGCCGCCTCGACCTCCGCCTCGTCCCTGGCCACCGCGCCCCGGCCGCCGACCAGCGTCCGCGCGCCGAACGACGCCACCCGGTCGAGCGTCGTGGACGCCCACTCGCGGTGGAAGGCGTCACCGGTGTAGAGGGCGGCCCGCGACTCGACCAGGTCGCCGGCGAACATGATCCGCTGCCGGGGCAGCCACGCCACCAGGTCGCCCTCGGTGTGGCCGCGCCCGCAGTGGGCCAGCACCAGCTCGCCCCGGTCGCCGCCCAGGTGGATGGTGAACGTGTCGCTGAAGGTCGCCGTCGGCCAGGTCAGGCCGGGGATCGAGGCCGGCTCCCTGAACAGGCGGGGCATGCGGGCGTACTCGCTGGCCCAGTCCTGCTCGCCGCGTTCGGCGATCAGCTCGCGGGTCCTGTCGTGCGCGACGATCACGTCCGCGCCGAACGCCGACGCGCCCAGCACCCGGACCGCGTGGTAGTGCGACAGCACGAGGTACCTGACCGGCTTGTCCGTGTGCGCGCGCAGCCGGGCCAGCCACTCGCGGGCGGCCACCGGGGTGGCGAGCGCCTCGAAGCAGACCAGGAAGTCCTCGCCCTCGATCGCGCCCACGTTGGGGTCGCCCTCGGCGGTCAGCGCGTAGACGCCGTCCGCGAGCACCTCCAGGGTCTGCCGTTTCGCGCCGAGGTCGGCCGACGAGGCGAACGGCTTGGGCATGGCTCTCCTCCCGTCACCACTCGTAGAACCCCTTCCCGCTCTTGCGGCCCAGCTCGCCGGCGGCCACCTTGTCGCGCAGCAGCCGCGGCGGCTCGAAGCGCGGGCCGAGCCGGGCGTGCAGGTACTCGGCGATGGCCAGGCGCACGTCCAGCCCGACCAGGTCGCCGAGCCGGAGCGGGCCCATGGGGTGGCCGTAGCCGAGCGTCATGGCGGTGTCGATGTCCTCGGGGGCGGCCACGCCCTCCTCGACCATGCGGACGGCCTCCAGGCCGAGCAGCACGCCCAGGCGGCTGGTGGCGAAGCCGGGCGAGTCGCGGACCACGACGGCGGTCTTGCCCAGGCGCTCGGCGTAGCCGCGGGCCCTGGCCAGAACCTCGGGCGGGGTGGCCCGCGTGACCACGATCTCGACCAGGCGCTGGACCGGGACCGGGTTGAAGAAGTGCAGGCCGACGAGGCGGTCCGGGCGGTCGAGGACGGCGGCCAGCTCGGCGATGGACAGGGAGCTGGTGTTGGTGGCCAGGACGGCGTCCTCGCCGGCGCTCGCCTCGGCCGCCGCCAGCACCCGCGCCTTGAGCGCCGGGTCCTCGGGGACGGCCTCGATCACCAGCTCGGCGTCCGGCGGGACCTCGCCCATGACGAGCCTGCCCAGCGCCTCCGCGCGGTCGGCCAGGCCCTTGGACTCGGCGATCGCCAGGCCGTCGGCGATGCGGCGGCGGGCGGCCTCCTCCTCGGGCTCCTGGACGGTGACGTGGTCGCCCCTGGCCAGGAACACCTGGGCGATCCCGCTCCCCATCCGGCCTCCGCCGATCACCGCCACTTTCATTCCGCTCACCCTCTCCACCCTGAGCATCCTCCCTGAGAACCCGCGAAAAGAGCGCTCCCCCTCCCGCCGCCCCTCCAGGGCCCGCGGAAGAGGGGAAGGGTCTCAGGCGGGGCGGCGGGACTGGACGAGGTGGAAGCGGCCCGCGACGAAGCCCGGGTCGGTGAGGGAGGCGGTGGCGGACGGGTTGGCGCCGGTGCCGTGGTAGTCGCTGAAGGCGGCCGACTGGTTGACGTAGATGCCGCCGGTCAGGTTGCACGACAGGTTCACGCCCGCGTCCAGGGCGGCCCGCTCGGCGTCGTCCAGCACCTGCCGGGAGGTGGAGTAGACGGAGGCGGTGAGCGCGCCCCGGGCCTTCACGGTACGGCGCAGCAGGTCGAGGCTCTCCCCGGTGGAGGCCGTGGGGATGAGGAACGAGACGGGCCCGAAGCACTCGCGCCCGTAGACGTCCTCCGCCGACGCCTCCACCCGCACGATGGCGGGCGTCCTGACCACCGCGCCGGGGAACGACGGGTGCCGGATCGCCCGCGACGCCAGCACCACCTCCCCCAGCGACCCGGCGCTCTCCACCCGCTCCAGCACGCCGGGGTTGACGACGGCGCCGGTCAGCTCGACCGCCCGCGCGTCGTCGCCCAGCAGCCGGCCGACGGCCGCGGCCAGCCCCTCGGCCACCTCCTCGAAGCTCTTGTGCCCCTCGTCGGTGTCGATGCCGCCGGCCGGGACGAAGATGTTCTGCGGCGCGGTGCACATCTGCCCGCTGTAGAGCGACAGCGAGAACGCCAGGTTGCCCAGCATGCCGCGCCAGGAGTCGGTCGAGTCGAGGACGACGGCGTTGACGCCGGCCTTCTCGGTGTGGACGAGCGCCTGGCGGGCGTTGCGCTCCAGCCAGTCGCCGAACTCGGTGGAGCCGGTGAAGTCGACGATCCGCACGTCGGGGTGGGCGGCGAGGGTGACGGCCAGCCCCTGCCCCTCCTCGGCGGCCAGGGACACCAGCGCCGGGTCGAACCCCGCCTCGGTCAGCACCTCCCGCGCCACGAGCACGGTGATCGCCAGCGGCAGGATCGCCCGGGGGTGCGGCTTGACGATCACCGGGTTGCCGGTGACGAGCGAGGCGAACAGCCCGGGGTAGGCGTTCCAGGTCGGGAACGTGTTGCAGCCGATCACCACGGCCACCCCGCGGGGCACGACGGTGAAGCGTTTGTCCATGACCAGCGGCTCGCCCTTGGCCGGCTTCTCCCAGCGGGCGCTCGCGGCGGCGGCGGTCATGGCGGCGTGCCCGCAGGCGACGGCCTCCAGCGCGCGGTCCTGGGCGTGCGGCCCGCCGGCCTGGAAGGCCATGACGAACGCCTGCCCGGTGGTGTGCTGCACCGCGTGGGCGAGCTCGAAGCTGCGCCGGTTGATCCGGTTGACGATCTCGACGCAGGTCAGCGCGCGGGCGTCGGGCCCGGCGTCGCGCCAGGCGGGCATCGCCGCCAGGGCCGCCGCGATCAGCTCCTCGGCGACCGGCTCGGGGTAGGTGACGCCGAGCTCGATCCCGTACGGCGAGCGCTCGGCGCCGATCCAGGAGCCGGTGCCCGGCTGCTCCAGCGGGAACGGCTTGCCCAGGTAGGACTCGAACGCCTCCTTGCCCCGCTCGGCCGCCCCCTCGCCGTACACCCGGGGGCTCGGCGACTCGGGGTAGGCGCTCCAGTAGCCACGCCCGGCGACGGCGGCCAGGGCCTTCTCCAGGGTGTCACGGTGCTGCTCGTACATGATGGCTCACCCTCTTGACAGAGATCGGCCGGACGGTGAAGTGTTTACCGAACATTCGGTCAGTTGACAAGGGAGACCTGCCGTGGCGCGCGGGCGGATCCCGGGAGCTGAGATGAGACTGGCGCACCCGCCGGAGCCCGGCGAGCTGGACCCGATCGAGCGGATCTCCCGTGACGAGCTCGTGGCGCTGCAGCGGGAGCGCCTGCGGTGGACGCTGGGCCACGCCTACGACCACGTGCCCTTCTACCGGCGGCGCTTCGACGAGGCGGGCGTGCGTCCCGACGACTTCAAGGACCTGTCCGACCTGGCGAGGTTCCCCCTCACCACCAAGCAGGACCTGCGCGAGAACTACCCGTTCGGCATGTTCGCCGTGCCCCGCGACCGGGTGGCGCGCGTGCACGCCTCCAGCGGCACCACGGGGCGGCCGACCGTGGTCGGCTACACGAAGGGGGACCTCGACGTCTGGGCGGAGGTGATGGCCCGCTCCATCCGTGCCTCCGGCGGCCGTCCCGGCGACGTCGTGCACGTGGCCTACGGGTACGGGCTGTTCACCGGCGGGCTGGGCGCGCACTACGGGGCCGAGCGGCTGGGGTGCACGGTGGTCCCGGCCTCCGGCGGCATGACGGCGCGGCAGGTACGCCTGATCGCCGACCTGCGGCCGGACGTGATCATGGTGACGCCGACGTACATGCTGGCCCTGCTGGACGAGTTCGCCGCGCAGAGGCTGGACCCGCGCGCGTCGTCGCTGCGCGTCGGCGTCTTCGGCGCCGAGCCGTGGACCGAGCGGATGCGCGCCGAGATCGAGGACGCCTTCGGCCTGCACGCCGTGGACATCTACGGCCTGTCGGAGGTGATGGGCCCCGGCGTGGCCGTCGAGTGCGCCGAGACCAAGGACGGCCTGCACGTCTGGGAGGACCACTTCTACCCGGAGACGGTCGACCCGCTCACCGGCGAGCCCGCCGGCGACGGGGGCGAGCTGGTGCTGACGACCCTCACCAAGGAGGCCATGCCGGTCGTCCGCTACCGCACCCGCGACCTGACCCGGCTGCTGCCCGGCACCGCGCGCCCGGCCTTCCGGCGCATGGAGAGGGTGACCGGCCGCACCGACGACATGATCATCCTGCGCGGCGTGAACGTGTTCCCCACCCAGATCGAGGAGCTGGTGCTGCGCGTGCCCGGCCTGGCGCCGCACTTCCAGCTGCGCCTGTCGCGGCCGGAGCGGCTGGACGTGATGACGGTCAGGGTGGAGGCGCGGCCCGGGTTCGAGGGGCGGGCGCGGGCGGCGGCGGCGCTGGCCGCGGCGGTCAAGGCCGGGGTCGGGGTGAGCGTCGAGGTCGAGGTGGCCGATCCGGGGACGCTGGAGCGGTCGATGGGCAAGCTGCGGCGGGTCATCGACGAACGCCTGGATAATCGTCCGGATAATTAGGCATATGTCCACCCCATCCCGCCGGCGCGGGCACGACCCCGAGTCCGTCCTGTCGATCGCCGTCGGCGTCTTCAACGAGCGCGGCTACGACGGCACCAGCATGGAGGACCTCGCCAGGGCGCTCGGCGTCACCAAGTCGGCGATCTACTACCACGTCCCCGGCAAGGAGCAGCTCCTCGCCCGGGCGCTGGACCGGGCGCTGGACGGGCTGTTCGCGCTGGCCGCCGACGAGCGGGCGGCCACCGGCCCGGCCATCGACCGGCTGGAGTGGGTGGTCAGGCAGAGCGTGCGGGTGCTGGCCGAGCGGCTGCCGTACGTGACGCTGCTGCTGCGGGTGCGCGGCAACAGCGCCACCGAGCAGGCGGCGCTGGAGCGGCGCAGGGAGTTCGACGCGTTCGTCAGCCACCTGGTCAAGGAAGCGGCGGCCGAGGGCGCCATCCGGCCCGACCTGGATCCGGCGCTGGTGACGCGGCTGCTGTTCGGCGCGGTCGGCTCGATCGCCGAGTGGTACCGGCCGGAGAGGGGCGCGTCGGCCGACGACGTGGCCGACGCGCTGGTCACAATGGCGTTCGACGGGTTGCGGGGGTGACGGGGGCGCGGGGGTGACGGGTCAGCCGGGCAGCTCGTCGCGGCGCGGCCCGGGGGGCAGCTTGCCGCGCAGGTCGTCGCGGATCGCCTCGCCCAGCTTCTTCGTCGCCATCCTGTTGAGCGTGCCGCCGGCGACGGCTCCGGTCAGGAAGGGCCCGAACGTGGTCAGGTGCCGGCCGAGCGTCCGCATGAGGCGGTTGCGCAGGGCGGTCTTGGTGGCCGCGCCGAGCGCGAGCGACACGGACGCGGGAGCGAGGGGGTCGATCCCGCGCTGCCTGGCCCAGGCGGCGGTGAAGGCGATGGCGCGCTGGGCGCCGGTGCCGTGCACGCGCACGCCGTAGACCTCGTGCAGCTCGGCCAGCAGTTTGACCTCGATGGCGGCCACGACGATCGTCTCGGCGACGAGCTGGGCGGGGGCGGAGAGCAGGAGGGGTGGTGCGGCGAACTCCGCCGCCGCGAGCGCTCCGCCGATGGCGCCGACCGTCATCGTGGCCTTCTGGGCGGTGCGCACCAGATCGTCGGCGAGCTGCTCGCCGGTCATGCCGTGATGATGCTCGGAGAGGATGTGCAGGTCCCGGATCGGAATGCGCGGCGCGATGTTGAGGAAGACGTCCGCCAGCCAGCGCCCGCGCCCGGTGCCGGTCGCCTTCGCCCGCTTCGCGCCGGCGGACAGGGCCCTGGCTAGTCGGCCGAGCAGCTTGCGCCGCTCGGCCGGCTCCAGCTCACCGGCCTCGGTGAGCCTGCCTACGAGCTCGCCGACCTCCTTGTCGGGGTCGGCGATCTCGTCTCCTGGTTGACGGTCCTTCTCCGGTTCGGCCACGCGATGCCTCCGTCCTCATGGTCGCGACCTTCAGGGTTCGTCGGCTTGAAGTCACGCTCTCGTACCCTGAGGCACGGCGATCAGGCGGCGCACTCCCGGCAGACCTGCTGGCCGTTCTTCTCCGAGGCCAGCTGGCTGCGGTGGTGCACCAGGAAGCAGCGCGAGCACGTGAACTCGTCGGCCTGGCGGGGGATCACCCGCAGGGAGAGCTCCTCGTTCGACAGGTCGGCCCCGGGCAGCTCCAGCGACTCGGCGAGGTCGGTCTCGTCGATGTCGATGCTGCCGGAGGACTTGTCGGTGCGCCGCGCCTGAAGCTCCTGGAGGCTGTCCTCCCCCAGGTCGTCGTCAGTCTTGCGTGGGCTGTCGTAGTCGGTAGCCATTGTGCTTACTCCATCCCCCTCATCTATATGTCGGCGCGCTGTCGCGCGTCATCTAACGTCCGGGAGGCCCATCTTGTGCCCGTTCCGCCGGGGAGATTTCCCATCGGTACCCCGCGGGAACGGCCCGCGAACCTCCCGACACGCCAGGGCCTGCTGCCGGCGGCAATGGTTAGCCAAATATGGCGAAACCCACAGCCTTGGCGTCATGCACCACCGTGTTCGACGGCACATCCAACCACATGTGCGGCGTGAACGAGACGCCCCCCGTGCATCAACACGCGGACGAACGTCACGGAGCATCACGGGTCAGCCCTTCGGCAACCGAATGGTCACTACGAGTCCTCCGCCATCACGTGGCACGGCGGTCACATTTCCGCCGTGGGCCTGCACCACCGCACGGACGATGGACAACCCGAGACCCGATCCCTTGGCCGAGTCCACGCGGTCGGCGTGGAGCCTCCTGAACGGCTCGAACAGGCTGTTCACCTCGTACGCCGGGACGAGCTGTCCCGTGTTGGCCACCTGAACAACCACGGCACCGTCTGCCATTCCCGCCCGGATCCATACTTTTCCGTTTTCGGGAATGTTGTACTTCACCGCGTTCTCCATCAGGTTGCCGACGCAGCGCTCCAGCAGCACCGGGTCGCCCACGGTAGGCGCGCTGACCAGTTCGGTGCTGACGGTTACCCCGTGTTCCGCGGCGAACGGCGTGAGCTGTTCGACGGCGGTCCGCGCCGCTTCCTGAACGTCCAGCGGTTTGCGCACGGCGAGTTCGCGCTCGCTCCTCGCCAGCAGCAGCAGTCCCTCGATGAGCTTCTCGTTACGCGCGTTCACTTCGAGAAGGGTGCGCCCGAGCGCTTTGAGGTCCTCCGACGCCTCGGGATCGGACAGCGCTATCTCCAGGACCGTCCGGTTGATGGTGAGAGGGGTACGCAATTCGTGGGAGGCGTTGGCCACGAATCTGCGCTGGGCGTCGAAGGCGACGTTGAGCCGGGTGAGCATGGCGTCGAAGGTGTCGGCCAGCTCCTTCAGCTCGTCGTTGGGGCCCTCCAGGGCGATGCGCTGGTGGGCCAGCGTGCTCTCCGACAGCCTGCGCGCCGCGGCCGTCATCCGCGCCACCGGCCGCAGGGCCCGGTCGGCCACGAAGTAGCCGATGATGAGCGACAGGATGCCCACCCCGATCAGCGCCATCACCGAGCTCTGCAGCAGGGCGTCCTGCGCCCGCGACACGGCGGCCAGCCGGGAGTCGCGCCAGGTGAGCTCGTCCCTGGCCGTCCCCCAGGTGAGCTCGGGCCAGGACTGGTCGATCGCCCGGGCGACGATCGTGTAGAGCGAGAACAGCACCACCGCCGAGGCCACGAAGACCAGCGCGGCGTAGGTGACGGTCAGCCGCCAGCGGATGCTGACCTTGCCCGGCAGCGCCTTCATGCGGTCCATCGTCGTGCGCTGGGCGGGCGGGTACGCGGGCGGGGGCGGGCCGTCCCAGACGGGCGGGCCGCTGGGCGGAGGCGCCTCCTGCACACGTGTCGCCTTGCTCGCCGAGTGCGGGCTGATCATCGGATGCGTCTGCTCCGCGCGGCGCTCTGCCCCTTCGCTCACAACTTGTACCCAACCCCGGGCACGGTCTCGATCACTTGAGGCTCGCCCAGCTTCTTGCGCAGCGTCATCATGGTCACCCGGACGACGTTGGTGAAGGGATCGATGTTCTCGTCCCACGCCTTGTCCAGCAGGTCCTCCTGGCTGACGACGGCGCCCTCGGCGCGCATCAGCTCCTCCAGGACCGCGAACTCCTTCTTGGTCAGCACGACCTCTCTGCCGTCGCGCTCCACCAGCCGCTTGCCGGGGTCGAGCCGGATGCCGGCCCGCTCCAGCACGGGCGGCAGGGCGGGCGCGGAGCGCCGGCCGAGCGCGCGCACCCGCGCCACCAGCTCGATGAAGACGAACGGCTTGGCGAGGTAGTCGTCGGCCCCGAGGCCCAGGCCCTCCACCTTGTCGTCCACGTCGCCCGAGGCGGTCAGCATCAGGATGCGCGAGGCGGTGCGCTGCTCCACGAGCCGCCGGCACACCTCGTCGCCGTGCACCACCGGCAGGTCCCGGTCGAGCACGATCACGTCGTAGTCGATGTAGGAGGTGCGCTCCAGGGCGCCCCCGCCGTCGTAGGCCACGTCCACGGCCATGGCCTCGCGCCGCAACCCGGTCGCGATCGCGTCGGCGAGCACCCGCTCATCCTCCACCACCAGCACTCGCACGCTGGAACACCTCTCTTCGTCCTGGCCACTCATTGTCCCCACAGTGGCGATAAGCGCACGGTAAGGCATGTTCAGGCGTTGGTGACCGACAGGCGAGGCAGAGTGCCAGGAAATTCATGTTTCGGAGGGGGACGAGCCGGGGTATGCCTGCGGGACACCCATCGGCCGGACATCGACTGGCAATGGGTGCCCATCGCCCCGCACGGCACGAACCCCTAGAGAGTAGGTGAGATGGGCGAGTTCACCACCACGATCGAACACCGCCTCGACCAGGCTTACGAGGGCCTTCGGGAGGCCCGCAGCGCCGGCGACGACTACCTCGCCGACACGCTCACCGCCGAGATCGAGGACCTGCGCCGTCTGGCGGACGATCACGGCATCGCCTTGCCCCGCTGATCCGCGGTGAACGGCCGGAGCCCCGCTCCGGCCGTTCGTGCCCCGGGACACCCTGGATCAGGCGTCGCGCTCGGGGTCCAGCGTCACCAGCAGATCGTGCAGCTCCTCGAACAGGCCAGGGGCCGCGCAGAGCGCGAAGTCACGGCTCACCGGCCGGCCGCGCAGCCCGGCGAGGCGCGCCCCCGACTCGGTCGCCACCAGACCGGCGGCGCCGTAGTCCCAGGGGTTGATGCCCCGCTCGTAGTACGCGTCCACCCGCCCGGCCGCCAGGGAGCACAGGTCGATGGCGCACGAGCCGCCGCGCCTGATGTCACGCACGCGCGGCAGCACCTCGGCCACCACCCTGCCCTGGACGGCCCGGCTGGCCTGGGCGTAGCCGAACCCGGTCGCCACCAGCGCCTGCGCCAGCGGCACGCCGGTGTTGCAGCGCAGCCGCGTGCCGCCCAGCCAGGCGCCCTCGCCCAGCGCGGCGGTGAAGACCTCGCCGCGCGCCGGGACGTTCACCACGCCGGCCACGACCCGGCCGCCGACCTCGACGGCGATCGACACCGCCCAGTCGGGCAGGCCGTACAGGAAGTTGACGGTGCCGTCGATCGGGTCCACGACCCAGCGCACGTCGCCCTCGCCCGGCGCCTCCCCGCCCTCCTCCCCGAGGATGCGGTCGCCGGGGCGGGCGGCCTCGATGCGCTCGCGGATGAGCCGCTCGGAGGCGGTGTCCAGGGCGGTGACCACGTCGGTCGGGCTGGACTTGGTGGCGACCTCCTCCGACATCGTGGGCCGCTTGGCCAGCAGCATGTCGCCGGCCTCGCGGGCGATGTCCTCGGCCAGCCTCAGGAAGTCGCTCATCAGGCCACCGAGTCCGGGCGCTTCCACTCCTGGCCGAGCACGTGCTGGGCGAGGAAGGCGAGCACGGTCTCGTACCAGGCGACGATGTTGCCGGGCTTGAGGATCCAGTGGTTCTCGTCGGGGAAGTACAGGAACTTCGACTCGACCTCGGTGCGGCGCAGGTCCCACCACAGGCGCAGGGCCTCGCCGATCGGCACCCGGTAGTCCTTGTCGCCGTGGATGACGAGCATCGGGGTGGTGATCCGGTCGAGGGCGTGGTGCGGCGACAGCAGGCCGTAGCGCTCGGAGCCGGGGGCGCCGAACTCGCGCTGCCAGTAGTGGGGGGCGTCGGTGGTGCCGGCGAACTGGTCGAGGTTCCACAGCGAGGCGTGGGTGACGATGGCCTTGTAGCGGTCGGTGTGCCCGGCCAGCCAGTTGGCCATGTAGCCGCCGAACGAGCCGCCCATGGCGGCCACGCGCTCGCTGTCGATGTCGTCCCTGGCCAGGGCGACGTCCACGATGGCGTCGAGGTCGGCCTGGGTGCGCGGGCCCCAGCTGGCCCAGCCGCGGTCGATCATGTCCTGACCGTAGCCGGTGGACAGGCACGGGTCCGGCATCAACACGGCGTAACCGTGCTGGGCCATGATCCACGACTGCCAGCGCCACTGCCAGTCGTTCCAGGAGGCGATCGGGCCGCCGTGGATGAACAGCAGGAACGGCGCGGGGTTGCCGGCGGAGGCGCCCTCGGGCAGCGCGAGCCAGCCGCGGATCGTCGTGCCGTCGTCGGCGATGGCGGTGATCTCGGTGAGCGTGCCGGGCACCTCGGGGCGGGGCGCGGGCGAGGGCAGGTCGGCGATCTCGCCGGTGGTCACGTCGATCCTGGCCGGGGCGGGGGCCAGGTCGATCGCGCTGCGCAGGGCGTACAGGAAGCCGCCGTCGGCGGCGGCGCTCACGGCGGCGTAGGCGGCGTCGTCGCCGGTGAGCCGACGGACCTCGCCGTCGAGCGGCACCTGGAAGACCGGGCGGCGGCCCTGGTGGTCGGCGACGAGGTAGACGGCCGAGGAGTCCGGCGCCCATTCCAGGCCCAGGGGGAACAGGTCGGGCGCGTAGCCGCGGCCCTCGCCGGTGGCCAGGTCGGCGATCCACAGCTCGCTGCGGGCCGAGACCTCCAGGGACGTGAGCCGGCCGCGCGAGCAGGCCACGCGGGCGCCGTCCGGCGAGATCGCGAGCGGCCCCTCGAAGTCGTGGCCCTCGTCGGTGAGCAGCGTGCGCCGCTCGCCGGTGGCCACGTCGATGACCACCAGGTCGGTACGCGTCTCGCCCTTGGGCAGCTCGACCTGCCAGGTGGTGACCACGCTCGCGCCGTCCGGCGTCAGCTCGAAGGCGGCCTCGCGCAGCGCGTCGCCGGCGTCGGGGGTGAGATCGCGCACGTCCTCCAGCCGGTCGGCGCCGAGCCGGGCGGCGAACAGGCGGGGGCGGCCCGGGCCGAGGTCGTGGTCCCAGTAGCGGACCGCCGCGCCCTCGTGCAGGATCGCGCTGATCCCGGCCTCCTTGCGGGCCTTGCGCCGCTCCGCGTCGGCGGCCTCCTCGCCGTCGAGCACGTCGGAGGAGAAGACGACCACGTCACCCGCGGTGCGCACCGCGCCGATGCCGCCGGGCCTGGTGGCGACCTGCCGGGCCTCGCCGCCGGAGCGCGGCAGCAGCCAGAGCGCCGGGACCTCGTCCGTGGCGTCCTTCACCGTCGGGTCGGGGCGGGCGGAGGTGAACAGGAGGTCACCGGCGTCGGTGAAGACGGCGGCCGACTCGCCCTTGGCGGAGCGGGTGAGCCGGGCGGGCTCGCCGTCCAGCGGGATCGTCCAGAGCGCGGTGCCGTACGACTTGCCGTCGGGGTTGAGGGACTGCACGGTGGAGACGAGCCGGGAGCCGTCGGGCGACAGCCGCAGCGAGAGAACCCGGGGAATTGCCACATAGTCACGTATGTCGTTAAATGCGCTCACCCGACCGAACCTACCTCGCGGAGGGACCACCGGCACGGTTGAATAGGGTGGTTCACGTGGGTGATTACGACGCTCTGCTGCTCCTGTCGTTCGGCGGGCCCGAGGGTCCCGACGACGTGATGCCGTTCCTGGAAAACGTCGTGCGGGGGCGCGGCGTGCCGCGCGAGCGGCTGCTCGAAGTGGCCGAGCACTACCAGGGCTTCGGCGGGGTCAGCCCGATCAACCAGCAGAACCGCGACCTCATCGAGGCGCTGCGCCCGATCCTCGACGTGCCCGTCTACTGGGGCAACCGCAACTGGCACCCGTTCGGCGAGGACACCGTACGGCGGATGAAGGCCGACGGCGTCCGCAGGGCGGCCGTCTTCGCCACCTCCGCCTTCGCCGGCTACTCCAGCTGCCGCCAGTACTACGAGGACATCAGGCGCATCTCCATCGAGGGCGGCCCCGAGCTGGTCAAGATGCGGCACTTCGGCGACCACCCCGGCTTCGTGGCCGCCATGGCCGACCACACGCGCGCGGCGCTGGAGCGGCTCGGCCGCGACGACGCCCGCCTGGTGTTCACCGCCCACAGCATCCCGGTCTCCATGGCCGAGACCGCCGGCCCGTCGGGCGGCCTGTACGAGGCCCAGCTCCGCCGCAGCGCCGAGCTGGTCAGCCGGGCCCTCGGCCGCGACGAGCCGTGGGACCTGGTGTGGCAGTCGCGCAGCGGCCCGCCGCACGTGCCGTGGCTGGAGCCGGACGTCTGCGACTTCCTGCGCAAGACCGACGCCCCCGCCGTGGTGCTGGTGCCGATCGGGTTCGTCTCCGACCACATGGAGGTCGTCTACGACCTCGACACCGAGGCCCGGGCCGTCGCCGCCGAGCTCGGCCTGCCCCTGGAGCGGGCGGCCACGGCGGGCACGCACCCGCGCTTCGTGCGGATGGTGCGCGAGCTGATGGAGGAGCCGGAGCCGGTGCCCTGCCCGCTCACCTGCTGCCCGGCGCCCCGCCGCCCCAAGTAGGCCGTCCCGAGTAGGCCGTCCCGAGCGGAGCGTCCCGAGCAGGCGTCAGGCGTAGGTGCGGGCGTACCCCTCGGCGATGCCCATGACCTTGTTCACGTAGTCCCACGAGTGGTTGTAGAACCAGATCGCCTTGCGCAGCTTCTCGCCGCCCCGGCCCGCGCCGTTGGCGCACAGGTAGCCGGCCGCGCTCGGCACGGCGTCGTACGGGCTCCAGATGTCGGCCTTGCCGTCGCCGTCGCCGTCCACGCCGTAGTGCTTCCAGGTCGCGGGCATGAACTGCATGGGCCCCAGCGCGCCGGCGCTGGAGGGGCCGTTGTTGCGGCCGTGCCCGCTCTCGACCTGGCCGATCGCGGCCAGCACCGTCCAGGACAGGCCGGGGCAGCGGGCGGCGGAGAGCTTGTAGAGGTCCAGGTAGCTGCCGGGGCGGCCGACGTTGACGCTCCGCGGCTTCTGGGAGGTGTCGGTGGTCGCCCGGCGCTTCTGGGTGCGCGCGGCGGCGTCCAGCACGACGACCTGGGAGCCCTTGCCGAGCAGCTTGCGCACCCCGGCCTCGCTGATCGTGCCGGGCTTGCCGTGCAGCAGCACCGCCACGCCGGGCGCGAACCCCAGCGAGCGGCCCAGGTCCGCGCCGACCAGCCCGTCCACGCCGGTCAGCCCCAGCGGGGCGGTGGCCGCCACGCGCAGCCTCGGGCCGCCGTCCACCTGGTAGAGCGCGCCCGGCGCCATGCCGTACTTGCGGGCCGCGCCGGACTCGGCGACCAGCTCGCCCCTGGACAGGGCGCTCCACACGGCCGGCTGGTCGGCGACGGCCTGGGGCGTCCAGGAGCGGAAGTGGGCCGGGTCCACGGCCAGCAGGTTGAGCGGCGTGCCCGACACCTTGACCTGGCCGGCGTCCACCACGGCCACCTTCTCCACGTGCTTCAGCGCACCCAGCCTGAGCCGGGTCCGCTTCGGCACCTCCGCCGGGGCGATCGCGAACACCCGCGCCGGGGTCGCGGTCACGCCCGGGCCGCCCTCGCCGAACTCCCGCGTCCGCTCGCCGACGGGCTCAGTGGTGGGACCCGCGGTGGAACCGGTCGTGGGACCGGTCGTGGGGCCGGGCGTCGGGACGAGCTGGTCCAGGCGGGGCGCGGCCGAGGGGCGGCGGGTGGGCTCGCGTACCGGCTCCTGCGTGCTCCTGACCAGGTCACCGTCCAGGAACACGATGACACCACCGGTCGCGACCGTGACCGTGAGCACGGCGACGACCATGAGCATGACCGCACGGAAGGAGGGAAGACCGGACACTCGGGACACGTTAGCCCAGTCGGCGGGGAAACCACTTGCAATCCGGACATCAGTGCGCAAGGGTTGGCTGGCGTACGTAAGGGGGAAACGGGGTGGTCGGGCCTTACCGGGGGCTGTTCGACGGGCCTGGCATCAAGGCGTTCGTGCTGGCCGGATTCGTCGGGCGGATGCCGATGTCCATGCTGGGGATCGGGGTCGTCCTCCTCATCTCCGGCGTCACCGGCTCCTACGCCACCGCCGGTGCGGTCGCGGCCGCCAGCAACCTCGCCTTCGCCGTCGGCGCGCCGCTGTCGGGCCGGCTCGTGGACAGGTTCGGGCAGGGCCGGATCATCCCGCCGTTCGCCGTGGTCAACGCGCTCGCGCTGGCCGCCCTCATGGTCTGCACGTTCCTGCGGCTGCACGAGTGGACCCTCTACCTGACCGCCCTGGTCGTCGGCGGCACCTCGCTGTCGGTCGGCTCGCTCGTACGGGCCCGCTGGTCGGCCATCCACGGCGGCTCCGACCGGCTGCACACCGCCTTCGCCTTCGAGTCCGTCGTGGACGAGGTCGTCTTCGTCACCGGGCCGGCGCTGGTCACGCTGCTGGCCACGCAGCTCAACCCGTACCTGGGGCTGGTCGCCGCGCTGGTCTTCATGCTGGCCGGCTGCCTGGCGCTGGCGGCGCAGCGGCGCACCCAGCCGCCGGTCACCCCGCACAGGTCGGCGGGCGGCACGCCCATCCTGATCCCCGGCATCGCGCTGCTGGCGTGCGTCTACGTGGCGATGGGGGCGGTCTTCGGGTCCGTGGACCTGATCACGGTGGCCTTCGCCGAGGAGCAGGGGGTGAAGGGGGTCTCCGGGCTGCTGCTGGCCTCGTTCGCGGGCGGGTCGATGGTGTCGGGGCTGTGGTTCGGGTCGCGGCACTGGCGGATCTCGCTGCGCGGGCGGTTCGTGCGGGCGCTGCTGGTGTTCGCGCTGGGGCTGGCGCCGATCTCGTTCATCGGGAACGCGTGGCTGATGGCCGCGGCGCTCTTCCTGGCCGGGTTCGCCATCTCGCCGACGCTCATCACGGGTTTCTCCCTGGTCGAGCGGCTGGTGCCGGCGCCGCTGCTCACCGAGGGCATGGCGTGGATCTCCACCGCGCTGGGCATCGGCGTGGCGGCCGGCGCGTGGGCGGGCGGGCACTTCACCGAGACCGTCGGCGCGTCCGACGCCTACCTCATCGCCCTCGGCGCGGCCGTGCTGGCGCTCCTCGTCGGGGTCGGAGGTTCGGGTTTGCTGAGACTTCCCGCCGCGGCTTCACCCGTCCAGAGCTGATCCGCTACCGTCGGGAACATCCCTCGCAACATCCATCACAAATGGAAGCTTTTTTCATGTCCCGACAACTCACTTCACTTCTGGCCATCGCGGCCGTCTGCGTCGCTCTGGCCCCGGGCCAGGCGCAGGCCGCCACCACCCCCAAGAAAGCCGCGACCCCCAAGAAAGCCGCCGCCGTCGACTGCTCGCAGGTCAAGTGCATCGCGCTGACCTTCGACGACGGCCCCGGCAAGTACGCGGGCACGCTGCTGGACACCCTCAAGAAGTACGACGCCAAGGCGACGTTCTTCCTGGAGGGCCAGTACGCCAAGAGCCGCCCGCAGTTCGTCAAGCGCATGGCCGCCGAGGGCCACGAGCTCGGCAACCACAGCTACACCCACCCTGACTTCACCAAATCCGAGCCTGCGGCCATCAGGAGCGAGATCCAGAAGACCCAGGACGCTGTCAAGAAGGCGGCCGGGGTGGAGCCCAAGCTGCTGCGGCCCCCGTACGGGCTGGCCGACCTGACCGTCTCCGACATCGCCGCGGAGTTCAAGATGCCGATCATCCTCTGGACCGCCGGGTCGGAGGACTGGGCGAGCAAGAACGTCGAGGCGATCAAGAAGAAGACCCTTGAGGTGGCCAAGCCCAACGGCATCATCCTCATGCACGACTGGGTGAAGCAGACCGTCGACGCCATGCCGTCGATCGTCAAGTCCCTGCAGGGCAAGGGCTACCACCTGGTGACCGTCTCCGACGTCGTCAAGGGCGAGAACCTCGAAGCCGGCGACATCTTCCCGGTTCCCGCGGGCTGGGAGAACTGAGTATCGTTCACGTTTGACGTCAACGGTGCTGTGCGGGCTCGCGAAGGGGCTGCTCGATGGTCTTCACGAACTGGGCGAGGAACCAGACCGGCAGCCCCGCCGAGGTCCGCGCCCCCGCGTCCGCCGAGGACGTCGTCCGGGCCGTCCGCGACGCCGCCGCGTCGGGGCGGCGCGTCCGCATGGTCGGCACCGGCCACTCCTTCACCGGCGTGGCCCTCACCGACGGGATCATGCTGCGCCCCCACGCGCTGACCGGCGTCACCTCCTGGGCCGGCGACCGCGTCACCGTCCGCGCCGGCACCCCGTTACGGGTGCTCAACGAGCTGCTCGACCGGCGCGGGCTCGCCCTGGCCAACATGGGCGACATCACCGAGCAGACCGTCGCCGGCGCCATCCAGACCGGCACGCACGGCACCGGCCGCGACAGCGGCGGCCTCGCCGACCAGGTCGCCGAGCTGGAGCTGGTGCTCGCCGACGGCACGATCGCCACCGCCGCGCCCGGCGAGGAGCTGTTCGACGCCGCCCGGGTCGGGCTCGGCGCGCTCGGCGTGCTGACCGCCGTCACCTTCCGGGTCGAGCCCGCGTTCCTGCTGCGGCACCGGCGGCGCCGGATGCCGCTGAGCGAGATCCTGACCTCGCTGGACGAGCTGACCGCCGCCAACGAGCACCTCGACTTCTTCTGGCTGCCGCACACCGACGCCTGCCTGGTCAAGACCAACAACCGCGACCCCGGGCCGGCCCGGCCGCCGAGCGCCGCGCGGCACTGGCTGGACGCCGTCTTCCTGGAGAACACCGTCTTCGGGGCGGCCTGCGCGGTCGGGGCCCGCGCTCCCGGGCTGATCCCGCGCATCAACGCCGCCAGCGCCGCCGCGCTCGGGGACGTCGAGTCGGTGGACACCTCGTACAAGGTCTTCACGGCGCGGCGGGACGTGCGGTTCCTGGAGATGGAGTACGCGGTGCCGCGCGAGCGGCTGGCCCAGGCGCTGCGCGAGACCCGCGACCTCATCGACCGGATGGACTGGAAGATCACCTTTCCGGTGGAGGTGCGGGTGACGCCGCCCAGCGACGCCTGGCTGTCCACCGCGTACGGGCGGACCTCGGCGTACGTGGCCTGCCACATCTACCGGCCGACGCCGAACCCCGCGTACTTCGAGGGCGTGGAGGAGATCATGACGCGGCTGGAGGGGCGGCCGCACTGGGGCAAACTGCACACCCGGGACGCCGGTTACCTCGCCAAGGTCTACCCCCGCTTCACCGACTTCACCGACCTGCGCGACCGCCTCGACCCGGGCCGCCTGTTCTCCAACGCGTACTTGGACCGCGTGCTCGGCTAGCCACCCTGGACCCCGGCCATCCTGGGCCTCGACCGCCCTGGACCCCGGCCACCCTGGGCCCCGGCCGCCCTGAGGCCGGACCGTCCCCGGCCGACCATCCCCTGCCGCCCGTGCCGCGTCAGCGGCCGGGGGGCGTGTCCTGGCCGGCCCCGCCCGTCCAGTCGCTATCGTCGGCCGGCTGGCCCGTCCGGTCCGGGTGGCCCGGCCGGCCGTCGCGGGAGTCCCCGTCACCCGCGCCGGAGCTCGGCTCCTCCTGCGGCGAGCGCCCCGGCCCGCCGCTCGGCGCGCGGCTCGGCCCGCGCCCCTGCGGCGCCGTGGCGCCCGGCCCGGTCGGCTCCGGCGTCACGGTGACCGTCGCCGTCGCCGTCGCCGTCGCCGTGGCCGTCACGGTCGGGGTCGGGGTCGGGGTGGGGCTCGGGGTCGCCGGCGCCCGCGTGCCGGCGTCCCGTGGCGCGCCGGTCGGCCCGGCCGGGGCGCCGCGCCCGCCCGTGGTTCCGTCGTAATCGGCCGGCGCCCGCCGCCCGTCGCCCGCGTCCTTGCGCGACGCCTTGCCGGTGACCTGCTCGTGCACCGTCTCCTGGGCGACGGCCTGGTAGGCCAGGATGCTCCCCATACTGACCGCGAACACCAGCCCCGCGGCCGCCGCCACCTTCCCCCACGCGAGCTTCGCGCGCCGCTCCCGCACGACGGGCATGACCAGGGTGTCCCCGGCGGCGCCGCGCGTCCCCTCGTCCTGGCCGGATCCGTCCCCCTGGCCTGAAGGGCGGCGGACGACCACGATCCGCCGCCTGACCTGCTCCCCTGTCTGCTTGAGGTAGTGCGTGTAGATCGCGCCGGCCACCGTGCTGGCGACGCTGACCACCGCCGCGCCGATCACGGTGCCGGCCACGCCCAGGTAGGAGGCGGCCACGGCGGCCGTCACGGCGGCCAGGGCGCTCCCCAGGATCTGCGGCCCGCTCAGCTCGAACTTACGCTGCTCGCCGCCCATCCCTCGGACCAGTCCCCTCTCGTCCTGCATTCGGTAAAGACCTGTCTCGTGAATAGACGGGACGGCGTGTCCTGTTGTTCCTGTGACCTGCGTGACAGGCACCCTCGTAACTCGTGCCCCGACGACTCGGCCTGCCCTCCGTGTACCTGGCCGCGGCCGCGGCGACGGCCGCCGCGACCGCCGTCCCCCTGGCCATGACGCCCGCCTCAGGTCTCACCGCGCGCCCCGCCGTCACCGAGCCCACCCGGCCGTACATCGTCATCGCGCGCAGCCGGGCGGCCGCCCGCGACCTCGTGGGCGAGGTGCGCTGGCGGGTGCGGCGCTACTACACCGCGGCGCTGCCCGGCTTCGCCACGTTCCTGAGCGCCGCGGAGCTGGCGGCGCTGCGCGCCGACCCCCGCGTGCGCACCGTGGAGCCCGACCGCCAGATTCACCCTATGCCCGTACGGCGGCCTGCCCATGCGCTCGCCGGGGGCGGAACGGGCGCCGGCGTCACGGTTCACCTGGTGGACAGCGGGGTGGACGCGGGGCGGGCCGAGTTCGGCGACCGGGCGTGGCGCGCCTTCGACGCCACCGGGGGCACCGGGCGGGACTGCACCGGCCACGGCACCCAGGTCGCGGGGCGGATACACGCCGCCGCGCCCGCGGCCGGGATCGCCTCGGTGCGGACGCTCGGCTGCGGCGGGTCGGGCGCGCTGGCCGACGTGCTGGCGGGGCTGGACTGGATCCGCCGGCACGTACGCGGGCCGTCCGTGGCCGCGCTGCCGGTGGACGGGGCCGGCTCCCCCGCCCTCGGCGCCGCCGTGCGCTCCCTGGTGCGCGCCGGGGTGTTCGTCGTGGGCGCCGCGGACTCCGGCGAGTGCCGGATCGGGCCGGGCGGGGCGGCGTACACTGCGGTCGTCCCGCACCTCGCGGCGGCCGCCGCGCGACATCTGGAGCGCACTCCCGACGCGAACCCGGCGATTGTCGCGTCTCTACTCAACTGCACTTCCGCCCCCGGCGCGATTCGCCAGAACCCGTCGAGGGCCCTTAACCTCCTCATGCACAACGGCGGGCTCTAGAGGGATGGATTCGACAAATGTGACCGGCGTCACATCGCCCCTTGGCTATCCCAGGAAGGCGATGTTCGGACATGCCGGGTACGGTGCTGGCAGGCAACCGGCACACGCGAGAGACTCAAGGGTCCGGGGGAAGAATGGCGACGCTGACGAAGGGACTCGCATGCAGGAGCTCCGACTCGTCGCGGTGAGTGAGGACGGTACCTACCTCGTGCTGGCCACGGCCGGACGGGGCACCCGCTTCACTCTTCCCGTGGACGACCGGCTCCGTGCTGCCGTCCGCGGAAATTTCTCCCGTCTCGGCCAGTACGAGATCGAAGTGGAGAGTCCGTTGCGCCCCAAGGAGATCCAGGCCCGCATCCGTGCCGGGGAGACCGCCGAGGAGATCGCGGCCACCGCCGGCATCCCGGTCGAGCGGGTGCGCTGGTTCGAGGGGCCGGTGCTGCAGGAGCGCGAGTACGTCGCCCAGCAGGCGCAGCGCGTCGCCGTGCGCATGCCCGGCGAGTCCGCTCCCGGCCCCACGCTGGGTGACCTCGTCGCCGAGCGGCTGACCAGGCGCGGCGTGCCCACCGACGAGATCGACTGGGACTCCGCCAAGCGCGACGACGGCCTGTGGCGAGTCAAGCTCGGCTACGTGTGGAACGGTCACACGCGCCACGCCGAATGGCTCTTCGACCCGCGCAAGCGGCACGTGACGCCCCACGACGACGAGGCCACGCGGCTGTCGGCCGCCGACTTCGACCCCGAGCCGCCCGTGGTGGAGGACACCACGGTGACGCCGTTCGCGCCGCGCGTGGCCAAGCTGCAGCCGGTGCCGCCGCTGGCCTCGGACGCGCGGCCGTTCCCCTCGGTGGTGCGCCGCGAGCCCGAGGAGCCCGCCGTCGGCTACAACCCGCCGCCCCGCCCCCCGGGCACCGACCAGGACGAGTCACGCTCGGAGAGCACCGCCCACCGCGCGGACCCGCCCTCCCGCGAAACCGGCTCCACCCGTCCCGGCGAGGTCCCGTCCCGCGAAGCGGGCCACACCCGTCCCGGCGAGGTCCCGTCCCGCGAAACCGGTTACGCCCGTCCCGGCGAGACGCCCTCCCGCGAGACCGGTTACGCCCGTCCCGGCGAGACGCCCTCCCGCGAAGCGGGATACGCCCGTCCTGGCGAGGTCCCGTCCCGCGAGGCCGGTCACGGCCGTCCTGGTGACGCCCCATCCCGTGAGGCTGGTCACGGCCGTCCCGGTGACGGCTCGTCCCGCGAGGCCGGTTACGCCCGTCCCGGTGATGGCTCGTCCCGCCGTGGCGGGCCTTCGCCGTGGTTGCCCGACTTCAGCTCCGGCCGCCCGGCCGATCGTGACAACGACGCCATCTACGCCCCTGCCACCCGCCCCGCGCCCCCGTCCCAGGAGCCGCCCGCCCGTCCCGTGCGTCCCGCCACGCCCGCGGCCACGTCCCCCGCCCCGGCCGCATCACCGTCCTCGCCTGCCCAGACCCCTCCGACCACCTCCAGCGAGACCCCCCGCCCGGCCCCGCCCGCTCCCCCCGTCCAGGCGACTCCGACTGCCCAGGACACTCCGCCCGCCCAAGCGGCTCCGCCCGCCCAGGCAACCCCTTCCGCCCAGGCAGCCCCGCCTGCCCAGGCGGCTCCTCCCGTTCAAATGCCTCCGGCTGGGCAGCCAACTCCTTCCGCCCAGCCGGCCATGCCCGCTCAGACGGCCGCTCCCGCTCCGTCGGCACCCGCCCAGCCTGCACCCGCCGCTGCGGCGGCCCCGCCCAGCGAGCCGGCCGCCACCGGCCAGTCCGCACCGACCGGTCAGCCCGCCGGAGCCACGGGCACCGTTCCCGCGTCGGACCAGCCCGCCACGGCTCTGACGTCCCCCGACGCGAACGCGACGGATGCGACGCCCACCGCCACGGACGCGACGCCCACCGCCGGAGCCGGCGCCGCCGAGGGCAAGCCCTCCGAGACCGGCACCGCCTCCACCGAAGCCCCCCAGCCGAACGTCGCCACCACCGCCGAAACGGCACCCGCCGCCCCCGCGGCACCGCCCGCCGCCGAGGCACGCCCCGACGCTTCCACCGCAGCGCCGTCCGACGCGGCCGAAGCGCGCCCTGGCACCACTGCCGCCGCCGCACCGCCCGACGTCGCCGAAGCGCGGCCCAGCGCGCCCGCCGCTCCCGCCCCCGAGCCCGCCGCACCGGCCTCGGACGTCAGCTCCAGCACCACGTCCGCCTCGGACAGCGCGCCTGCTCCTGACAGCGCCTCCACCGCCGGCACCCCGACGAACACCACCGAGCCGGCCACCGACGCCGCTACCACGAGCGAGCCCACGGCCACGAGCGAGCCCACGGCCACCGAGGCTCCCGCCGCCTCCGCAACCCCTGCCGCCCCGGCCACGGAGCCCGCAGCGACCTCGCCTGCCGCCACCACACCTGCGGCGGAAGCGTCCACGGAGGCGCCCGCCACCACCGCGCCCGAGGCCCAGGCACCGGCCGCCGGCACACCCGCGTCGAGCCCCGCCCCCGCGCCTGCGGCGGACGCCACCCCTGGCACGCCTGCCCAGCCTCCGACGGACGGCGCGGCGAAGCCCGAGGGAACGCCGAGCGGAGCCACTGCGCCCACGGAGGCACAGGCCGCCACCGCCAGCACGACACCGGCCGAGCAGCCCAAGCCGACCACCGGCTCGACGCCGGCCGAGGCACCGAAGCCCACCGCCGAGACGAAGCCGGCCACGGAGACCCCCAAGGCCGAGGACAACACCACTCCCCAGACGACCGCACCCGAGCAGCCCGCCGAGCCCCAGCAGGCACAGTCCGACCAGCCGAAGGCCCAGCAGCAGCCCGAGCCCCAGCAGCCCGCAGCCGAGCAGCCCACGGCTGAGCAGCCCAAGCCCGAGCAGCCCAAGCCCGAGCAGGAGGCCGCTGCCGAGCAGGAGGCCGCTGCCGAGCAAGAGACGGCGGCCGAGCAAGAGACGGCGGCCGAGCAAGAGACGGCCAAGGACGTCAAGCCGCCGGCGCCCAAGCCCAAGCCGGCCCCCGGCGCCGAGCCCAAGGTCCCTGCCGCCCGGCCGGGAGACAAGGGCGCCAAGGACGAGCCGCCGGTGCCGGTGCCGTCCCCGCCGCCCGCTCCGGCCGCCCGTCAGGCGCGCAAGGGCTCCCGTGGCCGTCGCGCCTCGGTCCCCACCTGGGACGAGATCATGTTCGGCGCCCGCCGCCAGGACTGACCAGGCCTCCGAGCGACCTACAGGCCCCGGCGCCCAGCGTCACCGGGTCACCCGCCTGAACGCGATGGACGTGTGAGGGCTGCCCCGGATCACGCGTCAGTGCCGGATCACGCGTCAGCGAAAGCGCCGCACCCCGAGGGACTGGCCGGCCATCCCGAAACGGGGAGCCGACCGTCCCCGATCACGAATTGCCGGACGACGGCGGCGATGACGGCGATGACGGCGGCGGTCCGAGGGGTCCGAAAGGTCCAGAGGGTCCGGAGGACTCAGAGGTCTCGGAGGTCCCGGAGGATCCAGGGAGCCCGGAAGGTCCAGAGGGCCCAGCGGATCCAGGAAGTCCCGGAGGGTCCTGAAGATCTGAGGGATCCGAAGGACTACGGGGCTCGATAGGTCCGGAGGACCCAGGGGGCCGGGAGGGTCCGAGGGGTCCCGAGGCCACCGGGGGTCCCGAGGCCACCGGGGGTCCCCAAGATTCAGGGGGTCCCGAAGACTCAGGACGTCCCGAAGACACCGGGGGTCCCCAAGACTCAGGACGTCCCGAAGACACCGGGGGTCCCGAGGGCCGAGGGGGGTCGAGGAACGGGGCCAGCCATTCCGGGGACACCTCGGCCGGGAAGCTCACACCCTGGGCCTCCGAGACGTCGATCGCCTCGTAACCGCCCGTCCCGGCCCCCACCCCGGCGATCAGCGTCAGCACCCCGGCGCGCCGCTGGAACCAGGTCTGCCGCAGCCGCCACCCCACCACGGCCCGCCGCTCGACCACGGCCTGCCTGCGCCGCAGCGACCCCGAGCGCACGCTCAGCCGTACCCCGTCGTAGCCGTGCCCGAGGGACGCGTAGCGGTCCAGCCCCAGGGGGATCCCGGCGCCGGCGAGCAGCAGCGCGACGACCAGCAGGATCCACCACAACATCATCCCGGTCGCCGCCGCGGCCACGCCGCTCAGCAGGGCCGTCACCGCCCAGGGGAAGACGGCGCGGAAGAGGCGGCGGTTGCGGGCCACGGGCGGGTGGCCGCGCAGCGGGGCGTCGTACGGGCCGACGGCCTCGCCCGCCACCGCGAGCGCGACCGGCCGCGGCACGTCGGGCAGGAGCTGGCCGCGCGCCCGCGAGTCGCCGAGCCCGGTCACGATGGCCCCGGCGCGGACGACGCCCGCCCACCGCTCGGCCAGCCCGTCCGCGAGCTCGTAACCGCGTACCCGGGCGGACTCCAGCGACACGCTGCGCCGGTTGACCAGCCCGCGTTCGACCACCAGGTAGCCGTCGCGCCGCGAGAGGACGAAGTCCCAGTTGAAGACCGCGTACATGATCCCGCCGAGCACGGGCATCGCCAGGACGAGCAGCACCGCTCCGGCCAGCAGCAGGTAGGGCCGGTCCCAGAGCCATTCGCCCACGTGCCAGGCGACGTCCTGGCCGAACCCGAGCTCGTCGCCCCACTGGAAGGCCAGCCCCACGGCGCCCCCGGCGAGCGCGAACGGGGTGAGCAGGTAGGCCCCGGACAGCGGCCCGTACAGCAGCCACCGCTTCGGCACCCGGGCGATGGGGCGATCGGTCCCGTGCCGGGCGGCCCGCGGGGCGGGACCGGCGTCGTGCGGGGATGCGGCGGCGGTGGCGACGGTGGCGGCGCGGCGCAGCAGGACGGCCTTGAGCCGTTCGGCCTCGGCGATCGTGACGCCGTCGAGCGCGGCCTCCTCGTCGCCGCCGCTCGCGCCGGTGTCGATCTTCAGGACGGCCAGGCCGAGCAGCCGGTGCATGGGCGGGGTGGAGAGGTCCACGCCGCGGATGCGCTCCAGCGGGATGGTGCGGACGGACCGGCTGATGAGCGAGCGCTTGGTCTCCAGACGGTCGCCCGCGATCTCGTACGTGAACGTCGCCCACCGGATGATCGCGAACACCACCGTGCCCACCAGGCCGAAGGCCGCCCAGCCGTACGACCTGGCCGAGAACCCGCCCACGAACAGCACCCCGACCAGCGGGAGGAGGAGCGAGGGCAACATCCGCACCGGGTCGATGAGCAGCACCTTGGGGCTGAGCCGCAGCGGCACGGGAACGGGCGCGGGCGGCGGACCCGGTAGCGGACCCGGTAGCGGACCCGGCGGCGGCAGCGGCCGGGAGGGCACGGGCCCGCCGGCGGCGGCGGGAGGCGGATGGGGAGGACCCGGTTCCGGGGGGATGGAACGGGGGTCGGTCATGTCGCGTCGTCCCTCAGCGCCTCGGCGCGGTGCGCGAGCTGCTCGGCCAGCCCCGCCGCCACCGCGTAGTCGAGCCCCCGGATGGTGGACGACCCGGCGTGGGACGCGGTGCGGATCTCCAGGGTGGCCAGCCCGAGCAGCCGCTCGAACCACCCTTGCCCCTTGTCCACGGTCTGGATGCGGCTCACGGGCACGAAGACCCACTCTCTGGTCAGGAACCCCGACCTGGCGTAGACGACGTCCCCTGAGAGCTCCCAGCGGTGCACGGCGTACCGGACGAACGGCTCGGCCGCGAGGAAGGGCAGCCCCAATACCACGACCGCGGCGGGCAGCAGCCACGAGTGGTCGGCGAACCAGCCGGGCACCCACGACCATCCGCTCCCGCCCACCCATCGCGCCACCGCCAGCGAGCCGCCCAGGAGGAGCACGAACACCACCAGCGCCTGCAGCAGCCACAGGCGCACGGCCTTGGGCGAGACACGGTTCGCGGGATCGCGCAGGGGGCCTGTCGAGGTCACGGACCCAGCTTAGGACCGAAGGCGGCGCACCGCCGGTCCGGCGACCGGCGGTGCGGCGCCCGTCCCGCCGGAGCGCGTCCCGCCGGAGCCCGGTCCCGCGCCGCCCGCCGTCCGAAATCGATGACCGTTTTGTCAGGCGTCCGCATGAGATTTCGTTCCATGTCCAGTCATTGCGCCCCGGCGGACCGGGCGAAGGCCCTCTCCTACGCCGGGACACTGCCCAGGAGGTGTGACGGCAGGGGCCGATGTGGCGAACTTCACTCGCAGGATGCCGTGGTTCTGGCTGGTTTCGGATCCTTTACCGGCCACCGACCATCGGGAAACGGTCTGCGCATCGCCGAGAGCCGCGTAGCATCATCCGGCATGGGGCTGTGTAACACGCCATTGCGTCTGCGACGCATCGCTGCCAGTGTGACGGCAGTGGCCGCGGCGTTCGCGCTGGCGGGATGCGGCAGCCTCATCGGCAGATCCCAGGCGGAGGACATCGCGGAGATCAACGTCTCGAGCCCGGAGTTGCGCGACGGCAAGCCGCTGCCGCGCGACTACTCCTGTCAGGGCACCCAGGGCAGCCCACCGCTGCGCTGGTCGAGCCAGCCGCTGTCCAAGGCCAAGTCGATCGCCATCGTGGTCGACTCGCACACTTCTTCGGAAGCGGCCGTGCACTGGGTGCTCTACAACATCCCGGCCACCACGACCGAGCTGGGCCCCAACGCCGCGGCCGACCCTCCTGAGGGCAGCGGCCAGGCGAAGGTGACCAGCGGCAGAGTGGGTTACGACGCGCCCTGCCGGACACCGGGAAGCTACCGCTTCACGGTCTACACATTGGACGGCAAGGTAGATCCGGAGAAGGGGAGTACCCTCCCCGAGATCCTCAAGCAGATCGCCGATCAGACCATCGCCCGTGGTCGGCTGACGGCGGTCGACATCGAGTGAGAGACCGGACACCGCTGGTATTAGGGTGTACCAATTCTTCACGTAGGGTGTGACAACGCTCATAGTGGTCCGACACAATCAGATCCAATCGTTAGGCATTGGTGATCAAAGGGGGCAGATCGCGTCGATGGCCGCGCGATCTCACCGATGCCAGAGGGAGGCCATGGCTTTGAGGGTGGTGCAATGACAGCGGTCGTCGTGAGCTTGGTCGCTATCGTGCTCCTCGTGCTCGTCGTCGTGGCACTGGGCATGCGTTCGATGAGTCGGCGGGAGAGCTCCCTACCTCCTGAACGGCTGAAGGAGATGGCCGAGAAGGAGGAGAAGACCCATGCGCGCTCCACGGACGAGTTCGCGTCCCACGAGCCGCGGATGGCCAACTTCAGCCCCGACTTCAGCCCCATAGACGCCCCCAAGCAGCCCAAGCCGGTACGTACCGGCCAGCGTGGCAAGCGCGGCGTGGACGAATGGGGCAACCCCGTCAACGACGACGATGACGAGGAGTTCTGGGCCAACATCCGCAGCGACGCCGAGCAGGGCGGCTTCGGCGCCGGAGGCACCGTGGCGGCCAGGAAGGCCGCCGCCCGTCCCGACGAGCGCCCGGCCGAACGCCCGGCTGAACGCCCTGCCGGACACTCCGCCGCCGCCGAGCGTCCAGGGCCCCAGGAACGCCCGGCCGAGCGGCGCAGTGAGCGCCACAGTGAGCGCCACAGTGAGCGCCACAGTGAGCGCCACAGTGAGCGCCACAGTGAGCGCCACAGTGAGCGCCACAGTGAGCGGCGCGGCGAGCGCAAGGCCGCCCCGCAGCCCGCGCACGCGGCCGTCGATCCCGACGCGACCACCATCCAGGCCCCCCTGCCGCAGCGCCAGGCTCCCGCTCCCGCTCCCGCCGCCGCCAACCTCGCCGACCTCGTCGAGCCCGCCAGGCACACGCCCTCCCAGGCGGAGCTGGCCGACCAGCGCACCGTGATGTTCGCCGCGCCGACGCCCGACGTGCTGAGCGCCCTCGGCGCGCAGCCGGCCGCCGCCTCCCGGCCCGAGACCGCCCCGGCTCCCCGTTCCTCCCGCTCGCGTTCCCGCTCCTCCCGCGCCGCCCAGCCGGCGGCCGCCGCCGGCAACGGCTCCGCCCCCGGCGGCTCCCTCGCGGCCTCCCCCAGCGGCTCCCTCGCGGCCTCCCCGGCCGGTGGCGCGTCGCGCCCGGGCGCCCCGGTGAGCGGCAGCGGCTCGTTCCCGGCCATCTCCTCCAACAGCACCGGCCCGTTCCCCACCGCCGCGCCCGCCGCCTCCCCCGCCTCCAGCGGCCCGTTCCCGATCGCGCAGCCGGCGCCCATCCACGGCGCGCCGACCAGCGACCCGTTCCCGGTGGCCTACAGCGGCGGCCAGGGCGACGCGTCCGAGGCCGGCTGGCCCGCGCCGGCGCCCGGCGGGTCCGGCTCCTGGCCCGCCGCGCCGGTGGCCGACATCCTGGACGACCCGGCGCCAGCGGCCTCCTACCCCGGCCCGGCGAGCTCGTGGCCGGCGTTCGAGCAGCCCGCGGCCCGCTCGTCCTATCCCGCCTCGTACGAGGTGCGTCCCGGCTGGGCGGTGGCCGACGACTCCGAGCCGACCCCTCCGGCCGGCATCCCCACCGTGCCGAGCCGGGCGGTCTCGCCCGGCGGCTACGAGGGCACGCGGTCGGTCCCGACACCGCCCGCCCCGTCGTCGTACCCGGCGTACGAGACCGGCGACATCACCACCGCGCCCGCCGAGGTCTGGCCCGCCCCGCCCGTCGCGGGCGGCGTGCAGCCGGCGGCGTGGCCCGGCTACGGCGACCAGGCCGCCCTGCCCGCCAACGGCGCCCCCGGAGCCGGCGGCAGCGGCGGTGGCCGCAGGCGCCGCTCGGAGCAGGACTACCCGCACGACTACTACCGCTGACCGCTCCGGCGGCCATTGACCGGGCCGCCGGCAGTCACCATTAATCGGTAAAACCCACGCGATGCCCAGCTAAAGCGCGGAAGCCGGAGCACTAGGGTTTGCTCCATGTTCCGCGACACGCAGAGTAGCCGGCTTGCGGCGCTCCGCCACGACGTGCCGGCCTCGCTCGTGGTCTTCCTCGTCGCGGTGCCCCTGTCCCTGGGCATCGCGATGGCCTCGGGCGCGCCGCTGGCCGCCGGGCTGATCGCCGCCGTGGTCGGCGGCGTCGTGGCGGGCACGCTGGGCGGCTCGTCGGTGCAGGTCAGCGGGCCGGCCGCCGGGCTGTCGCTGGTGGTGGCGAACCTGGTGCAGACGTACGGCTGGCGCGCCACTTGCATGATCACGTTGCTGGCGGGAGCCGTACAGGTCGTGCTGGGCGTGCTCAAGGCCGCCCGCGCGGCGCTCGCGGTGTCGCCGGCCGTCATCCACGGCATGCTGGCGGCGGTCGGCCTGATCATCGCGCTGTCCCAGCTCCACGTCGTGCTGGGCGGCACCCCGCAGCAGTCGGCGGTGGAGAACCTCGTCGAGCTGCCCGGCCAGCTCGCCGACCTGCACGGGCACAAGGTCTTGATCGGCCTCCTGACGATCGCGGTGCTGGCGGTGTGGACGCGGCTGCCCAGGCGGATCAGGGCGGTCCCCGCGCCGCTGGCCGCGCTGCTGGCGGCGGCGGTCACGGCCGCGCTGTCCGGCTGGGACGTCACGCACGTGGACCTGTCCCACGACGTCGTGGAGTGGGCCTTCCCGGTGCTGCCGCAGGGCGACTGGCACCTGGTGGTGGCCGCGGTGCTGCTGGTGGCGCTGCTGGCCGGCGGCGAGTCGCTGCTGTGCTGCGTGGCGGTGGACGGCCTGCACGGCGGCCGGCGCGCCGACCTCGACCAGGAGCTGACCGGCCAGGGCGTGGCCAACATGGTGTCCGGCGCGCTCGGCGGCCTGCCGGTGGCGGGGGTGATCGTGCGCAGCACCGCGAATGTGGCGGCGGGGGCGCGTACCCGCTGCGCGACGATCCTGCACGGGGTGTGGGTGCTGCTGTTCGCGCTCGGGTTCGGCTGGTCGGTCGCGCTCATCCCGGTGGAGGCGCTGGCGGCGCTGCTGGTCTTCATCGGCGTGCAGATGGTCAACCTGGGCCACATCAGGAAGGTGCACGGCCACGGCGAGACCCCCGTGTACGTGGTGACGATGGCCGCGGTGATCCTGCTGGGGCCGGCCGAGGGCGTGCTGGCCGGGCTCGCGCTGGCCGCGCTGCTCGCGCTGCGCCGCCTGACCTGGGTGAGCGTGCTCAAGCACGCCGACCGGGAGGGGCGGGTGCGCGTGGCGGTGTCGGGGTCGCTGACGTTCCTGGGCGTGCCGCGGCTGACCCGCGAGCTGCGGGCGATCCCGGCGGGCACGCCCGTGGACCTCGACCTCGACATCGACTTCATGGACAACGCCGCCTTCGAGGCGCTGCACTCCTGGCGGCTGGACCACGAGCGCCTGGGCGGCGCGGTCGAGGTGGACGAGCTGCACGAGGAGTGGTACACGCTGGCGGCCGGCGGCGGGCGGACGCCCGCGGCGAAGCCCCCGCCCGCGGAGCCGGACCGCTGGTGGCGGCCGTTCAACCAGCGGCGCCGCCGTCCTCCGTCCCGGTGCCCGGCGCCGGCGCCGTCCTCGGAGCCGTCGCGGGCGGAGCACGAGCCGCCGGTCGCGGCGCGCGAGCACCACCGGCGCACGCCCCCGCCGGTACGTCCCCGCTTCCCCGACCCGGTGGTCCGCAGGCAGCAGCCGTCGCACCTGTTCATCACGTGCGCGGACTCGCGGATCGTGCCCAGCCTGATCACCGCCAGCGGGCCCGGCGACCTGTTCACGGTGCGCAACATCGGCAACCTGGTGCCGCGCCGCGGCTCCGAGCCGCACGACGACTCGGTGGTGGCGGCGATCGAGTACGCGACGCAGGTGCTGAGCGTGCACACGATCACGGTGTGCGGGCACTCGGGGTGCGGCGCGATGGCCGGGGTGCTGAGCGCCGGCGTGCAGGCGGGCAGCCTGCCGGGGCTGCGGCGCTGGCTGCGCCATGGCCATCACAGCCTGGCGCGCTTCATCGAGACCGAGGGCGACCGGCTGCACGGCGGGGCGCTGGACGTGCTGTGCCGGGTCAACGTGCAGCAGCAGCTGGAGAACCTGCGGACGTACCGGAAGGTGGACGACCAGGTCAGGGCCGGGCGGCTGGAGCTGGTGGGGCTGTTCTTCGACATCCCGACGGCCCGGGTCCACCTGGTGCCCCCGCTGCGCCCGACGCGTCCCGGCGGTTTCGCTACGCCCTTGGTGAAGACGTCCGATGGAGGGGTGCGCGTGGGCGAAGAATGAGGCGCATGAGAGTTCTTGTCATAGGTGGTTCGGGGTTCCTGGGGCGTGCCGTCGTGGAGGAGGCGCTGGCCCGGGGCCATGAGGTCACCACGTTCAACAGGGGCCGCAGCGGTCCCGACGTGCCCGGGGTGGAGGCCGTGCGCGGCGACCGCGAGTCGGCGGCCGACCTGGAGCGGCTGGTCGAGGGGCGCTCGTGGGACTTCGTGGTCGACACCTCCGGCTACGTCCCGCGGGTGGTGGGCGGATCGGCGCGGGCGCTGTCGGGCCACGCGGGCACCTACGCGTTCGTCTCCACGATCTCGGCCCTCGCCGGCTTCCCCGCCCAGCCCGCCACCGAGGACGCCCCGACCTGGCCGTGCGAGCCCGACGCCGGCCCTGATGACGGCAACTACGGCGTGCTGAAGGCCGGCTGCGAGCGGGCGGCCGAGCAGGGTTTCGACGGCAACGTGCTGATCCTGCAGCCGGGCATCATCCTGGGCCCGTACGAAGACGTCGCCCGGCTGCCGTGGTGGCTCACCAGGATCGCGCGGGGCGGGAAGGTGCTGGCGCCGGGCGACCCGGACGCGCCGCTCCAGTTCGTGGACGCCCGCGACCTGGCGATCTTCACGCTCGACCAGGCCGAGCGCGGCACGGCCGGACGGTTCCTGGTGACCGGCCCGGTGGGGCAGACCACGTTCGGCGAGTGGCTGGCGGCGTGCAAGGAGGCGACCGGCTCGGACGCGGAGTTCGTCTGGGTCGACAGCACGTTCCTGGCCGAGCAGGGCGCCGGGACGTTCGTGGAGCTGCCGCTGTGGGGCGGCCCGCCCTCCCCCGACATCGGCAACTTCTGGACCGCGCCCACCGAGCGGGCGCAGGCGGCCGGGCTGCGCGTGCGGCCGGTGGCCGAGACCGTGCGCGACACGTGGGCGTGGCTGCGGGAGATCCCGGAGGAGCGGCGCAACTTCGGCACCAACACCGCGCACGGCATCGCCCCGGAGAAGGAGGAGGCGATCCTCGCCGCCTGGGCGGCCCGTTCTGAGTAATCCTGCGCAGACGGGCGGCGCGGGGCGGGGTTAGGGTCGCGGTGCCGACGAGGTGATCCCGGTGCCCATGGCGCACCTCGCGGCACCGGTCCTGACTCCCAGGGGCCGGAGGGGCGGAGGCGATGGCGTCTCCGCCCCTCTCCTCGCTTGCTTCTGTACCTACTAGTATGTACGATCGTGGTCGTGGACATGAGGGAACGGCTGATCGAGAGCACCCGCGAGCTGCTGTGGGAGCGCGGATACGTGGGCACCTCGCCCAAGGCGATCCAGCAGCGCTCCGGAGCGGGCCAGGGCAGCATGTACCACCACTTCCGCGGCAAGCCCGACCTGGCGCTGGCCGCGATCACCCGCAGTGCCGCCGAGCTGCGCGAGCGCGCCGAGAAGGAGCTGTCGGCGCCCGGGAGCCCGCTGCGGCGGGTGACGGCCTACCTGCGGCGCGAGCGGGCCGCCCTGCGCGGCTGCCCGGTCGGCCGGCTCACGCAGGACCCTGACGTCATGGCCGACCCCGCGCTGCGCCGTCCGGTCGAGGAGGCCTTCGCCCGGACGCGGGGCCGCCTGGCCGAGGTGCTGGCCGAGGCCCAGGCCCAGGGCGAGCTGCGGGCCGGCCTCGATCCGGCCGCCACCGCCGCCGCGCTGATCGCCGTGCTGCAGGGGGCGTACGTGCTGGCCCTCGCCGCGGGCGACGCGGACGTGTACGCGCAGGCCGTCGAGGGCGCTCTCGGCCTGCTCACCTGACGAGAGGACGCGATACCCATGCCTTTCATCCGAATCGACGCGATCCACGCCGACGAGCAGCGGCTGGAGGCCCTCGGCCGGGCCGTGCACGACGCCCTCGTGGAAGCCGTCGGCATTCCGCAGGACGACCTGTTCCAGGTGCTGACCGGCGGCGGCCCGGTGCGGCTGGTCCGCTACGACCCCGACTACCTCGGCGTCCACCGCGACGACGACCTCGTGTTCGTCTCGATCACCCTGCGCTCGGGGCGTACGCCGGAGCAGAAGCAGGCCCTCTACCGCAGGATCGCCGAGCTCGCCCACGACTACGCCGGCGCCGAGCCCCGCAACGTCTTCGTCTCCCTCGTGGAGAACGAGCTCGTCGACTGGTCGTTCGGCGACGGCGTGGCCCAGTACGTGGCGGCCAGGACCTGAGGCCCGGCACCGGCGCTCACGCCATCTCGCCAGAAATCTCCGAGATTTCTGGCGAGAACGTGTCGAGAACCCGCCGGCGGCTCCGACTCCCCCGTGAGCGGCGCGAAGAACAGGACGCCGCGACGCACCCGCGGAGGAGAACCGAGATGAGCACCGAGACGAGCACCGGGATGAGCAAGGTCACCTGCGACATGGCGATGTCCCTCGACGGCTTCGTGGCGGGCCCCCGTCAGACCCTGGAGAACCCGCTGGGCGAGGGCGTGGAGGAGCGCCTGCACAGCTGGATGTTCGACGAGCCCGAGGCGCACGCCGACGTCATCCACGCCATCACCGACGCCGGCGCCTTCATCATGGGCCGCAACATGTTCGGCCCCGACCGCGGCCCGTGGGACCTGGGCTGGACCGGCTGGTGGGGCGAGGAGCCGCCGTACCACGCGCCGGTCTTCGTCCTCGCCCACCGCCCGCGCGAGCCGCTGACGATGAAGGGCGGGACGACGTTCATCTTCGTCACCGACGGCATCGAGGCGGCCCTGGAGCGGGCCCGCGAGGCGGCCGGCGACCGCACGGTCGCCGTCGCGGGCGGCGCGCACACGGTCAACCAGTACCTGGCCGCGGGCCTGATCGACGAGCTGCGCCTGCACGTCGCCCCCGTGATCCTGGGTCAGGGTGAACGGCTGCTCGCCGGCGTCGGGAGCATCGACCTGGAGCCGATCGCCGAGCCGCGCGGCACCGCCCTGGTCACCCACCTCACCTACCGGGTGCCGCGCCGCTCCTGACGTCCGCCCCCGGCCGCCCGCCGGCGGCGAAGAACGCGGCCACGACCTTCGTGTGCAACGAGAACGCCAGCTCCTGCGGCCCCTCGATCAGCAGCCACTCGGACGTCTCCGCGGTGACGGTCACGGGCGGCAGGGCGCCGGCGTCCACCTGGGGCCCGAGCCCGAAGACCAGCAGCGTCCCGTCGGGCGCGCTGACCGTGTCGAGCAGCCGTACCCGCTCCGCGTCCACCACGACCCCGGTCTCCTCGCGCAGCTCCCGCACGGCCGCCTCCTGCCACGACTCCCCCAGGTCGATGAAGCCGCCGGGCAGCGCCAGCTCCCCCCGGTGCGGCTCCACCGCCCGCCGCACCACCAGCACCCGGCGGCCCCCGTCCACGGGCAGCACCATGACGGCGACGGGGAGCGGGTTGAGGTAGCTGGTGTTGCCGCAACCGGCGCAGGTCCGCGGCCACGGCTGCCCCGCCGCGAAGGCCGTGCCGCAGAAGGAGCAGTAGGCGTTCCTGATCGTCATGCCCGCAGCCTGCCAGCCATCCGCCCCGCCGGTCACCCCTCCTCCGCCCCGGGGCGGATCTCCGGGCGCCCCCGGCCGGGTCATCCGGCCCGCTGCTCGACCTCCTGCTTCAGCGCCTCGTTGAGGCGCGCGAAGTTCCTGCTGGTGCCCTCGATCATCGAGCCCAGGAAGGGGACGAGCAGTCCTTTGAAGGCTTCGCTCTGGACCAAATGGGTGCCCTGCGGCGTCGCCGTCAGGACAAAGCTGTGAGCACCGTCGAACAGCCCGGGAAGAACGAAACGCCCGAGCCACTTCAGCGTCCTGCCGCGCTCGGCCTCCAGCACCCGCGGCCGGAAGGTCATCGGCTTGCCGTTCTCCGGATACATCTTCAGCACCAACGTCTCGCCCACGACCGCCTGGCCCGCTCCCTCCCGGATGAACGGGTTCCACGTGCTGTAGCCGGCGAAGTCGACGAGCACGTCCCACACCTGTTCAGGAGAGGCGGCGATGTCGATGGAGGAAGTGATCTCACGCATGAACGACCTCTGTCACATTGACGATCTCTAGTTACGCGTGAACCTTAGAGCTTTCCGGATCCATCCGAAACGGGGGCTCCGCGATTCCCTCCGGCGGAACGCCCTGCCGAGCCGACGAGCAAAGGCAACAGGGGTGACGAGCCGGCCTGTAGGCCGGGAAGAACGAGAGGGCTCTAAGCCCAGCTCAGGCTAATTCAGCCTGGTTCACTCCCCTGGTGTCTGCCCTGGTGGACGGGCAAGCGGGTTTCATCCAGGTTCAGCCCGCTTCCCTCCGTTCCAACCCCTTCTGATGACGCGCTGATGACGCGTCGGCGAGGGTTCAACCAGGAGGGGACACACCACCTGTCCAGCTCTGACGAGCGGTTCACCTTCGGCTTGCTGCACGATCTGTACGCGGTTCTCGAAGCCCACGGCTACCGCCTCCCCGACTCGGCACAGTCGGCGGCATCACGTACGCGCTGGGTCCCGATAGCGCTGGCAAACGGAACACACCGCCGATCATCCACCTGGCCATCCCCGGCCTTGACGAGCTGGTCAGGCTAGGGGCTCAAACGGAAGCAACCACCCCCAGCGCCTAGCCTCCCATCGGCCCCGCTGCCGCCGGCGCGATGGGAGTCCATAGAAGACACGTCGAAAGAAGCCCTGTGCTCTCAGTCTTCGGAAGCATCCGCATGTGGACGCCACTCTTTTGGCCAGCGGTGCGCCGGCTACCGGCGGACGTAGATCATGATCGCGCAGGAGGGCCCGAATCGTCGTCTGTACCTGCGCCAAGGGCAGCGGTTTTGCCTCAAGATAGAAACATGCTCGGAGAGCGCTTGCGGTCCCACCGGAAGCTGCGCGGCCTAAACCAGCGTGAGCTGGCCGCACGGTCCGGTGTCGCCCTGTCCTTGATCCGGAAGGTAGAGCAAGGCGAACGCAAGAGCGTACGTATCGAAACTGTTCGAGCTTGGGCAACAGCGCTGGAGGTAACCACTACTGCGCTACTCGGCACCGCTCCGGAGACCGAACGACAGAACGGGAACGGGGATCGCCTCGCGCCACTGCGGCAAGCGCTACAGGGCGCCCCGGCCGACGTGGAAGACGTACCGACCGCTGACGGCCTGCGGTCCGCCGTCACAAGCGCCGTACGGCTGTACCACGACGACGAATATGCCGAACTGGCCATGATCTTGCCCGCCCTGGTCAAGGAAGCACAAACTCTTGTGGAGCAAGGCGGACCAGAAGCTCTAATTATCCGCGCGAGAGTCCTACAACTGGTCGGCTCGCTGGCTACACAGACCCGAGTGTTCGACGTGGCGGAGATGGCTCTAGAAGGCGCCGTGTCTGACGCAATCGAGACTGGCGACCGCATAGAGGCGGCATCCGCCGTCATCACCTTGTGTTGGCTGCTCCTGCGTGAGCGGCGCCTTGATGAAGCACGCTTGCGGGCCGTCGATTGGGCAGACGAGATCGAACCGCGCATGTCGCGGGCGACCAACACGGAACTCTCAGCCTGGGGATGGCTACTACTGCGCGGCAGCGCGGCAGCCATCAGAGACAACCGGCCCGACGAAGCGGACGAGATGATGCGCCTGGCCCTGTCGGGCGCGGTTCGCATGGGGCGAGAACACGGCTCGTACCACGAATACTTCACCACGTTCGGACCGGCCACGGTCCAGATGAAGCGGGTAGAGAACGCCATCATCGAACATCAGCCAGAGCGAGCCCTACGGCTCGCACGCGAAGTACCCCCAGGGTTGAGGCCGACCAGCGACAATCGGAACCGACATCTATTGGACGTGGCCAACGCTCACGTCATGCTGCGCGAGTACGACAAAGCCCTAGATGTCCTGTCGCGGCTTGCTCGCGAGGCGCCTGCATGGCTGCCGAATCAGCGTTACGCCAAGGACATGCTCCGGACGATCATCGGTCGTCGTCGCACGCTGACACCGGAGATGCGGGAGCTGGCGGACGCGGTTGGTCTAGAACCGTAGACGTGTGGCACTTCGCGGCGCGGCCCGCCGAAAGTGCCACAGACAGCTTGACCTTGGGTTTCCTACCTTGTGGTCATGCGCTCTCCGAACACGTCCGCACAGCTCGAAGGACTGGACCTAGGCAAGCCTGTACCAGAGGCGGAAGCCGACCAGCAACGTGCCGCGCTGGACCGCGTTCTGGAGCACATGGCGAAAACGGTGGGCGTGCATGCTGAACTAATTACTCGGATTGCTCCCGATTGCGAGAGTCAATCTAGACCGAGCGTGGAGAGACGCCGCTATCCGCCAGTGTTGCTCGTCTACCGGATGCCGGATGGCGGGTCGCCACCGTCACCATTGGGGAGCGCTCCGGTAGCTACTTGGTCGAGTTGGCGCGCATAGCCGACCAGGCCGAGACGGACAAGCTTTTCGCGGCTCTGGCTGACGAGAGGCCCGAACTAGTCGCAGACATGCACCGTGACCGAATCGCGGTCGTGCCTGCACACCTTCCCGATCGGGTAGCGCTAGTGATCGCTCAGCACGCAGGAGTCCATCAGTGAACGATGAGACAACCCCGCAGCCAACGCCATCCCAGCGTGCCACCGTTGAGGATTTGCAGGCCAAGTATGGCCACCGCTGGGAGATCGTCACCGATCTTGCGGTGGGTGTCGCCGCCTGGCGGAAGACGTACCTTCCCACAACCAGCCTGACGGGAGCCCTCCTCAACGTCCTACATGCATCGAATCTCGACGCCCTGGGCGCCCGGCTGGCAGAACAGGAGAACGAATCATGCCAGTGACCGTGCCGCTGATCGCATGGCACCCAAGCCGCTACCCGGAAATTGAGTACGGGATGATGGGCAGCATTAAAGCGTTCTCGATCGGGAAGGACGGGTCAAAGTATCGGTTGGACCCGCACCTGCCCAACGAGAAAGGCTTGCGGTACGAATCGCAAGAATTTCGCGACCCCCAAAAGGCGCGAGAGCGCGCAGACGAGATCCGCGAGGAATGGCGTAAGGCGCTCGCGACCCCATACGGCTCTCCGCAGAGCCGGGCGTCATAGACGCCCCCGGTGGAGGTAGATAGCCGACGGTCCCTCTATCGGGGTGCGAGCAGCCCCCGGCCGGGCGGGCATTCACACGGCTCAGCCCGTAACGTGGTGAGTGAGGCGCCTCGCTATTCGCATTCCGGCCGGGGCGCTCAAGCGCCCCCAGAACGCAAAAAAGAGCCCCAGGGCCAATAGGCGGATTCGAGGGGCGTCGCAACACCCCAGCTCGGGGAGTGCGATGGAGTTCGAGACCCGGAAGATCCGGTCCCCTCAGGGGCGACGGAAGCTGCCCCGTGAGCGGGAGGAATACTTCCGGCTTATGGATCAAGGTTTCAGCAGCATGGAAGCCTGCCACCTTGTCGGGGTCAACTACCGGACCGGCAAGCGGTGGCGGAACGGCTCAGCGCTGAACAAAGCAAAAAAGAAGGGCCCCGCCGGTCCGACGACCAGCGGGGCCCCTTCTGGCGTGTCTCGCTACCTGTGGGAAGACGAGCGGATCCACATCGCTGACAAAGTACGGGAGAAGGCGTCGATCCGGGAGATCGCCCGCGAGCTGGGCCGTGCGCCCTCGACCGTCAGCAGGGAAATCCGCCGCAACCGGCACCCCACCAACGGCCAGTACCGGCCGTACGCAGCTCAGGCCCGTGCCGACGCCCGCCGGCCCCGCTCCAAATCAAGCAAGATCGGGCAGAACCCGGAGTTACGGGCGTACGTTCAAGAGCACCTGCACACGCGCTGGAGCCCGGAGCAGATCGTGCTGGAGCCCGGAGCGGATCGTGCTGGAGCCCGGAGCAGATCGTTCAGAGCCTGCGCAGGACTTTCCCCGAGCGTCCGGAGATGCATGTGTGTCACGAGACCATCTACCAGGCGCTCTACGTTCATGGCCGTGGCAAGCTGCGCCGTGAGCTGACCAGGGCGCTGCGTACCAGCCGCGCGATGCGCAAGCCGCGCCGCCGGGCTCAGCAGCGCCAGCCCCGCTACAGCGCCCCCATGGTCATGATCAGCGAGCGGCCCACTGAGGCCGACGACCGAGCAGTGCCCGACCACTGGGCAGGCGACTGCACCATCGGCAAGAACCAGGCATCGGCGATCAGCATCCTCGTCGAACGCACCACCCGCTACGTGATGCTCGTCCACCTGCCGATCGACCGCATGCGCGACGCCCTGGTGGAGACCATGGTCACGCTGCCCGCCCCTCTCAAGCGATCCCTGACCTGGGACCAGGGCAGGGAGATGGGCCGCCATCACGAGTTCTCCATCGCCGCCGACATGCCCGTCTACTTCTGCAACCCGGCCAGCCCCTGGCAGCGCGGCAGCAACGAGAACACGAATGGTCTGCTCCGCCAGTACGGCCCCAAGGGTACCGACCTGTCGGTCCCCACCCAGGATCAACTAGAGTCCGTGGCCGCGGAATTGAATGCCAGACCACGGAAGACGCTCGGCTGGGACACTCCGGCCGAGCGTTTGGCTGCACTCCTGTCCCCATGTTCGATCACAGCCCAGCGATCCGTGGGCGCGGAACCAGTACAAAAACGGTCACCCAGAAAAGGGCAACGGGCACGATGGCCACGAATACCATGGTCATGACCAATCTGAGCAGCATCGCCCGGTGAGCCATCCAGAACCCCGCGCCAGCGGAACCGAGGAACACGGCAAAGACCAACGCCATGGCGACCAGGACGCTGAGGTGGTTGTGGAGGCTCGGGTCGATGATCCAGTCTTCCATCGGATCTCCCGTCCCAGGGAATCCCGACATATGGCACAGAAGAGGCGTTGCCCTCCATGACGCCACCGCCAGTTGGGTCGCCCCCAGCCCCGCACCGGCAAGTAGTGCTGTGACCAGGCCGGCCCGGCGCGCTCTGTGCCTGCTCCACCGTGCGACCAGCACACCGGCGAACAGCGCGCAGACGTGCCCGACCGCGCTACCGGAGGTATAGGCCAAAGCCGCCGCGCGACGCCACTCCGCTACATATTCTCCTGTCCATTGCGGGTCAGTCACCGTGTCCTGCCCCAGCTGGGCGTTTGGGACGACCAACACAGCGGCTGCAACGGCGGTCATCGCCGTCAAGATCCAGTAGATGGCAACGTGACGGCTCTTGGCCTGCCTGATCGCGGAAATATGCGGCATGTCGCCATAATGCGCGATTGCCGGATTTCATGAGGTCGGACCGCGCGAAAGCGAAGCGAGGTCGAGGACGAGCCGAAACGACTCCGGCGATGATCAACTGACCCTGTTCCTACCCGTGCGAACGCTTGGCTGGGATACCCAGCCAAGCGTCCGCTATCCTCCCGCACACCGGTAAGCGGCCAGTGTGTTGCGACGACCCCTCGAATCCGCCAATGACCCTAGAGGGCTTTCGTCATGCGCCAACCGGCCCGGAGAGCCACGTCTGTCCTACTCTGACCCCCGCCGGTCACCCCTCCCCCGCCCCGGCCGGCGGGATCGCCACCGTCGCGAGCGAGCCCCTGGCCAACTCTGGCTCTTCCACCTGCCGCTCGGGAGGCAACGTCCCGACGACCACCAAATCGTGCCGGGCTTGCTGGTGGAATTCGCTCAGGGCGTTGACGTATCTTTTCCGGGCCGCGTTCCAGGCGTCGGGCGAGCCGTCGACCGCGCCACGCGCGAACCATTCCAGCTCCCAGACCGCGCGATTGAGCTTGTGCCCGGCCAGAATGGTCGACGCATCACCAAGCAGAACGACACGTTCGAAGGCAATTGTCCGCTTTTATTCGGAATTGTCCAGCGCCATGAGCCCCTGCGCCTCGTCACGAGGTCTCGCCGCCAGCGGATCATAACCCCGCAACCCCGCCACCTGGCCCGCGATTCGCGCCATGACGGCGATGGTGCCGAGGTAATCGATGTACGCGTCGAGCTCCCGGCCGTCCCACCGATTCCGCAGCTCGCGCTTGTGGCGGGCCCGCTCGGCCAGCGCGCCGGCGGCGTACGACATGAGCGCCCCCAGCACCACCCCGACGAGAGGAAGCACTTGCACGGCCATCTCCTGCCCCCGGAAATTCGTGGCAGCGACACAAGAACCCTCAGTATGGGGCGATCCCTTCATTTCCTCCAGTCGCCGATATCACATCGTGTCCTGCTTTCCGGTGACAATTCTGTTCGACGAGAACGTCTTGCGCAGCCGGACCGAGCCACCTAAAGTTACTCACTTCACTTCCGAGGAAGAAGCGGGAAAAATCATGCCCGGCTTTAAGTTCGTTTTCTTCCTGGCCGTCGAGCTGCCCAGCATGATGGTGATGACCGCTCACAAAATGATCTGCACGATCAGGGACGAGCCATGCACACCGCTGCCGATCTGGCAGTACCGGCTCATCGGGTTCGCCGGCCTCTGCGCCGCGTTCTTCGTAGCGATGATCATCTTTGCCCTGAGCGGAGCGGGACAACCGCGATGAGGGGTGACGAGCCGGCCTGTAGGCCGGGTTCTGTCCTTCGTGTGAAGGGGCGACCATCCATCTAGGGCCGTCGTTGCCGGCGGCCTCAAGCGGTCTACCCGCGCGGCTCGGGCGGGCAGCCCTCGAACGTCGCGCGCGGGACGCTCCGGGGAGCGTCCCTTCTTGACCTTGCTCCGGGTGGGGTTTACCTAGCCGCCCGCGTCACCGCGGGCGCTGGTGGTCTCTTACACCACCGTTTCACCCTTACCTCCCGGCGTGCGGGAGGCGGTCTGCTTTCTGTGGCACTGTCCCGCGGGTCACCCCGGGTCGGTGTTACCGACCACCCTGCCCTGTGGAGCCCGGACCTTCCTCGGCGGGCCTGATGAGGGCCCGACGCGGTCGCCCGGCCGGCTCGTCTCGCCAAAGGTTACCAGTCGCAAGCCGTTCTCAACCCAGCCGCAAGATCGAGCCGGTGGAATGGGCGGGTCATCGCCTGAGGGGGGCGATGCGCAGGCGGCCGTGCCGGGGCTCTGGCGGACCCCGGCACGGCCACACACCTCTCGGCCTGCCGCCGCGGCCGGTGCGCGTGCGGCGTTCAGCGCAGGTGCGAGGTGTCGTTGAAGGACTTCACCACGGCCGGGCCGTCCGCGTAGTACTCGACCAGGGACAGGCAGGCCAGGTCGAGGTGCATCCGGTACAGGGACTCCAGCGGGGCCATGAGCGCCAGGCGCAGCAGCATCTTGATCGGGGTGACGTGGGAGACCGCCAGGACGGTCTTGCCTTCGTACCGCTCCACCAGGCGCTCCCCCGCCGCCTGCACGCGGCGCGCGACGGAGGCGAAGCTCTCGCCGCCGGGCGGGGCCGCCTCGGGGTCGGCCAGCCAGGCGGCCAGCTCGGCCGGCCAGCGGCGCTGGACCTCGGTGAACGTGTGCCCCTCCCAGGCGCCGAAGTCGGTCTCCCTGAGGTCGTCGTCCACCTCGACGTCCAGGCCGGTGCGCTCGGCCACGGCGGCGGCGGTGCGGCGGGCGCGCTTCAGCGGGGAGGAGACGATCACGTCGAGCCGGTACGGCTCCCGCGACAGCCGGTCGGCGGCGGCCTCGGCCTGGGCCAGGCCGTTGGGCGTGAGGTCGGGCTCGCCGAGGCCGGAGAAGCGGCGCTCCAGGGACAGCTCGGTCTCGCCGTGCCGCAGGAGGAGCAGGGACGTGGCCACGCGCGTGGGGGGACGCCAGCCGGTGCCCGTGCCCGTCTCGCCCTGGGTGCGGGTGCCCGTGGCGCGGGTGCGCTGCTGGTCGGCGGCCACCGAGGCGGTGGGGGCGGACAGCTCGGGGCGCGTGGAGGTGCCCCTGGAGACCCTCGGCGCGGCGGAGGCGTCGAGGAGATCGGTCTGCCCCGGGGAAGCGGTGGCTGAGGCGGAGACGGAGACAGTGGCAGAGGCGGTGGCGGTGGCGGTGCCGCCCGCCGTCCACTCCAGGCCCTGGGCGGCGGCGTCCATGGCCTCGTTGGCCAGGCGGTCGGCGTGCTGGTTGCGCTCGCGGGGGATCCAGGTCCACTCCGTGACGCGCAGCCGCCGCACCAGCGCCCCCGCCTCGGACGCCAGCGGCCGCAGCCCTTCGTGCTTGACCTTCCACCGCCCGGCCATCTGCTCGATGACCAGCTTGGAGTCCATCCTGACGGCCACCGCCGCGCCCTCGCCGCCCACCCGCAGCACGGCCTGGAGGCCGGCGATGAGCCCGCGGTACTCGGCCACGTTGTTGGTGGCGACGCCGATCGCCTCGGCGGCCTCGGCCAGGACCTCGCCGCTGGCGGCGTCCTTGACGACCGCGCCGTAGCCGGCCGGGCCGGGGTTGCCGCGCGAGCCGCCGTCGGCCTCGACGACGTATCGGCTCACAGGCCGGACTCTGCCGTGCGGACGAGGATCCGCCTGCACTCCTCGCACCGGAGCACCTCGTCGTGCGGGGCGGACTTGATGGAGTTCATCTCGGCGATGGACAGGGCCACCTTGCAGCCCTGGCAGCGGCCGTGGCGCAGCATGGCGGCGCCGACGCCGTACTGCTCCCTGAGCTTCTCGTAGAGCTTGAGCAGGTCGGCGGGGATGTCGGCGGCGACGCCGGTGCGGCGGCCCTGGACGTCGGCCGCCTCCTTGTCGATCTCCTTGAACGCGGCGTCGCGGCGGTCCTCGGCGGCGTGCAGCGCGGCGGCGGCCTCGTCGCGCCGGGCCATCAGGTCGCGCACCTTGGTGTCGGCGGCCTCGCGCCGCTCCATGATCTCCAGGACGACCTCCTCCAGGTCGCCCTGCCGCTTGTGCAGCGAGGCGATCTCGGACTGCAGGCCGGCCAGGTCGCGGGGCGAGGTGACCGCACCGGAGTCGAGGCGCTTCTGGTCGCGCTCGGCGCGGGTGCGCACGGCGTCGACGTCGCTCTCCGCCTTCGTCTGCTCGCGGGCCAGGTCGCCGGCCTCGGTCTCGGCCTCGATGACCTGGGTGGCGAGCTTGGCGTACTGCTTGGAGCGCTCGTCGATCTCGGCCAGCTCGGGCAGGGTGCGGCGGCGGTGGGCCAGCCGGTCGGTCACGGAGTCGAGCTCTGCCAGGTCGAGCAATCTCTTCTGGGCCTCAGGGGCTGCTTTCATGATCAATATCCTTTTGTCCAAGCATCGGTGACCGTGGCGGAGACACGCGTTTCAACGGTAACGCCACTGGCGTGCAGGATGGACGCCGCGCTGTCGAGCCAGGGCCATTCGGTCGCCCAGTGCGCGGCGTCGATCAGCGCCGGCCCGCCCGCCTCGACGAACTCGCTCGCCGGATGGTGCCGCAGGTCGGCCGTGAGGAACACGTCGACCCCCGCGGCCGCGGCGGCGCCGAGGAGGGAGTCGCCGGCCCCGCCGCTGACCGCCACCCGGCGCACCGGGCGGGACGGCTCGCCCGCCACCCTGATGCCCCAGGACGTGCGGGGCAGCCCTTCGGCGGCCCGCGCGGCGAACGCGCCGAGCGTCGTCTCCTCCGGCAGCTCGCCGACGCGGCCGAGCCCGCGCCACGGGTCGTCGGGGAAGGGGCGCAGCGGCACCAGGTCGCCGGTCAGGCCGACGGCCCTGGCCAGGGCGTCGGAGACGCCGGGGTTGGCCACGTCGGCGTTGGTGTGGGCGGTGTAGAGGGCGACGCCGTTCCTGATGAGGGTGTGGACCAGGCGGCCCTTGGGGGTGGTGGCGGCCACGCTCGTGGTGCCGCGCAGGTAGAGGGGGTGGTGCACGAGGATCAGGTCGGCGCCCCACTCCAGGGCCTCCTCCGCCACGGCGGCGACGGGATCGACGGCGAGCAGCACCCGCCGCACCTCCTGGGCCGGATCGCCGCAGACCAGCCCCACCGCGTCCCACGACTCGGCCCGGGCGGGCGGGTAGGCCGCCTCGAGCACTCCGATCACGTCCGTCAACGTCACAGCAGCCACCTGGGAAGACTATCGGCCTCCGGGAGGGTCGCGGCGGAACGACGTCCGGCGTAATGTAAGTGGACACTGACGGGCGGAGGGTGGCATGGCACCAAGCGTCGCGATCATCGGAGCGGGTTTCGGCGGACTGTGCATGGCGATCCGGCTGGAGCGGGCCGGGATCGGTTCGTACACGGTCTTCGAGAAGGCGGGCGACGTCGGCGGGACCTGGCGGGACAACAGCTATCCGGGGGCGGGCTGCGACATCCCCTCGCACCTGTACTCCTACTCGTTCGAGACGTACGCGAGCTGGAGCCGCCGCTATCCGGACCAGCCGGAAATTCTTGCCTACTTATCGCACTGCGCCGATAAATACGACGTCAGGCGAAAAATCAGGTTCCGCAGCGAGGTCCGCAGCGCCGTCTTCGACGGGAGCCGCTGGCAGGTCACCGCCACCACACCCGGCCACGACAGCACTGACGGCGACGACGGCCCCCACGGCGATCCCCAGGGCAACCCCCACGGCAACCCCCACGACAACCCCCACGACAACCTCCGCGGCAATCCCCACGGTGACTTCCACCACGCCGGCGAGCGGACGGAGGCGTTCGACGTGGTGGTGATGAGCGTCGGCCAGCTCAACCGCCCCCACCTCCCCGACATCCCCGGAATGTCCGACTTCGAGGGCGTCTCCTTCCACTCCGCCCGCTGGAACCACGGCCACGACCTCACCGGCAGGCAGGTCGCGGTGATCGGCACCGGCTCCTCGGCCGCCCAGCTCATCCCGCCCGTCGCCGAGCGGGCCGGGCGGCTGCACGTCTTCCAGCGCACCCCCAACTGGGTGATCCCGAAACCGGACGCCACGTTCGGCCCGATCGAACAGCTCGCCTTCCACCACGTCCCTGGCCTGCAACGGGCCTACCGCGAGTGGATCTACCGGTACGCCGAGGCCACCCTCTACCCCGCCCTCGCCCAGGGCTGGAGCGCGAGCCTGCTGCGCAGGCGGGCGCTGGCCCACCTGCACGCCCAGGTGCCCGACCCGGCGCTGCGCGCCAAGCTCACCCCCGACTACCCGCCCGGCTGCAAGCGGGTGGTCATCGACAGCCGCTTCTATCCGGCCCTGACCAGGGAGAACGTGGACGTCGTCACCGACAAGATCGTCCGGATCGCGCCGCGCGGCGTCGAGACCACCGAGGGGCTGCGCGAGGCCGACACGATCATCTACGCGACCGGCTTCAGGAGCACGGAGTTCCTGGCCCCGATGGAGGTGACCGGGCGCGGCGGCCGGACGCTGCGGGAGCGGTGGGCGCGCGGCGCGGAGGCGTACCTGGGCATCTCCGTGCCGGAGTTCCCCAACATGTTCCTGCTGTACGGGCCCAACACCAACCTCGGCCACAACTCGATCGTCTTCATGATCGAGTGCCAGGTGGGCCACGTCATGGCCTGCCTGCCGCGCCTGGCCGCCGAGGGCCCGATCGAGGTGCGCCCCGAGGTGATGGCGGCCTGGTCCCGGCGGCTCGGCGCGGCCATGGAGCGGATGGTGTGGAACAGCGGCTGCCAGAGCTGGTACAAGACGGCCGAGGGCCGCGTCACCAACAACTGGCCGGGCCCGACCACCCTCTATCGCAGACTCACGAGCAGGCCGCCCCGCGACGCCTACCGCCCGGCGCCTGCGGGGTGACCTAGCACTACGACCTGGCACGGTGACCTTGCGCGGTGACCTAGCACGGTGACCTTGTACGGTGACAAGCGGTAGCGTCCAGACATGTCGCACTCTGCCCTGCACCGGCGTGCCGTCGTCGCCGACACCCACAACGACCTGCTGATGGCCGTCTCCGCCCGCCCCTCGCACCTGTGGTCGTCGTTCTTCCGCGAGCGCTGGCTGCCGCAGCTCGCCGAGGGCGGGGTGAACCTCCAGGTCCTGCCGGTCTTCATCGACGACCAGTACCTGCCGGAGGGCGCGCTGCGGCAGACGTTGCGGATGATCGAGTGCGCCCACGTGATCGCCGAGGGGAACGCCGACCGCGTCGCGCTCTGCCTGGACGCCGCCGGCATCGACGCGGCGCTGGAGTCGGGCAGGATCGCCCTGGTGCTGGCGCTGGAGAGCATGCCGGGCCTGGACGCCAGCGTCGAGCTGATCCCGACCATGCACCGGCTGGGCGTGCGGGTGGCGTCCATCGCGCACTTCGGCCGCACGGCGCTGGCCGACGGCAGCGGCGAGGACGCCACCGGCAGCGGCCTGACCTCGCACGGCGTCGCCGCCCTGGCGGAGATGGAGCGGCTCGGCATCGTCTTCGACGTCTCCCACCTGGGCGCCTCGGGCGTCGCGCACGTGCTGGAGCTGGCCACCAAGCCGGTCATGGCCACCCACTCCTCGGCCCGGGCGCTGCGCGACCACCACCGCAACCTCACCGACGAGCAGCTGCGCGGCGTGGCGGCGACCGGCGGGGTGATCTGCGTCAACTTCTTCGCCCCCTTCCTGGCCGAGCGGGAGGCGGACATGACGCTCGACCGCCTGCTCGACCACATCGAGCACATCGCGGACGTGGCCGGCATCGACCACGTCGGCCTCGGCCCCGACTTCATCCGCGAGGTCATGGAGGACCTGACGCCGCCGTGCTGCGAGGACGCGTACTACCGGGGCGTGGACCCGAAGGCCGCGGTGCCCGGGCTGGCGGGACCGGCGGGCCTGCCCCTGGTCACCGAAGGGCTGCTCGCGCGGGGCCTGCCGGAGAAGGACGTCATGAAGATCATCGGCGGGAACGTGCACCGCTTCCTCGGCGCGATGCTGGCCTGACCGCAGACCCCGGCTCCCGGTCAGGCCGCCGCCACGGGGCTACACGACCGGCCCGAGGGTCCGTTGCATGACGCACCGGTTGGGGAACTCGCGGTGGTAGGCGATCTGGCTGCCGTACCAGCGGCCGACGACCTCGACGTCCACGGGTGCGTAGATGTGCGTGCACGGGCCCGGCTCGACGTTCAGGTTCTCCACCTGGCCGCGCACCGAGCGCAGCGCGTGGCAGGCGTGGCCGGCACGCGGGTGGCTGCCGTCGTCAGGATCGCAGGTCAGGAGGTAGCGGTAGGCGCCGCCGCTCGCCGGGGTGACGGTGATGGTCAGCTCCGCGCCCGCCCGGACGGCCGCACCGGCCGGAACGGCCCCGAACGGCGCGGCCAGGAGCCCGGCGGCGCAGAGGCCGGCGGCGGCGATCCTGGCGGCGGTCCGGACGGCGGTCCGGGCGACGGGCACGAGCTTCATGGGTGACCTCCCTGGTCGCAGGACGTCCCGGTCGGGGGACGACGTCCTTCACATGACTACAGTGGGTGACGGCGCGGCTACCACTGATCAGGTGGACAGCACAGCGTGATGGATCAGTGACAAAGAGCTGTCGGGGCGGGTATAGGCGCGTCCGGGCGGCATGTATTAATGGGCGCATGACACGCCAGAGCGAGGAGGCGGCGGCCAAGGCCGGCGTCGTGATCAGGGAGCTGACCGGGATCGCCGAGTTCCGCGAGGCCGACCGGCTCTTCGACGACATCTGGCATCCCGGGCCGCGCAACGTGCCCGTCCCGGTCGAGCTGATGGCCGGGCTCGCGCACGGCGGCGGCTACGTGGCCGGGGCCTTCGACGGGGACGCGCTCGTCGGCGCGTCCGTCGGCTTCCTCGCCGCGGGCCGGGCGCTGCACTCGCACGTCACGGGCGCGGCCGTGGGCCGCGGCATCGGGTACGCGCTCAAGCTGCACCAGCGCGACTGGTGCCGGGAGCGCGGGCTGGAGCGGATCACCTGGACCTTCGACCCGCTCGTCCGGCGCAACGCCCGCTTCAACCTGGTCAAGCTGGGCGCCCTGCCGCAGGAGTACCTGCCGGACTTCTACGGGCCGATGGCCGACGCCATCAACGAGGGGGACGCCTCCGACCGGCTGCTCGCGGTGTGGCCGGTCGAGCCGGGCGAGCCGCCCGCCGAGTCGCCCGCCCGGGCGCCGGTGCTCCTGTCGTGCGCGGACGGGCGCCCGCTGGTCCGGGGGGCGGCCGGCGAGGTCGTCCTCGTCGCGACGCCGCGCGACGTCGAGGAGCTGCGGCGTACGGACCCGGAGGCGGCCGCGGAGTGGCGCTCGGCGGTCCGCGCCGTGCTCGGCGGGCTGATGGGCGCGGGCGGGCGGGTCATCGGGTTCACCGATCGCGGCGAGTACGCGGTAGCCGTCAACTAGCTATTCCACTGGGCTTAGTGGTCTTTGTAATGTGGCGGTGAGGTAAGCCGAAAAGGAGATCGGCATGACGGAGTTCACCCCCACCGTCCCCGCACGGGTCCTGCCGCCCGTCACCGTCCGCGACCTGCCCGAGCCACCCCGATCCAACTGGCGGATCATCGGCCCCGGCCTGGTCGGCGCGGGCGTGGGCCTGGCGTCGGGCGAGTTCATCCTATGGCCGTACATCGCCTCCCAGGTCGGACTGGTCTTCGTCTGGGGCGCCGCGATCGGCATCATCACGCAGTGGTTCCTCAACATGGAGATCGAGCGTTACACCCTGGCCACCGGCGAGACCGCGCTGACCGGTTTCAGCCGCATGTGGCGGCACTGGGGGCTCGTCTTCGTCCTCATGACGCTCTGCTCGAACCTGTGGCCGGGCTGGGTGACCAGCTCCGCCACCATGGTCACGTACCTGACGGGGTCGGGCCAGGGCTCCATCCGGTGGATCGCCATCGGCATGCTCGTCCTGATCGCGCTCGGCCTCACCCTGGCGCCGGTGATCTACACGGTGCTGGAACGGGTGATCTTCGTGAAGATCGCTCTGGTGGTGACGCTGATCGTGGTCGCGATCGTGTTCGCCATCACCTCCGACAGCTGGCTGGAGCTGGGCAAGGGCATGACCGTGGGCGCCCGCTTCCCGGTGCCGGAGCTGGAGTTCGCGGTGCTCATGGGCGCCATCGCCTACGCGGGCGCGGGCGGCGGCCAGAACCTGTGCCAGAGCAACTGGATCCGCGACAAGGGCTTCGGCATGGGCCTGTACGTCCCGCGCCTGGTCAGCCCGGTCACCGGCCAGGAGGAGGCGGCCCCGACGACCGGCTTCCAGTTCGCCCCGACCCGCGAGAACCTGGCCCGCTGGCGGCAGTGGTGGCGCTTCGCCAACGCCGAGCAGGCGTGGACGTTCGCCCTGGTGTCGTTCGTGACGATCGCCCTGATGTCGATGCTGGCGTACTCCACGGTCTTCGGCCGGGAGGGGCTGGCCAACAGCATCGGCTTCCTCCAGGTGGAGGGGCGGGCGCTGCAGGACGCCGTCGGGACGTGGTTCGGCGTGCTGTTCTGGCTGATCGGCGCGCTGGCGCTGTTCGCCTCGGCCATGGGCATCGTCGACTACACCTCGCGCCTGGCCTCCGACACGATCAAGACCGTCTACCTGCGTGACAGGCCGGTGTCGGTCAACCGGATCTACTTCCTGACCGTGTGGGCGCTGGTGCTGGTCGGGATCGTGATCCTGCTGCTGGGCTTCGACCAGCCGCTGCTCCTGCTGGTGTTCTCGTCGAGTTTCGCGGCCGTGATGATGTTCGTGTACTCGATCCTGCTCATCGTCCTCAACCGGCGGGCGCTGCCGCGGGAGATCAGGGTGCGGTCGTACCGGCTGGGGGCGCTGGTCTGGTCGGTGGCCTTCTTCGGGTCGCTGACCGTCCTGACCGTCGTCCAGCAGGCGCAGAAGCTGTTCGGCGGCTCGTGACGAGGACGTCGGCGCGCGGATGAGGGCGGTTCCCGTAAGGGAGCCGCCTTTTTCCGAATATGTCTCGCGAACAGCCGCGATATGGACCCCACATAAAGCCGACAAAAACCATATCAATCGACGCCGGTTTCCTGGCTGGTTACTCTTTTGTCATCGAACGCATCCAGTGCGGAGCCGCGCGTGATCGACGAGAGACCGCCGCAGAGCCGGCCCCAGCGACACCGGCTGATCAGAGCGGTTCTCGTCGTCGCCCCTCCCGCCGCCGCGTTCACCACCTACGGCCTGCTTCTCGACCACCTTTCCGAGAGCTGGTTCAAGGTCGACGTGCTGCGCTACCTGCTGGCGCTGCTCGCGGCGGGGGTCGTCTGGCTCGGGCTGGCCCTGGTGCGCCGGCTTCCCTCGGTCGCCGGCCTGCTCGCCGAATCCCCCGTGATCGGCCCGGCCGCCGGGAGCGGGACTCGCGCCGAGCCGGGCCCCACCGTGCTCGCGCTCGCCGAGGGGGCCAAGCAGCAGGTGCTCGACGCCGTCACCGGGCATCTCGACCATCCGGCGCTGCGCGGCTGGGGCCAGTTCCTCGGCGACGGCGCGCCGCCCAGCGCCACCGGCACCTCCTACGGCCTGCGCCTGGTCCTGGCCCTGGACCTGCGCGACCCCAGGCTCGACCGGGCCATGCTGGTGCGCACCCTGCTCGCGTTGCAGTGCGAGGCCGGCGGCTGGGCGTCCACCAGCCAGCGCGGCGTCGCGCGGCCCGAGGTGACCGCGTGGGCGCTGGGAGCCGCCTGCCGGGCCGGCCTGGAGCGGGACGAGCGGGTCCGCCTGACCGCGCTGCTGGAGGACGTCACCAAGAAGGACGTGTCCGGGCTGAACAAGACGACGGTGGTCACCACGGTGCTGTCCACGCTGACGGAGGTCCCCCCCTCAGCGGCGCTGGTGGCCGAGCTCGCCGACCTCCTGATCACGAGACTCGGGCGCAGGGACGAGCGGGTCGGCTGGGGCGAGACGCTCAGCGAGCGGCAGGTGCCCTCGCTCGCCCACACCGCCAGGGCGGTCGTCGCGCTGCGCCGTGCTGCCGGCGTCCTGCCCCATCACGCCCGTCTGGACGAGGTGATCAGGGCGGGCGTGGGCTGGCTCGTCACCGCGGACGACCTGAGCAACGGGCGCGAGCGCCTGCGACGGCAGGAAGGCATGCAGCACGAGACGCTCACCATCGATCACTTCACGGCCGCGTGGGTCGCCAAGGCGCTGTTGATCTGCGGCGATCCGGATCCGGTGGCGCTGCGGAGAGCCGTCGCGGCGGTGCTCGCCCAACAAGAGAACGGGATCTGGCAATGGGAACAGGGGCCGCGTCCCATATGGATGACCTACCAAGGACTGAGCGTGATCCGCGACTACGCGATGCGCCGGCCGGTCCTGTGAGCAGGATCAGGGTGGGCACCTGGAACGTCCACGAGGGGGTGGGCGCGCCGGGCGGGATCGCCGACGAGTGCGTGCGGCGGGTGCTGGAGGAACGCATCGACCTGCTCGCCCTGCAGGAGGTGCCCTTCCCGGCCGGCTCGCGGCCGTCCCCGCTGCTGCGGGGACTGGCCGAACGGACGCCGCTGCGGCATCTGGCGCACCACGTGCTCTCGCCCGCCTGGCTCGTGGAGGGCCCGGCGTTCTCGGGGGTGGCCGTGGCCAGCCGCTTCCCCATCGGCGCCACCGCCGACGCGGACCTGCCCAATCCGCGGCTGGAGCGTGACGGGCTCCGGTCGTTCGACAAGGGCGGTGTCACGGCCTTCGTCGAGGTCGCCGGGCGGACCGTGGCGATGACCTCGCTGCACATGCTGCCCTTCCACCGGTTCGGCAGGCGGGCCGAGGACCGGGACTTCGTCCACATCTGGGAGAACCTGGCCAAGCAGCTCACTCCCAAGGACGACGAGATACCCGTGATCGCGGGCGACTTCAACACCCCGCGCCGCGATCTGCTGGTCGCGCGGATGCACGTGGAGCTGGCCTCGGCCATCTCCGAGCCGACGCACCGCGGCATGGCCCTGGACGACGTCGTCCATGCCGCCGCCGCGCGCCGGGTCTCGGCGCGGACCGTCGCCACCTTCTCCGACCATCGCCTCTGCGTCGTCGAACTCGATCTGGACTGAGCCATGAACGACCTGGTCACCTGCGTGTCGAGGCTGATGGTGGCCCGGGCGGAGCGGCAGCGGGCGGCCCTGAGCCGGCTGGTCACGCCGTCCGCGCTCGCCGGGCTGCTGCGGGAGATCGCCCGCGACGAGGACGGCCTGCGGCAGATCGCCGCCGACTCCTACCCGCACCCGCTGGGGTTCGACAAGTACGTCCTGTGGTCGCGCTACCCGGCGGGCCGGTTACGGATGCACGTGTGGTGGCCGGGGGACGCGCGCGGCAGGGAACACGTCCACAACCACCGCTTCGCCTTCTCCTCGGTGGTGGTCGCGGGGCTCGTGCGCGCCACGCTGTTCCAACGGGACGAGGGCGGGCGACCGCACACGAGGTACCTCGACAGCACGCCGCTGCGGGCCGACAACTGGGTCCTGCGGCCGCAGGAGGACGTCACCTTGACACCGGCCGCGACGCTGGAGGTGGGCGCCGGAGCCGCCTACTCGCAGGCCGCCCTGACCTTCCATCAGGTGGCGGTGGCCGATGAGCTGACCGTCACGCTCTTCCTGGAGGGCGCGGTGACCAGGTCGTATTCCGAGGTGCTGATCCCGGCCGGGCAGCGGCCGGCGGACCGGGAGCCGCGCAGGCCGTTCTCGCCGGAGGGCCTGCGCGAGCGGTTCGAGCTGCTGAGCGGCGTCCTGCACGGCGGGGCGCGCACCGTGGCCAGGCGCGCGTTCGGCTGATTCCCGCCGGCGGGCGGATCGCGGAAAGAAACCTTCCGCGTCTGCGGGCACACTGGGGGGATGCTGGAGACCTCCGCCCGTCTGCTCAAGTTGTTGTCCCTCCTTCAAGCGCACCGTGAGTGGTCCGGCCCCGAGCTGGCCGCCCGGCTCAGCGTCTCGACCAGGACCATCCGCAACGACGTCGAGCGGCTGCGCGCGCTCGGCTACCCGGTGCACGCCACGCCGGGCGTCGCGGGCGGCTACCGGCTCGGGGCCGGGGCCGCGCTGCCGCCGCTCCTGCTGGACGACGAGGAGGCGGTCGCGGTGGCCGTGGGGCTCGGCCGGGCCGCCGGAGGCGGCGTGGAGGGCATCGAGGAGACGTCCGTGCGCGCGCTGGCCAAGCTGGAGCAGGTGCTGCCGTCCCGGCTGCGCGGCCGGGTGCAGGCGCTCAACGCCTACACCGTCCAGATCCCCGGACGCGCCCCGGCGGTCTCCCCCGAGGTGCTGACCACGATCGCCAACGCCGCCCGCGACCACGAGCGCCTGCGCTTCGACTACACCGCCCACGCGGGCGACGCCACGGTCCGCGACGTCGAGCCGTACCGCCTGGTGCACCGGCACGGCCGCTGGTACCTGGTGGGTTACGACGTCGAGCGGCGCGACTGGCGCACGTTCCGGGTGGACCGGATCCGCCCGCGCGTCCCCGGCGGCCCCCGCTTCACCCCGCGCGAGCTGCCCGCGGACGGCAACGTGGCCGCGTACGTGCAGCGGGGCGTCAGCACGGCCATGTGGCGCCACCGCGCGACGCTCCTGGTGCACGCCCCGGCGGAGCGGCTGGCCGCGCTGTCCTGGCTCGGGCTGGAGGTCGAGCCGCTGGACGGGACGGCCTGCCGGGTCGCGATCGGCGGCGACGACCTGGACGGCATGGCCGCGTGGATCGGCCTCCTCGGCGCCGACTTCGAGGTGCTCGACCCGCCGGAGCTGGCCGAGGCCGTGCTGCGGTTGTCGGAGCGCTACCGGCGGGCGGTCAGCGGCCGGTCAGGGCCCGGTCAGCGGCCGGACGCAGGCTCGCGGGCATGAAGAACATGACGCGCGTGGCCGGCGGGAAGGGCGACTTCCAGCTCGTGCACCACCTGACCCTGTCCGGCGGCCAGTTCGAGATCGGCCGGGCGCTGACCGAGGAGGCCCGCCGGCTCGGCTGGTCCCCCGTGCCGGTGGACCCGGTCGTGGGCCGGGCCCGCCGCACCTGGTTCGAGCGGCACTGGCCGCAGCAGCACGCCCGCATGGACGGCGCGGCGGCGGCCCTCGGCCTCGACCCCGACCAGGACGAGCTGGCCCTCGACGGCCTGAGCTACCTCCCCGAGGGCACGGGCTGCTCGGCCCTGTGGATCCCGCCGTCGGCGGCCACCGACGGCCACGGCAGGGTGGGCCGCACCTACGACTTCTTCCCCACGACCGCCGGCGAGGTCATGGGCGGTGCGCCCCGGCCGCACGAGCTGCCGATGGCCTCCCGCCCGTACGTGATCACCACCGTCCCGGACGAGGGCCCGGCCACGACCGTGATCACCATGAACGACCTGGACGGCTGCATGGACGGCATCAACGCGGCCGGCCTGGCCGTCATGCTGCTGGTCGCCGACATCGAGAACGCCGCCCCGCCGCTGGACGCGACGCCCCAGGTCGGCCTGTCGAGCGTGCAGCTGCCCCGCTTCCTGGTGGAGACCTGCGAGAACGCCGACCAGGCCAAGCAGGCGCTGCTGGGCGCCAAGCACTACGACCACGGCATGTCCCTGCACTACCTGGTGGCCGACGCCCACGGGCAGGCGTTCGTGTGGGAGCGGGGCAGGGACGGCCGCGAGCACATCGTCGAGTTCGGCGACGGCCCGCTGTGCGTCACCAACCACCTGCTGCACCTCAACCCGGACCCGATGAGCCTGCCCGCCGACGGCCCGGGTTCCTTCCGCACCTACGACCGCCTGCGCACGCTGTACGAGCGCAGCAAGGGCACCGCCATGTCCGGCGCGGACCTGCGCGCGGCCCTGCGGGCGGTGGCGCAGCCGGAGGACCCGGCGGCGCCGTTCCGCACCCTGTGGAGCACGGTGTTCGACACCGCCGAGCGCACCCTGTCCACCCGCTTCTACCTGGGCGACGGCCGGCCCTACAGCGACGAGCTGGTGTTCTCGCCCAGGTAGTCGGCGCGGACCTTCGAGCGGGACAGCTTGCCGGTGGGGGTGCGCGGCAGCCGCTCGCGGTACTCGACGACCTTCGGGTGCTTGAACCGGGCGATGCGCGGCTCGCAGTGCGCCAGCAGCTCGGCGGTCAGCCCGGGCCCCGGCTCGGCACCCTCGGCGGGCTGGACCAGCGCGACGACGTTGTGCCCCCATTCCTCGTCGGGCACCCCGATGACGGCCACGTCGGCCACTGCGGGGTGCTCCAGGAGCGCGGCCTCGATCTCGGCGGGGTAGATGTTGACCCCGCCGGAGACGATGAGGTCGGTGCGGCGGTCGCACAGGAACAGGTAGCCGTCCTCGTCGAGGTAGCCGATGTCGCCCGGCGTGTACCACTCGCCGCGCATGCTGGCGGCCGTCTTCGCCGGGTCCTTGCGGTACTCGAAGCGGCTCGTCGAGGACTTGACGTAGATCATGCCGGGCTCGCCGGGCGGCAGCTCCGCGCCGTCCTCGCCGAGGATCCTCGCCTCGAACGTGGGCACCGGCCGCCCCACGGTGCCCGGCCGGGCCAGCCACTCGTGCGGCTTGACCGCGAAGGCGATCGCGGACTCGGTGGAGCCGTAGTACTCGTAGAGCACCGGCCCCCACCAGTCCATGATCTGCTGCTTGACCGCGACGGGGCAGGCCGCCGCCGTGTGGATGACCTGGCGCAGGCTGGAGAGGTCGTACCTGGCGCGCACGTCCGCGGGGAGCTGGAGCATGCGGTGGAACATGGTCGGGACCATCATCGCGTTGGACACCCGGTGGCGCTCGACCAGCTCCAGGATGTTCTCCGGGTCGAAGCGCGGGGTGATGACGACGGTGTGCCCGAAGTGCAGCGCGAACTGGGTGTGCGCGCACGGCGCGGAGTGGTACATCGGCGAGGTCACCAGGTGCGTCTCGTCGCCCGGCCGCAGGTCCACGACCTCGCCGAGGAACCACGCGTACAGCGGCAGGACCGCCTCCGGCTCGGCGCCCGGCAGCGGGCGCTGCACGCCCTTGGGGAAGCCGGTGGTGCCGGAGGTGTACCACATGACCGCTCCGCTGGTGCGGTCGGCGGGCGCGCCGGTGGGCTGCCCCTCGGCCAGCCCGGCCGTGCCGGTCTCGGCGCCGGGCACCTGGAAGCCGGGGGCGGTGACGACGACCCCCGCGTCGCAGTCGCGCAGGATGTAGGCGATCTCGGGCTCGGTCAGGTGCCAGTTGATCGGCACGTAGTAGAGGCCGATCTGACCGGTGGCCAGGAGCATGACCACCGCGTCGATGCCGTTGGGCAGCACGCCCGCCACCACGTCGCCGGTGCCGAGGCCGCGGGCGCGCAGGCCGTGCGCGACCTGGTTGACGCGGGCCAGCAGCTCGCCGTACGTGGTGCGGGTGCCGTCGGTGTCGATGACGGCCAGGCGGTCGGGATGGGCGGCGGCGATGGCGTAGAAACCGGGCGTCTTCTCGAAGTCGAGCACAGTGTTCGTCGCGGTGTTCGTCACAGCGTCCATCACAGCTCCAGCAGCTCCGCGAGTCGGGCACGGTGGATCCGGGGCGGGCCCAGCAGCACCTCGTCGGCCTTGGCCCGCTTGTAGAACAGGTGCGCGTCGTGCTCCCAGGTGTAGCCGATGCCGCCGTGCAGCAGCAGGTGGTCGCGGGCCACCTCGAAGCAGGCGCGGCCGACGTACGCCTGGGCGAGCGCGGCGGCCTCCGGCAGCTCGGCGGGCGCCTCGTCGGCGGCCCAGGCCGCGTACCTGACGATGGACTCGGCCTGTTCGAGCTTGCCGTGCATGTCGGCGAGCTTGTGCTTGACGCCCTGGTAGGAGCCGATGTAGCGGCCGAAGGCGACGCGGATCTTGGCGTAGGCGACGATGGCGTCGAGCGCGGCCCGCATCACGCCGAGCTGCTCGGCGGCCAGCGCCACGCACACCCGCTCCAGGACGCCGTCCGCCCGCGGCCCGAGCACCTTGCAGGGCGCGCCGTCCAGGGCGACCCTGGCCTGGCCGCGGGTGAGGTCGAGGGTGTCGAGGGCGGTCCTGGTGACGCCGGGCGCGGTCAGCTCGACGGCGATCACGACGGGGCCGCCGTCGCCGGCCGCGGGCGTCACCAGCACGTCGGCCTCCATGCCGCTGAGCACCTGCGGCAGCGTCCCGTGCGCGGTCGTGCCCGCGCAGGTGATCTCGTCGCCGGCGGGCAGGCCCAGCGTGGCGGCGAGGCGGCCGTCGGCGATGCCGGACAGCAGCTCCTTGTCGGGCGTGGCCGACAGCGCGATCGCGGCGAACGCGGTGGCCAGGAACGGCCCCGGCAGCAGCGCGGCGCCGGTCTCCTCCAGCACGACCGCCAGCTCGGCGAGGCCGGCGCCCGCGCCGCCGTACTCCTCCGGGACGATCAGCCCGGACAGGCCCAGCTCGCCGTTCAGCCGGGCGTGGACCCGCGGGTCGTGGCCCTCGCGGGCCTTGGACAGCGGCGAGGCGGCGCGCAGGAAGGACCGGACGGACTCCTGGAGCTGCCGCTGCTCCTCGTCGAGTACGAGCTTCACGCCTGCGTCCCCACCTTCAGGTCCTTGAACGGCACGTTCTTGTCCACCCGCGGCTCCGGCGGCAGCCCGAGCACGCGGTCGCCCACGATGTTGCGCATGATCTCGTTGGTGCCGCCGCCGAGCGCCATGCCCGGCGCCATCGACACGGCCTGGGCCAGCGGGTGGCCGGCCAGGGCCGCCTCCGGGCCGACGAGCCGGGTGGCCAGGTCCGCCTGAAACAGCGTCAGCTCGGCCAGCAGCAGCTTGGCCCCGCTGCCGCGCGCCCCGGGGAAGATGCCGGCCCTGGTCTCCTGGGCCAGGCGCTGGTTGAACAGCGCCAGCGCGCGGGTGCGGATGTGCAGCTCGACGAGCTGGTCGCGGACGATCGGGTCGCCGGTGTCCACCACCTCGCGCAGCGCCTCCAGCGAGGCCGGGTGGCCCTTGGAGCCGCCCATGCCGACGCCCGCGGAGATCGACAGCCGCTCGTGCAGCAGCGTCGTGACGGCCACGCTCCAGCCGTCGTTGACCTCGCCGACGCGGTGCTCGTCCGGGATGGTGACGTCGTCGAAGAAGATCTCGTTGAAGTTGGCGCGGCCGGACATGTCCCTGAGCGGGCGGACGGTCACGCCCGGGTGGTGCATGTCCACCACGAACATGGTCAGGCCCTTGTGCTTGGGCACCTCCACGTCGGTGCGGGCCAGCAGCAGGCCCCAGTCGGCGTGGTGGGCGACCGAGGTCCACACCTTCTGGCCGTTGACCACCCAGTGGTCGCCGTCGCGCTCGGCCCTGGTCTGGAGGGCGGCGACGTCGCTGCCGGCGCCGGGCTCGGAGAAGAGCTGGCACCAGATCTCCTCGCCGCGCAGCAGCGGCCGGACGAAGCGCTCGCGCTGCGCGTCGCTGCCGCGCTCGACGATGGTCGGGCCGGTCATGCCGAGGCCGATCGAGAAGACGTAGGTGGGGAGGGTGAAGTCGCGGGCCTCGGCGGCGAAGGCGCGCTCCTCGGCCTGGGTCAGCCCCTGGCCGCCCCACCGCGCCGGCCAGGTGATGCCGGAGTAGCCGGCGTCGTAGAGCTTGGCCATGAACTCCTTGGCCCTGGTGATGCCGTCCCCCTCGGGCGGCCCGTCGTCCGGAGCGTTCTCCTCCAGCCAGGCCCTGGCGGCACGCCGATACTCAGCAAGGTTCACATCGACTCCTCGGTATCAGTGCTCACTTACTCTAATCAGCCCGGTGCCGGGCGCATAGAGCAACGCCCTGGCGGGGGTGACGGCGCGGAAGAGCGGGTAAGGGATGGTTTCCGGCCCTGATCGACAACCGACGGGGACCGGCCGTTACCATGATCATGAAGTTAGTCTGCTGTGAAGAGAGTTACCCGTTGTGACATCTGGTTTCAGCCGATTACGGCGTGAGGATCTCCTGAAGACCGCGTGCGAGGTGATCGCGGACCAGGGCTTCGGCCATACCAGGACCATTGACATCGCCCGGGCCGCGGGCGTCAGCCAGGCACTGCTCTTCTACCACTTCGAGAACAAGGAGCGGTTGTTCGCGCAGGCCTTCATGTACGCGGCCCGCCAGCACATGAGCACGCTGGAGGACATCGAGCAGTCCAAGGCGACGCCGCTGGACCGGCTGCGCAGCCTGCTGCGGATCTGCTCCCCCAGCGTCCAGCCGGAGGGCTGGCGCCTGTGGATCGACGCGTGGGCGGAGGCGATGCGCAATGCCGACCTGGAGGACATCTCACGGCGGATCGACACGCAGGGCCGCCTGCTGCTGCGCGCGATCATCGAGGACGGCTCGGCGGCGGGCGAGTTCACCTGCTCCGACCCGGACGGAGCGGCCTGGCGGATCTTCGCGCTCATCGACGGGCTGGCCATCCAGACGAACGTGCATCCCAAGGTGCTCTCGCGGCGCCGGATCAACGCGCTGATCCGTACGGCGGCGGCGAACGAACTGGGCGTGCCCCTCGAAAAGCTGTGAAACTTCCCCTTTCCGAGTTATTGGACACTTCGTACAATTACTCGGCGAGGAGAGGAGGCACGTGATGACTTCCGCACCGAGCTCCATCACCGCCAGGGAACGCGACGAGCAGGTCGCCGCCCGCAGCGCCTACCGGTCGGTCATCGAACGCCTGTCGAAGGCGTCGGTCGACAAGCACTGGGAGCCGTACCGCGACATCCCCTGGGACGACCCCGACTTCCAGGTGGACCCGGCCGACCCGCGCTGGGAGCTGCCCGAGGTGGACAAGCTGGGCGGCCACCCGTGGTACCGCGGCCTGCCCGCCGGTACCCGGGCGGCCATCGGCCTGTGGCGGGTGGCCACCGCCATGAAGATCGGCCTGCAGTTCGAGAACCTGCTCAAGCGCGGCCTGCTCAACTACGCCTACCGGCTGCCGAACGGCTCGCCGGAGTTCCGCTACGTCTACCACGAGACCATCGAAGAGGGACATCACGGGATGATGTTCCAGGAGTTCGTGAACCGTACCGGGATGCCGATCCGCGGCATGCCGGGGCCGCTGTCGGCCGTCGCGCAGGTCGCGCCGTGGATCCCGCTGATCTCGACCGAGCTGTTCTTCGTGTTCGTGCTGGGCGGCGAGGACCCCATCGACCACGTGCAGCGCAAGGTCCTCAAGGACGGCCGGGCGCACCACCCGCTGGAGGAGACGATCATGCGCATCCACATCGCGGAGGAGGCCAGGCACATCTCCTTCGCCCGGCACTACCTGCGCAACCGCGTGCCGCGGATGCCCGCGTACCGGCGGCTCCTGCTGGGCGTCGCCGCGCCGCTCGTCCTCGGCGTGATGGCCCGCATCATGCTCGCGCCGCCCGGCGCCATGATCCGGCACTTCCGCGTCCCGCCGGACGTCGTCGCCGACGTCTACCTGCGCAACGCCGAGGCCAAGCGGGAGATCCGCGACTCGGTCGGCAAGACCCGCGAGCTCTGCGTCGAGCTGGGGCTGGTCAACGCGTTAACGCGGCGCCTCTGGCGGGTCATGGGCATCTGGGCGGAGCCGCGCCGGTGAGAACCGCGATCGTCACCGGCGGGGCGTCGGGGATCGGGCTGGCGCTGGTCCGGGCGCTGGCCGGGCGGGGCGTCTCCGTCACGGTCGCCGACCTGGCGGAACCCGCCGGCCCGCCCGCGGGAAAGGTGGAGTTCGCCCGCGTGGACGTCACCGACGCCGAGGCCGTCGCCGCCCTCGTCGGCCGGGTGAGCGCCGAGCGGGGGCGGCTGGACTTCATGTTCAACAACGCCGGCATCGCCGTGGGCGGCACCGCGCTGGAGATGACACGCGAGCACTGGGACCGGGCGATCGACGTCAACCTGCGCGGGGTGGTCCACGGGGTGCTGGCCGCCTATCCGGTCATGGCGCGGCAGGGGTTCGGGCACATCGTCAACACCGCGTCGCTGGCGGGGCTGGTGCCGGCGCCGCTGATGCTGCCGTACACCGCCGGCAAGCACGCCGTGGTGGGGCTGTCGCTGGCGCTGCGGGCCGAGGCGGCGGCGCACGGGGTGCGGGTCTGCGTGGTCTGCCCGGGTTTCGTGGACACGCCGCTGCTCGACAACGCCAACCCCGGGCTGCCCGCGACCCGGATCGGCTCGGCGGCCCGGCAGGTGATCGGGCGCGCTCCCGGACGGCTCTACCCGGCCGACGCGCTGGCCGCGGACGTCCTGCGCGGCATCGCCCGCGGCAGGGCGGTGATCGTGGCGCCCGCGTCGGGGCGGCTGGCCTGGCGGCTGGCGCGGCTGTGGCCGGGCGGGGCCGTACGCGTCGCCCGGCTGGCGGCCGGGCTGGCCTCCGGGCCGGACGGGCGCTCGCCCGGCGGCGGCTGACCGGGCGAACGCCGCACGCCTCGCGGGTGGGACCATAGACGGGTTCCAGGCAAGGTTCGATGGAAGGCTTTCGGCTTTGAGGCGGCTACTCACGGTCCTGCTGCTCGCCTGCGCGGCGATGGGGGTCGTCCCTCCGTACGCGGCGCAGGCGCACAACGTCCTGGTCGGCAGCGATCCCGCGGACGGCGCCACGCTGGCGGCCGCGCCGCGGCAGGTGACGCTGGTCTTCGACCAGGCGGTGCGGCAGGGGTACGCGCGGATCGAGGTGACCGGGGCGGACGGGGCGTCCTGGGCGGACGGGGACGCGGTCGTGGCGGCCGAGCGGGTGTCGGTGAAGCTGAAGCCGCTGACCGGGAGCGGGACGTACGTGGTGGGCTACCGCATCCTGTCCGCCGACGGGCATCCGGTCACCGGCAGGCTCACCTTCGTCCTGGGCACGGCGTCCACCACCACCTCGGCCGCCCCGAGCCCGGGCACGGGCACGGGCGCGGCGGGATCGGATGCGGGCGCGTCCTCGGGTGCGGGCGCGTCCTCGGGCACGGGTACGGGGTCGGCCGAGGCCGGTGCGGCGGCGGCCGAGGCGGCGGCGAACGGCGGGGCCGGCATGGCCGTCGTCTGGATCGTCGGCGCGCTGCTGCTGCTCGCCGCGGGCACGGTCGTCGCCCTCCGCCGCGCCGCCCCTTCTCCCGGCGGCTCCTCCCCGGCCGGGCCCTCCCCCGCTGCGCCGTCCGGCGCGAGCACCTCCGGGCCGGCGCCCGGCGCGGGCACCTCCGGGCCGGCGCCCCGCGCGGGCACCTCCGGGCCGGCGCCCGGCGCCTCGGTGCTGGGGGGCGCCGGCGACGAGGGGGCGCGGCCGTGAGCGTCACCGCGCCGCCCCTCGCCCGGCAGCGGACCGGTGGGCTGCTCGTGGCCGGGGTGTTCGGCGTGTGCGCCGTGGCCGCGGCCGTGGCGGCCGGCACGTTCACCGCTCAGGAGAGCGTCCCCGGCATCCCGATGCCCGGCCCGTTCGTCACCGTCGGCCTGCCCGTCGTGCGGGTCCTGCTCGACCTGGCCGCCGTCGCCGTGGTCGGCCTGAGCCTGCTGCCCAAGCTGCTCGGCTTCGACGCCCCCGAGCGCACGGAGCCGGTCCTGCTGCGGGTGCGGCCCCTGGCCGTGATCGCGGCCTGGGTGTGGGCGATCTGCGCCCTGCTGACGATCGTGCTCCAGACGGCCGAGCTGAACCCGGGCGGCGTGCCCACGTTCGGGATGATCGCCGCCTATGTCGGGGACGTCGGCACGGGCCAGGGCCTGCTGTTCAGCGCCGCATGCGCGCTGGCCGCGGCCGGGATCGGGTTGATGGCGGTCAGGTTCGGCGAGAAGGTCCCGGCCGAGCTGCGGGTGATCGTGGCGTTGTTCGGGCTGCTGCCCATCCCGGTGACCGGTCACGCCGTCAACTCGGTCTGGCACGACCCGATCATGATCTCGATGGAGATCCACGTGATGGGCGCGGCGGCGTGGAGCGGCGGCCTGGTGGCGACGGCCGCGTTCCTGGCCCCGCACCGCGACCTGCTGGCCGTGGCGCTGCCGAGGTTCTCCCGGCTGGCCACGCTGTGCCTGCTGCTGGTCGGCCTGTCGGGCCTGGTGACCGGGCTGGGCACGATGGCGCTGACCCCGGGCGTGACCCTGCCGGACGCGATCGTGACCAGCCATTACGGGCTGCTGGTCGTGGTCAAGACGGCGCTGGTGGCCGCGCTGGTGCCGCTGGCGGCGCACATCCGCTTCCGCCTCCTGCCCGCCGTACGCCAGGGCCGGGCCACCGCCCTCGCGAGGTGGGCGACGGCCGAGGTCGGGGTGATGGGCCTGGCGTACGGGGTGGCGGTGGCCATCACCCGCGCCTCGATCGCCTGAGCCACCGCCCGGCACCCGGCCATCAGGCCGGGGTGGGCCTGGTCGGGCCGGACCTGGCTGGGCCGGACCCGGGCGGGCCTGGCCGGGGCGGGGATCAGGCCGAGATCAGGCGGGGACCGGGCGCCGGTTCTGGCGGCGGCCCGGGCGGCGGCCTGCTGGGCGTTCGTCGTCCGGGCCGGCCGGCCGCGGCACACGCCTGCTCGCGACCCACTCGACCGCCAGCCAGATGGCCAGCAGCCCCAGCCCCGCCCACACGGCGGACGACCCGGCCTGCGGAGGCGCGCCCAGCAGCCCCTCCTGGCCCTTGACGGCGCCGTACACCGCGCCCATGATCGCGCTCTGCGCGGCGAGCGCCCCGTACGCGACGGCGGTCACCCCGGCGGCCCCCGCGACGGCCCGCACGACGGGCATCCGTACCAGGAACGCCACGTCCACCATGAGCCCGGCCACGACCAGGAAGAACGGCACCGCCGACGGCGGGAAGCCGGTGAAGGTCAGCAGCGGCCAGATCAGCGTGCGGAAGGCGACGTAGGCCCCGGCCACGAGCGTGGCGGCGCCGAACCGGCCGATCAGCAGCCGCGCCACCACCAGCACCGACAGCCCCGCGACCACGGCGTACACCGGGTAGAGGAAGTCGGGCACCGGCAGGGCGAAGCCGAGCATCATCGTGCGGTCCACCGGCCGCCCCATCTGGTCGGCGGCGAACTGCAGCAGGATCGGCTCGGCGTAGACGGCGTGGTTGTCCCACGCCCCGACCGACAGGATGCCGTACTCCTGGTGCTGCTCGGGGAAGTGCACGTTCTCCAGGAAGAACGCGAGGAACGCGGCCAGCACGAGCGTGCGCTCCCTGCCGGGCGGCGCGCCCAGGAACCAGCCGCGGATCACGCCGGCGATCATGAAGAACGTCCCGACGTAGAGCATCAGGTGGGACGGGCTCCACGAGGTGATGTCGAGCCCGTTGACGCGGTGGTTGATCAGGTCGAGCGGGACCGCGACGAGGAAGATCCCGGTGCCCCACTGGATGAGCCTGAGCGCGAGCCTGTCGACGCCGTAACCGGTGTAGCCGTGGATGATGGTCAGGGCGACCGCGATGGCCGTGCCGGCGGAGTTCAGCAGGTGCGGCGGGGCGAGGTCGTCACGCAGCCACTTGAAGTGCCACGAGACGTCCCAGGCCGAGCCGAGCAGCTTGAGCGTGAGCGCCACCAGCCATCCGAAGTAGAGCACCCTGAACAGGTCGTGCGGCGTCTCGCGGCCTGCCTGGCCTCTGGTCCAGTACGGCAAGGCCCACTCTGTGGCCTTTTTGAAGGATGCTGGAGACTTCACGGGAGTGAATCTTACGGTTCTTCCGGCCCCCGGTTCTCGATGTCCTGATCCTGGCGGACTTCTATCCGCTCACGATCTTCTCCTGCGACAATGAATGACATGCCGTACGAAATCCGGCCAGCCCGTCCGGACGACGCCGAAGCGATCGAAGAGGTCCGCCTCGCGTCCTGGCGTACCGCGTACCGGGATGTCATGCCCGCCGGCCTCCTCGACACCCTGGAGGTGCGGCCCGAGGTCGTCCGCGGCCGGACCGAGGCGCTGGCGAGCGGGCGCGTGTCCGGAGTGGTGGCGGTGCGCGATGGGTTGCGCGGTTTCGCCCTCTACGGCCCCGCGCGGGACGAGGGCCTGACCGGCATGGAGGTGTACGCCATCTACGTGCTGCCCGAGGAGTTCTCGACCGGCATGGGACGCGCCCTGATGACCGCCGCCGTCGAGGACCTGGCGTCGTCCGGGCACGGCGACGTCGGGCTGTGGGTGCTGGCGGACAACCCGCGGGCGCGCCGCTTCTACGAGCGGTTCGGCTTCCGGCCGTCGGGCCGGACGAAGACGCTGCCCGACCCGCCGCTGGAGGAGGTCCACTACCGGCTGGACCTGCCGGTCGCCTGAGCCCCCCGGTCAGCCGGCGCGGCGCGGGCTCAGCCGTACAGGCAGGCGCTTGAGCCCGTTCTGGAAGTTGGACGTGAGGCGCCGCGGCTCGCCGGCCGGCTCGACGTCCCAGCGCAGCAGCTCGCCGAGCACCGCGCGGAACTGCGCGCGGGCCAGGTGCGCCCCGAGGCAGACGTGCGGGCCGAAGCCGAAGCTGACGTGGTCGTTCGGGGTGCGGGCGAGGTCGAGGCGGTCGGGCTCGGCGAAGACGGACGGGTCGCGGTTGGCGGAGGCGTGGTGGACGACCACCTTCTCGCCCGCCCGGATGCGGCGGCCGGCGAGGGTCAGGTCGCGGGTGGCGGTGCGGCGGAAGTGGATGACCGGCGGCCAGAAACGCAGCAGCTCCTCGACGGCGGAGCCCAGGAGGGACGGGTCGGCGCGCAGGCGGGCCAGCTCGGCCGGGTGCTCCAGGAGCGTGAGCAGGCCGCCGGGGATGCCGTTGCGGAGGGTCTCGTTGCCGGCGACGGCGAACAGGAAGAACATGTTCTCGAACTCGCCCTCCGCCAGCCCGCCCCGCCGCATGGCGGACATGACGGACTTGTCGTCCGCCGGGGCCTCGGCGAGGGCGTGCGCGTAGGCGAACATGTCGGCCAGCGCCGCCCTGGACCTGGGGTTCACGCCGGGCCGCGGCTCGGGCCTGGCCGCGACCGCCAGGCGGCCCATCGGGGTGAGCGAGGCGACGTCGGCCGTGGACAGCCCCGCGTAGTCGGCGTCCTGGTAGCCGATGACCCGCGAGGCCCAGTCGTACAGCAATCGCCTGTCCCGCGCCGGGACCCCCATCACGTGGGCCAGCGTCCACACGGGCAGCTCGGCGACCACCTCCACGAAGTCGCACTCGCCCCGCCCGAACAGCGCCGCCGCGTGCTCGGCGATCGTCCGCTCCAGCGCCCGCACCGCGCGCGGGGTGAAGGCCGCCGCCACGATCCGGCGCAGCCTGGAGTGGCCGGGCGGGTCCATGTTCAGCATCATGTCCTGGACGAAGGCCAGGTCGGACGGGGTGTCGGGGTCGCGGATCTGGGTCGCGCCGAGGTGCGAGGAGAAGTCCTCCGGGGTGCGGAGGACGTGTTTGACGTCGGCGTGGCGGAAGACCGCCCAGTAGCCGGGGCCCTCGCGCCACGGGCCGACGGCGGGCTCGGGGATCCAGCGGACGGGGGTCTCGCGGCGCAGGCGGGCGAACAGGTCGTAGGGGACGGCCTGTTCGTACGTGGACGGCAGGAAGATCCGGACCGCTTCCTCTTCCCGTACCGCCATCCGAGCCTCCTCCCGCCGGTCACCCGTCCATGAGCCTTACCCCGAACCTCGGCCGGCGACAAGGCCACGACAAGGCCATGCCGCCATGCCGCCATGCCCCCGCTCCCCTCGTCGTCCACAGGCCGGCCCCGGCCGCGCGCGGTTGTCCACAGGCCGACGGTTCGCGGCTCCGCGCCGGCCGGGCGGCGTGCATGATGACGGCGTGACTTCAGAGAACGTGACACCGGAAACCATGAGCCCGGCAGCCGTCGAGGCGATCCTGCGTGCCAGCTTCGCCCCCTGGGTCCAGCGGCTCGGCCTGCGGGTGGAGGAGGTGGGCGAGCGGCGCACCGTCGTCCGCCTGCCCTGGTCCGGCGAGCTGGCGCGCGAGGGCGGCGGCCTGTCCGGGCAGGCGATGATGGCCGCCGCCGACACCGCCACCGCGCTGGCGATCTGCGCGGCCCGGGGCGGGTTCGTGCCGATGACGACGGTGCAGCAGTCCACGACGTTCCAGCGGCCGGTGGCGGGCCACGACGTGCTGGTCGACGTCCGCATCACCAAGCTGGGGCGCACGCTCGCCTTCGCCGAGGTCGCCCTCACCGCCGAGGGCGCCACGGAGCCGGCCGCCCGCGCCTCGACCGTCTACGCCCTCCTGGGGTGAGCCGCGAGCCCTGTCCTGGATGAACCGCGAACACTGTCTCAGGGATCTCTCAGGTCCGGAAAGTAGGCTCTCCGCATGAAGCGTGTGGCCGCGCTGGTGGCGGCACTCGCCCTGATCGGGGTGGCGACCTGGCTGGTCTTGCCGTCCGCTCCGCAGGTGCGAGGTCAGGACCAGGTGATCAGTGTCGTCGACGGGCCGGCCGATGACCAACAGGTGCGACTCGACTCCACCTTCTTCCCGCCCGCGGGCGGGGGGAGGGCGCCGGTCGTGCTGCTCGCCCACGGGTTCGGCGGCAGCAAGCAGAGCGTCAGGCAGCAGGCGACGCGGCTCGCCCAGGACGGCTACGCGGTGCTGACGTGGTCGGCGCGCGGCTTCGGCCGCTCGACCGGCGAGATCGCGCTCAACTCGCCCGACTACGAGGTCAAGGACGTCAAGCAGCTCATCGACTGGGTCGCCAAGCGGCCGGAGGTGCGGCTCGACGCCGCGGGCGACCCGCGGGTGGGCATCGTGGGCGGCTCGTACGGCGGCGCGATCGCGCTGATGACGGCGGCCTTCGACCAGCGCGTGGACGCGATCGTCCCGCAGATCACCTGGGCCGACCTCGCCGACGCGCTGTTCCCCGACGACGCCGTCCAGGCCCCCGCGAGCGCCGCGGGGGGCTCCACCGGCACCGGTCTCGGGCATCCCGAGACCGGCGTCTTCAAGCGCATGTGGTCGGGCATCTTCTTCGGCCGCGGCCTCTCCCTCGACGGCTTCGCCCAGCAGGGCCAGAGCCAGGGCGACCAGGGGCAGGGCGACCAGGGGCAGCGCGGCCAGGGAGAGGACGGCCGGGGAGAGGGCGGCCAGGGGCGGGGCCAGGCGGCCGCGCCGATGTCGCCCCAGGAGGCGCGCTGCGGCCGGTTCCTGCCCGCGATCTGCGACATCTACCAGCAGGTCGCCAAGGACGGCCGGGCCACCCCCGAGGCGATCGCCCTCCTGCGCGCCTCCAGCCCGATCGCCGTGGCGGGCCGGATCAAGGCCCCCACGCTGCTGCTCCAGGGCCAGCGCGACTCCCTGTTCCCGCTGAGCCACGCCGACGCCAACGCCAAGGCGATCGCCGCCGCCGGCACCCCGGTCAGCCTCGCCTGGTTCGACGGCGGGCACGACGGCGGCAACGGCGAGGCCGACTGGCTTCACGAGCAGACCTCGGCCTGGCTGGCCCGCTACCTCAAGGGCGAGGGCTCGGCACAGGCCGCGCCGCCGGTCAGCGCCTTCACCGTCACCCGTGACGGCGGCCGCGACCCCGGCACCCGCCAGCGCATCAGGCTGCACCCGGAGGCGTCCTCCTACCCGGGCCTCGGCGGCACCGGCACCACCACCGTGCAACTCGGCGGCCCGGAGCAGAGCATCGTCAACCCGCCGGGCGGCGCCCCCGCCTCGATCTCGACCGTGCCCGGCGTGGGCGCCCTCCTGGGCGGCCAGAACGGCGGCGTGTCGCTCGACATGCCCGGCCAGAGCGCGGCGTTCGAGTCCCGGCCGCTGACCGCGCCGCTCCAGCTCACCGGCAGCGCCACCGCCCAGGTCAGGGTGTCGGGCAAGGGCGAGGCGACGCTGTTCGCCAAGGTGTACGACGTGTCCGAGGGCTCGCAGCTACCGGTCCTGCCCGGCGGGCTGGTGGCGCCGTTCCGGGTGACGATCCCCGACGGCGCGGGCAGCGTCGTGGCCACGGTCACCCTGCCCGCCGTCGATCACGGCTTCGCCGCCGGCCACCGGCTGCGGCTGGTGGTGACCACGACCGACATGGGGTTCGCCACGCCGGCCGAGCCCGCCACCTACCAGGTGTCGCTGGCCGCCCCCGGCCTCACCGTCCCGACGGTGCCCGCGCTGACCGCCGCGCCGGCCGGGATCGCCTGGTGGGTGTGGGCGATGCCGCTGGCCGCCGTCGTGCTCGCCGCCGTCCTGCTCGCCACCGGCCGGGCCTCGTCCCTGGTCCCGTCCGGTGCCCGCCCGCGCGGGCGCGCCCGGCCCGCGGACCTGCACGCGGACCTGCCCGTGGACCTGCCCGTGGACCTGCCCGCGGACGACCGGCCCGCCGCCGTCGCCCCGGCCCCCGACGTGGACGACGGCGACGGCGGGCGGCGGCCGGTGCCGCTGGAGATCAAGGGGCTGACGAAGGCGTACCGCAACGGGGAACCGGCCGTGGACGGCCTGTCGTTCCGCGTCGAGCAGGGTCAGGTCCTGGGCCTGCTCGGCCCCAACGGCGCCGGCAAGACGACCACGATGCGGATGATGATGGGCCTCATCCGCCCCGACGGCGGCGAGATCCGCATCTTCGGCGAGCCGGTGACGCCGGGCGCGCCCGTGCTGTCCAGGCTCGGCTCGTTCGTCGAGGGCCCCGGCTTCCTGCCGCACCTGTCCGGCCGCGACAACATCGAGCTGTACTGGGCGGCGACCGGCCGCCCGCCCGCCGACGCGCACTTCGAGGAGGCGCTGGAGATCGCGGGCCTGGGCAAGGCGCTGAAACGTGCCGTACGCACCTACTCGCAGGGCATGCGGCAGCGGCTCGCCATCGCCCAGGCCATGCTCGGCCTGCCGGACCTGCTGGTGCTCGACGAGCCCACCAACGGCCTCGACCCGCCCCAGATCCGGGAGATGCGCGAGGTGCTCAAGCGCTACGCGCGCGAGGGCCGTACCGTGATCGTCTCCAGCCACCTGCTCGCCGAGGTGGAGCAGACCTGTAGCCACGTCGTGGTCATGCACCGCGGGCGCCTGGTCTCCGCGGGGCCGGTGTCGCGGCTGCTCACCTCGGCCACGCCCGCCAACGGGCACGGGCCGCGCCTGGAAGACGTGTTCCTCGACCTCATCGGAGACAAGAGATGACCGCCGCGCCGGGTTACGCACCCCGCCGCACGCTGCCGCTCCGGGTGGAGATCGTCCGGCAGTTCAAGCGGCGGCGGACGATCGCCATGTTCGGGCTGCTGCTCGCGCTGCCGTGGGTCCTGGTGATCGCCTTCCAGTTCGGGCCGCAGTCCAGCGACCAGGGGCCGTCGCTGCGCATCTCCGACCTGGCGACGCAGAGCGGCCTCAACTTCGCCGCCTTCGCCCTGTCGGTGTCGGCCAACTTCCTGCTGGTGGTCGCGGTGGCGCTGTTCTGCGGCGACACCGTGTCCAGCGAGGCCAACTGGTCGTCGCTGCGCTACCTGCTCGCCGCCCCGATCCCCCGCGACCGGCTGCTGCGGCAGAAGCTGATCGTGGCGCTCGGCTACTCGGCGGCGGCCGTGATCTGCCTGCCGCTGATGGCGCTGCTGGCCGGCACGCTGGCGTTCGGGTGGAACGACATCCAGGTGCCCGTCACGGGCGAGATCATCCCGGCGCTGGACATCCTGCCGCGCTTCGGCATCGTGATCGGGTACGCGCTGGTCAGCCAGCTCGTGGTGGCCGCGCTGGCGTTCCTCCTGTCTACCGTGACCGACTCCCCGCTGGGCGCGGTGGGCGGGGCGGTCGGGCTGTGGATCGTCTCGACGATCCTCCAGGCGGTCGAGGCGCTGGGGGCGCTGCGGGAGTTCCTGCCCACGTTCTGGAACGCCGCCTGGCTGGACGCGCTCGCGCCGGAGCTGGACTGGAGCGGCATGGTCAAGGGGGCGTCGATCTCGATCACGTACGCGGCCGTCCTGATCGCCGTGGCCTTCCGCCGTTTCCGGCGGAAGGACGTGGTGAGCTGAGCGGCGGGCGGGGTTCAGGCGGTGAGGCCGCCGTAGGCGGCGAGCACGATGCCGAAGCCGCGCTCGTCGGTGAGGCCGCCCCCGTCGATCATCCGGTTCATCACGTACGCCACCACCATCCGGGCGTCGAAGTCGATGAACACCAGGGAGCCGCCCCACCCGCCCCACCCGCAGGTACGCCCGCCCTCGCCGTAGAGGCCGTACCCCAGGCCGTAGCGCATGGGGACGCCGAGCAAACGGTCCACGCCGTGGTACTGCTGCTCCAGCGCGCGCTCGCAGCCCGCCGGCGACAGCAGGCGGACGCCGTCGGCCGTGCCGCCGCAGGCCAGGACCGACTGGACGGCGGCGACGGAACGGGCGTTGCCGTGCCCGTTGCCGGACGGCAGCTCGGCGCGGCGCCAGGCCGCGGTGTTCGCGACGGCGGGATCGATCACGGGGCTGAGCGGCTCGCCGGCACCTCTGCCGCCGGTCGCGGCCGCCGGTCGCGCGGGCTCGGGCGGGATGATCGGGGCGACGCGGGGGTCCTCCCGCTCGGGGAGGCCGATGTGGAAGTCGGCGCCGAGAGGGGCGGCCACCTCCTCGGCGAAGAAGGCGCCCAGGGTGCGGCCGGTGATCCGGCGGACCACCTCACCGACCAGGAAACCCTGCGTCACCACGTGGTAACCGCACTCGGCTCCCGGCCGCCAGCGCGGCGTCTGGGCGGCCAGCAGGGCGGTGGCCCTGTCCCAGTCGTACAGGTCCTCGACGGTGAGCGGCGCGTCGAAGCTCGGCAGCCCGGCGGTGTGGGACAGGAGGTGCCGGACCAGGACCCCGGCCTTGCCCGCCGCCGCGAACTCCGGCCAGTACGCGGCCACCGGCGCGTCGAGGTCGAGGTCCCCGCGGTCGGCGAGGATCAGCGCGCACAGGGCCGTCATGGTCTTGGTCGTGGAGAAGACGTTGGTGATGGTGTCGCATTCCCACAAAAGGTCGCGCTCCGGGTCGGCGTGACCCGCCCACAGGTCCACGACCGGTTCGCCGTCCACGTACACGGCGGCCGAGGCGCCCACGTCGGCGCCGCTCGCCAGGAAGCCGGCCAGCGTCTCGCGTACCTCGGTGAAACGGCCGTCGCACGTGCCGTGGAGCTCCGTCATGGGACGGAACGTAGCTCCGCCGTCTCTCGCCGGGCCACTGGTTTACGGGAGTGCCGGTGCGCGGGTGACGCGGGTGGGGCGGAGGTGCGCGAGAGGACCGATCCGGGGTGATCCACGGGGCGGGCGCGGGCGTATAGGTGAGGAACGGGTGGGACAGGACAGGGGCATCGGCGTCGGACGGGGAGTCCGCCATGGGGAACCTTTTCGGTACGTTGAAACGCCGGGTGGACGCCAACGCCAGGCGGGTCGTCGAGGCGTGCGTCGGGGAGATCGCCGACTACCACGCGATCGAGCCCGTGGCGCGGGCGTCGATGATGGACTTCGCGGTGATCATCCGCCGGCGTACGGCGGAGCTCGTCGCCTCGGACGAGCCGCTGCTCGACTCCGACCTCGCCTTCATCAGGGCGATCGGTGAGCAGCGGGGCGCGCAGGGGGTGTCGGCGGCCGGGCAGCGGAACGCGCTCGCCCTGCACGCCGCCCTGACCATGCGCGAGATCGCGGAGGCGGCGGGGCCGTGGGACCTGGACGACACCATGCACCTGCTGGACTGGCTGTCCCGGCACGGCCGGGTCGCCCAGGCGGCGCACACCGGCGGGTACCTCGTGGGGCAGGGGCGGCTGGTGTCCGCCGTGGCGCGGGCGCAGCTCCTCGCCACGATGCTGCTGTACGACGATCCGGCGGCGCCCGAGCTGGCGCGCGGTCTCGGGCTGCCGGTGTGCGGGCGGTACCTGGTGACCGTGATGCGGGTCGCGACCGGCGGCGGTGGCGGCGGGGTGGCGGTGCTGGCGGAGGAGGACCGGGAGGAGGTGGTCCGGGTCCTGCTGGAGGAGCATCGGGTGCCGGTGGGGTGGTCGGGGGCGGACGAGTTCGTGGCGCTGGTGCCCTGTGACGGGGCTCGCGACGGGACTCGCGACGGCGCTCGCGACGGGACTCGCGACGGCGCTCGTGACGGGATCGGTGACGGGACCCTTGGCGCGGGAGGTGACGGCGGGGGGCGGGGCGGGCGGCCCGGGACGGTGCAGGGCGTGGAGGCGGCGCGGCGGCGGGCGCTGGCGATCGGGCGGGACTTCGCCGCCACGGCCGGGCGCAGTTGCGCGGTGGGCACGGCCGACGGGCCGCTGTACCGGCTGGCGCCGGCGGCCGCGCTGGCGCGCAGGGTGAGCCGGGTGGCGCCGGTCGAGCGGGTGCCGCGCCGCGCGTACGCGGTGGCGGACGTCTTCGCCGAGCTGGGAGCCGTGCAGCACCCGCAGGTGGACGAGTGGCTGCGGGAGGTGGCGCGGCGCCTGGCCGGCGGGCCGGATCTCGTCGCGACGCTCGACGCCTACTACCGCAACGACATGAACCGGCTGCTCACCGCCGCCCAGCTGCACGTGCACCCGCGCACGCTCGACTACCGGCTGCGGAGGGTGCGGGAGCTGGTGGGCCTCGACCCCGGGTCCACGCGGGGGGTGCGGGTCCTGAGCACGGCGGTGACGCGGCTGCTCGCGGGCTCCTGGCCGGACGACCTCCCGGCGGGCGGCCGGTAGTAGCGGCGGCGGATGAAAAGGCGTCAGGTGAGCGGCGTCAGGTGAGAGCGCGTTCGAAGGTCAGCAGGGTGGTCCCCGGGCCGTTGTAGCCGGGGACGGGGCCGTTCACGGTGAAGCCCATGCGCCGGTGGAAGGCGACCGACGCCTCGTTCACCGGCGAGGTGATGGCCTTCACCACGTGCCGCCCGTGCTCGCGCGCCATCCCGAAGAACTCCTCGTACAGCTCCCGCGCCACCCCCGTCCCCCTGGCCTCCGGGGAGACGCCCACGAAGTGGATGTACGCCTCGCGCGGCGCCGACGGCGACAGGAACCCGATCAGGAAGCCCGCCATCGCGCCGGAGGCCGACGTGGCGATGAGGCTCGTCCGGTGGAAGTGGTCGAGGAAGAGCCTCGGGAGGGAGGCGAGGATCGGGCGGCCCCACCACGCGTCGACCACGGCGGCGATGGCGTCGTAGTCGCCCGGCGTGGCGGGGCGCAGCGTGTGCCGGGTCACGGGGACGTCAGTCCCAGTGCGGCGGCCTGTTCTCCAGGAAGAAGTCGTCCGGGTCCTCGTCGGGGAGGTCGTCGCCCCAGCCGAGGTCCAGGTCGTCCGCCGTCTGCTCGGGGTAGAAATCATCCACGGCTTACATGCTACCTAGACGTACAAAGCAATACCCGGCGTGTCCCCAGCTCCGGGGACACGCCGCAGGTGCGGCGGTACGATGCCAGGGCAGGTGTCGCCTATCCCCCGTGAGGCTGCGCATGGCCACCCCGACCGGTTGGCGGCGAGAGGGCAATCTCCCGGCAGAGCTCACCAGCTTCGTCGGCCGCACGCGTCTGCTCGCCAACCTCAAACGGCACCTGGGCGAGTCCCGGCTGGTGACCGTCACGGGCATCGGCGGCGTCGGGAAGTCCCGCACCGTGCTGCGCCTGGCGCACCAGGTGCGCTCGCAGTACCCCGACGGCGTCTGGTTCGCCGACCTGGCCAGGCTCCAGGACGCGGGCATGGTCAAGCACACGATCTCCTCGGCCCTGCGCATCGCCGACCAGTCGTCGCGGGCGGAGTCGGAGTCGCTGTCGGAGTGGGTCGGCGAGCGCGACATGCTGCTGATCATCGACACCTGCGAGCACGTCGTGCAGGGCTGCGCGGAGCTGGTCCACGAGCTGCTGGAGGCGGCGCCCAACCTGAAGGTGCTGGCCACCAGCCGCCAGTCGCTGCACCTGCCGTACGAGCACGTGGTCCCCGTCCCGCCGTTGCAGGTGCCCGGCGACGACGCGGCCGTCAACTACTTCACCAACGAGTCGGTGCAGCTCTTCGCCGCCCGTGCCGGGGCCAGCGTCCCCGACTTCCAGCTCGACGAGGGCAACATCGGCGCGGTGGCCGAGCTGTGCCGGCGGCTCGACGGCATCCCGCTCGCCATCGAGCTGGCGGCGGTGCGGCTGCGGGCGTTGTCGGTGGAGCAGATCCTGGGGCTGCTGGCCGACCGGTTCAGCCTGCTGGCCGGCGCCAGCCGTACGGCCCTGCCGCGCCACCAGACGCTGCGGGCGGCCATCGGCTGGAGCCACGAGCTGTGCGAGCCCGCCGAGCGGCTGCTGTGGGCGCGGCTGTCGGTGTTCGCCGGCGACTTCGAGCTGGACGCGGCGCGCTTCGTCTGCGCCGACGGCCGCCTGCCGTCCGAGGACATCACCGATCTGGTCACCGGCCTGGTGGAGAAGTCGGTGCTGCTGATCAGGAGCAACCACGCGGGTGTCCGCTACAAGCTGATCGACACCCTGGCCGAGTACGGCGACGAGTGGCTCGACAAGCTCGGCCAGCGCGAGCAGATGCGCCAGCGGCACCTGGAGTACTACCTGAGCCTGGCCCAGCGCAGCGAGGACGCCTGGTCCGGGCCGCGGCAGATCTACTGGTTCGTCCGGATGCGCCAGGAGCACGACAACGTGCGGGTGGCGCTGGAGCACGCGCTGAAGACGCCGGGCAAGGAGATCTCGGCGCTGACGCTGCTGTCGTCGTTGTGGTTCATGTGGGTCTGCTGCGGCTTCGCCCGCGAGGGGCGGCTCTACCTGGAGCGGGCGCTGGAGGCCAACCCCGAGGTCAGCAAGGAGCGTTGCAAGGCGTTGTGGGTGCTGTCGTACGTCAAGAGCGCCCAGGGCGACAGCACGGGCGCCCAGGCCGCGGCGGAGAAGTGCAGCACCGAGGCGGTCCGGGTGGGCGACTCGCGGGCGGTGATCCTGGCCTCGAAGATGCAGGGCACGGCCGCGCTGCTCCAGGGCGACCTGCAGAAGGCCAGCGCGCTGCTGGGCGTGGCGATCGAGTTCAACACCGACAACAAGGAGCTCAACCCCGGCCTGCTGCCGGCCATCGTGGAGCTGTCGCTGGTGCTGTCCTCGCAGGGCGAGCTGTACGAGGCCGAGTCGCTGCTCCAGGACTGCCTGCAGGTGTGCCGGGAGCGCGGCGAGCTGTGGGTCAGCTCCCACGCGCAGTGGGCGCTGGCGGGCACCAGGCTGGCGACGGGCCGGGCCGACGAGGCGCTGCAGAACGCCCGGGAGGCGCTGCGCATCAAGCGGCACTTCCACGACACGCTCGGCATGCTGCTCGCGCTGGAGACGGCGGCGCGCATCTTCGCCGAGCTGGACGACGCCGAGACGGCGACACAGCTGCTGGGGGCGTTGCAGCAGAACTGGAAGACGGCCGGGCTGCCGCAGCTCGGCGCGCCCTGGATGACCGACGTCCACGACGCCTGCGTGCGCGAGTGCAAGCGCCGGCTGGGCGAGGTGGCTTACAAGGAGATCTTCGAGGAGGGCGCGCGACGGGATCTCGAGGAGGCGTCCGCGCTCGCGCTGGGCGAGCTGGACGCCCCTGGCGAGAGCCGGCCTCACACGGCTTGAGGCCAGCGGGTGCCGTCGGGCCAGGCGCCGACGTAGCGGGCGCTGCCGAGCGAGAACTCTATGTGGCCGCGGATCCAGTGCTCCAGGCCGCGGACGTACTTGCGGACCGGCAGGGTGGCCCACCGGTCGAGGGTCGCGCGCCGCTGCAGGAAGGCGGTGAGGGCGGCGTTGTGCATCCGGGAGACCTCCAGCATGGCCTCCTGGATCGTGAGGGACTTGTGCGTGGCCAGCACGGTGACGAGGTTGTGCCGGGCTTTGTCGTTGTCGCGCTCCTTGGCGTAGGACAGCAGGTCGTTGTCCCACCCGATCAGGTCGCACGCCAGGTCGGACAGCGTGCGCACGTCGGGGTGGTGCCACTCCTCGGCTTCCAGCCGGTAGCCGCCACCCGCGTCGATGAGGGCGAAGCAGGTGTAGGTGGCTCCGGTGATGCGGCGCATGAGGATGTAGTCCTCAGGGGTGGGGATCAGGTCCACCTCGCGGTTGGCGGCCTCCCAGATCTGGGCGAACAGGTACTCCTTGACCGTGGTCCGCCACCGGTCCACCTGGGCCGGGGTGGCGAGGGCGGAGATGCGGTCGAGGAGCTCCTTGAGCGTCAGGCCGAACGGGTCGTCGTGTTCGTCGGGGTCCTTGCGCCCGTCGAGGATCTCCAGGAGCGGCGGCAGGGCACGGGCCAGAGCCGAGGCCCGGTGTCCCATGAGCTCGCCCTCGCAGAAGGCGTCGTCGAACGCGAACAGCCAGTTGTACCAGTCGTTGATCAACCGGAGGCTGTCACGCGGCACGGTCGGATTGGTCCGGGCCGCGAGCAGGCCGATCTTGGAACGCCGGAAGAGTTCGACCGTCGCGGCGCCCTTGAGCATTTTTGAGGCGGCCAGCCATGCGTGGCTCTCCGCGTCGACCTCCGAAGCATGCTCGTGGATCTCGCTGGGGAACGGGCATGGCAGCGGAGGGATGTGGAGCGGTCGCCTACCGAAGGAGTGTGCAGAAGTAGCCACGTCCTTAAGCATGACTACGGACTGCTCGAAAAGCCACACTCGACAAGTTCGTGGCCTTTAATGCTTATTTCACACTATGAAGCCCTTTGCGTGGAGCGTTGGATAAACTGGCTTTTCGCGAACATCCAGACCTTGCCCGGCGCATGGGACCGAGCCCGCCGCCCGGCCCCGTCCTGGCGGGCCGTGGAGCGCTGACCACGGCGGATCGCCTCCCCGGTACGCCGCCGGCGAGCGGGGGCGGGCCGCGGTCTCCGGCACGCCCGATGCCGGCGCGGCGTGTGACAAGCGTCATTACCGTCGCGGCGTGACCGTAATGAGCCGCCGCCCTCAGCAAAGTGTCACCTTTGCCGCCGGGCCGATCTCCTGGCCCGCTCTCCTGGCCCGATCCGGCGAGCCGGTCCGACGGCCGGTCCGACGGCCGGTCCGACGGCCGGTCCGACGGCCGGTCCGACGGCCGGTCCGACGGCCGGTCCGACGGCCGGTCCGACGGCCGGTCCGCTGGCGTGGCGGCTCCGGGTCCCGTCCGCGCGGGTCGTCGTGCCTCGATAGGGTGCCGTGCGCGGAATCGTTCCGACCCGCCATAGGTTCTGGGAAAGAGTACCTAGGGAAAGGCTGTCCAACCGTGTTCGACCCGAAGGATCTCTACGAGCTCGCAGACGAGCTGCCCGAGCTGCACGATCCGGTGTTGCTGTACCACTTCGACGGCTTCGTCGACGCGGGGGGCTCCGGGCGGCTGGCGCTGGGCCACCTGCTCGCCGAGCTGGAGCACCGGGTCGTGGCGACGTTCGACGTGGACCGGCTGCTCGACTACCGGTCCCGCCGGCCCATCATGACCTTCGACACCGACCGCTGGGTGGAGTGCGAGAGCCCGGAGCTGGCCGTCTACCTGTTGAAGGACACGACGGGGACGCCGTTCCTGCTGATGCAGGGGCCCGAGCCCGACCGGGAGTGGGAGTTGTTCACCAGGGCGGTCAAGGCGCTGGTCGACCGGCTGGGCGTGAGCAAGCTGGTGACGGTGCACGGCATCCCGATGGCGGTCCCGCACACCCGCCCGCTGGGGGTCACCACGCACGCCAGCCGTCCCGAGCTGATCAACACGCAGAGCAGCGCGTTCGGCCGGGTCCAGGTGCCGGGCAGCGCGGCGGCGCTGATCGAGCTGCGGCTCGGCGCGCAGGGGCACGACGCGCTGGGCTACGCGGTCCACGTGCCGCACTACCTGGCGCAGGCCGAGTATCCGACCGCCGCGGTGGCCGCGCTGGAGGCGGTGACGCGGGGCACCGGGCTGGTGTTCCCGATGGACGCGCTGCACGAGGCCGCCCTGCGGACGACGGCGGAGATCGAGGAGCAGATCCGCGCTTCTAGCGAGCTGTCCACCGCGATCAAGGGCCTGGAGCAGCAGTACGACGCCTTCGCGGCGGGCACCGAGCGCGAGAACCTCATCGCCGAGACCACCCCGATGCCCACCGGCGACGAGCTGGCCGCCCAGTTCGAGCGTTTCCTCGCCGAGCGGGACGACCCGCCCGCCCCGTGACGCCGGGGCCCGTCACCTGGCCCTTCCGCTAGCCTGGCCGGATGAGCGAGATCCGGGTCGGGCTGGTCGGTTACGGGGTCGCGGGGGCGTTCTTCCACGCGCCGCTGATCCACGCCACCGAGGGGCTGAGGCTGGCCGCGGTCGTCACCCGGGACCCGGCGCGGCAGTCGGAGGTGGCCGGCCGCTACGGCGCGCAGGGCGTCGCCGACGTGCGGGAGCTGTGGGGGCGGTGCGACCTCGTCGTGGTCGCCTCGCCCAACAGGACGCACGTGGCCACGGCCGCCGCCGCCATCGAGCAGGGGCTGCCGGTCGTCGTGGACAAACCGCTGGCCGGCACCGCCGAGGAGGGCCGGGAGCTGGTGCGGCGGGCCGAGGAGCGCGGGGTGCTGCTCACCGTCTTCCAGAACCGGCGGTGGGACGGCGACTTCCTGACCGTGCGGCGGCTGGCCGCGGAGGGCGCGCTCGGGGAGATCCTGCGTTTCGAGTCGCGCTTCGAGCGCTGGCGGCCGGTCCCCAAGGGCGGCTGGCGGGAGACCGGCGGGCCCGAGGAGATCGGCGGGCTGCTCTACGACCTGGGCAGCCACCTGGTCGACCAGGCGCTGCGGCTGCTCGGGCCGGCGCGCGAGGTCTACTGCGAGAGCGACGTGCGGCGGGAGGGGGTCAACGCCGACGACGACACGTTCATCGCGCTGACGCACGCCGGCGGGGCTCGCTCGCACCTGTGGGCCGGCTCGCTGGCGGCGCGGCCCGGGCCGCGCTTCCGGGTGCTGGGGTCGGCCGCCGCGTACGTCAAGCACGGCATGGACGTGCAGGAGGAGCGGCTGCGCGCCGGGGTCGCGCCCGGCACGCCGGGGTTCGGCGAGGACGAGCCGGAGCGCTGGGGCGAGCTGGGCACCCCCGGCGACCAGCGGCGGGTGCGCACCGAGCCCGGCGCCTACCTCGACTTCTACCGGGGCGTGGCGGCGGCGCTGCTGGAGGGCGCGCCGCCGCCGGTCGATCCGCGCAGCGCGGTGGACGTGCTCGCCGTGCTGGAGGCGGCCCGCCGCTCGGCCGCCCAGCGCGCCGTGATCCACCTGGGCTGACCGGGCGGGCGACGGGAGCCGGACACATCGGGCGGGCCGCGCGGATTCGGCGGCCCGCGCGGTCGGGCGGGCGTCAGTCGCGCAGGCGGGCGCGCATGGCGGCCGTGTCGGTCTCGGTCCAGCCGTTGCGCGACAGCCAGCCCATCACGCCGCCGAAACGCTCCTCCAGCACCTGGAAGAACTGCTCGATGTAGCGGGGACGGGGCAGGTGGTCGTCGGCGGGGCGGGAGTCCAGGTCGCCGCGGTAGGTCTCGCTGGCGCGCAGGCGCCGCAGGATCAGCTCCAGGCGCTCGCCCGTGGCCGCGTAGTCGGCCACGATGGCCTCCCTGGTGACCCCGGCCACCTCCAGCGCCAGCGCCGACAGCACGCCGGTGCGGTCCTTGCCCGCCGCGCAGTGCACCAGCGCCGCCCCGTCGTCCAGCGCCATCGCCCGCAGCGCCGCGATCACCGCGGACGGCCGGTCGCGCAGGTAGCCGAAGTAGAAGCCGGTCACCCGCAGCTCCTCGTCCGGCACCCGCTCGGCCCAGGGCAGCACCCGGTCGCCGTCGATGCCGAGGGGCTGGGTGTCGGCCTCGACGTCGGTGTGCCGGCCGCCCTCGGCGAACAGCGTCAGGTGGTGGTGCCGCACCTCCGGCACCCGGGTCAGCGGGCCGGGGCCCTCCAGCGCGACCTCGGCGTTGGAGCGCAGGTCCACCACGTGCCGCAGCTTCAGCTCGCCGACCAGCAGGGCGACGTCGCGGGGCGTGAGCCCCTGGAGATTGTCGGCACGGAAGATCCGGCCACGTACCGTGACACCGCCGTCACGGGTGGGAAGGCCGCCCAGGTCACGCGCGTTGACCGCGCCTTCCAGCTCGATCCACCTTGTCATCTCGCTCATCAGGTTCGACCCTATATGTCCCTCAAACATGAGCGAATTCGTGCTTCATAACGCAGCATGAACGTATGGATCCACGAGCTCTGCCTCCAAGGCTGGTGATCGATCCCTCGCTGCCCCCGGAGATCTCAGTAGAGCTACGGTCGAGCCCGCACATCCTCCGCATGGCTCGGACCGGCAAGCGGATGGACACCACCTTCCATCCCGCGCTGCTGTTCGTCCTCCCCGCGTTCCTGGTGCTGATCGGCCTGGTGGCCGAGTCCGCCGGAGCGTTCGTGGCCGCCTTCGGCATCGGGCTGATCGCGCTGCTGCGCTGGATGGCGGTGGACGGGTCGTACCGGGCCACGAAACGCCGGCTCCGCCTGGCGTACGCGCACGCCGACCGGTACGTCCTGCCCGAGGACCTGGACTACCCCTGCCAGCAGCTCCTGCGGCGGGCGCAGAACGCGGTCGAGGTCATCCTGGCCTCCAAGGTGCACCGGGCGGGCCTGATCGACACCATCGACAACCAGGTGACCCTGCCGGAGGAGGTCTGGCAGATCGCGCAGCGGCTGCGCGACCTGTCGGCCATGCACGCCGAGCACGGCCGGCTCGTCCCGCGCGAGCTGCCGCCCGGCATGGAGGAGGCGTTCCGGCCGTACACCAGCGCGCTGGACGCCGCCTGGACGTCTTTGTCGCAGCGGGTACGCCACCTGGAGAAGTACGCCAAACAGGTGATCAAGACCGACAAGGTCTACCAGACCCACAAACGCCTGGAGGCGCTGGCGGCCAGGACTCCCGACTACCAGCGGCTGATCGCCGACACCGTCCGGGACGAGCTGGCCCGCCAGCACATCAGGGAGCTGGCCGACCAGGCGGCGCACGCGCGCAAGCTGTTCGAGGAGAGCATCACGCAGGCCAGGCAGGCGGCGGGCGCGCTGCTGCGCACCCCGCTCACCTGAGCCTGAGGGTCTAGACCGCGGCCCGCCGCAGCAGCTCCAGGGTCCGGCGCAGGCCGGCCTCGTTGCCGAGGCTGCGGTAGATGTCCCTGGCCTGCTCCAGCGGCGCCACCGCGGCCCGGTGCCCGCCCGCGTCCAGGTGCGCCTCGCCGAGGTAGCGCAGGCTGCGCGCCATCCACCAGCGGTCCTGCAGCTCCTCGAAGCCCTCGACGGCGTGCCGCAGCTCCCGCTCCGCCTCCGCCAGGCGCCCCAGCCGGGCCAGCGCCCGGCCCGCCGAGAGCGCGGTGCGCGCCACTCCCCAGGAGTCGCCGAGCGCGGCCAGGATGTCGGCGGCCCGGCGTACCTGGTCCAGCTCGCGCAGCCCGCTGTCGGGGTCCCCGACCTCGCCCGCGGCCCGCAGGCAGCGGGCCTCCTCCCACAGCTCGCCCCGCTGCCGGAACATCTCGCCCGCCCGGTCGAGGCTGTGGCCCGCGCGGGCGAACAGGCCGGCGGCGTTCCTGCGGTCGCCCTCGCGGTGCTCGCGCCGCGCCTGCGCCGCCAGCACCTCGCCGTACACGCGCAGCGTCTGGGCCTCCGAGTAGCGGTTGCCCTGGCTCTTGAAGACCTCCAGGGCGTCCTCCAGCAGCTCCCGCGCCTCCTCGGGCCGACGCTGGGCCATCCGCATCTCGGCCAGGTTGCGCTGGGTGCGGGCCATCCACCACAGGTCCTCCTCGCCCTTGAACGCGGCGATGGCGTCGATCAGGTGGTCCTGGGCCCGGTCCAGGTGGCCGTCGTTGAACAGGGTCATGCCGATCGTGCGCATGGCGCGGGCCGCCCACCAGGTCTCGCCCAGGCCGGTGAAGGCGTCCAGGGCCTGCCTGGCCTCCTCCAGCGCGCGCTCGCGCAGGCCGAGCCCGCCGTGCACCGCGGCGCTGTCGAGCAGGGCGATGGCCGGCGCGCGCGGGTCGCCCTGCCCGGCGGCGGCGCGCTCGGCGGCGGCCCGGCCGAGCTCCGCCACCGCCTTCCAGTCGGCCCAGTAGGCGCGCAGCGAGTGGCACAACGAGCAGAACGCCCGGGCCAGGCCCCACGTCAGCTCCCACAGCTCCAGCCGGTGCGCCAGGTTGATCATGGCCAGCAGCGACAGCCGCTCGGCGTTCAGCCAGTCACCGGCCCGGACCTGCCCGCCGGAGCCGGCCCGGCGCCCGCCCTTGCTCCAGTCCTGCGGCCAGCGGTTCTGGGCGGCCTCCTCGGCGCGGCGGCGGTAACCGTGCAGCACCCGCTCCAGCGCGGCGCGGCGGCGCTCCGGCTCGTCCTGGTCGGCCAGCTCGCCGGCGAACACCCGGACCAGGTCGTGCAGCCGGTAGCGCATCGTCCCGGTCTGGTCGGTGCCCGAGCACTCGGCGAGCTGGGCGTCGATGAGGGCTTCGAGCTGGTCGCCGCCCTCCAGGACGGAGACGTCGAGCAGCTCGCCGGCCACCCAGCCGGGCACGTCGGGCGCGGGCAGCGCGCTGAGCAGGCGCAGCAGGCGGCGCTGCATGCCGGTGCAGTCGTCGTAGCTGAGCTGCAACGAGGCCCGTACGCTCTTGTCCACGCTCTGCGCCACTTCGAGCTGGTCGAGGCGGCGGCGGGTGTCGGCCAGCCGGCCCGCCATCTCGCGCAGCGTCCACTGCTCGCGGGTGGCCAGGCGGCCGCCGCAGATGTTGATCGCCAGCGGCAGGTGGTCGCACAGGCGGACGACCTCCTTGGCGGCCTCCAGGTCGTCCACGACCCGGGCGCCGCCCGCCAGCCTGGCCAGCAGCTCGACGCCGTGGGCCTCGCTGAGGACGTCGAGCCGGGTGTCGTGGGTGCCGCTCAGGAACAGCGGGGAGCGGGAGGTGACCAGCACCGCGCAGCCGGGCGCGGCCGGGATGAGCGGCTTGACCTGGTCGGCGTCGCGGGCGTTGTCCAGGCCGATGAGGATCCTGCGGCCCTTGGTCCAGGTCAGCCAGAGCTTGCGCAGCTCGTCCAGGCCGCCGGGGTCGGTGGTGAGGCGCACGTCCAGCGCGCGCAGGAAGCCGATCAGGACCTCGTCGGGGCGGACCGGGGCTTCGACGGTGCCGCGCAGGTCGGCGTAGAGGCGGCCGTCGGGGAACCAGCCGGCGACCTCCTGGCCGAAGCGGGTGGTGAGGGCGGACTTGCCGACGCCGCCGCGGCCGTAGACGGAGACGACGAGCGGCGGCGACAGGTCGTCCGAGCGGCGGCGGGCGGCGAAGACCCCGTGCAGCTCGGCCAGCGCCTCGGCGCGGCCGGTGAAGTGCTCGGGGACGGGCGGCCACTGGTCGGGCGCGAGCGTGCCGGCCCGGCCGGCCGCGGCGCGCCTGCGGGGCTGCGACTCGGTGGTGGCCCAGGTGGTGAGGCCGACGAGGACGGCCGCCGTCACGGTCACGCCGATCTTGGCGGCGGGCGGGAGGTCCCATTCGACGCTGGCGGCCAGGACGCTCGCCGCGGCGGCCGCCAGGCCGGCCGACACCGACGCGGCCCAGGGCACCCTCCCGCGCCTGCGCCGCGGCCTGTCGGGTAAGCCCCCCGTCGTCCGGTCCGGCAGGTGGTCCTCGCTCAACCGGCACCCCCTTTCGGGGGTCGATTCAAGCCGATGGGGCGCGGCCCGCGCCAGCCGCGCCCCACGGGTTTCCGCTACAGGCCGACCACGTGGCAGGTGGCGGTCATCGTCCTGGTCGGGTCGCTCTCGGAGGTGGCGGTGAGCCTGACCTGGGCCAGGCGGTCGCCGCCGGTCGTGCGCAGGGCGTTGACGGTCACGGTGTCGTGCTTGCCGAAGGCGACGGCGGCCAGCTCGTTCGGGAGCTGGGCGGTCCAGCCCTTGCCCTTCACCTCGGCCTTCAGGCGGTAGACGTCGGAGCCGAGGTAGGCGCTGACGTCCTCGGGGTGCTGTCCCTGGGCGGGCGCGGCCCTGCCGGTGTTGAACAGCGGGAACGTGCAGGTGGAGGCGTTCTTGCCGGTGGGGACGCCGGCGGCGGGCAGCACCCTGACGCCGCGCCGCTGCGGGCCGGCGCCGTCGAGCGAGCGCACGGCCACCTTGTACGACAGCTCGCCGTCGCGGTCGCGCTTGCGGTCCAGGATGTAGAAGTGCAGCCGGTTGGCCTGGTCCACGTACTCGTACTGGCTGCCGGAGCCGGTGCCGGCGTGGAAGAGGGCGTCGGCGAGCTGGCGGTAGTCGCCGATGGTGATCGGGACCTTGGTGCCGTCCGGCAGGACGTAGTCGGTCATGCCGATGTCCTGCGGGTTGGCGTCGATCACCCACTCGAACGGGGCCCGGTCCTGGTTCTTGGTCTTGGCGAGCAGGACGCCGGAGTCGGGGGTGAAGGAGTCGCTGCCCATGCGGTCCACGACCTCGACGGTGTAGTTCTCGTAGCCGCCGCCGTCGCAGAGCGGGTCGGCGGCGTCGCAGGTGCTGTTGTCGGGGCCGTCGAAGGCGATGTTGACGCCGGACAGCTCGTCCTTGCCGGGCTGCACGGCGCGGGCCAGGACGTCGGCGACGACCAGGCCGGAGTCGTCGAGGGCGGCCCTGGACAGGCGCAGCACGTTCTGCTCGTCCACCATGCTGAGCTTGATCTTGTTGCGGAGCATGTGCTGGGCGCCCATGGACGCGCCGGCGGTGGGCGGGATGAGCCAGCGGGAGTGCGGGCCGCCCGGGCCGTTGAAGCTGCCACGGCTGAGCATCTCCCAGATGCCGGTGTAGGCCCGTTTGGGCGGCACCGCGTAGGGGTTGTTGTAGTTGTCGGCGATGCCGAAGATGTGGCTCAGCTCGTGGGCGAAGGTCGCCATGCCCGAGCTCTCGGCCTGGACCGAGTCGATGCCGAAGCGGGCGTTGGGCCAGAAGTTGGAGCCGGCCTGCCAGGAGGTCCACTCGACGTAGCGGGTCCTGGACCAGTTGGGCAGGGCGGGGTCCTCGGGGCCCCACGCGTCCGGGACGTCCTCCTTGGTGGGGAACTTCATCATCCCGAACTCCTGCCAGGTGGACGACTCGTCCTGCCCGGCGCTCAGGTAGAAGACGAAGTCGAACTGGGCGGCGGTCTCCTGGCCGACGTCGGCGAGCCAGGCGGCGTTGCCGTCGGCGCGCAGGTTGCGGGTGCAGGTGTCCCCGGCGGGGCAGGCGTCGCGCTGGTACTCCATCGCGTACTCGTGGTCCTTGCCCGGCATCGTGTACGGGCCGAACCCGGTCAGCTCCACCCCGATCCGGCCGCCGGAGTCCTCCATCCAGTACTCGTGGATGGTGTGCCCCTTGTTGAGGGCGTTCGGGGTGTTGAGGAAGTCCTTGTAGAACGTGGCGACCTGGTCACGTGGGATGTCGTGGGCCTCGGTGCTCGGGTTGCCGTAGATCGTCGAGTTCTGGGGCTGGGTGACGACGAACGGCTGGTTGGGGTAGTCGAGCAGGACGAGCGCGCCCTTGAAGGTGCGCTGGGAGCCCTTGACGGCGGGGTCGTTCCAGCGGGTGCCGGGCGGCTTCTTGTAGTCCGCCCACGTCATGTTGTCGGGGTTTTCCCAGTTCTGGGGGTCGATGGGCTGGATGCCGGTCGTGGGACGGCCGCGCAGGGTGGTCCTGGCGTCCATGGAGGTGTCGCTCTGCCAGGGCTGCGTCTGCGGCCAGTGGTCTCGGCGCCACGGGTGCTCGGGCGCGCTGGGGGGCGCTGCGGAAGCGGGGGTCGCCGCCAGCGTGACCGGAACCATCACGATGGTCGCGAGCAGTCCCCTCAATAGCTTCTTCGGGACAATCACGGCACGACGGTATAGACGTTGTTGACCCGGATCATCGCGCAGTTGTAGGGAAGACCCATAGCGTTATTTCCTACAAATGCCGAATTGCCCAGGTTAAGGGGTGTCCGTGGCGGATCTCCAGCGGACCGTGGACGAGCTCGCCGCCCGTCTCGGCCGCCCCCTGCTGCTGGAGGACCGGGTGCAGCGGGTCGTGGCCTACAGCGAGCAGAACGGGGCCATGGACGACATCCGCCGCGACTCGATCCTGCGCCGGCGTACCACGCCGGAGGTACGCGCCTGGTTACGCGCGGCCGGCGTCCACGAGGCGCCCGGCCCGATCCGCACCGCGGGGGCGCCGCACCTGGGCCTGCTGCCGCGGGTGTGCGTGCCGGTCCGGCACGCCGGCGGGCTGCTCGGCTTCCTGTGGTTCATCGACGCCGGCCCGGCCATGTCCGAGGGGCAGGTCGCCGAGGCCGCGGCCGCCGTCCCCGGCCTGGCGCTGGCCCTCTACCACGAGAGCCTGGCCTCGGAGCTGGCCTCGCACCGCGAGCTGGAGGCGGTCACCGGGCTGCTGCTCGGCGAGCGGGACGCGGCCAGGCAGCTCATCGAGGCGGGGGCCTTCCCGCAGGCGCGGGCGGTGACCGTCCACGTGGCCAGGCCGCTCGCGGCCGAGCCGTCGGACCCGCTGCGGCTGGCGCTGGAGCAGGGGCTGCTGGCGCTGCGGCGGCGGCTGAGCGGGCACCATCCGCTGCACCTGGTCCGCTACGACCACGCGGTGCTGCTCACGGCCGGGACGGCGCCCGCCGCCGACGAGCTGCACGCGGCCATGCCGGTGCCGGTGGTCGTCGGGGCCGGGCGGGCGCGGCCGGAGCTGGCGCGGGCGCCGGAGTCGTACCGGGAGGCGCGGCACGCGGCCGAGGTGGCCGCCCGGGTGCCCGGACTGGGCCGTACCGCGGAGTGGTCGCGGCTCGGCGTGTACCGCATGCTCACCCACCTGCCCGCCCAGGAGCTGCACCCGGGGCTGGAGGAGCTGCTGGCCGACGCCCAGCACCTGCCGCTGCTGGAGACCCTGGAGACCTACCTCGACCTGGCCGGCAGCGCGGTGGCCACGTCCAGGGCGCTGCGGCTGCACCGCACGTCGCTCTACTACCGGCTGCAACGGGTGGAGGAGCTGGCCCACACCGATCTGAAGGACGGCGAGGAGCGGCTGGCGCTGCACCTCAGCCTGAAGCTGGCCCGGCTGTCCGGGCGCTACCTGCCCCGCGAACTGCCCTAGCGCCGGTCCGCCCGTGCCGCCTCCGCCGCCTGCGCCGTCTCTCGCCCCTGCGCCGCCTCTCGCGCCCGTGCCGCCTCCACCGCCTGTGCCGTCTCTCGCGCCTGCGCCGCCGCGTCCACCGCGCTCAGCAGCTCGCCGAGCTGGTCGCGCTGCTCGGCCGCCAGCACGGCGAACAGCTCCTCCCCCGCCTGCCTGCGCGCCTCGCGGGCCCGCTCGGCCGCCACGCGCCCCTCGTCGGTGATCTCCACGAGCGTGGAGCGGCGGTTGCCCGGGTCGGTGCGCCGGCGCACCAGCCCGGCCTCCTCCAGCGCGTCCACGACGGGCGTGAGCGAGCGCGGCACGATCCGCAGCTCCTCGGCGAGCCGCACCATGCGCAGCGGCCGCGGCGCGTCGGCGAGCACCCGCAGCGCCCGCGCCTGGCCCGGGCTGAGCCCGAGCGGGCCGAGCCGCCGCACGTAACCGTGCCGCAGCCGCCGGTTGACCAGGTGCATCAGATCGGCCAGCTCCCTCTCACCCATACCGACAGTTTAGCCGGAACAAATATGAGTTAACCTCTGTTTGAGTGGACATCTGGAAGGAGTACCACTTGGCGGAGGAACCCCGGGCGCCGCTGCGGCGCATCATCTCCCTCTTCCGCGCCTACCGCAGCCGCCTGGCCCTGGTGGGCGCGCTCATCCTGCTCTCCTCGCTGGTGTCGCTCGCCTCCCCGTTCCTGCTGCGCGAGGTGCTGGACGTCGCCATTCCGGCCAGGGACGCCGGCCTGCTCGCGCTGCTGTCCCTCGGCATGATCGCGGTGGCGGTCACCACCAGCGTGTTCGACGTCCTGCAGACCCTGATCTCCACCACGGTCGGCCAGCGGGTCATGCACGACCTGCGCATCTCCGTCTACGCGCACCTCCAGCGCATGTCGCTGGCCTTCTTCACCCGCACCAGGACCGGCGAGGTGCAGTCCCGCATCGCCAACGACATCGGCGGCATGCAGCAGGTCGTCACCTCGACCGCCTCCTCGCTGATCTCGAACCTCACCACCGTGCTCGCCACGATCGTCGCCATGGTCGCGCTCGACTGGCGGCTGACCGTGATCTCGCTCCTGCTGCTGCCGGTGTTCGTGTGGATCAGCCGCAAGGTGGGCGCCGAGCGCAAGCGCATCACCTCCGAGCGGCAGCGCAAGCTCGCCACGATCGCCTCGATGGTGCAGGAGTCGCTGTCGATCAGCGGCATCCTGCTCGGCCGGACGATGGGCCGCTCCGACGCCCTGACCGAGCGCTTCGGCCGGGCCTCCGACGAGCTGGCCGACCTCGGCGTGCGGATGAGCATGTCCGGGCGGTGGCGGCAGGCGTCCATCCAGATCGTCATGGCCGCGATGCCCGCGGTGGTCTACTGGGCCGTCGGCTACACGGGGGCGATCTCGGTCGGCACGCTGGTGGCGTTCACGACGTTGCAGACGAGCCTGTTCCGGCCGGCGGTGTCGCTGCTGCGGCTGGGCGTGGACGTGCAGACCTCGCTGGCGCTGTTCGGGCGCATCTTCGAGTACCTGGACCTGCCGGTGGACATCCGTCCCGGCACGCGGACGCTGGAGCGGGTGCGCGGCGAGGTCCGCTTCGAGGGCGTCGAGTTCTCCTACGGCGACGCGCCCACGCTCAGCGGCGTGGACCTCACGGTGCCGGCCGGGTCGAGCGTGGCCGTCGTGGGTGAGACGGGCGCGGGCAAGACCACGCTGAGCTACCTGCCGCCCCGCCTGTACGACGTCACCGGCGGCCGGGTCACCATCGACGGGGTGGACGTGCGGGAGCTGACGTTCGAGTCGCTGAGCGCGGCGGTCGGCGTGGTCTCGCAGGAGACCTACCTCTTCCACGCCTCGATCGCCGACAACCTGCGCTTCGCCAGGCCGGACGCGACCGACGAGGAGCTGGAGGCGGCGGCGCGGGCGGCGCGCATCCACGACCACATCGCCGCGCTGCCCGACGGCTACGACACGCTGGTGGGCGAGCGCGGCTACCGGTTCTCGGGCGGGGAGAAGCAGCGCCTGGCCATCGCGCGCACGCTGCTGCGCGACCCGCCGGTGCTGATCCTCGACGAGGCCACCAGCGCGCTGGACACGCAGACCGAGCGGGCGGTGCAGGAGGCGCTGGACGCGCTGGCGCGGGGGCGTACGACGATCACCATCGCGCACCGGCTGTCCACCGTGCGCGACGCCGACCAGATCGTGGTGCTCGACCGCGGCCGGATCGCCGAGCGCGGCACCCACGAGGAGCTGATGGAGCGCGGCGGCCACTACGCCGCCCTGGTCAGCCGGGACCGGCCGGAGCTGCGTACCCGGCTGGAGCAGGTCTAACCTTCCGGACAGTATCGCCTTACCGGACTTGCCTCCATCGAACGCTGTAGCTAACCTGTAACTGCAATTGGAGCTTAGATACAAACAAGATCGCAGCGAGGAGGTTCCGACATGCTTCTCACCTCGATCGACCCGTTCGTCCAGGAGTTCGAGCGGCAGTTCAACCGCCTGGCCCGGCAGAGCTACGACACCGGCGCGATCATGCCGATGGACGGCCTCCGCCGCGACGACGACGTCGTCCTGCGCTTCGATCTGCCCGGCGTCGACCCCGACTCCATCGAGGTCACCGTGGACCGCGGCGTGCTCAGCGTCAGCGCCCGCCGCGAGGTCGAGATCGCCGAGAACGAGCGGCTGTTCGTCCGCGAGCGCCCCATGGGCACCTTCACCCGCCGCGTCTACCTGTCCGAGCACCTCGACAGCGACAGGATCGACGCCGGCTACACCAACGGCGTGCTCACCGTCCGCATCCCGGTGCTGGAGCGGGCCAAGCCGCGCAAGGTCGAGATCCAGCGCGGGGACTCGCGCGAGACCAAGGCCATCAAGGCCTGACGGGCCGCGCGGCGCGGGGGCGGGCGTGACGTCCGCCCCCGTACCATGAGGAGGTCATGATGGCCGAACTCCCCTTCGACGACGAGCACGCCCCTCTCTACTCCCTCGGGCAGGTGGCGAGCATGCTCAACGTGCAGCAGGCCTACCTGCGCCGCCTCGACCAGCACGAGGTCGTCACGCCGAGCCGGTCCGAGGGCGGCCAGCGGCGTTACTCGCGCCACGACATCATGACCGTGCAGCACGTCACGCGCATGGCCGACGAGGGCATGACGCTCATCGCCATCCGGCGCATCCTGGAGCTGGAGCGGGAGCTCGCCGAGCTGCGCGAGGAGCTGCGGCGGGCCCGGGCGCGACTGGACGAGCGGCGGGAGTGATCCGGTGATTGGGAGGGATTGCCTTGGGTAGCGCTTGACCTCATGGCAACCGACGTCATCACCCTGATCACCAAGGACCACCGGACCGTCGAGACCCTCTTCGAGCGGCTGAAGAAGGGCGAGGGCGACATCAAGGCCACCGTGGCCGAGCTGCACGCCCTCCTGATCGCGCACGCCCGCGCCGAGGAGGACCGCGTCTACCCCGGCCTCGACGCCCACCACAGCGTCGAGGAGCACAAGGAGGCCGAGGTCCTCCTCGACTCGCTGGTACGCGCCCAGCCCGGCACGGCGGAGTTCCGCACCACGCTGGAGCAGCTCGTCGAGTCGGTGCAGCACCACGTCGAGGAGGAGGAGAGCGAGCTCCTGCCCGCCCTCGCGAAGTCGGCCGGCGAGAAGGAGCTCCAGGAGCTCGGCAGGGCCTTCAAGGAGCGCAGGGACGCGGAACTGAAGGCGCTCGGCGTCCCCCAGCAGGGCCGGCCCGCTGGCGCCGCCGAGGAGGCCACCAAGGCCGAGCTGTACGAGCAGGCGCAGCAGGCCGACATCCCCGGCCGTTCCCAGATGAGCAAGGAGGAGCTGGCCGAAGCTCTCAAGCAGGCCAAGTCCTAGGGTTCCCCGCCCTCCCCGGGGTAGGGGATCACTCATGAGTGAACTGCCTCCGGACCGGTTCGGCCTGAGCGACGAGCAGGACATCGAGGTCTCGGAGTGGACCGACGACCGCGGTCTCGACCACGAGGTCGTCCCCGACGACCCCCGGCACCGGGACACCCTCGACGAGCGGCTGCGGCGCGAGGCCCCCGACCGGCTCCGCGGGCACCGTCCCCTGCACCGGCTCACCCAGCCCGACGAGGGCCTGGGCCCGGACCGCGACGACGAGGAGCTGGCCGAGGACCGGGGCGCCGACACCGGCGACCTGTCGGCCGAGGAGCGGGCGATCCACATCGACCTCGGCGAGGACCTGCGGTGACGCTCACCCCAGTCGCCGGGCGGCGGGCAGGACGGCGTGCAGGTCGTCGACGATCGCGTCGGCGGCCTGCGCCTCCGCCCGCGCGGCGTGCAGGTATCCCCAGGGGCCACGGCGGACGAGGGCGGTGCGCATGCCGGCCCGGCCCGCCGGGAGCACGTCGTTGTCGAGCCTGTCGCCGACGTACAGGATCTCGCCGGGCTCCCGCCCCGCCACCGCCGCCACCTTGGCGAAGAACTCCGGCTGCGGCTTGGCCACCCCCCACCCCTCCGAGGTGTGGACGGAGTCGGCCGGCAGCTCCATCGCCACCAGCGCGTCGTAGGCGCGGCGCGGCTGGTTGCCGGCGATGATCACCTGGTATCCGGCGTCACGCAGCGCGCCCAGCGCCTCCCTGACGTCCGGGTAGAGATCGTCGGCGTCGAAGTGGTTGCGCAGCCCCTCCGGGTCGTCGCGCTCCCACGCCGCCTCCTCGGCCCCCGGGTCGATGCCGGGCCGGACGAGCCTGAAGGCGTCCTCGTGCGGGCGGTCCAGCGCCGCCATCCCGCCGAGCGCTCCCATGAGCACGAAGGGGCTGACGCCGAGCCGGCCGGCCCAGCGCGTCCAGATGCGCGTCTCGTCGATGAGCGTCTCGCCGACGTCGAACACCACAGCTCTGACCATCGATTTCCCCCGCATCCGACATTCAACCGCAAACCGGAATTCTGCCACGCGCCGGGGTTTTACAGAGCGGCGGGCGTGCGATACTTAGCGTGCCCGTTCGAATACGAAGGGATAGGTCCGTTGTCAGCCACGGCGACCACCCCGCCAGAGGGCACCCGCGTGCCGCGCACGACACGCGAATTGCTCGATGCCCTGTCCCCCTCCCCGGCTTCCGAGCTGAGGTCATCGAAGGAAACCTGATCGTGAGCCCGATAGGCACCCCCGAGCACCTGTGGATGGCCGCCGATCTGCACGACGCCCTCCAGCCGCTCCGCCGCGAGCGGGGCTGGCGCGGATCACCGCAAGGCCCGCCCGTCTGTATAGAAGGCCCCCGCAACTCCCTCGTGCCCGACTACGTCCTGGTGCCACCGGGCTGTCCCCGCTGGGGTCAAGCAGAGCTGCCCACCGTCACCGTGCACAGCGACATCGCCGACGGCGCCTACCGGTCGATCGCCACCGTCCCGATGGGCAAGCCGCTGCACCTGCCCGCCCCCGTCGACGTCGAGCTCGACACCTCGATCTTCATGGCGTGAGCTTGTCCATCGCCTTGGCGATGCGCTTCTCCGAGATCGGGGTGGGGGTGCCCAGGGTCTGGGCGAAGAAGCTGACCCGCAGCTCCTCGATCATCCACCGGATCTCCACCACGTCCGGGTCCCCGCGCCGCGCCGGCGGCAGCTTCTCCAGCAGGTCGTGGTAGTCGTCCTCGACCTTGTGCACGCGGTCCATCCACTCCTGGTCGCGCCACGGGTCCTCGGGGAGCTTGGCGAGGCGGCGGTCGACGGCGCGGACGTAGCGGAGCAGGTCCGCCAGGCGGCGGTGGCCGGTGGCCGTCACGAAACCCTTGTGGACCAGGTGGCCGAGCTGGTCGCGAATGTCGTCGGTGGCGGCGCTCGGGCGCAGGGTGTCCAGGCGGGAGGTGGCCTCGTGCCAGACGGCCAGGATCTGCTCGACCCTCGCCAGCACGGCGGCGGCCGTGTCGTACAGGTTGGCCCGGACGTGCTGGTAGAGGCGGTCGAAGGCGACCGGGTCCCAGGCGGGGCCGCCGGCCTCCTGCATGAGCTGGTCGACGGCGGCGTTGACCACGTCGTCGAACAGGGCCACCGCGCCGCCGTGCGGGCTGCGTGACAGGGCCAGCTTGGCCTGGTTGGTCAGCCCGGCCAGCAGCGACTTGGCCGGGTTGGTGACGTTGAGCAGGAGCAGGCGGCGCACGCCGGGCCAGTGGGAGCGGCGCTGCTCGGCCTCGGTCTCGAAGATCTTGACGGAGACCGAGTCGCCGGCGTCCACCAGCGCCGGGTAGCCCTTCATGCGGCCGTGCTCGAACACCTTCGGCAGCCGGCCGAAGCTCCACGTGTGCAGGCCGGTCTGCTCCAGGTCGTCGCCGGCCTGGGAGAGCGTCTGGCGCAGGCGCGGGGCCAGGCGGCGCTTGAGCGCGTCGAGGTCCTTGTCCTCGGCCAGCGTGCGCTTGCGCTCGTCGATCACCCGGTACGTGATGCGCAGGTGGTCGGGCACCTGGTCGAGCTGCCAGGCCTCGCGCGGCACCCGTACGCCGGTCAGGCGCAGCAGCTCGCGCTCCAGAGCGGCCAGCAGCGGCTCCCCGCCCGGCTCGACGGCCGCCAGCACCTGCTTGGCGTAGTTGGGAGCGGGCACGAAGTTGCGGCGCAGGTTCTTCGGCAGCGAGCGGATCAGCGCGGTGACCAGCTCCTCGCGCAGGCCGGGGATCTGCCAGTCGAAGCCGTCGGAGCTGACCTGGTTGAGCATCTGGAGCGGCAGGTGAACGGTGACGCCGTCGGCGTCGGCGCCCGGCTCGAACTGGTAGGTCAGCCGCATCCGCTGGCCGAGCTGTTTCCAGGTGTCGGGGTAGTCGCGGGTGCTGACGTCGGCGCCCTCGTTGACCAGCATCTCCGGTGAGAACGTGAGCAGGTCGGGCGTCTCCTGCCCGGCCTTCTTCCACCAGGAGTCGAAGTGCCGGGCCGAGACGACGTCGGCCGGCACGCGCTGGTCGTAGAAGTCGAACAGGGCCTCGTCGCTCACCATGATGTCGCGGCGGCGGGCGCGGTTCTCCAGCTCCTCGACCTCTTCGAGGAGCTTGCGGTTGTCCTTGAGGAAGCGGTGGTGGGTGTCCCAGTCGCCCTCGACGAGGGCGTGCCGGATGAACAGCTCGCGGGACAGGTCGGGGTCGATGCGGCCGTAGTTGACCTTGCGGCCGACGACGAGCGGCACGCCGTACAGGGTGACCTTCTCCAGGGCGACGACCGCGCCCTGGTTCTTCTCCCAGTGGGGCTCGGAGTAGGAGCGTTTGACCAGGTGCTGGGCGAGCGGCTCGACCCAGGCGGGCTCGATCTTGGCGTTGACCCTGGCCCAGAGGCGGGAGGTCTCGACCAGCTCGGCCGACATGATCCACTGCGGCTGCTTCCTGGCGAGCGCCGAGCCGGGGAAGACGGCGAAGCGGGCGTTGCGGGCGCCCAGGTATTCCTGGATGGGGCGGCGGCCGCCCTCGGCGGGGCGCTGCTTGTCGAGGACGTCCTTGACGCCGATGTGCGACAGCAGGCCGACCAGCAGCGACACGTGCACGTGGTAGGGGTCGGCGGGGGCGCTGTTGGGCTGAACGCCGAGCGACTGGCGGATTTGGCTGTAGATGTCCTGCCACTCGCGTACGCGCAGGTAGTTGAGGAACTCGGCCTTGCACAACCTCCGGAACGCGCTGGACGACAGCTCCTTCTGCTTGTCGCGCAGGTAGTTCCACAGGTTGAGGTAGGCCATGAAGTCGGACTCGGGGTCGGCGAAGCGGCGGTGCTTCTCGTCGGCCTGCTGCTGCTTGTCGGCCGGGCGCTCGCGCGGGTCCTGGATGGACAGGGCGGCGGCGATGACCATGACCTCGCGCAGGCAGCCGTTCTTCTCGGCCTCCAGCACCATGCGGCCCAGCCGCGGGTCCACGGGCAGGGTGGCGAGCTTGCGGCCGACGGGCGTGAGCCGGCCCTGGGCGTCGAAGGCGCCCAGCTCGTGCAGCAGGTTGACGCCGTCCTTGACCTGGCGGCGGTCCGGCGGCTCGACGAACGGGAACGCCTCGATGTCGCCGAGTCCGATCGAGGTCATCTGCAGGATGACCGAGGCCAGGTTGGTGCGCAGGATCTCCGGGTCGGTGAACTCCGGCCGGCTCAGGAAGTCCTCCTCCTCGTACAGCCGGATGCAGATGCCGTCGGAGGTGCGGCCGGAGCGGCCCTTGCGCTGGTTGGCGCTGGCCTGCGAGATGGCCTCGATGGGCAGGCGCTGGACCTTGGTGCGGTGGCTGTAGCGGGAGATGCGGGCGTAGCCGGGGTCCACGACGTATTTGATGCCGGGGACGGTGAGCGAGGTCTCGGCCACGTTGGTGGCCAGGACGACGCGGCGGCCGGTGTGCGGCTGGAAGACGCGGTGCTGCTCGGCGGCGCTGAGCCGGGCGTACAGCGGCAGGATCTCGGTGTTGCGGAACTCGGCCTTGGCCAGGGCGTCGGCGGCGTCGCGGATCTCCCGCTCGCCGGACAGGAACACCAGGATGTCGCCGGGGCCCTCGGCGATCAGCTCGCGGCAGGCGGCGACGATGCCCTGCGTCTGGTCGTCGTCGTCCTCCAGGGGCCGGTAGCGTACCTCGACCGGGTAGGTGCGGCCGGAGACCTCGATGATCGGCGCGTCGTCGAAGTGGCGGGAGAAGCGCTCGGGGTCGATGGTGGCGCTGGTGATGACGACCTTGAGGTCGGGGCGCTGGGGCAGGAGCTGCTTGAGGTAGCCGAGGATGAAGTCGATGTTGAGGCTGCGCTCGTGGGCCTCGTCGATGATGAGGGTGTCGTACTGGTCGAGCATGCGGTCGTGCTGCAGCTCGGCCAGCAGGATGCCGTCGGTCATCAGCTTGACGAGGGTGCGGTCGCTCGCCTGGTCGGTGAAGCGCACCTTGTAGCCGACGACCTCGCCCAGGCCGGTGCCCAGCTCCTCGGCGACGCGCTCGGCCACCGTGCGGGCGGCGATGCGGCGCGGCTGGGTGTGGCCGATCAGCCCGCGGACGCCGCGCCCCAGCTCCAGGCACATCTTGGGGATCTGGGTGGTCTTGCCGGACCCGGTCTCGCCGGCGATGATCACGACCTGGTGGTCGCGGATGGCCGCGAGGATGTCGTCCCTGCGCTGCGAGACCGGCAGGTTCGCCGGGTAGGTGATCGCGGGCACGGCGTCGCGGCGGCGCTGGAGCCGCTGCTCGGCGCGTTCCACGTCGGCGAGGATCTCCGTGACGATCTTGTCCCGGGCGTCGCGGGAGCGGACCCGGCGCATGCCGTCGAGCCTGCGCCGCAGCCGCCGCTGGTCGCGCGGCATGAGGTCGGGCAGGCGGGACTGGAGATCGGCGAGCGGAGAGGACAAGGAAGGCGTTCCCATACTGCTTTCAGGATATTTGAGTCACGCGGGCACGGGGCCAACGGCTCATCGTGCCCCACGGGTCGCGGGCTACGCATCTCAATATCGCGTCCAGGGAACGTCAACGCCGCCCGGCGGCCCCGGCATTCCCGGGACCGCCGGGCGGGTCAGGGGCCGGTCAGGGACGGGCCGTCAGGGCCGCGCCGATGATGCCCGCCTCGTTCTGCAGCTCCGCGGGCACCACGGGGGTGCGCAGCGTGATGTGCGGCAGGAACTTGTCCGCCTTCTTGCTCGCTCCCCCGCCGATCACGATGAGCGACGGCGAGAACAACATCTCCACGTGCGCCAGGTACTCCTGGACCCGCTCGGCCCACTTCTCCCAGCTCAGGTCGTGCTCCTCGCGCGCCCGCGCGGAGGCCCGGTGCTCGGCGTCCTTGCCGTGCAGCTCCAGGTGCCCCAGCTCGGTGTTGGGCACCAGCCGGCCGTCGTGGAACAGGGCGCTGCCGATGCCCGTCCCGAACGTCAGCATCAGCACGGTGCCGCGCTCCCCGCGCCCGCGGCCGAAGACCATCTCGGCCACCCCGGCGGCGTCGGCGTCGTTGAGCACGCGCGCGCCGCCGAACAGCGCCGCCGCGTCCACGCCGATCCAGGAGCGGTCGACGTTGGCCGCCGTCCGCACCACCCCGTCCGTCACCACGCCGGGGAAGGTCACCCCGACCGGGCCGCTCCACTCGAAATGCTCCAGGATCTCGCGGACGGCCGCCGCCACCGCCTCGGGCCCGGACGGTTCGGGAGTGGGGATGCGCAGGCGCTCTTCGATCAGTTTGCCGGCCTCGGTGTCCACGGGGGCGCCCTTGATCCCCGAACCGCCGATATCGATGCCCAACACGTTCATGCCTCTCCTTCTTACCGCCTGACGCCGTCAAATTCGCCTGACGATTTTTTATCGGTGACGGAACCTGAACCTGCTCTCGCCCGTCCGCGTACCTCCCGTCACAAGCGCTAACTAGGAGGCAACGGATGCGGCCACGCATCATCACACTCTGCGCTGTTGCGGTCGTCTTGGGAGCGACTCTCACCACTCCCGCACACGCCACCACCAGGACTCGTTTCGACGTCATCAACCTTGTGTCGGACGTCCAGGGCAAAGCCCCGGTCACCGACGCCAAGGTCGTCAACCCGTGGGGCCTGGCCATGGGCAAGACTCTGTGGGTCTCCAACACGGGCACCGGCACCGCCACCGTCTACTCCGGCACCGGCAAGAAGGAGCAGACCGAGGTGTGGATCCCCGGTGGAGCGCCCACCGGCCAGGTCTTCAACCCTGGCGACGGCTTCACCGTCAAGGGCAAGCCCGCCACGTTCATCTTCGCCAGCCCGAGCGGTGCCATCACCGGCTGGAACGCCGAGGTGGACCCGAAGAACGCCGTCATCGCGGCGTTCACCCGGGGCGCCGACTACAAGGGGCTGGAGCTCGTCCAGACCGAGGACGACGCCTTCCTGCTGGCCGCCGACTTCGCCGGTGGCCGCATCCACGCCTTCGACCAGGACTTCCGGCGCATCCGCCTGTCGCGCTGGCAGTTCAGGGACCCGGGCGTGCCGGACGGCTACCACGCCTACAACGTGGCGGTGGCCAACGGCAGCGTCTGGGTGTCGTACGCGCTGCGCGACCCGTCCACCGGCAAGCCGGTCTTCGGCAACGGCAAGGGCTTCGTGAGCCGCTTCAACGCCTCCGGCCGCGTCACCGGCCGCATCTCCCGGGTCGGGCTCAACGCCCCCTGGGCCGTCACCGCCGCCCCGAAGGGCTGGGGCCAGTACGCCGGAGCGCTGCTCGTCGGCAACTTCGGCGACGGCACGGTGCACGTCTACAAGCGCAGCCGCCACCTGGGCGCCCTGACCGACTCCAGGGGCAGGAAGATCGTGCTGCCGGGCCTGTGGGACCTGGAGCCGGGCACCGCGGCCACCGGCGGCGAGAGCTCGCTGTGGTTCTCCGCGGGCATCGACGGCACCAAGCACGGCCTGATCGGCATCATCGCCCCGCAGGGGACGAAGCCGACCTCCAACGGCGCGGCGGCCAGCCCGTCCGCCACCCCGACGCGGCACCCGTCGGGGCACCGATCGAGCGCCCCCTCCTCGCCGTCCTCCCAGAACCCGTACGGCGGGTACTAGGCCGGCGCTCCCGAGCCGCCGTCCCCGGCCAGGCGAGGAGCGCAGCTCGCCGAGACAGCGGGCGGGGCGGCGGTCCACGGCGTTCCCGGCGCGGCCGGCGCGAGCCGCGCCGGGAACGACCCCCCTCCCCCTCCTCCGGTACGGTCGTGATCATGACCGGATTCAGCGACTGGCTGCGCGGGCGGTGCGAGGCGGAGTGGACCGCGGTGGTGACCCATCCGTTCGCCCTGGCGATCACGACGGGCTCGGTGCCCGACGCGGCCATGCGGCACTACCTGGAGCAGGACTTCCGCTTCGTGGACGCCTTCACGGCGCTGCTCGGGGCGGCCGTGGCGAGCGCCGACACCTTCGAGGCCCGGGTGCCGTACGGCAGGTTCCTCGGCCAGGTGGCCACCACCGAGGAGACGACGTACTTCCACCGGGCGCTGGCGGAGCTGGGCGGGCGGCTGGACGCGCCGCCGGAGCCGGTCACCGCGGCGTTCGTCCGGCTCATGGACGAGGTGCGGGCCCGGCAGGACTACCCGCTGATCGCCGCGGTGCTGTGCGTGGCCGAGTGGTGCTACCTCGGCTGGGCCTCGCGGGCGCGCGAGCCGCTGCCGGAGCGCTTCGTCCACCGGGAGTGGATCGAGCTGCACGAGGGCGCGGAGTTCCGCGCCTGGGTGGCGTTCCTGCGCGGTGAGCTGGACCGGCTGGGCGCGGGCCTGGACGAGCCGCGCCGCGCGGAGGTGCTGGACGTCTTCCGCCGGGCCGTCGAGCTGGAGAAGGCGTTCTTCGACATGGCGGGCTCGGACATGGCGAGCTAGGACATGGCGGGCTCGGACGCGGCCGGCTCAGAGGGAGCGGGCTAGCGGCTCCAGCGCCGCGGCCAGGTCGGCGGCCGTGCGGAAGTGCACGCCGGTCATGCCGAGCGCCTGGGCGGCCGCCACGTTCGGCGGCCGGTCGTCGACGAACAGGCAGCGCCGCGGCGGCACGCCCGCCCGCTCGGCGGCGATCTCGTAGATGCGCGGATCGGGCTTGGCCACCCCCACCCGGTAGCTGCTGACCAGGTCGTCGGCGAAGTACCTGAGCCCGAGCCGGTCGAGGTGCTCCTCCACGGTGTCCATGGCATTGGTCACCAGGATCACCGGGACGCGCTCCTGCGCCTTGGCCAGCAGGGCCCTGACCTCCTCGTCCACGAAGAACGGCACCTCCATGAACTCGGCGACCGCCTGCCGGGCCGCCGCTCCCCCGCCGAGCGCGGCGACGATCGACTCCGCCCACTCCGCCTCCGTCGCCAGCCCGACCGTGGGCGGCCCGATCAGCGCGGGGTCGAAGGCCGTCCTCCTCAGCGGCAGCCCGTAGCGGGCCTCGATCTCGGCCTGGACGGTGTGGTCGAACTGGCGCAGCACGCCGTCGAGGTCACAGAGCACCGCAGCGAAGGGGATCACAGCCCACATTGTGACAGCCCGTCCGATTTCACGCGCCACCGGAAGGTGCCGGGGCAACCGGCGGCACTACCATCTCCGAGACAGGATTCGGCATCGGAACGGTAGGGCATGAACGATCACCGGCTGCCACGTGAGCTGTGCCGGCTGTTCCCCGACGGCGGCAGGGGGCGCGGCCTGGGCGCGCCGCTGCCTCCGGGCGACCTGGTCTGGCCCGACCCCGGCTACACCGGCCAGGGCCGGCCGGTCAGGCCCGCGTTCTGGATGAGCGACGAGCCGGTCACCGGCGAGCACTGGTCGCTGATGCGCGAGTGGCACCCGCACAGCGGGCTGTGGCCGCTGCTGCTGGACGAGTCCGCGCAGCCCTGGGCGGTGGGGCAGGTCGTGCCGGACGACCCCCGCCAGATCGACCACTTCACCGCCGAGGGCTTCATGGCCGAGGTGTGGGAGGAGTGGGTGGCGCAGATGCCGCCCGACGCGCTGGAGGAGTTGCAGCCGTACGGCGCGATCTGCCCGGGCCCGGCGCCGCCGGGCGTGCTCAGGGCCGATCCCGAGGCGGTCGCCGACTGGTACGCGGGCCAGCTCGCCGCCAAGAGCATGCCGCTCGGCCTGGTCGCCGCGGCGCGCGGCGCCGACGCGCTGGCCGTCATGGGCTGGCAGGGGGCGCTGCACCACAACGAGTGGATGGTGCCGATGGCGGCCGTGGTGCGTAGCTGGGAGGAGCGCTTCGGCGCCCGGGTGGTGAGCGTCGGCTTCAACACGCTGGACCTGAGCGTGGCCGCGCCGCCGACGGACGCCGAGCACGCGCTGCACGTGGCGGCCGAGCACTGGGCGTTCTGCCCCGACAACGTCGTGCAGGGGCCGGGCGACCTCCAGGGGTACGCCGAGCAGATCATCGGCGGGCACACGTGGTCGTTCTGGTGGGACTGAATCAGGGCCTTTTACGCTACCTTTAACCTTCGTGTCCTGGGGAGATCTGACGCCGGAGTTACTGCACTCCTCCGTCTGGGCCGACGCCCTGGTGCAGGCGGCGGGCATTCCGATCTACGACGTGCCGCTGGTGTCGGTGGGCGGCGGGCTGGGCTCGTTCACGCTCGTGGACGTGCTGCGCGTCCGCGGCGTGCCGGCCGGGGCCGTGCGTGTGCTGTCCACCAGCGACACCCCCTGGCAGACGTGGGAGTACCTCACCCGCGTGTCCCAGCTCCCCGCGCACGAGCGCATCCGCTCCGATGCGGGGGCGCGGCCGGACAACATCTGGGGCTTCCCGTCGTACGCGATGCAGGAGGCGTGGCGGGAACGGTCCATCAAGCCGGTGCTGCAGGTGCTCACCGAGCCGGTGCTGGCCGACTTCTACAGCCCCAGGGCGGGACTGGTGATCGAGAGCCTGCGGCGCGAGGCCGACCGCGTCGACTACTGGAGCATGCTGGCCAAGGGCCAGGTGCGCATGGTCAGGAAGCGGCTGGGCGGCGGCTACTTCACGGTGCTGACCCCGCCGCCGGGCACGGCCGCGACCAAGCGGGTGGCGCTGCGCTCGCAGTACGCGCACCTGGCCGTCGGGTATCCCGGGCTGAAGTTCCTGGACGACCTCCAGGAGTTCCGGCAGCGCACGGGCGAGCGGTTCCGGCTGGTCAACGCCTACGAGCCGCACGAGCACGTCTACGACCAGCTCCGCAAGCGGCCCGGCGTGGTGGTGGTGCGCGGCGCGGGGATCGTGGCCTCGCGGGTGCTGCAGCGGCTCATGGACGACCGGGAGCGCCACGGCCTGCAGACCCAGATCGTGCACCTGTTCCGCACGTACGTCACCGGCCCGCACGGCTCGGGCCCCTTCATGCGGCGCAGGGGCGGCGACGGCTGGGCCTACCAGGCGTTCACGATGCCGAAGTCGGCCTTCGGCGGCCAGCTCAAGGCGCAGTTCAGGCGGGCCTCGCCGCAGCGGCGGGCCGAGCTGGCGTCCCTGGTGGCCGGCACCACCACGCCCAGGCTGGCCCGCTGGCAGGAGCAGATGAGCCGGGCCCGGCTGGGCAACTGGTACCACCCGACGCAGGCCGTGGTGGACCGCATCGACCAGACGCCGGACGGCCGCCTGGTCACCCTCACGCGCAGCACGCACTCCGCGCCCATGCAGTACGTCTCCGACTTCATCATCGACTGCACCGGCCTGGAGGCCGGCATGTCCGAGCACCGGGTGCTCGACGACCTGCTGCGGCACGGCGGCGCGCGCGCCAACAAGGCGGGCCGGTTGCAGGTGGGAGAGAGCTTCGAGGTGCTCGGCGCGGAGAGCGGCGACGGCGCGCTCTACGCCTCCGGCGCGGCCACGGCCGGCAACCACTTCCTGGCCGTGGACAGCTTCCTCGGCATGCAGACCGCGGCGCTGGACATCGCCGACGACCTGGCCAGGCGCGGGTTCTGCAAGGGGCTGGGGCCGCTGCGGTCGTTGTCGCAGTGGCTGAAGTGGGCGGCGGGCAGGAGGCTCCCGTGATCCCCACGCTCGCCGGGCGCGTGCAGACCCGGGTCTTCGTCCTGGCCACGGTGGGCGCGGTGCTGACCGCGCTGCTCGCGCTCGTGCTGCCCGTGTCCTTCGCCGACGCCTACCTCGTGCTGCTGGCCGCCGCCGTGGTGGGTCTCGGCTGGGAGGTGCTGTACCACCTGCTCATGCAGTTCCGCTGGGACAAGGACTGGCCGACGCTGTTCGGGCTGCTGACCGGCGTGCCCGAGGGCCTGCTCCTGTGGGTGCTGCTGGACCTCGGCCTGGTGCCGGGCGTCGAGGGGCCGCTCACCTGGTGGGCCTTCGCGGTCATGTTCGCGGCCGTCTGGCTGGGCCAGTGGCTGTTCGTGAACGGGCCCATGCGGGTGTTGTTCGTCCGGTGGCGGTTGCGGGGCGGCCGCGTCGTGTGAGAGGCGGCGAGCCGGCCGGGTGGCCCGGCGCGCCCGCTCATGGGACGCGGGCCACGGCGCCGTAGTTGCCCGAGGCGCTCGGCTCGTCCGGCGGCCCGTCCGGGCAGGCGGTGCCGTGGCCGCCGGGCCGCCACTCCGGGACCCACACCAGCCCCGGATCGACCAGCACCAGGCCGTCCAGCAGCGCCGCCACCTCCTCCCGGGCGCGGATCGCGTGACCGGGCAGCGTCATCGCCAGCAGGTCGTGCATGGCGGGCAGCAGCTCCGGCGGCACCGCGTCGAACGTGGTCTGCAGCAGCGACAGGTAACTGCCCTCCGGCACCTCCTGGCGGATGCGTTTGATCACGTAGTGGAAGTACTCGTCGTCGCTCAGGCTGTGGGTGGACACCAGCAGCACGGCCATCGGCCGGTCCCAGTCGAGGAACGTCCGCACGACCCGGTCGTCGAGGACGTCGTCGATCTCGCGCACGTCGCCCTCGACGACGCGGACGAGGTCGTCGGCGGGCTCGATGGTGGCCCGTGCCCCGGCCAGCACCATGGGGTCGTGCTCGACGTAGACGACCCGGGGCCGCCCGCCGGCCGACGCCTCGCGGGCCACGTCGTGCAGCTGCCGCCCGGCGGGCAGCCCGCTGGGCACCCCGCTGCCGACGATCACGAACTGCTCGACGTCCTCGGCCGCCAGGAAACGGATCACGCGGCACAGATAGTGGAGCACGGCCCGCGCCGCCGCGGTGGTGACGGGGGCGGCCAGGTCGTAGCGGCGCACCGCTTCGCGGTCGGCCACGAAGTGGTTCTTCCCGCCCGCCGCGGCGTCGAGGATGCGGGTGACGCTCGCTCGGGTCATGTCCAGCTTCGCCAAATTCCGGATGGCACGCTGACGCATTGAGTGTTGCCCCTTTCCCCTCGCCCACGATCTCGGGAAAAGCTGATCCTTGCGGACCCCACTCGATGACCCAGACCATATGATCCTCCCCGCCGGGGAGAACACAACACGAAATGCCATTGGTTTTGGGTATAACTGGGTAACCGCCGGCGGGGGCGTCATTTCCCGAGCGAACGCGAAAGCCTCTCGCCGTGCAGGCCCAGCAGCTCGACGGTCTCCTCGCGGGTGGTGGTGGTCACCGACAGCTTCGTGAACGCCTGGTGGTAGGTCTCCACCGCGCCGGTGTCGGTGATCAGGTGGTCGCTCTCGATGCCGTGGGCGCAGGCGATGTCCGGCTCGAACGCCTCGGCGAACCGCCAGAGCGTGAAGGGGCCCGTGCGCGGCAGGTAGGCGGGATCGTCCATCGGCACCACGTGCAGCGAGACGTTGGGCCGCTTGGCGTGCTCCATCAACAGGTCGAGCTGGCGGAGCTGGGTGTGCCTGCCGACGATCGAGCGCACCAGGACGCTCTCGTCGATGATCGCCCACAGCACGGTCGCGCTGTCGCGGCTCAGCGCCTCCTGGCGGGCCATCACCAGGGCGAGCGCCTCGTCGACCGTCTGCTGGCCGAGCGTGGCCGGGCCCATCACGGTGAGCGCCGCCCTGGCGTACTCCTCGGTCTGCAGCAGCGGCGGGACGAACTGGGTGTGGAACGTGCGGATCAGCGTGGCCCGCCGCTCCAGGGCGTAGGCGGCGGCCAGCCAGACCGGGATGGAGTGGGCGTCGTACCAGGCGGCCTCGCGCTCGCCCCTGGCCAGCGTGAGGACGTACTCGCGCACCGGCGGCGAGGTGATGCCGAAGACCGTGAGCAGGCGCTCGACGGTGATCGGCGGCGGGGCGACGCGGCCCTCCTCGATGGCGGGGATCGCGGCCGTGCCCCTGCCGATCGCGGTCTCGACCTGCTCCACCGTCAGGCCGGCGGCCAGGCGCAGGCCGTGCAGCCGGCGGCCGAGCGCGCGGCGCTGCGGCCCGCTCAGCGGGGCGGCGGCCTCGGGGACGGCGTCGGCGGCGGGCGGCGGCTCCTCGGGCAGGCCCTCGGCCCTGCGGGCCAGCTCGACCACGCCGCGCAGGACGGTGAGCGAGCTCTCCGACAGGCCGGAGGCGGACCCGCCCAGCCCGGCCGCGCGTAGCTGGAGGTCCTCCACCGCGCCGGACTCCAGGTGGTCGTCGCCGACCAGCCAGCCCACGCTCACCTGGAGGCAGGAGGCCAGCGCCCGCAACACCTGGAGCGTCGGGTTGGTCTGCTTGCCCGTGCGCAACTGGCTGACGTAGGCGCGGGTGATGGGGATGCCCGCCTCCGTCAGCGTGGAGGCGACCTGCGCGCCGGTGAATCCGCGCTTGGTCAGCGCGAGATCGAGCCGCTCGGCGAAGTTCGCCACGGCACACCTCCTACTGCCCGTGAACTTTTCCAGCGTAAGGGACGCGGGGCCCGGTGTCCCCCGCCATGCGGGGAGGCTCTGCTCCGTTGGTGGGTATCAAGGTATGCGGAAACTGTGAGTTGACATAGCCCCGTCGAGAAGCAGACTATCGGAGCACGTGGTAAGTGAGGCTTAACAGCCGGAAGATTCTGGAGAGAGTTCCCGGCGAGGAGGTGGCCGGACGTGACCATGGAAGTGTCGGGCGGTTCGTGGTTCCAGGACGATTCGGTCCCTCTCATGGAGGAACTGGTGGTGCGCCGCATCTGCGACCGGGTGGCCGGTCCCGCGGCCGGAGCGGGCGTGCACGTCGCGAGCCTGCCCCTCGGCGGGCTCCAGCTCTGGCTGGACGACCCCCGCGACCGCTGGCGCCACTACCACCGGATGGCCAGGGAGCTGCGGCTGGCGGGCTGGCACACGGAGACCGGGCCCGACCGGCTGCTGCTGCTCGGCTGGAGCTCGGTGTGCCTGAGCCACCGCGCCAGGCTGCTGGACGCGGCCCTGTCCGGGCGGCTGGCCGACTTCGACCAGACGGCGCTCACCGCCGTCATGATCGCGACCCGGCTGCTGCACGAGGGGTTCCCCCTTCCCCAGCTCGCCGCCGAGGTGGAGGCCCGCTGCCGCCGCCTGCTGCGCTGGCCCGACCGGCTGGCCGACCTCGACGGGCTCGACCGCACGTCGTCGCTGGAGCCCATGCGGCTGCGCCTGGCCCAGGTGGCCGGGCTGGAGGCCAAGGTGGGCCGGCGCTGCGCCGAGCACCTGGTGCTCGCCGCCAAGGTCGCGCGGATGGTCGCCGGCCAGACGGCCCCGGACGCCGCGCGCCCGCCCGCCCCGCGACCCCGCGGGCACGCTCCCTGCGGTCCCGGCCGGGGGAACGCCGCCCGGCACGCGGCCGGGACGGCCGGGGGGACCGAGCGGGTGCGGCGGGCGGGCCTGACCGAGCGGATGGTCCGCGCCAGCGTGCCCAACCAGGCTCTGAGCGCGGTGACCACCCGATGAGGCTCGCCCCGCTCCCCACGTACGCGCCGCCGCCCGCGAGCGGGCGCCCACCGGCCTCCCCCGGCCGGCGCGGCCCGCTCGTCCCCTGTGCGGGACCGGCGGCGCTCCTGGCGTCGGCCCCGGCGCTGTCCTGCCCCCCCAGCACCGTGCGGCACGTGCCCGACCCAGTCGGCGCGGTGTTGTTGGCCAGCGCGGTAGCGGCTGGCGTGCTGGCCATCTCAAGGGGCGGCGCCCGGGACCGGCTTTCTCCGCGTTCGCCGGGGTGCGCGGGCACACCGCGCCCCCGGCGGCACGCGGCACCGACGACCACACGGGACGGGATCGGCTCTGGCGGGGGTCCCGTCCCGCGCGGCGGGCGCACGCGAGGCGCCGCCGCGTCCCGGGCCGTCGGCATGGGGGTCACAGCGGGCAGCGCGATCGGCGTGACGGGCGCCACTGTGCTGATCGGCCGGCCGTTCGCGAACGGACCGGCGCCCGTACCCGCCTCCGTGCCGGTGGCCGTCATGGCCGCCGTTCCGCTCGCCGCCACGGCGCTGGTGCGGGTCGCCAGGGCGTCGGGTCGTGAGACCGCACGTGGATCCCGACGGCGATCCCCACGTCGATCTCAGCGCGCGGCCGGTGGGAGGCCGGCGATGCTCCGCCGGCCTCCCACCCGGATCACGCGCGACCGGTTCCGCCAGGTCATCCGCCCAGCCACGCAGCCATAGACAGGAGCGGACATGCTCGCCGACGAGATGCGCAGGTCACAACCGCACGAGGTCCGCGCCGCCCGGCCCGGGCCGGCGCCAGGGGAGCCCGATCCCACGGCGGGCACGCGCGCCGCCCACCGGCTGCGCCGCATCCGCCAGGTGTCCGCGCGGGCCGTCACCGAGATCGACCAGGCGCTGACCGACCGGACGCCGTGGCACCGTGCGCACTGACCCCGCCACCGTCGAGGAGGCTCCGATGCGCACCCGCCCGGTGGTGAGCCGCAGCCGGGTCGGCGTGATCGTGGCGCCGGCGAACCCGTCGGCGGAGCCGGAGCTGACCCGCCTGTTCGGGTCGCGGGCCGACATGCACGTCGCCCGCCTCCCGGTCCGGCGCGGGCTGCGCCTGGCCGAGCGCCTGGAGAGCTACAACGACGACCTCCCCCTCATGCTGCACGCCTTCGGCGGCCTGCCGCTCGACGCCATGGTCATGGCCTGCAGCGAGCCCCGCTACCTGCTCGGCCCCGACGAGGACCGCGACCAGTGCGCCAGGCTGGGCACGCTGACCGGGACGCCGTTCGCCTCGGCCACGCTGGCCACCCGGGAGGCGCTGGAGCACGTCGAGGCGGGCGACATCGTGCTCGTCTCGCCGTACCAGCCGTGGCTGACGGAGCTGGCCGAGCGGTTCTGGAAGACCGCCGGGCTGACCGTCGCCCAGACCGTGCAGGTACGCGCCGGCGGCGGCTACTCCTCGTACGCGGTCACCCCGTCCGAGCTGATCAGCCAGGTCGAGCTGGCCGGCGTGCCACGGGACGCGGTGCTGCTGTTCACCGGCACCGGGATGCCCACGCTGCCGGTGCTCGGCCCGCTGAGCGCCGGCAACGAGCGGCTGCTGCTCACCTCGAACCTCTGCACCGCCTGGTGGGCGCTCTCGCGCGCCACCGGGCAGCGCGTCACGCTCAGCCGGGTCCCCCACCGCAGCCCCGTCCCGGCGCAGGGGAGGCGCCCGGCATGAACGGCGTCATCGTGGTGGGAGCGGGGCCGGCGGGCCTGACCGCGGCGCTCTCGCTGGCCAGGGCGGCGATCCCGGTCACCGTGCTGGAGAGCGAGGGCGAGCCTCTCCGGCAGCCGCGCGCCTGCACCTTCCACCCCGCCACGCTCGACCTGCTCGACGAGCTGGGCGTCGCGTCCCGGCTGGTCGCCGGCGGGCGGGTGGTGGACCGCGTCCAGTGGCGCGACCGGCCGGGAGCCGTGCTGGCCGAGATGGGCATGGACCGGCTGGACGGGCTGACCCGGCACCCGTTCAGGGTGCACGCCGACCAGAGCGCGCTCACCTCGCTGCTGCTGACCGCGCTCGGCTTCTACCCCGACGTGGACGTGCGGTTCGGCGCCCGGGTGGACGGCGTGGCCGAGGGCGGCACAGGCATCCGGGTCCGCGTCGGCCACACCTGGACGCGGGCCCGGTACCTGATCGCCGCCGACGGCGCGCAGAGCACGGTCCGGGCCGCGCTGGGGCTGCCGCTGCCCCGGCCGGAGCACCTGGCGCAGGCGCTGCGGGTGTTCACCGACTCGCCGCTGGACCGGCTGCTGCCGGGCCTGGCGCCGCTGACGTACGTGCGCGACGTCCAGCAGTCGTGCACCCTGCTCGGGCTGCCCGACCACTGGCGGATCATCTTCAAGATCCCGGTGGACGGGCACGAGCCGCTGTCGCCGGGCAACCTGTCGCTGCTGGTCCGCCGGGCCCTGCCGGGCGCGGGCGGGCCGATCCGGGTGACCGGCGCCGACCGGTTCGGGCTGTCGCGGGGCGTGCTGCCGTCGTACCGGTGCGGGCGGGTGCTGTTCGTCGGCGACGCGGCGCACCTGACCTCGACGGTCGGCGGCCTCAACATGAACGCCGGCGTGCACGACGCGGCCGAGGCCGCCCAGGTGATCGCCGCCGTCCTGGGCGGGCACGCCAGGCCGGCCACGCTGGAGGCGTGGGCGTGGCGGCGGCGCTCGGTGCTGGTGCAGCGGGTGCTGCCACGCGGGCAACGGCGGCCGGTGGGCGTGCGCGAGCGCGACAGCGCCCGGCTGGCCGCCGCCATGGACGGGTTGCGGGCGATCGCCGGCGACCCCGACGCGACCCGGGCCTACCTGGCCCAGGCCTCCCTGCTCGACAACGTGCCGGGGAGACCGTGACGTACCGAAGGATCGGCTTCACGGGGTGGAGGAGGTGACGCCGGATGTGGCGGACGCTGTCCGACGACGCGCGGCAGGCCATCCGTGACCTGTGCGACCGGCACGGGGCGCGCCTGTACGACTACTGCCGCACCGAGCTGGCCGCGGGCGAGGCCGAACAGGCCGTGGCCGGCGCGCTGCTGACGGCTCACCTGTACGCCGACCGGCTGGCGGACCCGGCCCTGCGCCGGCCCTGGCTGTACGCGCTGGCCCGCGCCCACCGCGCGGTCGTGGCCAGGCCGGCCAGCATCGGCTCCTGGTCGCGCCCCGGCCGCATGTCGGAGCTGCTGCCCGAGGCGCTGCTGTCGTTGCAGCGCCCGCAGCGCGAGCTGCTGGACCTGTCGCTGCGGCACGGCCTGTCCGACGCCGAGCTGGCCGTGCTCTTCGAGCTGGACGCGGCCGAGGTACGCGCGATCGTGGCCAGGGCCGCGGCCGGCCTGGAGGAGTGGTTCGCCGCGATCGTCGCCGCGCGCGGCACCGGCGGGTGCGCCGACCTGACCGCGCGGGTGTCGGCGTGGGTCGCCGCGCCCGGCCGCCGGGCCAGGGCCAGGATCGGCCGGCACATCCAGTCCTGCGCGACCTGCCGGGCCGCGCCCAGGACGATGACGGCGGGCGCGCTGCTGCGCCGCCTGCCGATCACCACGCTGCCCGGCACGTTGCCCAACCGGCTGGCGTCTGCGCAGCCGTTGCCCGCCGAGGGACATCTCTGGCGGGCCGACGGCTTCCCTGTGCAGGCACGCACACTGGTGGAGACCGGCCCCGCGGAGACTGGCCACTGGGCCGCCGTTCCGCCGGTCGCCGACGCCACGCCGGCTGTCCCCGTCGCCGACCCCACGACGGCGACGCAGGGAAAGCCCTGGCCGGTGGCGGGCGCGGCCGCCACCGGCCAGGAGCTCCCGGCCGCTCCCGCGGTGCGCGGGCGGCATCCGTTCGCGCCGCAGAGCCGGGCCAGGGCCGTGCGCGGGGGCGCGTACACCGACAAGCTCGTCTACAGCGCGACGCCCGGGAACGGCACCGGCGACGACCACGCCATCTCCCCCGACGCGATCATCCGCTACGGCGGGATCACGATGAGCGGCGACCCGCCCGGCGGCGAGCGGCGGTGGCAGGAGTACTGGAAGGAGCCGCCCGGCGACGACGCCGAGGCGGGCACCCCGATCCGCGCCGTGGCCAGGCTGGCGCTGGTGCTGGGCGTGGGCCTGCTGGCGGCCGGGCTGGTGTGGGCGCTGCTGAACGCCCGCGACCACCCCACCGTGATCACCAAGACGGCCGCGCGGACGAGCGTGCTGCCGGAGCGGCCCGCGGGGTGGGTGGCGAGGGCGCCGGTGCCGCCCGCCGGGCGCGCCGGCCTGACCAGCGTGACCAGGACGGTCACGCTGCCGAGGCCCGCGCCGCCGGTGGCGCGGCTGTCGCCCGCGTCGGTGTCGCTCGGCTCCGCGCGCGCCGGGTCGTTCGCGCTGGCGTGCTCGGGACGCTGCACGATCACCTCCGTCACCGCCACGCCGGGCCTGGCCGTCTCCGGGACCCGCTTCCGAGTGCGGGAGAGCGCGGCCCGCGCGGGCTGCGGCGACCAGGGCCGCAGCGGCCGGATCGTGGTCCGCTGGGCCGGCACGGCCACCGGCGACGGCGTCCGCACCGGCGGCACGACGGCGACCCGCGGCACGCTGGCCCTCACCGTCCACTGGACCGCCGGCCGCGACTGGAGCTCCTGCGCCTGAGCCCCGCCCCGGCGGCGGGGGCTCAGGCCGGTGGGAGCTAGAAGAACTGGAACGTCCGCTCGGGCTGCGGCAGGTCCACCCGGTCCGGGCCGTGGAACCTGCTCCGGTCCTGCGGCACGTCCGCCAGCGGCGTCCCGAGCACGAACGGCACGGCGACGCTGCTCCTGGCCAGATCGACGGTGACGGTGGCGCCGGTCGCGGTCTCGTCGCTGTAGGTCGCGTCGGTGCCGGCGATCACCAGGCCGATCCTGTGGCCCTTCCTGAAGGTGTAGTCCTGCGGCAGCGTCAGCCATTTGACCGTGCCGTACGTGCCGGCGGGCAGCGGCTCGGCCTGGCTGAGCGAGTGGCGGTTCTGCACGTCGATCCAGCCGCGGGCGACGATCTCCAGCGGGCGGGTGGCGACGTTCGTGACGACCTTCTTGTAGCAGGCGTCGTCGGCCGCGGTGCTCTCCCCGTGGCAGTCCTCCTCGGCGAGCGTGGTGATGCCCTGGCCCCGGCGCCAGTCCACCCGGGCCGCCTCGCCGAAGTCGACGAGCAGGGCGGTCAGGTTGGCGGTCGGCTTGTCCAGCTTGACCCGCAGGTCGGCGGTGGGCGTGCCGGACAGGCGCAGGTCGAGCGGCAGCGCGCCGGTGGTGAACGCGACCCGGCCGGGGTTCGCCGTGCCGACGTCGGCCACCATGGCCTCCTCGCTCATGGCCACGTCGGTGAAGGAGGCGGTGCTGTTCGCGGCGGCCGGGCGCAGGCCGAGGGAGCCGTCGGCGGCGGGCCGCAGCGACGCCTTGAGCGCGAGCGGCGCCGGCCAGTCGCGCTGGGTGATCCACCGCGCCGGGCCGACCTCCACGTCGGCGCGGGGCTCCTGCATGATGCCGTTGCGCACGCCGTGCAGCCAGTAGTCGAACCAGCGGTGCAGGGTGTCCACCCACAGGTCCCTGCGGCCCTCGAAGTCGAACGGATCGACGTGCTGGGTCTGGCCGACCCAGATCTTGCGCGGCACGCCCCGCTCGGCCAGGGCCTTCCACCAGGTGGAGAAGTTGTCGGGCTTGACGTTGAGGTCGTTGACCGTGTGCACGACGAACACGCCGGCCCTGACCTTGGAGGCATCGCCCAGCAGGCCCTTGATGTAGTCGCGCTCGGCCCAGAACGCGTTGTAGTCGCCGGTGTCGTCGCCGTCCTCGGCGTCCAGCCGGTCGCGGACCGCCTGGCACTTGGCGTCGGGGTCGGTGTCCACGAGGTTGGCCAGCCAGGAGGCGTAGTCGTAGTTGTAGACCACGCCGTTGGAGCGCTGGTACTTGTACCAGGAGCTGATGGACGAGATGGGCACGATCGTCTTCAGGCCCTCGACGCCGGTGGCGGCGACGGCGTTGGCCAGGGTGCCGTCGTACGACTTGCCGATCATGGCGGTCTTGCCGGTGGTCCAGTCGGCCACGGCCGGGCTGCCGTCCGCCCTGGTCGCCCTGGCACGGCCGTTCAGCCAGTCGATGACGGCCTTGCCGCCCAGCACGTCGGCCCTGCCGCCGACGTCGGGGCAGCCCTCGGACCTGGTGGTGCCGAGCATGTCCACGTTGAGCACCGCGTAGCCGCGCGGGACGAAGTAGTTGTCGTAGAAGAGCGGGAACTTCGTGACATTTCCAGCAGCGTCGTAGACCTTGCGCTCGCCCTCGTTGCCGCGGCCGGAGTTGTCGTAGTAGGGGCTCTCGTCGATGATCACCGGCACCTTGAGGCCGGGGCCGGACTCCTTGGGGCGGATGATGTCCACCCTGACCTTGTCGAGGGCGCCGTCGGAGTCGCTGTCCACCGGGGACTCGACGTACACGTGCTCGCGGACGGCGTCGGCGTAGGAGAAGACCGGCTGGGTGCGGCCGTTCTCGACGGTGATCGCGGGCGCTGCCGCGGCGCCGGCCTGGGCCGGGAGCGCGGTTGCGGTGGCTGTCGCGGCCGCCAGGGTGAGGGCGGCGGCGAGGCGGGCCGTGCGTAAGGGTGACACGCGGGACCTCCAGTGGGGCACTCGGGACAGACGCAATCTCTCAGACGGCCCGGAGGGTGACAAGATTCGGGGCATGGACGGCCGGGACGGGGCCCGCGCAGCGCTTAGGGTGGGTTCCCAGCCGAAGGAGAAGAGGAGCACATGCGGAACGTCGCTCGGACCTCGCTCGTCGACGCCGCGATCGACGAGCTCCGCCGGGAGATCGCCCGCGGGACGTGGCCGGTCGGGACGAAGATCCCGTCCGAGAGCCAGCTCGCCCAGAGCCTGGGCATGAGCCGGCTGTCGGTGCGCGAGGCGGTACGCGTCCTGGCGCACGCCGGGCTCCTGCACACCCGGCAGGGCGACGGCACGTACGTGACCGCGACCGACGAGTCCCGCGTCGCGCTGCGCCGCCGCCTCGACACGGCGGCCGCGATGGACATCATCGACGTGCGCCGCGGCCTGGACCTCGTGGCCGCCCGCCTGGCCGCCGGCCGCCGCACCGAGGCCGACCTGACCGCGCTGCGCGCGGCCCTGGCCCGCAGGGACACCGCCGCCAGGGCCGGCGACCTGGACGGCTTCGCCGACGCCGACGTCGAGTTCCACGTCCTGGTGGCCGGCGCCGCCCACAACGCGCTGCTCGCCGACCTCTACCGCGGCATGAGCGACGCGCTGCGCGACAGCGTCCGCGACCAGGAGGAGGCGGCGCTGGCGCCGGACGGCTCCCACGAGGAGCTGCTGCGCGCGATCGAGGCCGGCGACCCGTCCCGCGCGGTCGCCGTCTCGATCGCCATCCTCGACCAGCAGGAACGCGACCTCTGACCGGTCCCGGTCGTCGTCCCCCGGCCGGGTCGTCCTAGCCGGAGATGACGATGGTCTCGGCGGAGGGGTCGCGCGGCGGGTCGTCGTCCTCCCCGGTGGGTCTCTCGCCGGGGCGCCGGGTGGTGAGGCGGAGGGCCGCCGCCGTCAGTGCCGCGCCTCCCGCGGCGGCGATCACCAGGGTGTACGCGGGCAGCCCGCCCGCCGGCTCCGGCTCCGGGGGCGCGGCCGGGGACGGCGCCGGGGAGGGCGGGACCGCCGTCGGGGCGAGCCTCACCGTGGGTCCCGGGAGGTCGGGGAAGCCGGGGGGCCGCACGTCCTCCCAGTAGTCGCGTCCGTTGGTCACGAAGGCGGAGACCAGGTCCTTCGGCACGGGCTCGGCCTCCAGCGCGCCGGGCACGGACAGCGTCCCGACCGGGTCCGGCCGGAAGAGCCCCTGGATCCCCTCGATCCGCCACGTCCCCTCCGGCAGCACCACGGAGGCGGCGTAGTGCCCGGCCTCCGGCAGCGGGGTGCCCGGGAACATCAGGTTCCTGCCGTCGTCGCGGGTGAAGCGCAGCCCGGCCGTCCTCAGATCCCCCTCGAACGGGTGCGTGCCGTGCTGCAACACCCAGAACCCCAGCGTGTACGACGTGCCCGCCGCGAACGACCCCGGCGCCGGGTCCAGGGTGGTCGTCGCCCACCCTCCGGCCGCGCCACCGGCCCAGCCGCCGATCCAGCCGCCGATCCAGCCGGCGGCCAGCAGTGCCAGCATCCATCTCATGTGACGGGTACACCGGCGCCCTGGCGGAGGTTCCCGCGGCAAGCGACATTTCCCGTCGTGGGACGCCCATTTCCTGCCGCGACGCGCACAATGGGAAAGGCAGGGCGAGAATTCGGCGAGGAGCGAGGAGGCTGTCGCCGTGTCCGCCGCCGGACGCCGCTATCCCGACGCGATGCTCGACGTGCTCGTGTACGAGAACGTCCTGGTCGCGTGGCGGCGGACGCCGCTGGGCGGCTACCTGATCGTCTCCCACGAGGGCGAGGAGATCAGGCTGACCGCGCACCACGCGGACGTCTGGACGCGGGGCGCGTTCGCCGTCTACCTGGCGCTGGTCGACGCCCGCCGGATCACCCCGCGCATCCCCGGCGACCCGGCGCAGAAGTGACGGAGGGCGAAGGGCGCGCCGGTCACGGGTTGCGCGCGCGGCCCAGGATGTGCGTCAACGACGGGGCCGACGGCATCGGCCGGAAGGGGAAGCGCTCGCATTCCTCGACGGCCAGCCCGCTGTCGCGCACGGCGCGCTCGGTGTCCCGGCCGGGCCGGCAGCCGCCGCTCACCAGCCGCCACACCGGCGTGACGAGGTGCTGCAACAGCCCCACCAGCGGGTTGGCCGAGCGTACGTGCTCGAAGAAGCGCACCTCGCCGCCGGGCCGCAGCACCCGGCGCACCTCGGCCAGGACGGCCCGCTGGTCGGGCACCGAGCACAGCACCAGCGACAGCACCGCCGCGTCGAACCCGCCGTCCTCGACCGGCAGCGCGCCGCCGTGCCCGGCCAGCACCCGCACGGGCACCTTCGCCGTGCCCGCGGCCCGCTCGGCCAGGCTCCGCAGCACGTCGTCCGGCTCGATCGCGACGACCTCGCGCACCTCGGGCGGGTAGTGCGCGAAGCTCAGCCCGTTGCCGGCGCCGACCTCGACGACGCGCCCCGCCAGGCCGGACAGCAGCCGCCGGCGCAGCTCGCCGGTGCGTGCCTCAGCCTCGACGCTCATCCGGGCGTACACGCGGGCGAACCGGGGGTGCTGGAACCGCGACAGATCCTGCATGCCCCCACCGTAGGTCAGGATCTGCCGCGGTTCCCTCGGCGCGGCGCGACCGCCGCCCCATGCCCCTACCGTGTTCCCGCGCCGGAGCCGGCGCCGGTCAGGACGCCTTGTTGTTCATGAACTGCGAGATCTTCCACTGGCCGCCCTCCCGCACCAGCAGGAACAGCTCGCGGAGGTCGTTGTTGCCCTGCTTGGCCCGCGAGCGGACCACCGCGTGCTCCCCGCCCAGGTCGCTCGCCTCCTCGATGGTGTGCGTGGCCTGGGACAGGCCCTTCGAGCCCTTGAGCCGGTCCTGGAAGAGCGTGCGGACCGCGTTCGCGCCCGTCGCCGTGGCCTCCCCCTCCATGGCGACGACCGCGTCGTCGGCGAAGGCGCCCACGACCTGGTTGACGTTGCCCGACTTGAGCGCGCTGAAGTAGCCCTCGACGACCGAGCGCGCTTGGCCGCCCCCGCCGGTGCCGCTCGGCGTGGACGTGCCCATGTCGGTGCCGGTCGCCGAGGGCGAGCCGGAGTCCAGATCGGTGCCGGTCTCCTCCGGCGACATCATGGAGTCGGTGGGCGTGGCCGGACTCGCCGCGCCCTTCATGGCCTGCGAGTCACCGCCCCCGGCGCAGCCCGCCACGAGGAGGGCGGGGACGACGGCGGCCAGCAGGAATGACCTGCGTAGAGAAATCGTGCTCATGGCCGCTTTGATGCCCCCGCCGCCGATCACTGAATGCGCGGTTGAGGCACTTTCAACACGGCCTTTACCTGGCCGGGTAGTGACCCGATGAAATGACCCGAATCGCCGAGACCGTTCAGAGCTTCGATCGTTGCCAGCACGAGACCAGCCGGGCAGGAGCCCCCGATACCGTCGCTCCAGTGCCGCGAACCCAGGCGAACCCGGACCCCCTCCCCCAGCGTGAGGACGCCGAGCGTTGTGACAGCTTGGAGGCGGGCCGCCGCTGTGTCCTGCCGGCGGGCCACCGCAGCCAGCACGTGTACCCGCCCGCGGACGGCCTCGCCTCCTGACCGGAGCCGGGACGCCGGGCGCCGGGCTTCCGGGCGCCGGCTCCCGGACGTCAGACGCTGACTTCCACCGCGCCGCCCGCCACCCGCACCGGGTACACCGGCACGGCCACGCCGCGCTCGTCCAGGCACAGGCCGGTGGCCAGCGAGAAGACCTGCTTGTGCAGCGGTGAGGCCACCGTCGGCTCGCCCTTCCTGGTGCCGACGATGCCGCGCGAGAGCACGTACGCGCCGCTGAACGGATCGAGGTTGTCCAGCGCGTGCAGGCCGCCGTCGTAGGTGCGGAACAGCGCCACCTGCCGGCCCTCGACCAGCGCGCACACGCCGCGCTCCGGCAGCAGTTCGTCGTAGGCGCACACCGGCGTCCAGGCCGCGCTCATCGGGCCATCACCGGCTTGATCTGGCCGCGCTCGGTCCCGAACACGATCGACGGGTCGGGGACGCCCGGGGCGTTGACGAAGCTGACGAACCGGCGCAGCTTGCCCGGGTCCGCCAGGGTGGCCGACCACTCGTCGGCGTACGTGGCGACGTGGTGCGCCATCTGCGCGTCGAGGTCGGCGCAGATGCCCAGCGAATCCTCCATGATCACCTCACGCAGGTAGTCGAGGCCGCCCTCCAGCGACTCCAGCCACGCGGCGGTGCGCTGCAGCCGGTCGGCCGTGCGGATGTAGAACATCAGGAACCGGTCGATGGTCCTGACCAGCTCCTCGGTGGACAGGTCGGAGGCCAGCAGGTCGGCGTGGCGGGGCTTGAAGCCGCCGTTGCCGCCGACGTACAGGTTCCAGCCCTTCTCGGTGGCGATGATCCCGAAGTCCTTCGAGCGGGCCTCGGCGCACTCGCGGGCGCAGCCGGAGACCGCGGACTTCAGCTTGTGCGGCGAGCGCAGCCCCCGGTAGCGCAGCTCCAGCTCGATGGCCAGGCCCACCGAGTCCTGGACCCCGTAGCGGCACCAGGTCGAGCCGACGCACGACTTCACCGTGCGCAGCGCCTTGCCGTAGGCGTGGCCGGACTCGAACCCGGCCTCCACCAGCCGCCGCCAGATCTCCGGAAGCTGCTCGACGCGGGCGCCGAACAGGTCGATGCGCTGCCCGCCGGTGATCTTGGTGTAGAGCCCGAAGTCGCGGGCCACCTCGCCGATCACGATCAGCTTCTCGGGCGTGATCTCGCCGCCCGGGATGCGCGGCACGACCGAGTACGTGCCGTTCTTCTGGATGTTGGCCAGGAAGGCGTCGTTGGTGTCCTGCAACGCGGCCCGCTCGCCCTCCAGCACGTGCCCGTTGTGCAGCGAGGCCAGGATGGAGGCCACCGCCGGCTTGCAGATGTCGCAGCCCCTGCCCTGCCCGTGCTCGGCGATGAGCTGCGAGAACGTCGTGATCTCCCGGACCCGTACGATGTCGAACAGCTCGGCCCGCGAGTACGCGAAGTGCTCGCACAGCGCCTTGCTGACCTCGACGCCCGACTTCTCCAGCAGCTGCTTCAGCATGGGCACGCACGAGCCGCACGTCGTGCCGGCCCGGGTGCACGCCTTGAGGCCGGGCACGTCGGTGACGCCCTTGTCGGCGATGGCGGTGCGGACGTCGCCCGCGCACACGTTGTTGCAGGAGCAGACCTGCGCCTCGTCGGGCAGGTCCAGGCTCGCCCCCGCCCCGCTGAAGAGCAGGTCGGACGGCGCGGCGGGCAGCGCCTTGCCGACGAAGGGGCGCAGCGAGGTGTAGGGCGAGGCGTCGCCCACGCAGATGCCGCCGAGCAGCGTCCGCGCGTCGTCGCTGATGAACAGCCTCTTGTAGATCCCGCCCACCGGGTCCATGTAGGTGACGTCCAGCGCCCCGGTCATGGCCCCGAACTGCGCGACCTCGACGCCGAGCAGCTTGAGCTTCGTGGACAGGTCCGCGCCCTCGAACGCCGCCGAGCCGCCGGTGATCCGGTCGGCGGCGACCTCCGCCATCGTGTTGCACGGCCCCACCAGGCCGTAGATCATGCCGCCGGCCAGCGCGCACTCGCCGATGGCGTAGATCGACGGGTCGGAGGTGCGCATCCCGGGATCGACCACGACGCCGCCGCGCTCGCCCACCTCCAGCCCGGCGGCGCGGGCCAGCTCGTCGCGCGGCCTGATGCCCGCCGAGAACACCACGACCTGGGCGTCCAGCAGCGTCCCGTCCGGCTTGCGCAACCCGACGACCTGGCCCTCGCCGTCGGTGACGACCTCCTGGACGCCCGCCCCGGCGTGCACGCTCAGGCCCAGGCCCTCGATGTGCTGCCTGAGCACCGCGCCGCCGCCCTCGTCCACCTGGCGCGGCATCAGCCAGGGGCTCATCTCGACGATGTGCGTCTTCAGCCCCAGCGACCGCAGCGCGTCGGCGGCTTCCAGCCCGAGCAGGCCGCCGCCCACCACGACGCCCTCGGCCGCGTCCTTGGCGGCGGTCCTGATGGCGTCCAGGTCCTCGATCGTGCGGTAGACGTGGGCGTGCCCGGCGCCGGGCACCGGCGGCACGAACGGCGCCGAGCCGGTGGCCAGCACCAGCACGTCGTACGGCTCCGCCGCGCCGTCGGCGGTGAGCACGCGCCTGGCCTCGCGGTCGATGCCGGTGACCCGGGTGCCCAGCCGGGTGACGGTGCCCCCGGGCACGTCGTAGGTGAGGTCCTCCGCGCTGGTGCCCGCCAGGTAGGACGTCAGGTGCACCCGGTCGTAGGCGGGGCGCGGCTCCTCCCCGATCACGGTCACGCGCCCGTCGAAGCCCTTGGCCTGGAGGCTTTCGACGAACCGATGGGCCGACGGCCCGTACCCGACGACGACGATCTTCCTCATACCGAGATCCCTTCCTGCTCGCACAGCCAGCCGACGATGCCCTCCACGGCGTCGCGGCAGGTTCCGCAGCCGGTCGTGGCCCTGGTGGCGGCTGCCACGCCGGCCACGTCGCGGGCCCCGGCCTCCCAGCACGCCCTGATCTGGCCCTTGGTCACGTTGTTGCACTGGCAGACCTTGGCCGCGTCCGGCATGAGCGTCGGGCTGTCGGCCACGGGCGCCTGGGACAGCCCGGGGAACAGCAGCCCCGCCCGGTCGCCGGGCACCGGCCCGCCGCGGTCGAAGAGCTGGGTGAGCGTGCCGACGGCGTCGCTCTCGCCCAGCAGGATCGCGCCGACCAGCCGGCCGTCGCGGATGACGAGCTTGCGGTAGGTGCCGCGGGCCCGGTGGCTGAACCTGACCACCTCGGCGTGCTCCTCGGTGAGGTGCGTCTCGCCCATGGCGGCCAGCTCGACGCTCCTGGCCTTCAGCCGGGTGACCAGGCGGGAGCCGCGGTAGAGGGCCTTGCCGCCGGTGATGACGTCGGCGGCGACGGCGGCCTGCTCCCAGGCGGGGGCGACCAGGCCGTAGACGGTGCCGTCGTGCTCGGCGCACTCGCCGATGGCGAAGATCGACGGGTCGTCGGTACGCAGCTCGTCGTCCACGACGACGCCGCGGCGCACCTCCAGCCCCGCCTCGGCGGCCAGGCCGGTGACCGGGCGGACGCCGCAGGCCAGCACCACCAGGTCGGCCGCCACCAGCTCGCCGCCGGCCAGCCGGACGCCATCCTCCAGCACCGCCTCGGCGGTGACGCCGGTGCGGATGTCCACGCCGAGCCCGGCCAGCGTCTCGCCCAGCACCTGGCCGGCCTCGACGTCGAGCTGGCGCTCCATGAGGTGCCCGGCCAGGTGCAGCAGCGTGACCGGCAGGCCGCGCCCGGCCAGGCCGCGGGCGGCCTCGATGCCGAGCAGCCCGCCGCCGACCACCACGGCCCGGCGTGCGTGCTCGGCCGCGCCGAGGATGCGCTCGCAGTCGTCCAGGGTGCGGAACGGCACGGCCCGCCCGACGCCGGGGATCGGCGGCACCACGGCGTCGCTGCCGGTGGCCAGCACCAGCAGGTCGTACGGCTCGCGCCGGCCGCTCGCGGTGACCACGTGCCGGGTCTCCCTGTCGAGGTGCGCGACGGCGTCGCCGAAGACCGCCTCGACGTCGTGGGCGGCGTACCAGGAGGCGTCGAGCAGCCGCACCTGGTCGGGGCGGGAGCTGCCGGCCAGCACGTTGGACAGCAGCACCCGGTTGTACGGCTGGCAGGTCTCCGCGCCGAACACGGTGATCCTGATGTGGGGGTCACGGGCGCGTACCTCGCTGACCAGCCGCGATCCGGCCATCCCGTTGCCCACGACGACGAGCCTCATGAGTCCCTCTCCACCCTGACCGCGCAGACCTTGAACTCCGGCATCCTCGACGTCGGGTCGAGCGCCGGGTTGGTGAGCCGGTTGGCGCCCTCCCAGTGGAAGGGCATGAACACGGTGTCGCGCCTGATGGCGTCGCTGATGCGGGCGACGGCCTTGGCCTCGCCGCGCCTGCTGGTGACCCGCACCACGTCCCCGGCGGCGATCTCCAGCCGCTCGGCCAGGTCGGGGTGCAGCTCGACGAACGGCTCGGGCGCGGCCCGCACGAGCGCGGCGATCCTGCGGGTCTGCGCGCCGCTCTGGTAGTGGGCCAGCACCCGGCCGGTGCTGAGGTAGACCGGGTAGTCCTCGTCGGGCTCCTCGGCGGCGGGCCGGTGCCGGACCGGCACGAACCTGGCCCGGCCGTCCGGATGGGCGAAGCGGTCGAGGAAGGGGCGGGGCGTGCCCGGGTGGCCCGGCTCGGGGCAGGGCCAGAAGACGCCGTTCTCGGCGGCGATGCGCTCGTAGGTGATGCCGGAGTAGTCGGCGGGCCCGCCCGCGCTGGCCCGGCGCAGCTCGTCGAACACCTCGGCGGGGTCGCTCGCGAACCGGTGCCCCAGCCGCCCGGCCAGGCCGGCGATGACGTCGAGGTCGCTGCGCACGCCGTCGGGCGGGGCCGTGGCGCGCCGGCGCAGCAGCACGCGGCCTTCGAGGTTGGTCATGGTGCCGCTCTCCTCGGCCCACTGCGTGACCGGGAGCACCACGTCGGCCAGCGCGGCCGTCTCGGACATCACGAAGTCGCAGACCACCAGCAGGTCGAGCGCGCCGATCCGCCCGGCGACGTGCTCGGCGGCGGGCGCCGAGATCACCGGGTTGGAGCCGAACAGCAGCAGCGCCCTCGGCCCGTCCGGGGTGCCGAGCGCGTCGAGCAGCTCGTACGCCGACCGCCCCGGCCCCGGCAGCGACCCGGCCGGCACGCCCCACACGGCGGCCACGTGCTCGCGCGCCGCCGGGTCGTCGATCCTGCGGTAGCCGGGGAGCTGGTCGGCCTTCTGGCCGTGCTCGCGCCCGCCCTGCCCGTTGCCCTGGCCGGTGACGCAGCCGTAGCCGGAGCCGGCCCGGCCGGGCAGGCCGAGCGCGAGGGCCAGGTTGATGAAGGCGCTGACCGTGTCGGTGCCCTTGGACTGCTGCTCGGCGCCGCGCCCGGTCAGCACGTACGCGTTTCCGGCCGCGGCGAGGGCCCGTACCGCCTGCCGCATCTGGTGGACGGGCACCCCGGTGATCCGCTCGACCCGCTCCGGCCACCACTCGGACAGCGAGGTGCGCACCTCCTCGAAGCCGGTGGTGCGCGCGGCCACGTACTCCTCGTCCACCAGCGCCTCGGCGACGACCAGGTGCAGCAGGCCGAGGGCGAGCGCCAGGTCGGTGCCGGGGGTGGGCTGCAGGTGCAGCCAGGCCAGCCTGGCGGTCGAGCTGCGGCGCGGGTCGATGACGATCAGGCGCGGGCCGTCCAGGTGGCGGACGAACGGCGGCATGGTCTCGGCGACGTTGCCGCCGGCCAGCAGCACCACGTCGGCCCCGGCCAGGTCGGTGATCGGGAAGGGCATCCCCCGGTCCAGGCCGAACGCCCTGGTCGAGGCGGCGGCGGCCGAGGACATGCAGAAGCGGCCGTTGTAGTCGATCTGGCTGGTGCCGAGGGCCACCCGGGCGAACTTGCCGAGCGTGTAGGCCTTCTCGTTGGTCAGCCCGCCCCCGCCGAACACGGCCACGGCGTCGGGGCCGTGCTCGGCGCGGATGGCGGACAGCCGGTGGGCGACGTGATCGAGCGCGACGTCCCACTCCACCGGCTCGCCGTGCAGGAGGGGGCTGGTCAGCCGCTCGCCGCTGGTGAGCAGCTCGCCCGCTGTCCAGCCCTTCTGGCACAGCGCCCCCGAGGCGTTGGCCGGGATGTCGGTCCTGGGCCGGATGTCCAGCGCGGGGCCGATCTCCATGCCGCACTGCAGGGCGCAGTACGGGCAGTGCGTCTTCACCGGCTCGCCCACGGTCAGACCCTGGCGTGGGCGAGGCTGGCCACGACCCCGCTGCCGACCCTGCGGACGTAGCACCACCAGGTGAGCGCGAAGCAGGTGGCGTAGAAGACGCCGAAGGCGAGGAAGGCCGGGGCCGGCGAGCCGGCGGCGGCGAAGGCCATCCCGAAGGCCCGGTTGATGAGGAACCCGCCGAGCGCGCCGACCGCCGAGATGATGCCGAGCGCGGCCGCGGCCTGGCGCTTGCCGTGCAGCAGGGCCTCCTCGCCCTCGCCGCGCTCGGCCACGGCCTTGGCCTGGAAGATCGCCGGGATCATCCGGTACGTGGAGCCGTTGCCGATGCCGGCGGTCAGGAACAGCAGCTGGAAGGCGAGGAAGAACGCCCAGAAGCCGCCGGACTCGCTGGCCGTCCAGACCAGCAGGACGCCGCCGCCCATCACGGCGAAGCTCCACAGCGTGACCGGGGCGCCGCCCAGCCGGTCGGCCAGCCAGCCGCCGGCCGGGCGGACGAGCGAGCCGACGAGCGGCCCGGCGAAGGCGACGGCCGCGTACGGCGAGTCGGGGAACAGGCTCTTGCTCAGCAGCGGGAAGGCGGTGGAGTAGCCGATGAACGAGCCGAACGTCCCGATGTAGAGGAACGACATGATCCACGTCTGGGCCTTGCCCGCCACGGCGAGCTGCTGGCGCGGGTCGGCCTTGGCGGTGGTCAGGTTGTCCATGAAGAACCAGGCGCAGGCGGCGGCCACGACGATGAACGGGATCCAGAACCACCCGGCCGCGGCCAGCCCGAGCGAGCCGATCACCAGCGGCATGACGAGCTGCACGGAGCTGACGCCGATGTTGCCGCCGGCGGCGTTGAGCCCGAGCGCGAGGCCCTGCTTGCCGCGGGGGTAGAAGTAGGTGATGTTGGCCATGCTGGAGGCGAAGTTGCCGCCGCCGAACCCGGCGAGGGCCGCGATCACCAGGAACGCCCAGTAGGGCGTGCCCGGATCGCTGACCGCCACGCCGAGCAGCGCCGCGGGGATCAGCAGCAGCAGCGCGCTGGCCACGGTGAAGGTGCGCCCGCCGAACCTGGCGGGGCCGAAGGTGTAGGGCAGCCGCAGCGCCGAGCCGATCAGGTTCGGCAGCGCGACCAGCCAGAACAGCTCGTCGGTGGTGAACTCGTACGACCCCAGCCTGGTCGCGACGATGCTCCACAAGGTCCATACGGTGAAGCCGAGATGCTCGGCCAGGATAGAGAAGATCAGGTTGCGCCGTGCGACGCGCTTTCCTGTGCTCTCCCAGAAGGCTGGGTCATCGGGGTGCCACTCGGCGATCCAGCGCGCCATCGACCACTCCTACGTTCGGCGTCCGGGATCCTCACGGTAGGAAGCGGTCGTTACGCACTTTGACCCTGCGTGGCTGTGCGCCGGTTACATGTGATTCACCTCCGTAACATGCCACGCACATGCGTCACGCCGGAAACATGCGCGTAATCATCGGTTACACCCGCTTACCTGGGGTAACAGCACTCACAGCAAGGGGGGATAACCATGATCAAGATGCTGCACAAGATGGGCATCAAGTCCAACCACATGTACCTCGCGGGCCTCGGCTCCATCGGCCTGGCCTTCGCGAGCTGGTTCGCGTCCAAGAACGCCGAGCGGGCCGGCCTCGACCGGGCCGACCGGTGGGGGATCTTCATCGGCGAGTGGGCTCCGACCTTCTTCGCCATGGGCATCGCGCTGCGCATCGAGGAGACGCACAGCGAGATCGAGGAGTCCGGCATGGACGGCTACGGCCAGACCCAGGGGATGCGGAGCAAGTCGCACGCGGGGGTTTAACCTGGCCGTCACGCAGGTCACGTCACCGTGCGTGACCTGCGTGACCTCCCTTCCGGTGGCCGCCGCTCAGCGGGCGCGGCCGGCCAGCCGCCGCAGGGGCTCGTCGGTCAGCCGGTACGTCAGCCACTCGTCCTGCCGGACCGCGCCCAGCTTCTCGTAGAAGCCGATGGACGGCTCGTTCCAGTCGAGCACCGCCCACTCCAGGCGCTGGTAGCCGCGCTCGGCGCAGATGCGGCCCAGCTCGCCCATCAGCGCCAGGCCGAGGCCGCCGCCCCGGTGCCGCGGGCGCACGTACAGGTCCTCCATGTGGATGCCGTGCGTGCCGCGCCAGGTGGAGAAGGTCAGGAACCACAGGACGAAACCGGCGATCTCGCCGTCGGCCTCGGCAATGTGCGCGAAGACGGCCGGCCGGTCGCCGAACAGGGCGGCACGCAGGTCCTCCTCGGTGGCGCGCACCTCGTGGGCGGCCTTCTCGTACTCGGCCAGCTCGCGGATCAGGGAGAGGATGGCGGGGACATCGCCGGGGGTAGCGGGACGAATCATGACCACCAGCGTACGGGCAGGTCAGCACCGCTCCCGGCCCGGGCGGCGCCCGCCGGGAGGGCGGGCGCCGGGCCGTCACCAGCGGTGGTGCACCTGGGGGCGGATCAGCTCGTCGTAGACGCCCGCGACCGCCTCCAGCGTCGCGGCCGGCAGCGGGGCCAGCCCGGCGGCGGCCGCGTTGGCGACGGCCTGGGCCGGGTTGCGGGCGCCGGGGATCACCACGGAGACGCCCTCCTGGTCGAGGATCCAGCGCAGCGCGAACTGCGCCATCGTCGCGCCCTCCGGCACCAGCGGGGCCAGCCGGCGGACCGCCTCCAGGCCGGTGGAGAAGTCCACGCCCGAGAAGGTCTCCCCGACGTCGAACGCCTCGCCGTGCCGGTTGAAGGAGCGGTGGTCGTCGGCCGCGAACGTGGTGTGCTCGTCGTAGCGGCCCGACAGCAGGCCGCTGGCCAGCGGGACGCGGGCGATGATGCCCACCCCGGCGGCACGCGCGGCCGGCAGCACCCGCTCCAGGGGCTTGAGGCGGAAGGCGTTGAGGATGATCTGCACGCTCGCCACGCCGGGGCGGGCGATGGCGGTCAGCGCCTCCTCGCAGGTCTCCACGCTGACCCCGTAGGCGGCGATCTTCTCCTCGGCCACCAGGGTGTCGAGGGCGTCGAAGACCGCGTCGGTGGAGTAGACGGGCGTCGGCGGGCAGTGCAGCTGCACCAGGTCGATCGTGTCCACGCCGAGGTTCTGGCGGGAGCGCTCGTTCCAGGCGCGGAAGTTGGACATCACGTAGGTGGCGGGGATCTGCTCCATCCGCCGGCCCATCTTGGTGGCGACGGTCAGGCCGGGGTGGCCCTTGGCGAAGCGGCCGACGATCTGCTCGCTGCGGCCGTCGCCGTAGACGTCGGCGGTGTCGATGAAGGTGACGCCCGCGTCCACGGCCGCCGACAGCGTGGCGAGGGCCTCGTCCTCGGAGACCTCGCCCCAGTCGGCGCCGAGCTGCCAGGCGCCGAGGCCGATGACGCCGACCTCGCGACCGGTGCGTCCCAATATGCGGTGTTCCATCAGAGTGGCTCGCTTCCTTTGCGTACTGTCTCGTATTTCACCACGTCGCGCGGCACTCCTCCGAGTTGAGTAGGGGCCTACTCATCCCTGGAGCGGGCGGGCGCGCCTAGCCTGCCGCTGAGGCCGGGAGGTGCGCGATGCGGTACGGGACGGCGGCTCGGATGCTGGTGGCGGGCGTGCTGGCGGCCGGGGCCGCCGTGGCCGCCGTGCCGGTCCTCCCCGGGGCCGCCGTCGCCGTGGCGCCCGCGTCACCGGAGCCGCCCGTGGACAGCTCCTTCCCCACGGACGAGCTCACGCCGGACGTCACCCCGGCCGACACCCCGGCCGACACCCCCACCCCCGACGAGACCAGGACCTGCGAGCCGCTGTCGGGCACCCACGACGCCGTCCCGATGGGCCATCCGCCCGACGTCATGGGCCTGACCAGGGACGTCGCGACCGCCGTGCTGGAGCAGGACGGCTTCACCGTGACCGCCAGGCCCTCCGGGGCGGCGGGCGGGGCCACCGTGACCGACCAGACGCCGACCCACGAGGAGCTGGTGGCCTGCGGCTCCGACGTCACCATCGACCTGGAGACGCCGATCACCCCTCCCCCGCCGGTGGTCAGGCAGGTCGTGGTGCCCGACCTGCACGGGCTCACCAGGAAGGCGGCCCGCGCCCGGCTCGACGACGCCGGGCTCGAACTGGCCGTCGGCGGCGGCAGGTCCGGCCGCGTGAGCGACCAGGACCCGGCCGCCGGCAGCCTCGCCGACCCCGGCGACACGGTCACCGTCACGCTGACCGGGACCACCGGGCCGGGCGCCTCCCCCAGCCCGGCGGACACCGTCCCCACCGGGAACGCCGGGAGCGAGGTCATCGACCCCGACGAGCGCGACGCCTCGGGCGGCCTGACGGCGCCCGTCGGGCTGGCGGCCGTCGTGGCCGTGCTGGCGGCGGGCGGCTGGGCGCTGCGCAGGGCCCGGCGGCGCCCCGGCGAGCGGGCGGACGAGCGGGTGAACGAGCGGGCCGGCACGCTCGTCTGCGTCGCCCACGCCGACCCGGACCCGCACCTGGAGATCCGCGACCTTGCGCCCGCCCTGCGGATCGAGCTCGTGTGCCACCACGACGGGGGCCTTCAGGAGATCAGGGAGATCGTACGGTGACCGTCACCTTCACCACCCACCCCAGCACCGCCGACCTGCTGCTGAGCGCCGACCCCGAGCGTGCCCGCGCGGAGCTGGCCCGCGCCCTCGACACCCAGCGGGTCCTCGACGGGACCCGGCACCTGCTGCACACGCCGCCCGAGGTGCTGACGGGCGAGGCCGCGCGGGCCGGGGTCGAGCTGCTGCGGGGCATCGACCTCGGCTCCGTCCTGCTGAACGGCTGGGTGAAGTACCGCAGGCTGCGCGAGGCCGCCCGGTACACCCTCGACAACCCGGGCGCCGGTCAGATGGTGCCGCTGGCCGAGCACGAGATCGTCTCCGAGCACAAGCCGTACATCGAGGTGCGCCTCGACGGGCAGCCGGTGGCGCGGCTGAACTGCGGCGTCAACCTGGTGCTGCACCTCACGTTCGTGCAGGCCAGCGTGCGGGCGGGGCGGCTGGTGCGGCTGACCGGCGGCGACTGCGCGGTCTCGATCGTGTTCAAGATCGAGGGGGTCGAGGTGGGCAAGGCCCGCCTCGTGGCCGTCACGCTGCCGCTCAACCGCGACTTCGGCGACGGCATCCCGCTGCTCAGGCAGGCCAGGACCGCGAGCTGACCCGTTCCCGGTCCTGGCCCCCTGGTCGCCGCGGGCGGTCGCGAGGCCGTTGACGGCGTCGTACATGGCGGCGCCGACCATCGCGTACGTGCGGGCGGCGTCGGAGTCCGGGGCCCGGTGCGCCCGGCCGCGCACTGCCCGATCGGGTCAGGCGACGGTACGGCGGCCGTCCGGTTCCGGCCACGCGCCCGGACCGGGGCTCGGGCGGGGGCCGGGGTGGTGGCTGGGGTGGTGGCTCGGGCGGTGGGTGCCGAGCGTCCTGGTCAGGACTCGCAGCGCGCGGCGCAGCGTGACGGTGTCCAGGTGGCCGTAGTACAGGACGAGGCCGTTGCCGAGGACGTGCGCGCCGCCGCGCCGCTGGTGGAAGGCGCCGAGCCCGGCCACCGCGACCCGCCGCTCCAGCAGCTCCGCCACCACCGCGCCGGCCTCGATCCCGTCCGGGAGCAGCAGGGTCGCCGAGATGCCGGTGTCCGCGCCGAGCAGGCGGACCCCGGGGTAGGCCGCCAGCGCCTGCCGAACGAGGGCCCGCTTGGCCGCGTACAGGGCGGCCAGCCGGTCCGCCCGCCGCGTCACGGCTCCGGAGGCGAGCAGGTCGGCCACCGCGAGCTGGCAGGTGAACGACGGCTCCCCGGGCCCGGCGCCGTCCTCCTGCGGACCGGCCCAGCCCCGCGGGACGACCGCGAACGCCAGCCGCAACGCCGGGGTCAACACCTCACAGAAGGACCCCACCATCCCCACGGTCCCGCAACCCGCCATCCCCGCCGTCCCCGCCCCCGGCACCCCCGCTCCCTCCCGGCCCGCTCCCGCTTCCGCTCCCGCCGGGCCCACTTCCGCCCGACCCCTTCCTGCCCGGCCCGCTCCCGCCAGGTCCGCCGGGTCGCCGTTCGCGAGTGCCAGCACGCTGGGCAGCGGGTTCACGCCCGCGTCGAACAGGCCGTCGAAGGCCGGCTCGATCACCAGCCCTCCGCTGCCGCGCGCCCACGCCGCCAGGGCCCGACGCCGCTGGAGCGGCATCCGCGTGCCCAGGGGGTTGCCGCGTTCCGGCAGTACGGCGACCACGTCGCAGCCGCGCGGGATCAGGTCGGGCCGGGCCCCGGCCCGGTCGGCGGGCAGCGGCAGCACCGTGCCCAGGCGGGCGTAGGCGGCCCTGAGCCGCGGCGGCGCGGGATCCTCCAGCGCGATGACCGGCCGGCGCCCGTGCCCCCGCCCGTGCCCCTGCCCCCGCCCCTGCCCGTACCCCTGCCCGTACCCCCACCCGCGCAGCAGGAGCTCCAGCGCCTCGCCGTACCCCGCTGCGACCAGGATCTCGTGCCGGTCGAGCACCAGGCCGCGGGTCTCCCTCAGGTGCGCCGCGATCACCGCCCGCAGCTCCGGCAGCCCTCCGGCGGGCGGCTCGTCGGCGGGCGGCGCGTGGTGCCCGGCCCGCCGCCAGGCCGCCCGCCACGCGGCCAGCGGGAACGCCTGCGTGCTCGGCCGCTCCCTCCGCAGGTCGATGAGGTCTCCGGACGGCGGGCGCCCATCCCCGGACCGATCGCCAGGCGAGCCACCGGAGGGGTCATCGGACGGGCCACCGGACGGGCCGTCGAGCGAGCCACCGGACGGGCCACCGGACGGGCCACCGGACGGGCCACCGGACGGGCCGTCGAGCGAGCCACCGAGCGAGCCACCGGGCGAGCCACCGGGCGGGGCCGGCTCGGCGCCGGCGACGTACGTGCCCGCCCCGTGCCGCCCCTCGACGCACCCGTCGGCGAGCAGCCTCTCGTACGCCGCCAGCGCCACCCCCCGCGAGATCCCCAGCACCGAGGCCAGGGTGCGGGTGGACGGCATCCGGGCGCGGGGCGCGAGCCGTCCCGCCAGGATGGCCGACTTGAGCTGGCCGGCGAGCTGGGCCTGCAGCGGCTCGGCCAGCCCCCGGTCGAGGTGGATCGGCACGTTGAGTCGTTGCGGACTACGCATGTGGACGTTCCCCCTGAAGCGGTCGAAACGGACCCCGTCACCCTGGGGGCGTGCCATCCCGTTCCATCTCCAGGGGGAAGCGCCGGCGGGAGGAGCGGCGGTTCAGCGGGGGCGGTAGCAGCAGCGCAGCCCGGTCTGCACCGAGGCGCGCAGTTCCTCCCCGATCACCGCGTCCACGGCCTCGATGCGCGACAGCGCCCGCCTGATCGCCTTGCCCACCGCGATCCTGGCCCGCTCCTCGCTGCCCGCGAACGGCCGCGCCCGCCCGCCGATGCCGGTGGCCGCCGACAGCTCGGCCACCAGCCACTCGCGTTCCAGCCGCAGCGCCGAGACCCGTTCCAGGTCGTTCATCTCCTCCAGCTCGTCGATCTCGGACTGGAGCTGCGTCAGCCGCTCCCGGTAGGAGTCCCGGGCGAGGTCGTCCAGCACCGGCTGGGCCGAGGAGCCCTCGCCCTCCCGCGACCACGTGCCCGCCGCCAGGTCGGCGGCCAGGATCTCGCGCCCGGGGTTGGCGACGAGCGCGGCCAGGTGGGCCATCCCCACGCTGTGGTCCACCACCGCGATCCGCCCGCCCAGCTCGACCTGCCAGTGCCGCCCGTGCCTGCGCAGCCGGCACGCCGCCCGCGGCCCGTCCGCCCGCCCGGTCAGGCCGGGCAGCGTCATCCCCAGCTCCCTGGCCTCCTGCGCCGCCGCGGACAGCTCGGCGCGCGCCGTCTCGTCCTGCGGCCCGTCGCGCAACGCCAGGGCCTGCCCCAGCCGGCACCGCGACAGCGCGGCCGCCGGCCAGTGCCCCAGCGCCAGGTTCGCCTGCACGGCGGCGCGCAGGTGCCGCACGGCCCGGTCCAGGTCGCCGATCGTGAGCGCGGCCACGCCCAGCGAGTGCTCCACCGACCCGAAGCACACCACGCCGAGGCTGCCGATCACGGGCAGGCCGGCGTACGGGCTGAGCAGCGCGTACGCCTGCGCCGCCGTGCCGGTGTCGCGCACCAGGTGGGCGGCCTCGACGACGAGGTACATCGTGACCAGCCAGGTGCTCGAACTGGGCAGGGCGGCGAGGTCCCGGCCGCGGACCCGGGCCAGGTTGCCGGCCGCCAGCCGCCGGTCCCCGGCCACCGCCGCGGCCAGCGCGAGGCCGGCGAGGTAGGAGTGGTCGATCGGGCTGAGGGTGGGCGAGCTGACCAGGTCGAGCAGCGCGGGCACCAGCTCGCCGGCGCGGCCCTGGTACCAGCGGATGGCGCCGAGCTGGCCGCCGAACCAGCCGGTGGCGTCCATGTCGCCGGCCTTGACGCCGCGCTCGAAGCACTCGCCGGCCAGCTTCTCCGCCTCCTCGAAGCGGCCCTCGCGGATGGCGAGCATCACCTCGATGGCGTTGACCACGTACTCGACCGCGAGGTAGGCGTGCTCGCCCAGCAGCCGGCGCAGCTCCTCCAGGCAGCGCTCGGCGTGCGGGTCGGCGGCCAGGAACAGGTCGACGGTCCGCCACATCAGGCCCATCAGCAGGTCGCCGCGGCGCTCGGTCACCGCGGCCTGCCCGATGAGCTCGCCGGCCAGCTCCCGCCTGAGCGCCGCGTGCTCCGGGCCGAGCAGGCAGTGGTGCGCCAGGCTCAGCGCCTCCGCCACGGCGAGCGGGTCCTCCGACTCCCGCGCCTCCCGCAGCGCCTGCAGGATCCCGGCATGCGCGCCGTCCCGGTAGTCGTCCTCCCCCCGCATCCGTACGCGCAGCCGCAGCGCCAGCGGCGAGGAGGCGTCCAGCAGCGACAGCGCCCGCAACTGCCGTGCCCGCACCCCTTCCGAATCCGCGCAGGTCCGGTGCTCCTGGACCCACCGCCCGCCGAGGCCCAGCGCCGCCTGCCCCAGCGCGATCGGGTCGCCGGACTGCTCGGCCTGGCGGTAGGCGGCGTCGAACCAGCGCCGCGCGGTCTGTAGATCTCCGTTGACGTGCAGCGCCCGCTCCCCCAGAACGAGCGCCAATCTGACCTCGACATCCCGGGCCGGCAGCACCTCCGGCCAATGTGCTACGCCCACGTTCCGCTCCCCTGTCGGTCTACTGGGCTGAGTTCGGGAACGGTACTCCGAATACCGTTCGAGAATGAGGACGTACGGCGTCTCCCGGCGGTTCAATTCGCTCGAAACTGTCGGTGCGGCCCGGCAGAATGCGGAGCACCATGATTCCTTTCACCGCCGTACGCTCCCCCCATGGCGACATCGTCGTCTTCTACGTGGGCTCCGAGCCCCGCATGACCCCTGACCAGGCCCTCGCCTTCGCCGACCAGCTCCGCGCCCTGGCCGCCGACGCGCACCCGGCCCCAGTGATGGGCTCCGTGACGGGCCCCGCGATGGCCGCCGTCTGACCCTTCCGGGCCTCGCTCACAGGCCGCCGACGAAGCGGTTCATGGCGGCGGTCACGTCCGCCAGCATCCGGGCCGACTCCACCGGATCGCCGCCCTCCAGCCCGTGATCGGCGCCGGGGATCTCGACGTACTCGTGCCCGAGGCCCCGCGCCACGTCGCCGTCCCAGGACCTGTCGGCGGTGCCTCCCACCAGCAGCGCGGGCGCCGGGGTGCCGCGCAGCCCGGCCACGACGACGTCGTAACCGAGCAAGGGGGTCAGCCAGATCGCCGGCAGCCCTCGCTCGGCCGCCACCGGCGCCGCGAACGTCCCGAGCGACTTGCCCACGAGCAGCAGCCGCCCGGCCCGCTCCCGGTCGAGCGCCGCCCGCGCCTGCCCGGCGACCCACCGGGACCTTTCCACCACGTCCTCGGTCTCCGGCGCCTGCCACCAGACCTCCTGCACCGACCACCCGTGCCGGGCGAGCACCGTGCGCGCGTAGTGCAGGAGCGGCCGCGCGGGCACGTATCCCGCCCCGGGCAGCAGCACGGCCACCCGCTCCGGATCACCCTCGTGCCGCGTCGGCACCCCGAAGACCGCCTCAGGAGCCATGCCGGGAGTATGGCACGGCCTCGGCGCCCAGCGCTCCCGCGTTTCCGGGGCGCCGCCAGCCCGCCCACTAGCCCGCCCACGCCTCCTTGCCGGTGACGGCCGGGCCGCCGCCGCGCGCCGACTCGCCGATCGCGAGGGCGATCAGGTGGTCCTGGCACGCCTCGGCCAGCGGGTAGGGCGCCGGCCCCTCCCCCCGGGCCCAGGCGCCCGTGCGCTCCAGGATGTCGGCGACCGCGATGTCGTCGTCGGACAGGCCCGCGCCCTCGAACGGGTTGCGGTAGACCACCCGCCCGTCGAAGCTGATGTGCTTCAGGTCGCGCAGCTCCAGGTTGAGATCGACCCCGGTGTCGCGCCTGATCAGCACGGACTCCACCGGCGTCGTCGGATCGACCAGCCGGACCACGCGGTCGTCGGCCAGCTCGCCGATCGAGCCGCGCACCACGATGCGCCGCATGCGCAGCGGGTTCCACCACTGGTTGTCGGTGAAGTCGTACAGGCCCGTCCGGCCGCCGAAGTCGAGGGTGGCGATGGTGGTGGTCAGCCGCTGCGGGGTGTCGTCGCCGCTCCACCCGTCGGGGGTCAGGGGGTTGGCCAGCGGCGCCTCGAACGCTCCGGCGCGTACCTCGGCGGCCTCGAACCCGACCCCCAGCAGGCCGCGGATCATCGACACCGCGTGGTACAGGTGAGTAGAGGAGACCTGGACCGAGGTCGGCTCGCCGATCACGCCGTCCCGGACGAGCGCCAGCCGCGCCGCGTGCCCGGGCATCAGCAGGTACTGCTCGGCGACCTGCACCAGGCCGGTGGCGCCCACGTCCCGCCACAGGGCGCGCAGCCCGTCCAGGTCGGGGGCGGGCGGGGTCTCGGCCAGCACCGGCGTCCGGTGCCGGGCCACCTCGCGGATCGCGTCCGGCATGGCGGGCCAGGGCACCGCCGCGGCGACGTAGTCGGGGCGCTCGTGCCGCAGCAGCTCGCCGACCGTGCGGAAGGCCGGCACGCCCCACCGGGCGGTGACCTCCTCGCCCCGCTCGGCGCTGCGGGTGACGACGCCGGCGACCCGCAGCCGGTCGGGGACCGCCGCGGCCAGCCGCAGGAAGAACCGAGTCCGCCGGCCGCTGCCGATCGCGCCGAACGTCGTGGCCATGAGCGCCTGACCTCCTCGGGAGCCGGGGCGGGTGCGGATCAGCGTACGGTAGGGGCCGGCAGCCCGGCCTGCCGGTCAGCTCTCGCGCTGCTTGAGGCGGAGCGCTTCCTTGCGGGCATCGGCCTGGACGGACCGCTCGTGCTCCAGCCACGCCGGGTTCTCCGCCTTCAGCGCGTCGATCTCGGCGGTGGTGAGCGGCTCGGTGATGCCGTTCCTGAGCAGGCCGGAGATGGAGACCCCGAGCTTGGCGGCGACGACCTGCTTGGGGTGCGGGCCGTTGCGGCGCAGCTCGACGAGCCAGGCGGGCGGCTTGGCCTGCAACGCGTTCAGCTCGTCCCTGGAGACGACGCCCGCCTGGAACTCGGCGGGAGTGGCCGAGAAGAGGACACCCAGCTTCTTGGCCGCGGTCTCGGGCTTCATCGTCTGGACGCTCTTCGGTTTGGACGAGGTCATGGCGCCTAGCGTAGCCAGTCGGAACGGCCTGCCCGACATCGATACCCTGGGACGGTGAGCGACGGTGAGATCGGCACGGTGTTCCGGCTGGCGTACGTGCCCGGGGTGACCCCCGCGAAATGGGTCAGGATCTGGGCCGAGCGGCTGCCCGACGTGCCGTTGACCCTGGTGGACGCGCCCGTCGGCGAGGCGGCGGGGCTCCTGCGCGACGGCGGGGCCGACGCCGGGTTCGTCCGGCTGCCGATCGACCGCGCCGAGCTCAGCGTGATCCCCCTCTACGTGGAGACCACGGTGGTCGTGGTGCCCAAGGACCACGCGGTGGCCGCCGCCGACGAGGTGACCGCCGCCGACCTGGCCGACGACGAGGTGTTGTGGCCTCTCGACGACACCCTCGAATGGGCGGTCCGGCCCGGCTCGCCCGCGTTCACCCGCCCCGCCACGACCGCGGAAGCCGTCGAGCTGGTGGCGGCCGGCGCCGGGCTGCTCCTGGTGCCGCAGTCGCTGGCCCGCCTCCACCACCGCAGGGACCTCACGTACCGGCCGGTGACGGACGCGCCGCAGTCCCAGGTCGCGCTGGCCTGGCCCACGGCCGCGACCACCGACCTGGTGGAGGATTTCATCGGCATCGTCCGCGGCCGCACCGCCAACAGCTCTCGCGGCCGCACCACCGCCCCTCCCCCGGCGGAGAAACCGGCCCGCCGCCAGCCCCAGAAACCCGCCCAGAAAAACACCGCCCGCCGCCGCGCCACGCAACCCACCCGCAGGAAGAAGGGCCCCCGCCCCCGCTGACCCGGCCCTCCCCGGGGCGGCCGGGGTCGCCCGGCTCCCTCTCGCTCACCCGCTCACCCGCTCACCCGCTCACCCGCTCCGGGAGGCGTGCGCGAGGTAGAGCTGCCCGAGCCGGTCGATGCGCCACAACTGGCCCAGCGTGATCAGGCTGGCCCCGAACACCGTCGGCCACGGCTCCAGCGCGACCAACCCCCAGACGAGCAGCACGAACCCCGCCGAACCCACGCCGACGAGCAGCCGCTGCACGTTGCGGTGGTCGCCGGTGACCAGCGACCGGTCGTGCAGCCACATCTTCTCGCCGTAGATCCCCCTGGCCGCCCAGCCGTCGGGCCGCTCGACCGCGGGGAAGACGTGCGGGTTGAGCGCCAGCCAGACGGCGACCAGGCCGACCGGCACCAGCGCCCACCAGCCGATCCACTCCCGGCTCCAGATCGCCGCGATCATCAGCGGGATGGCCGCGAACCTGGTCCAGACGCTCCACGGGTTGGCGTGGCGCTTCCACGCCTCGTCGGACATCCCGGCGGCCCGCGCGTACCTCTTCAGCACGTTCATGCGATCAGCCCTCTCGCCAGCGCGTTGATGGTGGCATCGAGCACCTGCTCGTGGTCGGGTCCGTACCTGTCGCGGTTCAGCACCAGCAGCCCGGCGGTACGCAGCACGCCGAGCAGCACCTCCGGTGACACGTCCGCGACGATGACGCCGTCGGCCTGCCCGCGGGCGAGGTAGTCGAGCAACGGCGTCACCAGGTGCGGCGTGACGCGGGCGACCTCCTCGGGCCCGACCCTGCGGGCCACGGCCTCCAGCTCGTCGGGCCGGGCGAGCAGCCGCCGGTAGAACGGGTCGGTGGTGAGCACCTCGACCATGCCGCGCATCAGCCCGGCCAGCGCCTCGGCACTCGGCGGCCGTTCGAGCGCGGCGGCCAGCCGTCTGCCCAGGGCCGGCGCCCTGCGGATCATGACCTCCTTGTAGAGGTCCTCCTTGGAGTCGAAGAACGCGTAGAAGCTGCCCTTGGCGATGCCCGCGGGCGCGACCAGCTCTTCGAGCGAGGTCTTCTTCAGCCCTTGGACGGCGAAGAGCTCTTCGGCGGTGTCGAGCAGGGACGCGGTGATGCGCACCCGATCGTCCGCCGTGAATGCCACGGCCAACACTGTATCCCTATGACTAGTTCGGATATTCAGTCATAGCTTAACAGCCCCGGCCCGGCTCGCCCCCAAAAAACAGGACTTCCCACCGCCGGCGATCAGTGCTGATCTGAAGGTGTCCTGTCACCCGACCGTGAGGAGCCCCATGAAGATCAGCGACTTACCCGCCGCGGCCCTGCTCGCCGCCGCTCTGGGCGCCGCCACCCTGGCCGGCACGGCACCCGCTTCAGCTTCGGCTTCCGCCCCCGCCCCGGCCGCGAGGACGTTCCTCGCCCCGCTGCCACCGGACTGGTACTGGTCCGAGCAGTACCCGACCATGGACGAGTGCAGGGCCGGCTTCCAGGACGCCGCCGTGAACGGCCAGTACACCGGCCTCGCCACCTGCCGCTACTACGAGGGCGACCGCTACCGCCCACCGGGCTACTACTTCCTCATCTACATCCCCTGAGCACTCCAGCGACCGGCGCCGCGACACCCGCACGATCCACCGCTCCGGCCTGGGCTCCGCCGAACTCGGTCAGGGGCGGGGGCCGTCGCAGGAGGCGTCCCCGGCCGGCAGGGTCCCCTTGATCAGGAACGCGACGGTGGCCTTGTCGGCGCAGGTCGAGCCGGTGCCGTAGACGAAGTGGCCGCCGTGCTCGACACCGAGGAAGCCGGCGCGCTCACCCAGCGCCCTGCGCATCCCCCGGCCCGCGGCCCACGGCGTGGCGTTGTCGCGGCGGTTCTGCAGGATCAGGATGTTCCGCGGACCGTGCGAGGTGATCTTGACCACCGGCTCGATCGGCTTCTGCGACCAGAACGCGCACGGCAGGATGTTGTTGGGCATGCCCGCGCTCAGCGGGTACTTCGCGCGGGCGGCCGCGGTGGCCTTGGCGTAGGAGTCCACATTCCGTGACCAGGTGGTGTCCCCGCAGAGCATGGCCAGGACCATGGTGGCCTGGTTGTCCGCCGGCACGCCCTTCGCGGCCGGGGTGTCGGCGAGAATCTGCCGGAGCACGGCGACGCCCGTGTCCGCCGGGGTCCTGCCCGCGGACAGGTCGGCCGCCGCCTTCCAGAACTGGGTGAGCGGGGCGAGCATCTCGTTGCGCTGCAACATCTGGTACGTGACGCCGCGCAGCAGCGCACCGCTGATGGCCACCGATGTGCCCGCCATCGTGGCCGGCTTCCGGTCAAGGCGGTCGGCCAGCGCGAGGAAGGTGTCGGTGACCTCCTCGGCGGTGTCGCCCAGCCCGAGGTCGGCGTCGGCCGCCGCGGCCACGCGGGCGGCGTCCGGGAACCGGTCGTTCATGCCCTGGTTCCAGGTGTTCAGCATCTTCGCCCACACCTTGCCCGGATCGACGTTGCCCTCCAGCACCATCAGGTCGGTGTTGCGAGGGAACAACGAGGCGTAGACCGCGCCGAGGTAGGTGCCGAAGGACTGGCCCCAGTAGGAGATCTTCCGCGCCCCGAGCGCCTGGCGGATGCGATCCATGTCGCGTGCCGTGTTCGCGCTGTTGAAGAAGCGGAGCTTGTCACCGATCGTGGCGCACTGCCGGGCGACGGCGCGCGCGGTGGCGACATTGCCCTTGATCGAGCCGCCGGCGCCGGGATAGGGGAAGATGGTGAGAAGGCTGCTGCCGGACAGACCGCAGCTCATCGGGGTGCTGTGCCCGACGCCACGCGCGTCGAACCCGATCAGGTCGTAGGAGTCCAGCACCCCCTTCGGGAGCGTGAGTGCCATCTGGCCGGGCACGTCCAGGCCCTGCAGTCCCGGGCCACCGGGATTGAACAGCAGGTCGCCGCGCTTCTTGCCGTGCTTGGCGGTGGCGATCCTGGAGACCGCGACGGTGATGGTCTCTCCGTCGGGGCGGCGGTAGTCCAGAGGCACCTCGACCGTGCCGCAGGTCTGCCTGGGGTCCCGTTTGGCGCCCGGCGCGAGTTCCGGGCACTCACCCCACTTGATCGAAGACTGGACGTGACCGGTGCTCGCCTCGGCCCTGGCGCCGGCCGGCTGCCCGCCGATCACCGCCCCCGTTGCCGCGACCGCGGTCAGGGCGCCGGCGACGACGGCGCGTACGCGGATGGTGTTTCCCATGATGCTGTCCTCCGAATGACCGATGTGCCGCGATCCGGCTTCGCGGTTGACCGTGGTTGTCAGCCGCTGATGAGAAAGGTAGGAGCGGAGGGCCCTGTCCCGAATCACTGCGTTGCGGACATTCCGTGTAGCTCACATGAGGGACAAGCGCGGCGATGTCGGGGATCAGGGATCGCTAGGCTCTGAGTCATGTCGGGGACCTGGGCCAGCGACCGCTTGCGGAGAGTGCGGGAGGTGTGGCGCGTCTACGACGCCACGGTGTGGGACCGGTGGCTGGCCGTCGTGTCCACCGGGCTGGCGTTCGTGCCGGCGCTGTCGATCATGAGCGTCCAGTTCGGCGACCTGTCAGGACGCCCGGCCGACGCGTTCCAGATCGTCCTGGTCCTGGCCCAGACGGTGCCTCTGGCCGTGCGTACCCGGTGGCCCGCCGCGTGCCTGGCGATCAACGGCACGGCTTTCATCATCTACGAGACGCTCGGCTACCCGATGCACTTCGGCACCGTGACGGTGTACATCGCGCTGTACTCGGTGGGCGCGCACCAGGAGCGGTTCCGGCGCGTCACCGCCGTCGTGGCGTCGGCCGCGTACGTCGTGTTGTGCGCGGCCGTGATCCTGCGCGGCTCACCGGCTCTGCAGAGCGACTTCGTGGTGTTCTACCTGCTTTTCGCCGCGTGCTGGCTGGTCGGCGCCTTCGTACGCGGGCAGCGGCTCCAGGAGGCCGAGCGGCGGCGGCTCGCCACCGAGGCCGCGGCCGCCGCGGAGCGGGCGCGCATCGCGCGGGAGCTGCACGACGTGGTGACCCACCATGTCACCGCCATCGTCGTGCAGGCCGACGCCACGCAGTTCGTGGCCACGTCACCGGAGCGCGTGGTCACGGCACTGGCCACGATCGGCGGCGCCGGCCGCCGGGCCCTGGCCGAGCTGCGGTACCTGCTGGACGTGCTGGAGGCGACCGGGGAGTCGGCCACGCCCGTCGTGGGCAGCGTACGCGACCTGGTCGAACGGACCCGGAGCGGCGGCCAGCCGGCCGAGCTGGTGGAGGACGGCGACCAGCCCCCGCTCCCGGTCGGCGTGGGGCTGGCCGTGTACCGGGTGGTGCAGGAGGGCCTGACGAACGCCGTCAAGTACGCCGAAGGCCGCCCCACCACCGTTCGCATCGGCTACCGGGACGACCGCGTGGAGGTCGAGGTGACGAACGCCGCCGCCGCGGTCCCCGTCGGCGCGAGAGGCGGCCTCTCCGGCGGCCGCGGCCTGGCCGGGCTGCGCGACCGGGTGGCCGCGCTGGGCGGCGAGCTGTCCGCGGGCGAGCAACCGGACGGCGGATTCCGAGTCTCCGCGTCGATCCCCGTAGGCGGTACCGCATGACCATCCGTGTCATGATCTGCGAGGACCAGGAGATCGTCCGTACCGGCTATGTGACGGCGTTCGACGCGCAGCCGGACATGACGGTGGTCGGCGTGGCCGCCGACGGCCCGGCCGCGGTCGAGGCGGTCGCCGGCCTGAAGCCCGACGTGGTGGTCATGGACATCCACATGCCGCTGATGGACGGCATCGAGGTGACCAGGCGCATCGCCGGCCCCGGTGTCGTGGCGCCGCCAAAGGTGCTGGTGGTGACCACGTTCAACGTGGACGAGTACGTCTACGAAGCCCTGCGCGCCGGAGCCAGCGGCTTCCTCCTGAAGGACGCCCCTCTCCTGGACCTGGTGAACGGCGTCCGCACCGTCGCCCGCGGGGAGTCCCTGCTGTCCCCCGCCGTGACCCGTACCCTGATAGGCCGCTTCGCCGACCGCCTCCGCCCGGCCGCCTCCACCCCCGGCGAGGATCCGCTGGCCGTCCTGGCTCCCCGCGAACGCGAGGTACTGCGGCTGATCGCCCGTGGCCTCTCCAACGCCGAGATCGCCGCGGAGCTGGTGATCAGCTTCGAGACCGTCCGAACCTACGTCTCCCGGATCCTCACCAAACTGGACCTGCGCGACCGCGTCCAAGCCGTGGTCCTCGCCTACCGCACCGGCTTCGCCGACAACGACCACCGCTGAAACCGGCAAGCGCCCACAACCAGCGGATACCAGCCGGCCGCGAGAAGTGCCGCGATCGTCAGCTCTGTCGAGGACATCGCCATGATGACCGGAAAGGCCATACGCCGAGGGACGACACCTTCCAGTGTCACGCTTGTTGAAGTCCCGCGCCATGACCCCCAAGCGGTTCATCGTCACCGACACCACCGGCATGCTCGTGACGGTCGCGGTGTTGGCCGCGAGCTGGCAGGACCGCGATGGCGCCAAGACCGCCCTGTTGCCGGCCTGCCTGCACCACGAGTTCGAGCTGATGGCACGGGCCGGGATGACACCGGCGGAGATCCTGCGCTCGGCCACCGTGCTGCCCGCCCGCGCCTTCGGCCTGCCCGACCGGGGCGCCGTCCGGCCGGGCATGCGGGCCGACCTGCTGCTGGTCGACGGCGACCCGACCCGGGACATCACGGCCACCCGCGCCATCCGCGCCGTCTGGTGCGCCGGCCACCCCGTCACACCGGCCACCGCGCGCGAACCCTGAAAGCTGAGCGGCCGCACGAGCGGAAGTCCCGGCCACGGCGGTTCATCATCGTTTCGGCGAACTGGCGCACATGGCCCCGGAGCGCTGCCAGCAGGGGACCATAGCGGTGAGGGTGTTGCTCGCCGGATTCGTTGGCACCCGCAGGGAATACCTGGTCAACCCTCACGCGGGCCAAGCAGGGAACACAACCGCGACCATCTCACCGCTACCGCCCACCGTCACTCAATCAGCATCCGTCGCATTCGCCAGGAAGGACCGGTTGACCTCGATCAGGCGATCAAGCGCTTCCCTGGCGGCCGTGAGGCGGTCGATCATCGATGTAAGGCGGGTTCGCTCATGATTCATGACGGTCAAGGCATGCAGGGCCTTGGCCCTGGTGGGTTCCGACATGCAGGGGACCATCTGAGCGATGCTCATGCTGGACATGCCAGCGGCTAGGAATGTCTGAATCAGCGCCACCCGCTGGACGTGATCGTCGTTGTAGCACCGCTGGCCACTGGGCGATCTCGTGCTGACCAGCAGGCCCTGCTGCTCGTAATAGCGCAGCGATCGACGGCTTGCTCCTGTCCGGGCAGACAGCTCACCGATCCGCATCTCAACTCCTCGTGTGCATTAGGTCACAATGCCTTGCCCATGACATCGATGTGAGCATTTAGCGTATCCCCGTAGCTGCCAACCCGACGCCGGGGCAGGCGGTCGCCTCCCCCGTGCCGCGAGACGTAGGAAGCCAATCATGATCAAGTTCGCTTTCATGATTAACCGCATCGGGGGGATGACCCTCGAGGAGTTCGTTGATTATCACCGCAACCACCACGCCCCATTGTTCGCCTCCATCCCGGAGGCGCGACGGTACGTGAAGAAGTACACCGTCTCTCACCCGGTTCCCGCCGACGGCTACCCGAGCCCCGGCTACGACGGCCTCACTGAGATCTGGTTCGAAACCTGGGCGGACCATGATGCCTTCTTCGGATCGAAGAATTACAAGGAGCTGCTGAACCCGGACGAGAGCAAGTTCATCGATGTGGATTCGGTGGTGGTCATGGTCACCGAAGAGAAGGTCGTGATCTGATACGCGCTGCGGCGAAGCTGGACGACGAGGCGGAGCCTGGCGGGCGAGGTGCGCCACCTCGGTCGGCATCTCCGAGGCCGCACCCGCCACCGTCCGCCGCGCCCACGCCGTCCACCCCGTCACCGCCGGCCAGTACGAGTACTCCCTGTTCACCCGCGACATCGAAACGACCTGCTGCCCCCGCTCCGCGAACTCGGCCGCGGCCCGGCCCTCGCCTGGGTGCTCAACCGGGACAGGGACGACGTCGTGCCGATCCCCGGCACCAAGCGGATCGCCCGGCCGGAATGAGCACCGTCAACCACTTACCGCTTGCCCGGCGCGGATGCCGACGCCGGGCGGGTGGCTCGCTGCTCACGGCTTCACCATCGTGCGGACGAATGTGGCCGCGCGGGTCATCGCCGCGTCGGCCTCGTCCCACGAGGCGGCGAATGACTGGAAGACGTGCGTCGCCTGCGCGGTGACGTCCAGCGTCACCGACACGTCGGCCGCCGCGAGCCGTGCCGCAAGCCGGATGGAGTCGTCCAGGAGCACCTCGTCAGAGCCGACCTGGATCAACGTGGGCGGCAGACCGCGCAGGTCCGCGAACAGCGGGCTGTGCTGTTCCGCCGAGGACGCGTCACCGAGGTAGTCACGCACGCGGCGTTCGAGGGCGGTGCGGTTCAGGATGAAGTCCGCCTCGGCCCTGACCGTCATCGAATCGCCGCTGAGCGTGAGGTCAACCCACGGCGAGAACAGCAACGCCGCGGCGGGCATCGGCTCGCCGGCGGCGGAGAGAGCCGCCAGCAGGCCGAGCACTACCCCGCCGCCGGCCGACTCACCGGCGACCACCACCTGTTGCGGGTCGACGCCGGAGGCGATCAGGGCGCGATAGGCGCGTACCGCGTCGTCGGTGGCGGCAGGGGCGGGATGCTCGGGCGCCAGGCGGTAGTCGATGGTGATCACCCGCGTCTGTGACCTGCGGGCGAGGTCCGCGACGATCCCCAGCGAGCTGCGCGCCGATCCGAAAACATACGCCCCGCCGTGGAAGTACAGGACGGCGCCGGCGCAGGGCTCTTCCGCGAGTTCGACCAAAAGGCCAGGGACCGTGTCGTAGCGGGCTTCGGTGACGATGACGTCCTCAGGGACAGGATGGTGGGACAACAGCTGCTCGAACAGGGCGCGCTGTTCGTGGACCGCACCGCCAAGGTCGAGGGGGGGACGACGCGCGCAACTGCCGAACGGCCTCTCGCTGCTCGCGGCTCATATCTGCTCCTTGCTGTGAGTTCGGGCCGGTTTTGTTCCGGACGGGTCATGAAGGCGTGAGCTCAGACGGCCCGGGCGTGCTCGATGAAAAGGTCGGCGAAGGCGTCCGGCTGGTCGACCGGGGTGATGTGACCGCAGTCCTCAAGCAGATGCTGCGTGAGGCGGCCGGTGATCGGTTCGAGCTGGCGGGCGGTGGCCGCGCCGATCGCGCCACCGCCGATGGCGAGGGCCGGCGTCGTCAGTCGCTGGTCCTGCGCCCAGTTCCCGATCCACTCCGCGGTGGCCGGCACCGCGCGGTAGTGGTCGAAGGCACTGCCGAGGCTCGTCCTGCCCCGATATGCCTCGACGATCACCCGCGCAAGGTCTGCCGGCACACCTCGGCGGCTACCGGCGGAGAGGAAGAAGCGGACGTAGCGCTCCGCCGAGTTCTCCAGGACGTCCTCGGCCAGACCATCGGGCGCCTGGTGGAAGCCGAACCACCACGGCGGCCCCTGCCGCAGGAATGCCTCGGCGCCGGGCAGAAATCCGATCAGCCCTTCGGACAGGGTCAGGCTGGTCACGCGCTCGGGCGACGATGCCGCCAGAGCGAATGCCGGAGAGACGCCTAGATCGGTGCCGACCACGTGCGCCTCGCGGTCACCGAGGACATCCAGCATCCCGAGCAGGTCCGTGGCGATCGCCGATGCCTGGTAGCCGCGGACGGCGGGTGTGCTGTCGCCCAGCCCGTGCAGGTCCGGCGCGACGGCCCGGAAACCTGCCGCGGCCAGCCGGGGTGCGACATCGCGCCAGATCGCGCGGGTGTGCGGGAAACCATGCAGCAGCAGCACAGCCGGCCCCTGCCCGAGAGTCTCCACGGCGAGTTCGACCCCGTCGATCGGTATCCGATGCACGGTCGCGCCGGGAAGGTGAGGAGAAAGAGTCATCTGGCGCACAGGTGCCCTCCCTGGTTACGCTTGGAAACGTGGTAACCGTAGGAGACTTTCAATGAACGGGGAAGACGGCACTTTTCCGACACCAGGTGACCTCGTGGTAACTGCCTCACGGCAGGGGAACCTGTTCGATCCTCTCTGCCCAACCAGGCTCCTGCTCGACCGGGTGGGGTCGCGATGGACGACCATGGCGGTGCTGTCGCTCGCCGCCGCCGAGGGCGAACTGCGGTTCACCGAACTGAAGCGCGAGATGACCGGTGTGTCGCAGAAGATGCTGGCGCAGACCCTCAGGGCGCTGGAACGAGACGGACTTGTCGCTCGCCGTGTTGAGGCGAGCAAGCCTCCACGGGTGTACTACCGCCTGACCGATCTGGGCACCACACTCGTCGCGCCGCTGCGAAGTCTGCGAGCCTGGGCTGAGCAGTACATGCCCCTGATCCAGCACAACTGCCACATGTTCGACGCCGCCGACAGCCCGGACGACCACGGCTGACAGCCGCGAGCCGACGAAGGACTCCTCCAAACCCATCGAGCAAACAGCACAAAATACCGTGAGTGCAGAGTGGGCATACTTTCATCAACCACGCCTGAACGCCCACTCAGAATTCGTCGTATCCCGAGACCTGGCCGACAGGAAAGATGTGCCGATTCGCGGCGCAGATCGTCTCAAGTGGGCTTGATCCGGTTTGACGGACATCCGAGATCAGGGGCTCGTCCCCGGAAGGATGTCCATGATGGAGAGCATGGGGAAGAAGAAGCCGCGTC